>NZ_JBJDNG010000004.1:0-197812 GCF_044900155.1 Pseudomonas sp. NPDC088890 | reverse complement strand
ACACAGCGCAAAGCTTGAGGGCTGCGCTGGTAGTTCGGGCCTCTTCGCGGGCAAGCCCGCTCCCACAGGCACAGCGCAAAGCTTGAGGGCTGCGCTGGTAGTTCGGGCCTCTTCGCGGGCAAGCCCGCTCCCACAGGCACAGCGCAAAGCTTGAGGGCTGCGCTGTAACTGTGGGAGCGGGCTTGCCCGCGAAGAGGGCGACACCGATCTCGAATTACGGCGCGACCGCACCTTCTCCCGACTGGCCGCCCACCACAAACCACAATGGCCACAGTGCCAACGCCCCCGCCACACCCGCCGCCAAGGCAAAATGCAACAGGCTCGCGCCCGCTCCGATCATCGCCAGCACCGCGCCACCCAGCCCCAGCAGGGCAATGGTGATCATGCCGAGCATGGCTGACACCAGGCCTTTGCTCTGCTCGCTGGAGAACAAGGTCATGCGGTACAGCACCGCGTTGGCCACGCCCAGGCCCAGGGCATACAGCGACATTCCCGCCACTACACTGGTCACCGACGGCCACAGCCAAGTAGCCAGGACCATCAGCGCCAAGCCAGCCAGGTACGGCAGCAGCGCTCCGCGTACCAGGCTCGGCAGCGGATAGCGATCAGCAATGCGGTTGATGATCAGGTTGCCCATGATCAGCCCACCGAACACCGGCAACTGCCACAGGGCGTATGCCATGGTGCTCAGGCCTTCATCGTGAATCAGCAGCACCGGCGACAAGCCAATCCAGCCAATCAGCGGCAGACCCACCAGACCCAATGCCGCACTGCCCGCAACGAAGCGGCGGTTGCCCAGCAACTGGCCATAGCCTGCCAACAACGGCAACAGGTGGATCGGTGTGTACGGCAGGCGCGAGCCATCGCGGCGCTCGACCCCAAGGGTTTCCGGCATCAACTTGTACAGCAGCAGCCAGGTCAGCACCGCGCCCACCGCAAAGGCCAGGAACAGCCAGCGCCAGTCCAGCCATTGCAGCATCAAGGTACCAACCAACGGCCCCAGCAGCGGCGAGAGCAAGGCGATGTTGGCCAGCAGGGCCATCATGCGCACCGCATCGGCCTCACTGAACGCCTCGTTGAGCGCCGGGTAACTGACCGTGACCACGAAACCCAAGCCGATGCCCTGCAGCAGGCGCAGCAGGTTGAACACGCCGATGTCATGCACCCAATAGGTCGCCAGGCAAGCTGCGCCGAAGATCAGGCAACCACTGAGCAGCAGTGGACGCCGGCCGTAGCGGTCAGCGAGCGGACCGATCAGCCATTGCAGGACCACCCCGCCCAGCAGGTACAGGTTCAAGGCGTGGGGGATGAACTCGGGGCTGGCGTTGAGTTCATCGACCACCACCGGCATGGCGGGCATGACGGCGTCGCTGGCAAGGTAGGTGAGCAGCTCGAACAGGGCCAGGGTCAGGCCGAACAGCAAGGCTCGCCTGGGGGTGATATACAGCAGTGGTTTCATGGCAGGGATCAACGGGGTACGAAGAAAGGTCAGGTTATATGCCAGAAAAGGCGGGGCCTGGCTGTGAACAAGTGTAAGGGCGCAGAAATGAAAACGTGGGAGAGGGCTTGCCCCGCGAATGCGCCAGTCATTGCAACGATATCGTGCGATGACGCGTATTCGCGGGGCAAGCCCGCTCCCACGAGCTTTAAGGGTTTACTCGGTGGCCGCTTCCTGCACCACGCGGATCACTCGCTGCGGGAACGGAATGTCGATCCCTTCGGCGCGCAGACGGTCACGTGCATGCTCGTTGAGCATGAACATCACGTCCCAGTAGTCGGCGGTCTTGGTCCAGATACGCAGGGATACCGTGATCGAGCTGTCGCCCAAGGTAGAAATCACCGCCTGCGGCGCCGGGTCCTGCAACACGCGTGGATCCTGGGCGAGCTCCAGCAGCACGTTGCGAGCTTTTTGCAGGTCTGCGTCGTAATCGACACCGACATCGAACACGACCTTGCGCGTCGGCTGGCGGTTGGTGTTGGTGATGATGCCGTTGGACAGGCTGCCGTTGGGCATGATCACGGTCTTGTTGTCACCGGTACGCAGCACGGTGTGGAAGATCTGGATGCTGTCGACCGTACCGCTGACGCCTTGCGCCTCGATCCAGTCGCCAATGCGGAACGGTCGGAACAGCAGGATCAGCACGCCACCGGCGAAGTTCGCCAGGCTGCCCTGCAAGGCCAAACCGATCGCCAGGCCCGCCGCACCGATGGCAGCCACGAACGAGGTGGTTTCGATGCCGATCATCGACGCCACGCTGACCAGCAGCAGCACTTTCAGGACGATGTTGGCCAGGGTGCTGATAAACCCCTGCAAGGCCAGGTCGGCGTTGCGCAGGCCCACCAGTTTGCCCAGGCGGGCACTGAGCTTGTTGGTAATCCACCAGCCGATGGCCAGGGTCAGCAACGCCAGCAGCAGACGGCTGCCGTATTCCATGATCAAGGGAAGCCAGGTCTGCGATTGGCGGACCAGCTGATCGACCTCAGCGTTCAAATCCATATTTATCTCCTGATGCCGAACGGCACGTACACAGTAAAGCAGGCCGCAGGATTTCAGCGACCGCGGACCCGATGGACATCATTGAGCCAGCGTTGTTCCGGGCCGCTGTGCGATCAGTCGCGGAAGTTGTTGAACTGCAGCGGCATATCGAATTCCTTGGCGCGCAGGGCAGCAATGGCCTCTTGCAGATCATCGCGTTTCTTGCCGGTAACTCGGACCTGCTCACCCTGGATGGCGGCCTGGACCTTGAGCTTGGCATCCTTGATGTGGGCGACGATCTTCTTCGCCAGCTCTTTATCGATGCCTTCGCGGAACTTGGCTTCTTGCTTCATTTCCTTGCCCGAGGCGTAGGCATCCTTGGTTTCCAGGCACTTGACGTCGATCTTGCGCTTGACCAGGGCACCGCGCAGGATCTCGATCATGGCTTCAAGCTGGAACTCGGCCTCGGCGGTCAACAGAACGGTCTGCTCCTTGTCCTTGAATTCGAAGCTACCCTTACCTTTCAGGTCGTAGCGACGATCCAGTTCCTTGATGGCGTTGTCGACAGCGTTCTGCACTTCGTGCTTGTCCAGTTCCGATACCACGTCGAACGAAGGCATGGTTGTTCTCCAAAAATAAAGACGCGCTCGGCATGAAGATGGAGCACGCAGGGTTTGATGGTTAAAATGCGGGACACATTATAACGGGTTGCGAAACGCAGATGAGCAGCACCTGGCATATTCTCGGCGCCGGTAGCCTGGGCAGCCTTTGGGCGTGCCGCTTGGCTCGCGCTGGCAAGGCGGTACGGCTGATCCTGCGCGATCAGCGGCGGCTGGCATCGTATCAGGCCGCTGGTGGCCTGACCCTGGTCGAACAGGATCACCCCGCGCACTTCGCCATCCCGGCCGAAACCGATGACTTCGGTGGCCCGATCCACCGCTTATTGGTGGCCTGTAAAGCCTATGACGCCGCGCCTGCCGTCGCCCGCCTGGCGCCGCGGCTGGCCGAAGGTGCCGAACTGGTCCTGCTGCAGAACGGCCTGGGTAGCCAGGATGAAGTCGCCGAGCAGGTGCCCCACGCGCGCTGCATCTTTGCCTCCAGCACCGAAGGCGCGTTTCGTGAAGAAGACTGGCGGGTGCGTTTTGCCGGCCACGGTTTCAATTGGCTGGGCGACCCACTCAACCCCGCGGCGCCCGAGTGGTTCGACGATCTGCACGACGCCGGTATCCCTGCCGAGTGGAGCGTGGATATCCTCACCCGACTGTGGCGCAAACTGGCGCTGAACTGCGCGATCAACCCTCTGACCGTACTCCATGACTGCCAGAATGGCGGCCTGCTGGGACACCTGGGCGAAGTCAGCGCGCTGTGCGAGGAGTTGGCCGAGTTGCTGCGCCGCTGTGGCCAACCCAAGGCCGCTGAAGAACTGGGCGAAGAGGTCGAACGGGTGATCCTGGCCACTGCAGCCAACTATTCTTCCATGTATCAGGACGTACGCAACGCACGCCGTACCGAGGTGCACTACCTGCTTGGCCACGCCTGTCGCAGCGCTGCTCGCCATGGCCTGCACCTAGCGCAGCTGGAACACCTGCGTCAGCGCCTGGTCGAAAACCTGCAAGCCCGCGGCCTGCCTAGCGACTGACAGCGCCCCTTCAACTGGATACGGACACTGCCTTGCCCATGAACCTGCGCCAACGGCTGGACAACCTCCCGGTCGGGCAGAAACTGCTGGCCGCCCTGCTGGTGCTGCTGGTAACCATCCTGTTGGTGGCCAACCTGACGTTCATCAGCGCCGCGTACTGGATTACCCAGGAAAGCATGGCGCCACAAGCCTTGCAGACCATCGGCCGGCTGGTATCCAACCCGCAACTGTCAGCCCGCGCCGGCGATTCGCCAGAGGCCGCAACTGAACTGCTCAAGGAGCTCGATAGCTACTCGCCGCTGCGCGCCGCCGCCATCTATGGCAGCGACGGACGCATGCTGGCGCAGTTGCAGCATGGCGAGCCACTGGCCTTGCCCAAGCGCTACCGCAATGTCGATGGCTGGCGGCTGATGGAGTTTCGCAGCAGCCAGTTGATCCGCCTGCCGCGCGCCGCCAACCCACCCGCGCACCTGTTGCTGGTCGCCAGCAGCGAACTGCCGACCGCCTTCTACACCGGCACCCTGAGCGCAAGTATCGCAATCCTGATCTTCAGCATTCTGCTCTGGCTGGTGATCGCCCGGCAGATCAAGCGCCTGATCACCCAGCCGATCAACCAGCTCGAAGAACTCAGCCGCCAGGTAACCCGTGAAGAGAGCTATGCCCTGCGTGCCGAGCGCGGCAACGACGATGAGATCGGCAGCCTGGCCAACGCCTTCAACACCATGCTTTCGCGCATCGAGGCCCGTGAGCAGCAACTCAAACGCACCCGTGACGAGTTCCAGAGCGCCTACGACCAGGCCCAGGGCCTGGCCGAGGAAACCCGGCACACCAACCGCAAGCTGGAGCTTGAGGTGCAGGTACGCAGCAAGATCGAGAAGAAACTCACCGGCTTTCAGAACTACCTCAACAGCATCATCGACTCGATGCCCTCGGCGCTTATCGCGCTAGACGAACAACTCTACGTGACCCAGTGGAACCACGAAGCCACGGTGCTCTCCGGCACGCCGCTGGATGAAGCGTTGAATCAGCCGATCTTTATCGCCTTCGAGCCGCTCAAGCCATTTTTGCCGCAGCTTAAAGAGAGTGTCGAGAAGCACCGGGTAGCGAAGATCGAACGGGTCACCTGGCCCAAGGATGACGAGCCGCGCCACTACGCCCTGACTTTCTACCCGTTGATGGGCGGCGGCGGGCGTGGCGTGGTGATCCGCATCGATGACATCACCCAGCGCCTGTCGCTGGAAGAGATGATGGTGCAGTCGGAGAAGATGCTCTCGGTGGGCGGCCTGGCCGCTGGCATGGCCCACGAGATCAACAACCCACTCGGCGCGATCCTGCACAACGTGCAGAACATTCGTCGGCGTCTGTCGCCGGAGCTGCCACGCAACCAGGAGCAGGCCGAAGAGCTGGGCATCGACTTGCCGGTGGTCAACCGCTACCTGGAGAGCCGCGAAGTGCCGCAACTGCTCGACGGCATCCAGCAAGCGGGGGCACGGGCGGCGAAGATCGTCACCCACATGCTCAGCTTCAGCCGGCGCAGCAATCGCCAGTTGGCCCCGTGCGACCTGCCGGCGTTGATCGATCAGGCGGTGGAGATTGCTGGTAACGACTTCGACCTGGCCATCGGTTTCGACTTCAAGGGCCAGGCCATCGTCCGCCAGTTCGATGCCAAACTGGGGCCGGTGCCGTGCACCGCCAACGAGCTGGAGCAGGTACTACTGAACTTGCTGAAAAACGCCGCCCAGGCCATCCACCTGCGCCCGCAGCCCTGCGAGCCGGGGCGCATCACCCTGCGTACTCGGCTCAATCCGCCGTGGGCGGAGATCCAGGTCGAGGACAACGGCATCGGCATGCCCGAAGCGGTGCGCAAACGCACCTTCGAGCCATTCTTCACCACCAAGGAGATCGGCCAGGGCACAGGGCTGGGCCTGTCGGTCTCGTATTTCATCATCACCAACAACCACAAGGGGCAGATGGAGGTGCACTCCACCCCAGGCCAGGGAACGTGCTTTACCCTGCGCCTGCCCCTTGGCCAGCCCGCGCCGACGGCGGCGGGCAATACGGAGGCATGACACATGGGCTATCGCCTGTCGAAGATCTACACCCGCACCGGCGACAAGGGCGAGACCGGGCTTGGCGACGGCCGCCGGGTGCCCAAGGATCACCCACGGATCGAGGCGATTGGCGAGGTGGATAGCCTCAACAGTCAGCTGGGGCTGCTGCTGGCAGGTCTGAGCGAGGCAGGGTTGGATGAGCTGAGCGAGGTGCTGGCGCCGTGTCAGCATCGCCTGTTCGATCTCGGTGGGGAGCTGGCGATGCCCAGTTATCAAGCGTTGAACCAAGCAGAGGTGGAGCGGCTGGAGACGGCTATCGATCTGTGGAACGAGGAGCTCGGGCCGCTGAAGAACTTCATTCTGCCCAGTGGATCGGCATTGGTGGCACAGGCGCATGTTTGCCGTAGCCAGGCGCGCAGTGCCGAGCGGCGCTGTCAGCAGCTCAATGCGCTGGAGCCGCTGGCCGGAGTGGGCTTGGCGTATATCAATCGGCTTTCGGATTTGCTGTTTGTCGCGGCGCGGATCATTGGCCGGCGCCAGGGGCTGGCGGAGGTTTTGTGGCAGGCAGCTACAAAACCTTGAGGCTGAAATTGCTGGGGCTGCTTTGCAGCCCCTTGCAGTGGCGACTCAAACCTCAGGCCAAAACGCCCGAATCCCCGCCACACCTTGCGCCCCCATCTGCCAGGCACGCTCACGCTGTTCGGCGCCCACACCGCCAAGCAAGAACACCGGCCGGCTAACCCCCTCGATCAACCGCCCTGCCTGCTCCCAGCCCAACGGCAGCGCTTCTGGATGGGTCTGGGTCGCCTGTACCGGCGACAAGGTGACGAAATCCACGCCCATCTGCTCAGCCAGGGCCAACTCTTCCGCCGAATGGCACGACGCCGCCAACCAGCGGTTCTCCGGGAACGGGCGCCCTTTGGCGGCATACTTACGCAACTGCGCAGCGGTCAGGTGCCAGCCCGCGGCGGGGAAGTCACCCAACCATTCCAGCGGCCCCTTGAGCATCAACTGCGCCTTGCCGGCACACAGCCCGACCGCATCCACTGCCACGTCTCGGTACTTGGGGTCGTACATATCCGGTGCGCGCAGCTGGATCAACTTGATCCCGCTTGCCACTGCCTTCTGGATACCGCGCAGCATCTGCGGCACCTCAAGCCCATCGGGGGTGATCAGGTACTGATCGGGCAAACGCGCAGCCGCGACGATCGGCTTGTTCGCCTCAGGGAATTCATACTGGCCCAGATCACGCGGCGCAACCCACTCCAGCGGCTGGCCCTCGACGCCATGCGGCTCGCCCGTGAAGGCATCGACTTCACGCACATCCAGCAGCACCTGCTTGTCCGGGTAATCGTGGCTGATCTTGATCAGCGGCCGCGAGCGGCTCACGTCGATACCGAGCTCCTCGCGCAGCTCTCGGGCCAGAGCCGCTTCGACGCCCTCACCCTCCTCCACCTTGCCGCCGGGGAATTCCCACAAGCCGCCCTGGTGCTGGGTGTCGGCGCGGCGCGCAATCAGAATGCGCCCATCAGCGCCACGGATGACTGCCGCTACTACATGAATCCGTTTCACCCTTCACGCTCCGCCAAGCCTGCTTGCTGCCAGGCCTGGAAGGCCGGCCATTGATAGATGGTCTCGATGTAGCTGGCCGCTTCGGCCGGCACTTCCACCCGATAGGTACGCAGGCGTACGGCTACAGGGGCGAAGAACGCGTCGGCCAGGCTTGGCTTGCCGAACAGGAACGGGCCGCTTTCCTTGGCCGCCAGGCGGCATTCGGACCACAGCGCGACGATGCGGTCGATGTCCACCTGCACGTCCAAGGGCACGTTTTCCAGCGCCTGGTCCCGCGACAGGTCGAACGGCATCGCCCCACGCAGGGCGAAAAAGCCGCTGTGCATCTGCGCGCAGGCCGAGCGCGCCTGGGCACGCGCGACAGTGTCGGCTGGCCACAGTTGAGCGTGAGGATGACGCTCGGCCAGGTACTCGCCAATCGCCAGCGAGTCGGCGATGACGCCGTGCTCGGTCTTGAGCAGGGGCACCTTGCCAGACGCAGAAAACGCCAGGATACGCGTGCGGGTATCGGGTTGGTTGAGTTTGATCAGGGTTTCTTCGTAGGGCACACCGGCCAGTTCCAGGGCCAGGGCGCCACGCAGCGACCAGGAGGAGTACAACTTGTCGCCGATGATCAGGTGGTAACTCATGGTTCGGCTCCATCTAAGTGGCTGAAGTGCCTTGGGGCCGCAGAGCGGCCCCAAGGATCAGCAGATCAGGTGCGATACTCAGCGTTGATCTTGACGTACTCGTGGGACAGGTCGGTCGTCCAGATGGTTTCGCTGCACTGCCCACGACCCAGCTCGATCCGAATGGTGATTTCCTCCTGGGCCATCACCTTGGAGCCTTGCTCTTCGGTGTAGCTTGGGCTACGGCCACCTTTGCTGGCGATGCACACTTCGCCGAGGAACACGTCGATCAAGCTGACATCCAGTTGCGGCACACCGGCACGGCCAACGGCGGCGAGGATGCGGCCCCAGTTGGGGTCGGAGGCGAACAGGGCGGTCTTGATCAGCGGCGAGTGGGCCACCGCGTAACCAACGTCCAGGCACTCCTGATGATTGCCACCACCGTTGACCTCCACGGTGACGAACTTGGTAGCGCCTTCACCGTCACGCACGATGGCCTGGGCGACTTCCATGCAGACTTCGAATACCGCCTGCTTCAGCGCTTCGAACAGCGCGCCTTTGGCTTCGCTGATCTCGGGCACATCGGCCTTGCCGGTGGCAATCAGCATGCAGCAGTCGTTGGTCGAGGTGTCGCCATCGATGGTGATGCGGTTGAACGACTTGTTGGCACCGTCGAGCATCAGGTCCTTGAGCACCGCTGGGGCGACCTTGGCGTCGGTGGCGATGTAGCCGAGCATGGTGGCCATGTTCGGGCGAATCATGCCGGCGCCTTTGCTGATGCCGGTAACGGTGATGGTTTGACCTTCGAACTGGAACTGACGGCTAGCACCCTTGGGCAGGGTGTCGGTGGTCATGATGCCGGTGGCGGCTTCGGCCCAGTTGTTTTCCGACAGGTTGTCCAGGGCGGCCTGCAGCGCGCCTTCGATTTTCTCGACCGGCAGCGGCTCACCGATCACGCCGGTGGAGAACGGCAGTACCGACTGGGCGTCGACACCGGCCAGCTCAGCCAGCTTGGCGCAGGTGCGCTCAGCGGCGGCCAGGCCAGGGGCGCCGGTACCGGCGTTGGCATTGCCGGTGTTGGTCAGCAAGTAGCGTACGGTGCCCTGCACGCGCTGCTTGGAGAGGATCACCGGGGCGGCGCAGAAGGCATTGAGGGTGAATACGCCGGCAACGCTGGAGCCTTCGGCGCAGCGCATCACTACCACGTCCTTGCGCCCAGGGCGCTTGATGCCCGCCGAAGCGATGCCGAGTTCAAACCCCGGAACCGGGTGCAGGGTGGGCAAAGGACCAAGACCAACAGCCATGAATGCGCTCCTAGAAAATATGTGCCGCACAAGATACGGCCAGGCGTGAGAGGGAACAACGCCGCGAAGGTCGAAACCGTTCGCGGCGCAGTGTTTCAGTTGTCAGGGTGACGCGGGAACAGCTCGATCACTCGATCTGGCCGTGGCAATGCTTGAACTTCTTGCCCGAACCACACCAGCACGGCTCGTTGCGGCCCAGTTTCAGGTCATTGCGCACCGGCGCTGCGGCGACGGCGACTTCCGCGCCCTCCTCGCTGTGCTGCTCGCTTTCCAGGCCTGGTGCCGGGGCGTGCTGGAACTGCATGCGCTGGGCCAGTTCTTCGGCTTCGCGACGCAGGCGGGCTTCTTCTTCGATCGGATCTTCGCGGCGTACCTGAACGTGCGAGAGCACGCGGATGGTGTCGCGCTTGATCGACTCCAGCAGCTCTTGGAACAAGGTGAAGGATTCGCGCTTGTACTCCTGCTTGGGGTTCTTCTGCGCGTAACCGCGCAGGTGGATACCGTGACGCAGGTGATCCATGGTCGACAGGTGGTCTTTCCACAGGTCGTCCAGCACGCGCAGCAGGATCTGCTTCTCGAAGGTCCGCAGGGCGTCTTCGCCGGCCTGGTCTTCCTTCTCGTTGTAGGCGCTGGTGATCTCGTTCAGCAGCTTCTCGCGCAGGGTCTCTTCGTAGAGGTGGTCGTCCTCGTCCAGCCACTGCTGGATCGGCAGCTTGATGCCGAAATCGCTCGACAGCGACGCCTCAAGACCGGCCACGTCCCACTGCTCTGGCAGCGATTGCGGCGGAATGTGCTGGCTGATGGTGGCATCGAGCACTTCCTGGCGGAACTCGGCGATGGTGTCGCCGATGTTCTGCGCAGCCAGCAGGCTGTTGCGCATGTGGTAGATGACTTTACGCTGTTCGTTGGCCACGTCGTCGTATTCGAGCAACTGCTTACGAATATCGAAGTTGCGCCCTTCGACCTTGCGCTGAGCCTTCTCGATGGCGTTGGTGACCATGCGGTGCTCGATGGCCTCGCCGGACTGCATGCCCAGCGCCTTCATGAAGTTCTTCACCCGGTCGGAGGCGAAGATGCGCATCAGGCTGTCTTCCAGCGACAGGTAGAAGCGGCTGGAACCTGGGTCGCCCTGACGACCGGAGCGGCCGCGCAGCTGGTTATCGATACGACGCGATTCGTGGCGCTCGGAGGCGATCACGTGCAAGCCGCCAGCCTCGATCACTTGCTGGTGGCGCTTCTGCCAGTCTGCCTTGATCTGGGCGATCTGCTCGGCGGTGGGGTTTTCCAGGGCGGCTACTTCAGCCTCCCAGTTACCGCCCAGGAGGATGTCGGTACCACGGCCGGCCATGTTGGTGGCGATGGTCAGCGCGCCCGGTGCACCGGCCTGGGCGATGATTTCGGCTTCTTTTTCGTGGTACTTGGCGTTGAGCACCTTGTGATCGATGCCTTCCTGCTTGAGCAGGTTGGACATGTGCTCGGAGGTCTCGATGGTCGCCGTACCGACCAGCACCGGACGGCCGCTGGCCATGCTTTCCTTGATGTCGGCGATGATCGCCTGGTACTTCTCTTCGGCGGTCAGGTACACCAGGTCGTTGAAGTCTTTACGCGCCAACGGCTTGTTCGGCGGAATGACCATCACGTTGAGGGCGTAGATCTGGGCGAACTCGAACGCTTCGGTGTCGGCGGTACCGGTCATGCCGGACAGCTTGGTGTACAGACGGAAGTAGTTCTGGAAGGTGGTCGAGGCCAGGGTCTGGCTCTCGGCCTGGATGTTGAGGTTTTCCTTCGCCTCGATGGCCTGGTGCAGGCCCTCGGACAGGCGACGACCCGGCATGGTCCGGCCGGTGTGTTCGTCGATCAGCAGGACCTGGCCGTCCTGGACGATGTACTCGACGTTGCGGTGGAACAGCTTGTGCGCGCGCAGGCCGGCGTAAACGTGGGTCAGCAGGCCCAGGTTGTGTGCCGAATAGAGGCTCTCGCCTTCTGCCAGCAGACCGGCTTGGGTGAGCATCTCTTCGATGAACTGGTGACCGGCTTCGTTGAGCTCGACCTGGCGGCTCTTCTCGTCGATCGAGTAGTGGCCTTCCTGGGTGACCTGGCCTTCGACTTCTTCGATGTGCTGGGTCAGGCGCGGGATCAGGCGGTTGATCTCGATGTACAGCTTGGAGCTGTCTTCGGCCTGGCCGGAGATGATCAGCGGGGTGCGCGCTTCGTCGATGAGGATCGAGTCGACTTCGTCGATGACCGCGAAGTTCAGCTCACGCTGGAACTTCTCGTCGACGCTGAAGGCCATGTTGTCGCGCAGGTAGTCGAAACCGAATTCGTTGTTGGTGCCGTAGGTGATGTCGGCAGCATAGGCAGCGCGCTTTTCTTCCGGCGGCTGGAAGGCCGAGACGATGCCCACCGACAGGCCTAGGAATTCGTACAGCGGACGCATCCAGTTGGCGTCGCGGCGGGCCAGGTAGTCGTTGACCGTGACCACGTGCACGCCCTTGCCGGACAATGCGTTGAGGTAGACAGCCAGGGTACCGACCAAGGTCTTGCCTTCACCGGTGCGCATTTCTGCGATCATGCCTTCGTGCAAGGTCATGCCGCCGATCAGCTGCACATCGAAGTGACGCATGCCCATCACGCGCTTACCGGCCTCACGGGCCACGGCGAAGGCTTCTGGCAGCAATTGGTCGAGGGTTTCGCCTTTGGCCAGGCGCTCTTTGAACTCTGCGGTCTTGCCACGCAGCTGCTCATCGGAGAGGGCCAACATTTTCTCTTCGAAGGCATTGACGGTGCTGACCGTCTTGAGCAGGCGTTTGATCTCGCGCTCGTTCTTGCTTCCAAAAAGTTTCTTTAACAAAGGCGCAAACATATCGGCAGGATCTTCCACACTTAGGGATGGAGGGCGGCCCCATGAGTCGCCCGAGCAGCCCTTGGGCCGCATGCGAACGAGCATTCTACCCGGAAACGATGGTGAGGAAAGTGGTGGATTTCCACGATGCTGGCACAGCGCTAGGGCGGGGACGTTTCTAACATAAGGACTTTTTTTGCAAGTTCAAGGTGTAGCGAAGATGAAACGTATTGAGAATGACTCTTACGCGATGCCATGAGTTCCGCCGTCTTCGCCCGATTACCCGTCAACAAGACAGAGCAGCCTATGCAAAACCCACCTTCTGTTACCATGGCGGTTCTGTAACTTCCTGCGAATCCTCATGGCCTTTAAACCTTCGCCCGCCCGGCCGCCGGCCGCGCTCCTGCGCGAAGCCCGGCCGCTGCGCTTACTGCTCAACCAGGCCGAACGTCTGGAGCACCTGCAGCGATTGCTCGAAAGCCAGTTGCAACCGGCCGCCCGCGCCCACTGTCATGTGGCGTCCTGGCGGGATGGCGTGTTGCTGCTGGTGGTGACAGATGGCCACTGGGCCACGCGCCTGCGCTATCAGCAGAAGCGCCTGCAGCGTCAGTTGCTGGCCCTGGAAGCCTTTGGCAACTTGCAGCGAATTCATTTCAGGGTGCAACCCCCGGTGACGCCGGCTAAACGCAGTGGGCATGCGCCAGAGCTGTCGAGCAATGCGGCCGAGAGCCTGCGCGATACCGCCGAGGGCATCAGCGATCCCAACCTGCGGGCGGCGCTGGAGCGCTTGGCCAGTCACGCGCAGCCAAAGGATAAGCGCTGAGGCTACGAGGTGCGTGGCGTGAGTTTGCTAGCCCTCATAAAAAAGGCCACCCGAAGGTGGCCTCAATGAACTAGAGAGTGTTCGAACTTACACGGCCGCAACAGGGCGCATATAAGAGATCGGTGCCGTGCTGGCATCTTCGAAAATGACCACTTCCCAGGCATCAGTTTCAGCGATCAGCTTGCGCAGCAACTGATTGTTCAGTGCGTGCCCGGACTTGAAGCCCTTGAACTCGCCAATCAGGCTGTTGCCCAGCAGATACAGGTCACCAATGGCGTCGAGGATCTTGTGTTTGACGAATTCGTCTTCGTAGCGAAGGCCGTCTTCGTTAAGCACGCCGGTCTCATCGACAACAATGGCGTTCTCGACACTGCCGCCCAACGCGAGGTTGTGCTTGCGCAGGTACTCGATGTCGCGCATGAACCCGAAGGTCCGGGCGCGGCTGACTTCCTTCACGAACGAGGTGCTGGAGAAGTCGACGCTGGCGCTCTGGGTCCGGCCGCTGACGACCGGGTGATCGAAGTCGATCTCAAAGCTCACCTTGAACCCTTCGAAAGGCAGGAAAGTAGCGCGCTTGTCGCCATCTTCCACTGTCACTTCACGCAGGATGCGGATGAACTTCTTGGGCGCGTCCTGTTCTTCCAGGCCGGCCGATTGAATCAGGAATACGAAAGGTCCGGCGCTACCATCCATGATCGGCACTTCCGAGGCGGAGAGCTCGACGTAGGCGTTATCGATGCCCAGGCCCGCCATAGCGGAGAGCAGGTGCTCGACCGTATCGACCTTGACGTCACCGTTGACCAACGTCGTCGACATGGTTGTCTCGCCGACGTTGGCCGCGCGAGCCGGGATCTCGACCACAGGGTCAAGGTCGGCGCGGCGGAAGACGATGCCGGTATCCACAGGCGCAGGCTTGAGGGTCAGGTAGACCTTCTCACCGGAGTGCAGGCCGACGCCCGTAGCACGGATAATATTCTTCAGGGTGCGTTGTTTAATCATGGCATTGGCCGCTTCAGCGCAAATTGCGAACTGGTATCAACAAAGGCTGGGGATAATAACAGACCCGACCTTTGCTGAATACCAATCACCTTTATACCCCTGATAAATTCCATCAATCAGCCTGACGACGCAGGAAAGCTGGGATGTCCAGATAGTCCAAGTCATCTTGCGGATTGAGTTTAGCCGCTGCTGCGGCGCCCGCATGCGCTTGGTTGCGCATCACGGTCGGACGCTCCAGGTCACGGTAGTTGACCGCTGGCTGCTCCTGACGAGCCGGGGCTGGGTTAGAAGCCTCGTACGCCTGTTGAGCGGTCTGCAGGGTGTTGTCGACGACCTTGACCGGCTTCTCGATGCGCGCACCCAGGCCAGTGGCCACTACGGTTACGTGCAGCTCGTCGCGCATGTCTGGGTCGATCACGGTGCCGACCTTGACCATCGCGTGGTCGGAGGCGAAGGCTTCGATGATGCTACCGACGTCGGAGTACTCGCCCAGGGACAGGTCGGGACCGGCGGTGATGTTCACCAGGATACCGCGAGCGCCCTGCAGGTTGACGTCTTCGAGCAGCGGGTTGCGGATTGCAGCCTCGGTGGCCTCACGAGCACGGTTCGGACCGCTGGCGCAGCCGGTACCCATCATGGCCATGCCCATCTCGCCCATCACGGTACGCACGTCGGCGAAGTCGACGTTGATCATGCCGGGACGCTTGATGATGTCGGAGATGCCGCGCACTGCGCCGGCCAGAACATCGTCAGCCTTGGCGAATGCCGACAGCAGGCTGGCATCCTTGCCCAGGATGGTCAGCAGCTTCTCGTTGGGGATGGTGATCAGCGAGTCGACGCTCTCAGCCAGCATGCGGATGCCTTCATCGGCGATCTGCATACGTTTGCGGCCCTCGAACGGGAACGGACGGGTCACCACTGCAACGGTGAGGATGCCCATTTCCTTGGCCACTTCGGCGATGATCGGCGCCGCACCGGTACCGGTACCGCCACCCATGCCGGTGGTGATGAACACCATGTTGGTGCCCTGCAGCACCTCGGCGATGCGCTCACGGTCTTCCAGCGCAGCCTGACGGCCGACTTCTGGATTGGCACCGGCACCCAGACCCTTGGTCACGCCGGTACCCAGTTGCAGGATGGTACGCGCGCCGATGTTTTTCAGCGCTTGAGCATCAGTGTTGGCGCAGATGAATTCCACGCCTTCGATGCTGCTCTTGACCATGTGGTTGACGGCGTTGCCGCCGCCACCGCCGACGCCGATCACTTTGATGACCGGACTTTGCGGGACGTTGTCTACGAGCTCGAACATTTTCCCTCTCCTTACAGTTCTCTAGTTGTCGCGCCTACCACTACTGCTTTGAAACTTAGAAGTTGCCCTGGACCCAACGCTTGAATCGCTCAAGCACTGGAGCCTTCGGTTCATCGCCATAGCTGTTGCTGCTGCTGTTGCTATTACCGGTCAGGATCAAGTCCTCGGACTGCTTGAGCAGGCCGTAGGTGAGCAAGCCCACGCCGGTGGAATAGATCGGGTTGCGCACTACGTCGCTCAGGCCCCGAACACTGTGCGGTACGCCCAGGCGTACCGGCATGTGGAAGATTTCCTCGGCCAATTCCACGGCCCCTTCCATCTTCGCGGTGCCGCCAGTGAGAACGATGCCGGCAGGCACCAGGTCCTCGTAGCCGCTGCGGCGCAGTTCGGCCTGGATCAGGGTGAACAGCTCGTCGTAACGAGGCTCCACCACTTCAGCCAGGGCCTGGCGCGACAGTTCGCGCGGCGGACGGTCGCCGACGCTTGGCACTTTGATGGTCTCGCCGGCACCGGCCAGTTTGGCCAGGGCGCAGGCGTAGCGAATCTTGATTTCTTCGGCGTACTGGGTGGGGGTACGCAGGGCCATGGCGATGTCGTTGGTAACCTGGTCGCCAGCGATCGGGATTACCGCGGTGTGGCGGATCGCACCCTCGGTGAAGATGGCGATATCCGTGGTACCGCCACCGATGTCGACCAGGCACACGCCCAGTTCTTTCTCGTCATCGGTGAGCACCGAGTAGGCCGAGGCCAACTGCTCAAGGATGATGTCGTCGATTTCCAGGCCGCAGCGGCGTACGCATTTTTCGATGTTCTGCGCCGCGTTGACGGCGCAAGTGACCACGTGGACCTTGGCTTCCAGACGCACGCCAGACATGCCCAGCGGCTCGCGCACGCCTTCCTGGTTGTCGATCACGTAGTCCTGCGGCAGGGTGTGCAGCACGCGCTGGTCCGCCGGGATGGCCACGGCCTGGGCAGCGTCGAGTACCCGCTCAAGGTCGGCAGTGCTGACTTCACGGTCGCGGATGGCGACGATGCCGTGCGAGTTCAGGCTGCGGATGTGATTGCCGGCCACGCCAACGAACGCCGAGTGGATCCGGCAGCCAGCCATCAACTGGGCCTCCTCCACGGCGCGCTGGATCGACTGCACGGTCGACTCGATGTTCACCACCACGCCCTTCTTCAGGCCGCGGGACGGATGAGTACCGATACCGACGATCTCCAGGGTACCGTCTTCGCCGACTTCACCCACCAGCGCCACCACCTTGGAGGTGCCGATGTCCAGCCCGACGATCATTTTGCCGCTATGCGCGTTTGCCATGGTCCTGCCTCTCTCTAATTCTTCGCAACGGCGGGTTGGGCCGTCGTCGGTGCAATCGGTTCCCGCCAGCCAACAGCCAATCCGTTGGCGTAGCGCAGATCAATGCGGGCGATGTTGGTGATCTGCTCTTTGAGTGTCTTGTCGTAAATGGCAATGAAACGGCGCATCTTCTCCACCAGATGGTCGCGCCCCAACAGCAGCTCGATACCGGGACCGGCGCTACCGGCACCGGTGGTCAGGAACCAACTGCCTCGCTCGCGCAGCTCCAGGCGAGCGATGGAAAAGCCCATGGGGCGCAGCATCTGGCTCAATACCTGATATTGCTGCATGACTTGTTGCTGAGCGCGCTGCGGCCCGAACAGCTGCGGCAGGTGCTCATAGTTGGCCAGCTCACGCGGGGTGAACGCCTGGCCCTGGTTGTTGAGCAAGGCTTCATCGCCCCAGCGCGCCACCGGCAATTGCTCTTCGAGGCGGATCACCACCTCGTCGGGCCATACCCGGCGTACTTCGGCGTGCGCGATCCACGGCATCTGCTCGAGCTCGGCGCGCATGGCGCTGAGGTCGACGCTGAAGAAACTCGCGGCCACGTAGGGGGCGATTCGCTGCTGCACCGCTTGCTGGCTGATGTAGCTCAGATCACCTTGCACAGCGATCTTGGTAATCGGTCGGTCGGCATAAGGCATCAGGCGCACCGCGCCCTCATAAGCGCCAAAGCCGGCAGCCACCAGCAATACCGGCCACAGCAGGCGCTTGAGGCCACCCAGGCTTGGCCGCGGCAGGCGCGCCGATACGGGCTCGTCGGCCACCAGTCGGCTGGCACCTCGCGGCACCGGCTTGCTACGGCCGGTAACGGGTTGCTGCTGACGTATCATCGCGCCTTGCATGCTTGCTTAACCTCGCGTCACAACGCTTTCGGCCAGGATCGCCAGCACCAATTGCTGGAAGTCCAGACCGGCCGCGCGGGCCGCCATGGGCACCAGGCTATGATCAGTCATGCCCGGTGCGGTGTTGACTTCGAGCAGCCAGAACCGGCCCTGCTCGTCCTGCATCACGTCCAGCCGGCCCCAGCCTTCGATGCCGATGGCATCGCAGGCGCGCGCGGTCAGGTCGATCAGTTCCTGTTCCTTGGCACTGTCCAGGCCGCACGGGATGCGGTACTGGGTGTCATTGGCGATGTACTTGGCGTCGTAGTCGTAGAACACGTGCGGCGTGCCCAGGGCGATCGGCGGCAGCACCTGGCCACGCAATACGGCGATGGTGAATTCCGGGCCGTGGATCCATTGCTCGACCAGGACTTGCGAATCGTACTTGGCGGCGTCTTGCCAGGCGGCGACCAGCTCTTCAACGCTGTTCACCTTGGCCATGCCGATACTTGAGCCTTCATGGGCGGGTTTGACGATCAGCGGGAAGCCCAGTTCCGTACCGGCGGCAACACAATCGTCTTTGCTACCCAACACGGCGTGACGCGGCGTTGGAATACCCAAGCTCTGCCACACCTGCTTGGTGCGCAGCTTGTCCATGGCCAGCGCCGACGCGAGGATGCCGCTGCCGGTGTAGGGGATACCCAGGCACTCGAGCAGGCCTTGCATGCTGCCGTCTTCACCGCCACGACCGTGGAGAATGATGAAGGCGCGATCGATCTTCTCGCTTTGCAGGCGAGTGAGCAGGTCGTCGCCGACATCGATGGCGACCACGTCGACCCCAGCGCTGGTCAGTGCGTCGATCACTGCGGCGCCGGATTTCAGCGACACCTCACGCTCGGCGCTCTTGCCGCCGTAGAGCACGGCGACGCGGCCGAACGCCTTGACGTCCAGGGTCGAGTGCAGCTTGTCGTAGGCGCTGGTCATTTGGACTTCTCCTGCTTTACTACGGCGCCAGCGAACAGCGGGCTTTTCATCAGTTGCGGGGCCAGGCCACCGATATCACCGGCACCCTGGCACAGCAGGATGTCGCCGGCGCGCAGCAGCGGCTTGACCAGCGGCGCCAACTCCACGCCTCGTTCGATGTAGATCGGATCGAGCTGGCCACGTTGGCGAATGCTGTGGCACAGCTGGCGGCTGTCGGCACCTGGAATCGGCTCTTCGCCAGCCGGATAGACCTCCATCAGCAGCAGCACGTTGGCATCGGCCAGCACCTGGACGAAATCGTCGTACAGATCGCGCGTACGGCTGTAGCGGTGTGGCTGGTAGACCATCACCAGACGCCGGCTTGGCCAGCCACCGCGCACCGCCTTGATCACCGCGGCGACTTCGGTCGGGTGGTGACCGTAATCGTCGACCAGCATCACGCTGCCGCCGTCGACCGGCAGTTCGCCGTAGACCTGGAAGCGTCGACCCACGCCCTGGAAGCCAGACAGCCCCTGGACGATGGCGGCATCGCTGATGCCCTCGTCAGTGGCGATGGCGATGGTCGCCAAGGCGTTGAGCACGTTGTGGTTGCCTGGCATGTTGACCGACACCTGAAGCGGCTCGCAGTCGCGGCGCAGCACGGTGAAGTGGGTCTGCATGCCCTGCTGGCGCACGTTGATGGCGCGAATGTCGGCCTCTTCGCTGAAGCCATAGGTCACCGTTGGACGCTTGACCTGCGGCAGGATCTCACGCACCACCGGATCGTCCAGGCACATTACCGCCAGACCGTAGAACGGCAGGTTGTGCAGGAACTCGACGAAGGTTTTCTTCAACTTGTTGAAGTCGCCTTCGTAGGTAGCCATGTGGTCGGCGTCGATGTTGGTGACCACGGCAACCATCGGCTGCAGATGCAGGAAGCTGGCGTCGCTCTCGTCCGCTTCGGCGATCAGGTAGCGGCTGGCGCCGAGCTGGGCATTGGTGCCCGCTGCGGTCAGACGACCACCGATGACGAAGGTCGGGTCCAGCCCACCAGCGGCGAACACCGAGGCCAGCAGGCTGGTGGTGGTGGTCTTGCCATGGGTGCCGGCAACAGCGATGCCGTGGCGGTAGCGCATCAGCTCGGCGAGCATCTCGGCACGCGGCACCACGGGAATGCGCCGCTCAAGTGCGGTGGCGACTTCCGGGTTGGCCGGGTTGATCGCGCTGGACACCACCAGCACATCGGCATTGGCGGCGTTCTCGGCGCGGTGGCCGACGAAGATTTGCGCGCCGAACGACTCCAGGCGCTCGGTAACCGGCGAGGCCTTGAGGTCGGAGCCGGACACTTCATAGCCCAGGTTCAGCAGCACTTCGGCAATACCGCACATGCCCACGCCGCCGATACCGACGAAGTGGATACGGCGGATACGGCCCATTTTTGGCTGGGGAATGGCTTTCTGGCTTTCAACCATGGGCCACCTCCAGGCAGATATCGACCACGGTGCTGGTTGCGGCAGGCTTGGCCAGGCGCCGTGCGGTGCCAGCCATGGAGTTGAGTTTCTCGGGTTGCATCAGCACCTCGTTCAGGCGTTCAGCGAGCTGCGCTGCGCCAGTTGTCGCTTGTGGCATCAGGAAGGCGGCGCCTTCACGAGCCAGATAGTTGGCATTGTGGGTCTGGTGGTCATCGATGGCGTGGGGCAAAGGCACCAGCATCGAGGGCAGGCCTGCCGCAGCGAGCTCGCTGACGGTCAGGGCACCGGCCCGGCACACCACCATATCGGCCCAGCCGTAGGCGTGGGCCATGTCCTTGATGAACGGCTCGACCTGAGCCGCGACCCCGGCTTCGCGATATCGCTCGGCGGTGATCGGCGCATGCTGCTTACCGGCCTGGTGGAACACCTCTGGCCGAAGGTCTGCAGACACTTGCGACAGGGCGTTAGGCAGCAATTTATTCAATGGTTCCGCACCGAGGCTGCCCCCGAGCACCAACAAGCGCGCACGGCGCTCGGCCAGCGGTGCGCGCTGGGCGTCGAGGAACAGTTCCGGGCGCACCGGATTGCCCGTGGTGCGGCGTTTGTCGCTGGCCGGGAAGGTGTCCGGGAAGGCTTCGCAGACCCGCGCTGCCAGGGGCACCAGCAGGCGATTGGCAGTACCGGCGCGAGCGTTCTGCTCGTGGATCACCAGCGGAACGCCGCACAGTTTTGCCGCCACTCCACCAGGGCCTGTGACATAGCCGCCGAAACCGATCACGCAGACCGGCTTGAGCTGGGCGATGATCTTGCGCGCCTGCAACACAGCCTTGATCAGGGTGAACGGCGCCTTGAGCAGCGACAGCTTGCCCTTGCCGCGCAAGCCAGTGACCTGGATCAGGTGCAGCGCCAGGCCAGCCTGCGGCACCAGCTCGTTTTCGATACCGCGTGGGGTGCCCAACCAGTGCACGCTGTAGCCGCGCGCCTGGAATTCACGGGCGCAGGCCAGCGCCGGGAACACATGCCCGCCAGTGCCGCCTGCCATGATCAGAACGTTTTTACCGTCAGCGGCCATGAGCGGTCTCCTCGGCAAAATCGCTTTCTTTGAATTCGTGCTCTTCGCTGCCCAGGTGCGTGCGACTTTCCCATTCGATGCGCAGCAACAGCCCGACACAGGCACAGCAGATCACCAACGAGCTGCCGCCGTAACTGAGGAACGGCAAGGTCAGGCCCTTGGTCGGCAGCAGGCCGACGTTCACACCGATGTTGATCAGGAACTGGCCGATCCACAGGAACGCCAGGCCGAAGGCCATGTAGGCGGCGAAGAATTGCTTGGCCTTCTCGGCCCACAGGCCGATGTACAGCGCGCGCACAGTGACGAACACGAACAGCGCCACGGTGCACAGGGTGCCGACCACGCCCAGCTCTTCGGCCAATACCGAGAACACGAAGTCGGTGTGCGCCTCAGGCAGGTAGAACTGTTTCTGCACGCTGTTGCCCAGGCCCACGCCCAGCCATTCGCCACGACCAAAGGCGATCAGCGCCTGGGTCAACTGGTAGCCGGAACCGAACTGATCGGACCAGGGGTCGGTGAAGGTGATCAGCCGCGCCATTCGATAGGGCTGCGCCTGCACCAGGACAAACACCGCAACCACTGCCAGCACCACCATCAGCGAGAAGCGGAACAGCCCCACCCCGCCGAGGAACAGCATCGCTGCGGCCGCGCCCATCATCACCACGGTGGCGCCGAAGTCCGGTTCCATCAGCAACAGCCCGGCCATCGGCAGCAACACGATGAACGGCTTGAAGAAGCCCATCCAGCTCTCACGCACTTCCTGCTGGCGACGCACCAGGTAGCCGGCCAGGTAGATGACCACGAAGACCTTGGCGATCTCCGATGGCTGGACGTTGAAGAAGCTGAAACCGATCCAGCGCATCGAGCCGTTCACTTCACGGCCAATGCCCGGCACCAGCACCAGGAACAGCAAGCCGAAGGCGGCCAGCAGCATCATGAAGCCCATGCGTTGCCAGGTGGCGATCGGCACCAACATGGTCACCCCGCCGGCGACCAGGCCAATGGCCACGTACACCAGGTGGCGGAACATGTGGTAAAGCGGATTGCCGGACTGCACGGCGGCCACTTCCGAGGAGGCCGAGGTGATCATCACCAGGCCCAGGCCGAGCAGTGCCAGGCAGCCCGCAAGGAAGGCGAAGTCGAGGTCGATGCCACGGCCACTGATCAGCGGCGACGGGTATGGCTTGAGGATGCCGAAGATCATGCCAGGCCTCCCGCCGCCTGGGCGAACAGGCGCCCACGCTCTTCGAAATTCTTGAACATGTCGAGGCTGGCGCAAGCGGGCGACAGCAACACGGCATCGCCAGACTGGGCCAGTTCGGCGCACTGCTGGACGGCCTCGTCGAGGGTCTTGACCCGCACCAGCGGCACGGCGTCACCCAGCGTTTGCGCCAGGCGCTCGGCATCGCGGCCAAGCAACACCACGGCGCGGCAGTAGCGCGCAATCGGCTCACACAGCGCGGCAAAGTCGGCGCCCTTGCCGTCACCGCCAGCGATCAACACCAGCTTGCCTTGGATATCGGCGCCCAAACCTTCGATGGCCGCCAGGGCGGCACCGACGTTGGTCGCCTTGGAATCGTCGTACCAGTTCACTCCATTGCGCTCGCGCACCCACTGGCAGCGATGGGCCAGGCCGCTGAATTCGCGCAGTGCTGCCAGCATCGGCGCGAACGGCAAGCCCACGGCATGGCCCAGGGCCAAGGCCGCCAGGGCATTGCTCTGGTTATGCGCACCGCGAATTTTCAGCTCGCGTACCGGCATCAGGTTCTGGAATTCGAATGCCAGGTATTTCTCGCCATCGACTTCACGCAGGCCAAAGGCCTTGAAGTCGGGGGCGTTCAAACCGAAGCTCCAGCATGGACGGCCTTCGACCGGCAGTGGCCGGGTCAGGGCGTCCTGGCGGTTGACGACCACCTGGTTGGCGCCACGGAAGATCCGGTGCTTGGCCAGGTGGTAGGCCGGCAGACCGCTGTAGCGATCCATGTGGTCTTCACTGATGTTCAGCACGGTCGCCACTTCGGCGTTGAGCTGATCGGTGGTCTCCAGCTGGAAGCTCGACAACTCCATGACGTACAGCTCGACGCGGTCATCGAGCAGGTCCAGTGCGGGCGTCCCCAGGTTACCGCCGACTGCCACACGCTTGCCTGCCTTGGCGGCCATCTCGCCGACCAGGGTAGTTACCGTGCTCTTGGCGTTGGAGCCGCTGATGGCAATGATCGGTGCCTTGGCGTTGCGGGCGAACAGTTCGATGTCGCCCGACAGTTTGACGCCGCGGGCTGCCGCTTGCTGCAGGGCCGGAGTGGCCAGGGCCAGGCCCGGGCTGACGTACAGCTCGTTGGCGCGGCACAGGAAGTCGACGTCCAGCTCACCACAGCGTACTTCCACCTGCGGGTATTCCCGGCGCAGGGTTTCCAGTTCCGGCGGTTGCTCGCGGGTGTCGGCGACCGCAAAGGCAATGCCCCGGTTCGCCAGGAAGCGAACCAGGGACATGCCGCTCTTGCCGAGGCCGACAACGATGCGGAATTGGTCGGAAGCGATCAGTGACACGCTCGTCTACCTCAGTTTCAGGGTTGCAAGGCCGATCAGCACCAGAATCACCGTGATAATCCAGAAGCGGACGATCACCCGTGGCTCAGGCCAACCCTTGAGTTCAAAGTGGTGGTGGATCGGTGCCATGCGGAACACGCGCTTGCCGGTCAACTTGAAGGAGGCGACCTGGATCACCACCGACAGGGTTTCCATGACGAACACACCGCCCATGATGAACAGCACGATTTCCTGGCGCACGATCACCGCGATGGTGCCAAGCGCTGCGCCCAGCGCCAGTGCGCCGACGTCGCCCATGAATACCTGGGCCGGATAGGTGTTGAACCAGAGGAAGCCCAGGCCCGCACCGATCAGCGCGCCGCAGAACACGATCAGCTCGCCCGCGCCCGGCACGTACGGAATCAACAGGTACTCGGCGAACTTCACGTTACCCGACAGGTAGCAGAAGATGCCCAGTGCACCGCCGACCATCACCGTCGGCATGATCGCCAGCCCATCGAGGCCGTCAGTCAGGTTGACCGCGTTGCTCGAACCGACGATGACGAAATAGGTCAGCACCACGAAGCCGATCCCCAGGGGGATGGTCAGGTCCTTGACGAACGGCACGATCAGCGTGGTCTCGACGCTGGTCGGCGCAGTCATGTAGAGGAAGATTGCCGCACCCAGGCCGAACACCGATTGCCAGAAGTACTTCCAGCGGCTCGGCAGGCCACGCGAGTTCTTCTCGATCACCTTGCGGTAGTCATCGACCCAGCCAATGGCGCCGAACAGCAGGGTGACGATCAGCACCACCCAGACATAGCGGTTGGTCAGGTCAGCCCAGAGCAAGGTGCTGATGGCGATGGCAGACAGGATCAAGGCACCGCCCATGGTCGGGGTGCCGGACTTGGACAGGTGCGATTGCGGGCCGTCATTGCGCACAGCCTGACCGATCTGACGGATTTGCAGGGTACGAATCATCCACGGGCCCAGCCACAGCGACAGCGACAACGCAGTCAGCACCCCGAGGATCCCGCGCAGGGACAGGTACTGGAAGACCGCGAAGCCTTTGTGGAACTGCTGCAGATACTCAGCCAACAGCAAAAGCATTAATGTTTCTCCCCGCTGGCACCGCACAAGGCCGCCACGACGTTTTCCATCGCAGCGCTGCGCGAGCCCTTGATCAAGATAGTGGTGTCGCTGGCGTTCTCACCGCGAACGGCGTCGATCAGCTCAGCTTGAGTAGCGAAATGACGGCCATTGGCGCCGAACGCCCTGACCGCATGTGTCATGTTGGTCCCTACCGCATACAAGGCGTCGACCTTGCCGCGTGCGTAGTCGCCCACCTGCCGGTGGCCTTCCTCCGCCCATTGACCCAGTTCGCCGATATCCCCGAGCACCAGGACGGTGCGTCCGGAAAAGCCGGCGAGTATATCAATGGCGGCGCACATCGAGGTGGGATTTGCGTTGTAGCTGTCGTCGATTACCCGCACGCCATTGGGCGCGACTTGCGCCACGGTACGTCCCTTGACCGGCTGCACCGCGTTCAGGCCAGCGGCGATCCCCGGCAGGCTGACCCCCAGGGCATGCGCGGCGGCGGCCGCGGCCAGGGCATTGCTGACGTTGTGGGTGCCGAGCAGGTTCAACTGCACCGGGACCGAACCGGCCGGACCGTGCAGGGTGAACGATGGGCAACCGCGCTCATCGCGACCGACATCGCTGGCGTGGAAATCTGCCTGGCTGTTAGCCATGGCAAAACTGAGGATGGCGTGGCTGCCGGCGCGTTTTTGCCAGATCGCAAAGGCCTTGTCGTCCAGGTTGAGAATGGCCGTGCCGCCCTCGCCCAGGCCCTCAAGGATCTCGCCCTTGGCTTCGACGATTTTTTCCGGACCACCGAACTCACCGACATGGGCAGTGCCGGCGTTATTGATGATGACCACCTGCGGCCGGGTCAGGCCAACGGTGTAGCGGATCTCGCCGATGCGCGAAGCGCCCAGCTCGATCACTGCCGCCGTGTGCTCGACGCCGATTTCCAGCAGGGTCAGCGGCGCACCGAGATCATTGTTGAGGTTGCCACGGGTAGCCAGCACCGGCCCGCGCGTGCGCAAGATGGCGGCCAGCAGTTCCTTGACCGTGGTCTTGCCGCTGGAACCGGTGATGGCTGCGACCGGCTTGTCGAAGGCGGCGCGGTTCAGCGCACCGAGCTGACCGAGAGCCAGGCGGCAGTCGGCGACGACCAGCTGCGGCAGATCGACATCGGCAACCTCGCGCTCGACCAAGGCCGCCACGGCGCCTTTGGCCTTCACGTCGGTCAGGTAATCGTGACCATCGAAACGTGGCCCGGCGAGCGCGACGAACAGCTGGCCACCGGTGACCGTGCGGCTGTCGATACTGACTCCGCTGAAGCTGATGTCAGTGCCCACCAGGCGCGCTTGCAGTGGCGCCGTCAGTTGGCTGAGGATCATGGGCTTAAGCATGTGGAGCCTCCCAGGCTGCTAGTGCCTTTTCGGCTTCGACCAAGTCGGAGAAATCGTGGCGCTCGCCGTTGATCTCTTGGTAGTCCTCGTGCCCCTTGCCGGCCAGGACGATGACATCGTCGGCCGCAGCGGTAGCGATCAGGTGGGCAATGGCCGCGCCACGGCCGGCGACGAATTCGACCGCACCAGGCTGAGCGAAGCCAGGGCGGATATCGTCGAAGATCAGCGCAGGATCTTCAGTACGCGGGTTGTCGTCGGTGACCAGCACGCGATCAGCCAGGCGCTCGGCCACTTCGGCCATCAGTGGACGCTTGCCACGGTCACGGTCGCCACCGCAGCCGAACAGGCACAGCAGCTTGCCATGAGCATGTGGGCGCAGGGCTTCGAGGACTTTTTCCAAGGCGTCGGGGGTGTGCGCGTAGTCGACCACGACCAACGGCTTGTCGCCGCCGCCCAGACGCTGCATGCGCCCGACCGGGCCTTGCAGTTTCGCTGTGACCTTGAGGACTTCGTCGAGCGAGTAGTCCAGGGCGAGCAGAGTGGCGACCGCCGCGAGCATGTTGCTCAGGTTGAAGCGCCCCAGCAGCTGGCTGCGCAGGATGCTTTCACCTTGCGTCGTCACCAGGATGGCATGCACGCCATCGTCGTCGAACTTGGCTTCGCGGCAGAACAACGACGCCTCGGGGTTTTCCAAGCTGTAGCTGAGCAGCCGCGTTTCGACGTGATCGGCAGCCGGCTTGCGGGCGAAATCGGCCGCCAGGCGACGACCGAACTCATCGTCCAGGTTGACCACTTGGGCGCGCAGGTTAGGCCAGGCGAACAACTTGGCCTTGGCCGCTTCATAAGCCTGCATGCTGCCGTGGTAGTCCAGGTGGTCACGCGACAGGTTGGTCATCACCGCGATGTCGAAGGCGAGCGCGGCAACCCGGCCCTGCTCCAGCGCATGCGACGAGACTTCCATGGCCACGGCCTTGCCACCGGCTTTCTTCAGGTCGTACAGGGTCGCCTGCACGGCAATCGGGTCAGGCGTGGTCAAGCGACCGCTCTGCAGCTCGCCGTAGAATCCGGTGCCGAGCGTACCAATCAGCCCGCAACGCTGACCCAACGCATCGAGCGCCTGCGCCAGCAGTTGGGTAACACTGGTTTTGCCGTTGGTGCCGGTGACGCCGATCAGATTGAGCTGACGGCTCGGCTCGCCATAGAAGCGCCCGGCAATCTCCGACAGTTGGGCGATCAAGCCTTTGACAGGGATTAGCGGCGCGTCAGTGATCGGCAGTACGGTTGCGCCCTGCTCTTCATAGGCGACCGCCGCAGCGCCACGGGCCAAGGCATCGGCGATGTGGTCGCGACCGTCGACTTTGGCCCCTGGCACAGCCAGGAACAGGTCGCCTGGACGCACGGCGCGGCTGTCCAGGGTCAATTCGCGGATCAGCGGATCGCGGCTGGCATGGGCGAACAGCTTGCTCAGTGGCATCGTCATCAACCACGCCCTCCTTTGGCGACTGCGGCGTTGACCTGCTGCGGCGCGGCAGGCGTTGCGGGTGCAGGCGGCGGCAGGTTGTCTGGCGGTACGTTCATCAGGCGCAGGGTGCCCGACATCACTTTGCTGAAGACCGGCGCCGAGACCAGGCCGCCGAAGTAACCACCCTTGCTCGGCTCATCGATGACCACGACGATCGCATAACGCGGATCGCTCATCGGACCGAAGCCGGCGAACAGCGAACGGTAGGCGTTTTCGGTGTAGCCCTTAGAGCCGACGGTCGCTTTACGCGCGGTACCGGACTTGCCACCGACGTGATAGAACGGCACCTGTGCCCGGTATACACCGCGCGGCGCTTCAATGACCTGCTGGAGCATGCCCTGGATGGTTTCGGCGGTCTCCTTGGGCACCACTTGCGTAGATTCAGGGGTCTTGTCGACCTTGACGATGCTCAGAGGCACCATCTTGCCGTCGTTGGCCAGGGCGGCGTAGGCGTGCACCAGTTGCAGCGCGGTGACCGACAGGCCGTAGCCGTACGACAGGGTCGCAGTCTCGGCCTTGCGCCACTCACGGTGGTTAGGCAGGTTCCCTACGCGCTCGCCGGGGAAGCCCAGGCCGGTGTACTGCCCCAGGCCCAGCTGCGACATGACTCGGTAGATGGCTTCACCGCCGATATCGAAGGCGATCTTGCTCATGCCTACGTTGGACGAGTTGATCAGGATGCCGGTCAGGTCGAGAATCGGGCCTTCGCTGCGTGACACGTCCTTGATGGTGTAGCGGCCAATCTGCAGACTGCCCGGATAGACCTCGACCTTGTCGGTCGGCTTCCAGCGCCCGCTTTGCAGGGCGGCGCTCATCGACAACGGCTTGACTGTCGAGCCTGGCTCGAATACATCGATGATCGCCCGGTTGCGCATGGCGGCCGGGAACATGCTGCGGCGGTTGTTCGGGTTGTAAGTCGGCTGGTTGACCATGGCCAGCACTTCGCCGGTCTTGACGTCCATGATCACCAGACTGCCGGCCTTGGCTTCCTGCTCGGCGATGGCATTACGCAGCTCGCGGGTAGCCAGGTATTGCAGGCGCAGGTCTATCGACAACGCCAAGGTCTTTCCGGCCTTGGCGTTTTTGGTTACCTGGATGTCTTTGATCAACCGGCCGCGCCGGTCCTTGATCACCTGGCGCTTGCCGGGCACTCCGGCCAGCCATTCGTCGTAGGCCAGCTCCACCCCTTCGCGGCCGTGGTCGTCCAGGTCGGTAAAGCCAACCATATGCGCGGTGACATCACCGGCCGGGTAGAAACGGCGGAATTCTTCCATGCCGTAGACACCCGGGACTTTCAGGTCCAGCACTTGCTGGCCTTGCTCTGGGGTGAGGCCGCGCACCAGGTAGATGAATTCTTTGTTGGCCTGCTGAGTAAGACGCTCGGTCAATTGCTGCGGGTTTTGCCCGAGCACGGCAGCCAATTGCGCCCAACGGTCTTTGTAAGGCTGCATTTCCTTGGGGTTGGCCCACAAGGTGGTGACCGGGGTACTCACCGCCAGCGGCTCGCCGTTGCGGTCGGTGATCAGCCCGCGGTGTGCCGGAATCTGGATATGACGCAGGCTGCGCGCATCGCCCTGACCCTTGAGGAAGGCACGATCGACCACCTGCAGATCGATGATCCGCCAGCAAATGGCGCCGACCATCACTGCCAGCAAAGCGATCACGACGCGGAAGCGCCAGGGGTAGAGTGCGCCTTCGAGCTTCATCATGGCGCCACCATCCGCACTTCGTCAGCGGCAGGCACGCGCATCTTCAACTGCTCGCTGGCCAGGCTCTCGATGCGGCTGTGGGCAGTCCAGGTGCTTTGCTCAAGAATCAACCGGCCCCATTCGGCCTGGGCTTTGTCGCGCTCGCTCAGTTCGCCGTACAGGGTATTGAGCAACTGGCGGTTCCAGTGCGCGCTGTAGGACACGGCGATCGCTGAAACCAGCACACCGACAAACAGCAGGAGCATCAGGAAGCTACCGCCTGGCAAAGGTTTGGCAAATAGCCGGCTCACCGCAACTTCTCCGCCACCCGCATGACGGCGCTGCGCGCCCGCGGGTTGGCCTTGAGCTCGGCATCGGAGGCGAACTGCGCCTTGCCGATCAAGCGGATCTTCGGCTCGAAGACTTTGTGCTGCACCGGCAGGTTGCGCGGCAAGTTGTCTGCCTCGCCCTTGACCAGCTTGCGCATGAACAGCTTGACGATACGGTCTTCCAGCGAGTGGAAGCTGATCACTACCAGGCGGCCACCGACTTGCAGCGCATCGAGCGCAGCTTCAAGACCGGCTTCAAGATCGCCCAGTTCGTTGTTGACGTGAATCCGCAGACCCTGGAAGGCGCGGGTTGCCGGGTTCTTGCCTTTTTCCCAGGCTGGGTTGGCGACCTTGAGCACTTCGGCAAGGTCGGCGGTACGGGTGAACGGCTGTTTTTCGCGGCGCTCGACCACGGCACGGGCCATACGTCCGGAGAAACGCTCTTCGCCATATTCCTTGAAGACGCGGGCGATTTCTTCGACCGGGGCAGTGGCAATGAACTCGGCAGCACTGATGCCCTGGGCAGGGTTCATGCGCATGTCCAGCGGGCCGTCGTTGAGGAAGCTGAAGCCGCGCTCAGGATCATCGAGCTGCGGCGAGGACACGCCCAGGTCAAGTAGCACGCCACTGACCTTGCCCGCCAGGCCGCGCTCGGCCACTTCCTGGCCCAGCTCGGCAAAGCTGCGCTGCACAATGACGAAGCGGCCGTCTTCGGCCGCCAGCGCTTGCCCAGTAGCAATCGCTTGTGGATCTTTGTCGAACCCCAGCAGCCGGCCCTGCGGCCCCAACTTGCTGAGAATCAGGCGGCTGTGACCACCCCTGCCGAAGGTGCCATCGAGATAGCAACCATCGTCGCGCAGGGCCAGTGCCTCGACAGCTTCGTCGAGTAGCACGGTGATGTGGTTGAAGCCGCTATCTATCGTCACAGGATCAGGTCACGCAATTCATCAGGCATGGCGCCCGGTTGTTGGATAGCTGCAAGATCGGCTGCCGAAACTGCGTTCCAGGCATCCTCATCCCACAGCTGGAATTTGTTCAGCTGCCCCACCAACATCGCCTTCTTGTCGAGCTTGGCGTATTCACGTAGGCGGGGCGGCACCAGGAAACGCCCACTGCCATCGAGCTCCAGGTCAACCGCATTACCGATCAGCAAACGCTGGAGGCGGCGGTTTTCCTCACGCAACGACGGCAAGGCGCGCAACTTGGCTTCTATCTGTTCCCACTCATCGAGGGGGTATACGCAAATGCAGGGATCGACCGCATCAATGGTCACGATCAACTGCCCTTGGCAACGCGAATCGAGCTCGTCACGGTACCGACTCGGCATGGCGAGTCTGCCCTTTGCATCGAGGCTGACGGCGTTGGCTCCGCGGAACACGGCTGCGATTCCCCACAATGTTAGCGTTTTTGTGTCAGAAAACCCACTTCATCCCACTTTCTGCCACTTGCGCACACTATAGGAATCCGCCCGCCACACCGTCAAGGCACGCTCGTAGGGAAATCCCTTACAGGACGGCGATTTAGCGTAACAATGAGAGGAAGAAGGAGTATCAGCAGGTAAATCTGAGGAAAAAAATCGCGCACACTCAGTCGGATAGAGTGCGAAGTTAAAGTGATTTATTAAGAGTAAGATTTTTTCGGTATTACCAATGCGTTCCTGCTATCGATTCAAGCAGGGAGGGAGAGGTGGAGAGTCGACCTGTAAGCCGGGTTTTGTCGAGGACAGTCATTCCTCTACGACGGCCATCACTGGACGCCTCTAGCAACCTACCCGGTTCCGACGCGGGCCACGCCTAATGGAACCCTATTTGGTCTTGCTCCGAGTGGGGTTTACCTAGCCACGAACTGTTGCCAGACGTGCGGTGCGCTCTTACCGCACCTTTTCACCCTTACCGGCACCGAAGTGCTTAGGCGGTTATTTTCTGTGGCACTTTCCGTAGGCTCGCGCCTCCCAGGCGTTACCTGGCACTCTGCCCTATGGAGCCCGGACTTTCCTCCCCCCTCTTTTGCGGAACAAAAGAAGGCAGCGACTGTCCGATCGACTCTCCGCCGACAAGGTTAACGGCAGGCGCGCTCAAGAACAAGTGATATAGCAGCTATATCGCCAAGCCGAGCGCGCTTTACGGCTGATCGCCCAGCACGCCTGTTCGGGCGCCGGCAAATAATTCGAAACACTCAATTGAATATCAGTAAGCCATTATTGGGCTTTCTGCTTTTCCAGCGCGGCCTGATAAAGCAGGTTTTTCCGCACGCCGGTAATTTCTGCCGCCAAAGCAGCCGCACGCTTGAGCGGCAACTCAGCCAACAGCAGATCCAGTACCCGCTGTGCCTCGTTACTGATCGCCTGCTCATCTTCTGGCGCACTCCATCCGCCCACCAGCACCACGCACTCGCCACGCTGCTGGTTGCTGTCGCCAGCGACGAATGCGCGTAGCTCACCCAGGGGCAAACCCTTGAGGGTCTCGAAGGTTTTGGTCAGTTCACGCCCCAGCAACGCCGGACGATCAGCACCGAACACTGCCTCCATATCTTCGAGGCACTCAAGAATACGGTGCGGTGCTTCATAGAAAATCAGCGTGCGCGGCTCTTCCCTGACCTGCTCCAGGCGAGCGCGACGCCCGGCGGTCTTGGCCGGCAGGAAGCCTTCGAAAATGAATCGGTCAGACGGCAGCCCGGCCGCGGACAACGCCGCGATCAGCGCGCAAGCGCCCGGCACTGGCACCACCTTGACCCCGGCGGCACGCGCCTGGCGCACCAGGTGATAACCCGGATCGGAGATCAGCGGCGTGCCCGCATCGGAGACCAGCGCCACATCGTCACCCGCCAGCAGCCGGGTAATGAAGCGCCCACCTTCGTCACGCTCGTTGTGCTCATGACAGGCAGCCAGCGGGGTATCGATACCGAAATGCTGCATCAGGCGCACCGAGTGGCGAGTGTCCTCGGCAGCGATCAGGGCAACATCGGCCAATACCTTGAGCGCCCGCGCGCTCATATCGTCGAGGTTGCCGATAGGCGTGGCGACGACGTACAGCGTACCGGTGGTGGATTTCGAAGCCCCTGCTACATCTGTCACTGCGCACACCTGTCTTTCGGATCAAAGGCGCCATTGTAGCCCGAGCCTTGGCAATAGGGCGCAATGAACTTCACCGGCGCACGCCCTCAAGCGACCTATAGTGAAGGTTCAGCATCAGCAACATCGCGCCCCGGCCAGCGGTTGGGTACAATTGCCGGCCAACTTGATCGAGTAACAGGACCTTTACATGATCGCTTGCCTGCGGCTGCTTACAGCCCTCTGCCTCGCTGCCCTGCTGGCAGCTTGCGCCAGCTCGCCCTCATCCAGCCTGGGCGAACTCCCGCGCACCCCGGATGCCAGCATCGAGCAGCTGCTCGACAAGGCAGCCAACAGCAAGTCGCCGGAGGACGCCGCGCTGCTGCGCCTGAGCGCCGCCGACCTTGCCTACAAGCAGAAGGACTACCCACGCGCCGCACGCATTCTCGAGCAGGTGCCACTGGATCCACTCAAGCCTGCCCAGCAAGTGTTCGCCAGCACGCTCAGCGCTGAACTGGCCATGAGCCGTAACCAGCCCAAGGCCGCCCTGACCGCCCTCGCCCACCCGAGCCTGCAGCGCCTTGGCGAGCTGCCCGAAGAGCAACAGGTGCGCACCTATAGCGTGCACGCCGCGGCGCTGGAGGCCGATGGCCAGACCCTCGCCGCCGCCCAGCAGCGCGTAGCGCTGACGCCACTGCTCAGCGGTCAGGCCGCCAGCGCCAACAATGACGCGATCTGGGCACTGGTCGCCGCGTTGCCAGCCGAGCAACTGCAACCGAGCACCGATCAAACCCTGGCCGGCTGGACCAGCCTGGCCCTGGCAGTGAAAAGCGCAGGCACCCTGGAGCAACAACAGGCCGCCATCGATACCTGGCGCACTCAGAACCCAGAGCACCCAGCGGCCAAGCAACTGCCGACCGCGCTGGTCAAGCTCAAGGAACTGGCCAGCCAACCCCTGACCAAGATCGCCCTGCTGCTGCCCCAGGAAGGCCAACTGGCCGGTGTCGCCCGCGCCCTGCGAGATGGCTTCATGGCTGCCCACTTCCAGGCCCAGCAATCCGGTCAAGCGGTGCCAGCGGTGCAGGTGTTCGACAGCTCGCGCATCAGCTCGCTGGACGACTTCTACCGTCAGGCCCAGGCCGCTGGCGTGCAACTGGTCATCGGCCCGCTGGAGAAGCCGCTGGTGAAGAAGCTCGCCGCCTACCCGCAGCTGCCGATCACTACCCTGGCCCTGAACTACGCCGACGCTGGCCAGAAAGCCCCGCCACAACTGTTCCAGTTCGGCTTGGCTGCTGAAGACGAAGCCCGCGAAGTCTCGCGCCGCGCCCGTGCCGATGGCATGGTTCGCGCCGTCGCCCTGGTGCCTAGCGGCGAATGGGGCGACCGCGTACTGGCCGCCTTCCGCAAGGACTGGGAAGCCAATGGCGGCACCCTGCTGGCCGCCGAGCGCATCGCCCAGCCGATTGCCCTGGCCCAACAGATTGCCGAGCTGTTCCAGCTGCGCCAGAGCGAAGGCCGCGCCAAGAGCCTGCAGAGCACTGTCGGTGGCAACATCGCCGCCCAGCCGTCGCGCCGCCAGGACATCGACTTCATCTTCCTCGCCTCGACGCCGCAGCAGGCCCAGCAGATCAAGCCGACCCTGAACTTCCAGTACGCCGGGGACGTACCGGTCTATGCCACGTCCAACCTGTACAGCGCCAGCGGTGATGTCAACCAGTACAACGACATGACCGGCATCCGCTTCTGCGAAACGCCATGGCTGCTCGACAGCAGCAACAGCTTGCGCCAGCAAGTGGTCCAGCAGTGGCCGCAAGCTGCCGGCAGCCTGGGTCGCCTGTATGCCATGGGCGTCGATGCCTACAGCCTGGCGCCACGCCTGGGCCAACTCAAGGCTCTGCCGGACAACCGCGTCGAAGGCCTGTCGGGCAGCCTGAGCATGAATGCCAACCAGCGGGTTGAACGTCAACTGCCGTGGGCAGAGTTTGCTGGCGGCCAGGTCAAGCGCCTGCCGGACACCCCGCGCTAATGCCCGACGCATCGCCCAGCCGCGCCGGCCAAGCCGCTGAAGACCAAGCCCTCGAGTACCTTCGAGGGCAAGGTTTGCAGCTAGTCACGCGTAACTGGCGATGCAAGGGTGGTGAGCTTGATCTGGTCATGCTCGACACCGATACAGTAGTATTCGTCGAAGTCCGCTACCGGCTGCACGCGGACTTCGGCGGCGCCCTCGGTAGCATCGACGGGCGCAAGCAGAAGCGACTGGCGCTAGCCGCCAACCTGTTCCTGCAGAAGGAGTCCCGCTGGGCCAATCATCCCTGCCGCTTCGATGTAGTCGCTCTGCAAGGCAGTGGCCACGCAGGCCAACCGCTGCAATGGCTGCAAAACGCCTTCGAATGCTGAACCCATTCCGAATTTTTTGCTCTATGTTTCGCGGGCTGGTCCCTGTTGCGCGTAGCAAAGGCCACCGCCCCTCTTAAGGTCACACCAGATGGACATGCAATCCCGAATTCGCCGGCTGTTTCAGGCCAGCATCGACACCAAGCAACAGGCAATGGACATCCTGGCACCGCACATCGAACATGCCAGCATGGTCATGGTCAATGCACTGCTCAACGAGGGCAAGATGCTCGCCTGCGGCAACGGCGGCTCGGCCGGCGACGCCCAGCATTTCTCCTCCGAGCTGCTCAACCGCTTCGAGCGCGAACGCCCGAGCCTGCCGGCGATCGCCTTGACCACCGACAGCTCGACGATTACCTCGATCGCCAACGACTACAGCTACAACGAAGTCTTCTCCAAGCAGATCCGCGCCCTGGGCCAGCCCGGCGACGTACTGCTGGCGATTTCCACCAGCGGTAACTCGGCCAACGTGATACAAGCGATCCAGGCCGCACATGACCGCGAAATGATTGTCGTAGCAATGACCGGGCGCGACGGCGGTGGCATGGCCTCGCTGCTGCTGCCCGAAGATGTAGAGATCCGCGTGCCTTCGACGGTCACCGCGCGGATCCAGGAAGTCCACCTGCTGGCGATCCACTGCCTGTGCGATCTGATCGACAGCCAACTGTTCGGGAGTGAAGAATGATCCCCAAGCGTTTCGGCCTGATGGCCCTGACCCTGTGCCTGAGCATCTCCGGCTGCAGCTCGGTCCTGACCTCGACCCGCGACAACCCCATCGAGGATGATCGCGGCACCCGTACCATCGGCAGCAAGATCGACGACTCGCTGATCGAGACCAAGGTCTCGGTCAACGTCGCCAAGGCCAACCCTGACCTGGACAAGGGTTCGCACATTGTCGTGAGCAGCTACAACGGTGTTGTACTGCTGGCCGGCCAGACCCCACGCGCCGACCTCAAGAGCCTCGCCGAGCAGACCGCAGGCCAGGTGCAACGGGTCAAGAAGGTCCACAACGAGCTGCAGGTGATGCAGCCCTCGTCGATCCTGGCGCGCAACAACGATGCCTGGCTGACCACCAAGATCAAGGCCTCGATGCTCGGTGACGCCAACGTCCCTGGCTCGCGGATCAAGGTGATCACCGAAAACGGTATCGTCTACCTGCTGGGCCTGGTCACCCAAAACGAAGCCAATGCCGCCACCAACGTGGTGCAGGGCGTCTCTGGCGTGCAGAAGATCGTCAAGCTGTTCGAATACATCGACTGATCAGCCACTACCATCGCGGGGCAAGCCCGCTCCCACGCGCCCTTGCTCTGAGCACTCGCGTGCGAGCGGACTTACCCCGCGGTGCTTACACCTCGACAACTCAGGAAACACCGCATGAACAAGTACCTGCTGCCCGCCCTGCTGATCGGCGCCTGCGCCACCCTGGCCGGCTGCTCCACCCCGAGCCTGATCACCCTGAACGATGGCCGCGAAATCCAGGCCGTGGACCAACCGCACTACGACCGTAACTCAGGCTTCTACGAGTTCGAGCAACTGGACGGCAAGCGCACTCGCATCAACAAGGACCAGGTTCGCACCATCAGCGACCTGTGATAGCACGGCAGCCCGCTACCAGCGTGCAGGAGCGGGCCTGCTCCGCGACAGGTCAGACGCGGCAACACAAAAAAGGCGATCCATCACGGATCGCCTTTTTCGTTACTTGACCACCTTCAGACTCGGCCGGCCGCTCGGGCGCGGCGGCTGCCCGCCACCCTCTGGCGGACCATCGTCATCTGGCTCGACACCTTCTTCTTCGAACTCATCTTCATCATCGCTCAATGGCGGCTCCAGCTCGAAGACCATGCCCTGGCCATTCTCTCGGGCGTAGATCCCGAGGATCGCGCTGATCGGCACATACAACGAATGGGCAACCCCACCAAAGCGACCTTCAAAGCTCACCGCCTCGTTGTCCATGTGCAGGCTACGCACTGCACTGGGGGAAATATTCAAAACTATCTGGCCATCACTGGCGAAGCCCTGAGGCACCTGGACGGCCGGGTACTCGGCGTTGACCAGCATATGGGGCGTGCAATCGTTGTCGACGATCCACTCGTACAGTGCTCTAACCAGATAGGGGCGACTGGAGTTCATCAACGGCTCCTTAAAGCTTGCGCATTTCACGTTCAGCAGCAGACAGGCTCGCCTGGAAAGGCTCACGAGCAAACTGTCGCTCCATATAATCAAGCAGCGGCTTGGCTTGCCGCGGCAATTCGATACCCATTACCGGCAAGCGCCAGAGTATGGGCAATAGACAACAATCGACCAGGCTTTGCTCCTCACTCATGAAGCAGGCCATCTCGCCAAACAGCGGCGCAACGCCCGTCAGGCTCTCACGCAGCTCTTTGCGCGCCTGGGTGCGGGCAGCCTCGGCGCTACGCTTGTCGAGCAACACATCGGCCAGTGCGCACCAGTCACGCTGGATGCGATGCATGAGCAAGCGGCTGTTGCCGCGCCCGACCGGATAGACCGGCATCAGCGGCGGATGTGGATAACGCTCATCGAGGTATTCCATGACCACGGTCGATTCGTACAACGCCAAATCGCGGTCGACCAAGGTCGGTACGCTGGCATAGGGGTTCACTTCAACCAGCTTGGGTGGCAGACGACCAGGATCGACGTCGATGATCTGCACACTGATGCCCTTCTCGGCGAGCACAAGGCGCACCCGGTGAGAGTAGTGATCAGTGGGATCGGAATAGCAGGCTAACCTGTTGGTTACGCCCATGAAGCGCCTCCTCGCATGGGATGCTCGTGAAACTGAAATGCAAACGCGCCCTGGGAGGCTCTCCGCAGCTGCGGGGAGCGCCCCAGGGCGCGTTCAACTAACCAGAAATTACTGCGTGATCAGTGCACGTCCTTCCAGTATTCGCGCTTGAGCAAGTAGGCGAACACGAAGAAGAAAGCCAGGTACAGCAACACATAGGTACCAATGCGCTGGCTCTCCAGTTTGACCGGGTTGGCCGAATAGGCCAGGAAGGTCACTAGGTTCTTGACCTTCTCGTCGAACTGCTCGGGAGTCAGGGTACCGGATTTCGGCTCGATGGTCAGCTGGTCACACGCTTCATGGGTCAATGGGCTGCCTGTCAGCGGGTCGTACTGCTTCTTGCCATCGACCACACTCTGCACCTGTTTGCAGCCAATCACCTGGTTACCCTGCAAGCCGACCAGCACGTTAGGCATGCCGACGTTAGGGAAGACCTTGTTGTTGACCCCATAAGGCCGCGACTTGTCCTCGTAGAAGCTGCGCAGGTAAGAGTACAGCCAATCGTTGCCACGCACCCGGGCGACCAGGGTCAGGTCCGGTGGCGCTGCGCCGAACCAGGTCTTGGCGTCGTCCGGCTGCATGCCGATCTTCATGTGATCGCCGATCTTGGCCCCGGTGAACACCAGGTTCTCCAGCATCAGCTCATGTGGAATATCCAGATCATCCGCCACCCGCTCGTAACGCTGGAACTTGGCGCTGTGGCACCCCATGCAATAGTTGGCGAAAGTGCGCGCACCATCTTGCAGGGCGGCTTTGTCGGTCAGATCGACATCGACCTTGTCCAGCTCCAGGCCGTGTTCCGCGGCAAAGGACAAGGCAGGCATCACAGCCAGGAACAATACTGCAATAAGCTTTTTCATCAGCCAGTCACCCTTTCCGGAACCGGTTTGGTCTTCTCAAGCCTGGTGTAGAACGGCATCAGCAGGAAGTAGGCGAAATACAGCACGGTGCAGACCTGCGAAAGCAAGGTCCGACCCGGCGTAGGCGCCAGCACACCGAGGATGCCAAGGATGACGAAGGACACACAGAACACCAGTAGCCAGATCTTGCTCAACCAGCCCTTGTAGCGCATCGAGCGCACCGGACTGCGGTCGAGCCAGGGCAACACGAACAGCACAGCGATGGCGGCGCCCATGGCGATCACGCCGAACAGCTTGTCAGGCACCGCACGCAAGATCGCGTAGAACGGCGTGAAGTACCAGACCGGAGCGATGTGCTCGGGGGTCTTGAACGCGTTGGCCTGTTCGAAGTTCGGTTTTTCCAGGAAGTAACCGCCCATTTCCGGGAAGAAGAACACCACGGCGCAGAACACGAAGAGGAACACCACCACGCCGACAATATCCTTGACGGTGTAGTACGGGTGGAACGGAATGCCATCCAGCGGAATGCCGTTTTCGTCTTTTTTCTTCTTGATGTCGACGCCATCGGGGTTGTTCGAACCCACTTCATGCAGCGCCAGGATGTGCAGTACCACCAGGCCGAGGATCACGATCGGCAAGGCGATCACGTGCAAGGCGAAGAAGCGGTTCAGGGTGATACCGGAAATCAGATAGTCACCACGGATCCACTGGGTCAGGTCATCGCCGATCAGCGGAATCGCGCCGAACAGCGAGATGATCACCTGGGCGCCCCAGTAGGACATCTGCCCCCACGGCAGCAGGTAGCCCATGAAGGCCTCGGCCATCAGTGCCAGGTAGATCAGCATGCCGAACAGCCAGACCAGCTCACGTGGCTTCTGGTAGGAGCCGTAGAGCAGCCCACGGAACATGTGCAGGTAGACCACGATGAAGAACGCCGAGGCACCGGTGGAGTGCAGGTAGCGCAGGATCCAGCCGTACTCGACATCGCGCATGATGTACTCGACCGAGGCGAACGCCTCTTCCGCCGAGGGAGTGAAACTCATGGTCAGCCAGACACCGGTCACGATCTGATTGACCAGCACCAGCAGTGCCAGGGAGCCGAAGAAGTACAGGAAGTTGAAGTTCTTGGGCGCGTAATACTTGCTCAGGTGGTCTTCCCACATCTTGGTGGCGGGGAAGCGAGCATCAATCCAGTCCATGAACTTGCTCATCATGCGTTCTCCTGATCGACGCCGATGACGATGATGTCGTCCGTCTCGTATGAGTGCGGAGGCACTGGCAGGTTGAGAGGCGCAGGTTGCGATTTATAGACGCGACCCGCGAGGTCGTAGTGGGAGCCATGGCAAGGGCAGAAGTAGCCACCGACCCACTTCGGACCGAGGTCAGCCGGTGCGACTTCAGGGCGGAAGGTCGGCGAGCAGCCCAGGTGGGTACACAGGCCCACGAGGATGAGAATTTCTGGCTTGATCGAACGCGTTTGCGGGTCGACATAGGTCGGCTGCGCTGACGCCTTCGATTCAGGATCGGATAGCTCGCCGGCGATGTTCTGCAGATTCCCCAGAATCTCCTGCGTTCGCCGCACGATGAATACCGGCTGACCGCGCCACTCAGCAACCATCTGCTGGCCCGGCTCAACCTTGGCAATATTGACCTTCACCGGTGCACCTGCGGCTTTCGCCTTGGCACTGGGAAACCATGACCCCACGAACGGTACCGCAGCCCCCACAGCCCCCGCTGCACCCACCACGGACGTGGCGGCTACGAGGAAGCGGCGCCGGCCTGCGTTGACGCCGTCATTACTCATTCAGTCCTCTCCCATCAGCTGCTTTTGGCCTGTTGGATCAGGCCTGTATTTAGTTAAGTCTGTGGCACTAAATTTTGGTCGCCATGGTAAGAAACAAATCCACACACTGACAAGGTGATTACCCCCCGGCCGGGCTATAACCCTCTCTTTGCTTGATCTGCGTCTATGTGGCAAGTGGTCACGGACATGCTGACAGGTTAGTTCAAGACATAAAAAAAGCCCGGTTCCAAAGAACCGGGCTTTTTTCGACTGCCGAAGCGAAATTAACGCTTGGAGTACTGAGGACGCTTACGCGCTTTACGCAGACCCACTTTCTTACGCTCAACTTCACGAGCGTCGCGGGTGACGTAGCCAGCACGACGCAGAGCGCCACGCAGGGTTTCGTCGTAGGCCATCAGAGCGCGGGTGATACCGTGACGGATCGCACCGGCTTGACCGCTAACACCACCACCGGAAACGGTGACATAGATGTCGAACTTGGCCACGTTCTCGGTCAGCTCCAGCGGCTGGCGAACAACCATGCGAGCGGTTTCGCGACCGAAGAAGGTGTCCAGAGGACGGTTGTTGATGGAGATGTTACCGGTACCTGGACGCAGGAAAACGCGAGCGGTTGCGGTCTTGCGACGGCCAGTGCCGTAATTTTGAGTCGCCGACATAATGAACTATCCCGTTAGATCTTCAGTTCTTGAGGCTGCTGAGCAGTGTGTGGGTGAGCAGCACCCGCGTACACTTTCAGCTTGCGGTACATGTCGCGACCCAGCGGGTTCTTAGGCAGCATGCCTTTGACCGCGGTCTCGATGACACGCTCAGGGGCTTTGGCGATCAGCTTGTCGAAGCTGATTTCCTTGATGCCACCTGGGAAGCCGGAGTGGGAGTAGTACATCTTGTCAGTAGTTTTGGCACCAGTGACACGTACCTGCTCGGCGTTGATAACGACGATGTAGTCGCCGGTGTCAACGTGAGGGGTGTATTCAGCTTTGTGCTTGCCACGCAGACGACGAGCGATTTCGGTAGCCAGACGACCCAGGGTCTGACCAGCGGCGTCGACGACGAACCAGTCGCGCTTTACTGTTTCTGGTTTAGCAGTAAAAGTTTTCATTATCTCTAAAGCCTCAGAGGCCGCCCAGCGAAAAATAGACGGCGAATCTTACTGGATAGTGCACAGCTTGACAAGCAAGCGCGCAGCCGGATACGGACGCTATTGGGGGCTCGGGTCGGGCACGTCCAATATTCGGCGGGGTTACTCTCGTAAGGCGGTGCATCACTTCCGCAGAACGCAGAGGTGCAGAATTATCCAGATTGCGCAAAAAAATTCAACCTGATTTGATGGCTTATTTCCCGAGGAGACGCACCCGCATGGAACATCGCAAGCTCGGCCGTACCGACCTCAACGTCAGCGCCCTGTGCCTGGGCACCATGACCTGGGGCGAGCAGAACGATCAGGCCCAGGCCTTCGAGCAAATCGCCCGGGCCAAGAGCGGCGGAATCAACTTCATCGACACCGCCGAAATGTATCCGGTGCCGCCGCGCCCGGAGACCTACGCCGCCACCGAGCGAATCATCGGCAATTGGTTCGCAGCCAACGGCGATCGCGACCAGTGGATCCTCGCCAGCAAGGTCGCCGGCCCCGGCAACGGCATCAGCCATATCCGCGATGGCCAGCTCAAGCACAACCGCCAGCACATCGTCGCTGCCCTGGATGAGAGCCTCAAACGCCTGCAGACCGACCGCATCGACTTGTACCAGTTGCACTGGCCAGAGCGCAGCACCAACTTCTTCGGCAAATTGGGCTACCAGCATCTGCCGCAGGATCACTTCACGCCGCTGGAAGAAACGCTTGAGGTGCTCGATGAGCAGGTGCGCGCCGGCAAGATCCGCCACATTGGCCTGTCCAACGAAACGCCGTGGGGCACGATGAAGTTCCTGCACCTGGCCGAGAGCCGTGGCTGGCCACGGGCGGTGTCGATCCAGAACCCCTACAACCTGCTCAACCGCAGTTTCGAGGTGGGCCTGGCCGAGGTGGCGATTCGCGAACAATGCGGCCTGCTGGCTTACTCGCCACTGGCGTTCGGCATGCTCTCGGGTAAATACGAAAATGGCGCGCGGCCGGCGCAAGGCCGCCTGACCTTGTTCAGCCGCTTTTCCCGCTACTCCAATCCGCAGACCGTCGCAGCCTGCAGCCGGTATGTGCAGCTGGCCCGCGAGCATGGCCTGGATCCGGCGCAGATGGCCCTGGCGTTCGTCACTCGCCAGCCGTTCGTGACCAGCAACATCATTGGCGCGACCAGCCTGGAACAGTTGGACAGCAACCTGGCGAGCACCGACCTGGTACTCAGTGATGAGTTACTGGCGGCGATCGAGGCGATTCATCAGGAGCAGCCTAACCCGGCGCCTTGATCGTGAATTGCGTCGTTCTTTTCGCGGGCAAGCCCGCTCCCACAGGGTTATCCACTGACCCTGTGGGAGCGGGCTTGCCCGCGAAAAGAACGACGCAGTCCTGCGGGGTAGACACAATCGCCAAAAAATAAGACGATCCAGCCGGTGATTGACCACTCTACCCTATAAGAACAATGACAATGATGTTTACCCAACCCTCCACTTCACTGCGGCGCGTCAGCATTCTGGCTGTCGACAAAGTGTTCGCATCGACGCTGATGCAGGCCAAGGATTTCTTCCACCTGGCCAGCCTGCGCTACAGCAAACAGCTGGGCCTGGGCCTGCAACCGATGTTCGAGATCTGCCTGGTGAGCCCCGACGGCCAGCCGGTGGACAGTTTCAGCAACGTGCAGGTGCCGGTCGATGGCGGTCTGGGCGATGCCGATGTGATCATCCTCCCGGCATTCTGGGACGACTTCGACAATCTCCAGCAACGCTACCCACACGTCCTGCCCTGGCTACGCGAGCAGCATGCGCGTGGCGCGGTACTGTGCGGCGAGGCCAGCGGCGTGTTCTGGCTGGCCGAGGCCGGCCTGCTCGATGGCAAGGAGGCAACCACCTACTGGCGCTTCTTCGCAAGCTTCGCCGAACGCTTCCCCAAGGTGAAGCTGAATCAGGACAAGCACCTGACCGACGCTGATAACCTCTATTGCGCCGGCGGCACCACCTCGGCCTGCGATCTGTACATCTATCTGATCGAGCGCTTCTGCGGGGCCAATGTCGCCCGCGCCGTGGCCCGTGACATTCTTTATGAGGTGCAGCGCAGCTATACCCCTGGGCGGATGGGGTTTGGTGGGCAGAAGCTGCATCAGGACCTGATCATCCTGCAGATTCAGCACTGGCTCGAAGAACACTTCGCCGACAAGTTCCGCTTCGAGGACGTGGCCCGCAACCACGGCATGAGCATTCGCAACTTCATGCGCCGCTTCCAGACGGCGACTGGCGACAAGCCGTTGCACTACTTGCAGCGGCTGCGCATCGAGACGGCTAAAGGCCTGCTGTCGAGCACTCGCAAGAGCATCAAGACCATCAGCTATGAGGTGGGTTACGACGATGCCAGCTTCTTTGCCCGGCTGTTCCGCCAGCACACCGAATTGTCGCCGAACCAGTATCGGCAGCAGTTCATGCAGGAAGCGTGAAAACAGCGAGGCCGCTGTAAGAGCGAGCTTGCCCGGCTCCTACAGCGGCAGTGGCGCACTCAGGGCTTGTGCGCGCGCGACAGGAATTCGTGCGACTGCATCTCCAGCAAGCGGCTCAGGGTACGCTGGAACTCGAAGCTCAAGCGGCCTCCGGTGTACAGGTCCTTGAGCTCGACCTCGGCGGAGATGATCAGCTTGACGTTGCGGTCATAGAATTCATCGACCATGTTGATGAAGCGCCGGGCGATGTCATCGGTGGTTACCCCCATCTGCTCGACATTGCTTAACAACACGGCGTGGAAGATCTTGCCCAGCTCGATGTAGTCGTTCTGGCTGCGCGGCCCGTCGCACAGGGCGCGGAAGTCGAACCAGGCAACGTCATCGCAAGTACGCAGGGCGTGGATCTCGCGATTCTCGATCATCAGTACGTCGTTCTCGACGGCCTGGGTGCACTCCGGCGTCAGCGCCTTGAAGCTCTGGCGCAGGCTCTCGTGAGCCGCCGCGTCGAGTGGGTAGTGGAACAGTTCGGCCTGCTCCAGGTGACGCAGGCGATAGTCGACCCCGCTGTCGACGTTCACTACGTCGGTGTACTGCTTGATCATGGCAATCGCCGGCAGGAAGCGCGCACGCTGCAAACCGTCCTTGTACAGGCCGTCAGGGACGATGTTGGAGGTTGCCACCAAGGAGACGCCATTCTTGAACAGCTCTTCCATCAAGGTGCCGAGGATCATGGCATCGGTGATGTCGGAGACGAAGAATTCATCGAAGCAAATGACCTTGGCTTCCTGGGAGAAACGCTTGGCGATCACCGTCAGCGGGTTCTTTTCGCCCTTGAGCGTGCGCATCTCTTCGTGCACGCGCTTCATGAAGCGGTGGAAGTGGGTGCGCATCTTCTCTTTGAACGGCAGGGCCTCGAAGAAGGTGTCTACCAGGTAAGTCTTGCCCCGGCCTACCCCGCCCCAGAAGTACAGACCCTTGACCGGCGTCTGGTCTTTCTTGCCGAACAGCTTGCCGAACACGCCCGGCTTGTTGTTCTGCGCCGCGACCAGATCGTCGTACAGACGCTGCAAATGACGCACCGCTGTTTCCTGCGCCGCGTCATGGAAGAAATCGGGACGTTTCAGATCTGCTTGATATCGTTCTAAGGGCGTCATAATTCGTTAGCGAGGTAACAAAAGCGGGCCGTCACTGTAGCGACGGGCCCGCATAATGGCAATCAGAGTTGCGGCGAAATGCCTCAGTCGGCCTGTGGTTGCAGTGCTGCACGCAAGCTGACCAGCGCTGCGTCGCGGGCGGTGGCGTCGGCGAACTGCGGGCCGGCGGCGACTTGCTCGCCTTCGAGCCACAGCGAGAAGCTCAGGCCATCGACCCGTACATCGGCTTCACCCCCCTGCTGCAGTTGCTTACTGACAGCGCCCGCGCTCTTACCGTCGGCGAAGCTGCGCGACAGCAGCAGTTGCTCACCGTCAGCAGCCAGCAGGCGGAAGCGGAAGCTGCCGTCGTCATCGCGGAAGCTGACGAAGCGGGCGCTCTTGGCAGCCTTTTTCTTCACTTCGCCGGTGCTTTGCACGCTGGTGCGGAACGAACGCAGGCCGACCGCTTCACGCAGTTGCTCAAGGAATGGCGTAGCGATCTTGCGCGCCTTGGCGGCGCCGGCCAAGAGGATGTCCTCAAGGTCTGCGGGGCGCGCGATCAACTGATGGTAGTGCTCACGCGGCGCGGCCAGTTGGCCATCGAGCAGCTGGAACAGGCGCTGCTTGGCCTCACCCCAGCCCAAGCCCTGCAGCAGTTCTTCACGGAATTCGGCCGACTGCGCCTGGGTCGAGAAGGCCTGGAACAGGGTGAACAAGTGCGAGTTGTCTGGATCCTTGGCCTCGCCCGGCGCGCGCGAGTCGGTGACGATCCGCGAGATGGCGTCCTTCATGTCCTTGGCGCTGCTGAACAACGGAATGGTGTTGTCGTAGCTCTTGGACATCTTGCGACCGTCCAGGCCTGGCAGGGTAGCCACGCTTTCTTCGATCACCGCTTCCGGCAGGGCGAAGAACTCCTTGCCCTGGCCGAACAGGTGGTTGAAGCGCTGGCCGATATCGCGGGCCATTTCCACGTGCTGGATCTGGTCACGGCCCACTGGCACCTTGTGGGCGTTGAACATGAGGATGTCGGCGGCCATCAGCACCGGGTAGCTGAACAGGCCCATGGTCACGCCGGCGTCCGGGTCTTCGCCGTTTTCCAGGTTCTTGTCCACCGAGGCCTTGTAGGCATGGGCGCGGTTGAGCAGGCCTTTACCGGCGACGCAGGTCAGCAGCCAGGTCAGCTCGGGGATCTCAGGGATGTCGGACTGGCGGTAGAAGGTCACCTTGTCCGGATCCAGGCCGCCGGCCAGCCAGGTAGCGGCGATCTCCAGGCGCGAGCGCTGGATGCGCAGCGGGTCATCGCACTTGATCAGCGCGTGGTAGTCGGCCAGGAAGTAGAACGAGTCGGCACCGGGCTGTTGGCTGGCGAGAATCGCCGGGCGGATGGCCCCGGCGTAGTTGCCCAGGTGCGGGGTGCCGGTGGTGGTGATACCGGTAAGAATGCGCGTAGTCATGGGTAATCGCTTGATCAGGCTTGGCTCAGTTCGAAAGACGCGGCAGCACCAGATCCTTCAGATCGGTCAGCTTGCCATGGAAGAAGTGTCCGCATTCTGCCACTTTCAGCAGCTCATGGGGGCGCGACAGGGCGTCGGACCAATCGTAAACCAGCTGCGGATCGACCACCTCGTCGGTGTCTGGCTGGATCACGCTCAACGGGCAGCGCTGCGGCAATGGGAAGTCGGCGTTCAAACGCATCACCGCTGGCGCGACCATGAACAGGTGTTGCAAGGTCACACCCGTGGTCTCCAGGCGCCCGGCCAGGCTGGCAGCCACGAAGCCGCCGAAGGAGAAGCCCATCAACACCAGCGGCAAGTGCGGATGGGTAGCACGCACCCAGGCGGCGACCGCCTCGGCATCGTCGACTTCGCCTGCGCACATGTCGTGGCTGCCAGCGCTTTGCCCGACCCCACGATAGTTGAAGCGTAACGTGGTGTATCCAGCATCACGGGCAGTGCGTTGCAGGGTCGAGACCACCTTGTTGAGCATGGTGCCGCCCTGGACCGGGTTGGGATGGCAGATCAATACCACCCCGCGCGGCTCGGCGACTTCCAGGTGCAAGGCTTCAAGTTGGCCGCAGGGACCATCGATGAACAAAGGGGTTTCGCGGATAAGCAAAGCACTACTCCGTGACCTCAGGAGGGGTCGACTCGTCTAGCTGATGAATTCTGTTCTGAAATATTTGCGATCGCTCGCGGTATACAGCGCAGGTCTGAGCCGTTAACGTAAAGCAAAGCCGTTTATAGAGGAAGGACTCGTGGAACTCTCGCTCCTTGTTTGGTTGTTGCCGACCCTGGCCCTGGTCGTCGGCGTAGTCGTCGGCTTCGTCGTGGCCCGCCTGCTGCCCAACGCTGCACCCAGCAGCACGCAACGCCAGCTGGATGACATCCAGCAGCGTTTTGACAGCTATCAGAACGAAGTGGTGACGCACTTCAACAGCACTGCTGCCCTGGTCCAACGCCTGACCCAGAGCTACCAGGATGTGCAGGATCACCTGGCCGATGGCGCCAACCGCCTGGCCCTCGACGAACTGACCCGTCAGCGCCTGCTGGCCGCCCTGCACTCGGAAGCGGCGCAAGGTCCACGTGACCGCCTGACTCCGCCCAAGGACACGGCCGAAGTACCGCGTGACTACGCGCCCAAGGCACCTAACGCGCCGGGCATGCTCGACGAGAGCTACGGGCTCAAGCGTTGATCAGGATGTAACGAACAAGGCCTCGCAAGAGGCCTTGTTTATTTCAGACACATTGACACTTGGCGTCACCTCCAGGATCAGCGGCACCAGGGCGCATGTGAATCACTCAGCTGATAACGCGCCCTCGCCTGCCCCAGCACCTGCCCTGCCAACTGCCCCTGCTTGACCAGGCTATACAACGCCGCCATCACCACGCTATGCCGATCCACCTCGAAGAACTGGCGCAACGCCTGGCGCGTATCGCTGCGCCCAAATCCATCGGTACCCAAGGTCATGTAAGGCGCCTCGATGTATTCGGCAATCAGCTGCGGCCAGGCCCGTGCATAATCACTGGCGGCTATCACCGGTGCATCTCCTGCCAAGCAGCGGCGTACATGACTCTCTTCTTCGCCACCCTGCCCCATCGCCGCAGACCGGCGCTCTTGCCGTGCTTCACGCGCCAGTTCACTGAAGCTGGTCACGCTGAACACCTCACTGTCGACCTGCCACTCGGTGGCCAACAGCTCGCTGGCGGCGATCACCTCCCGCAAGATCGCCCCTGAGCCCAATAACCGCACCTTGCCACGTGGATTGAGCGCCTGCTGTTGGCTAAAACGGTACATCCCACGCAGCACATCCTCGTAGAGCTGGGCAGCCAGCGTGGGTTGTGGATAGTTTTCATTCATCACCGCCACATAGTGGAATTCGTCGCACTGCTCGACCAACATGCGCCGCGCGGCGTAATCGAGGATGACTGCCAGCTCGCCAGCAAAGCACGGATCCCAAGCTCGGCAGTTAGGCACTAGCGCAGCCATCACCAGGCTCGAACCATCCTGATGCTGTAACCCCTCGCCGCCCAGTGTGGTGCGCCCGGCCGTTGCCCCGAGCAGTAAGCCCCGGGCACGCTGATCGGCGGCAGCCCAAATCAAGTCACCGACGCGCTGGAAGCCGAACATCGAGTAATAGATGTACACCGGCAACATCGGCTCGCCGTGCACCGCGTAGGAGGTTGCCGCCGCCACCCAGGAGGAAATCGCCCCTGCCTCGGTGATGCCTTCCTCGAGTAACTGACCGTCGCGAGCTTCCTTATAGGTCAGCAGCGAACCGGCATCCTCAGGCTCGTAGCGCTGGCCACAAGACGAGTAGATGCCGATCTGGCGAAACAGGCTGGCCATGCCAAAGGTTCGCGCCTCGTCAGCCACGATCGGCACTACCCGCGGGCCCAGCTCCGGCGTCTTCAGCCAACTGCCAAGCAGGCGCACGGCGGCCATGGTGGTGGACATCGGCTTGCCATCGGCGTGCAGGGCGAAACTGCCGAATGCTTGCAGATCCGGCACTGGCAGCGTGCGGCAGTCACTGCGCCGCTGCGGCAAAGGTCCGCCCAAGGCGGCCCTGCGCTGGCGCAGGTAGAGCATCTCGGCGCTGTCCTCGGCGGGGCGATAGAACTGCAGTTGCTCCACCGCCTGGTCCGACAATGGCAAATGGAAACGATCGCGAAATGCCAGCAGTGCCTGCACATCGAGCTTCTTGGCCTGGTGCGCGGTCATCCGCGACTCACCGGCGCTGCTCATGCCGTAGCCCTTCTTGGTCTTGGCCAGGATCACCGTCGGTCGGCCCTTGCAGGCCTTGGCGGCGGCGTAGGCGGCATGCAGCTTGCGCATGTCGTGGCCACCGCGCCTGAGCGCATTGATCTGCTCTGAGCTCATGTGCTCGACCAGCCGCTGCAACGCCGGGCTTTGCTTGAAGAAATGCTCGAGGTTGTAGCTGCCATCGTTGGCGCCCAGGGTCTGGAACTGGCCATCCGGGGTCGCGGCCAATTGGCGCAGCAGCGCATGTTCATGGTCACGGGCGAACAACGCATCCCATTCCGAGCCCCACAGCACCTTGATCACATTCCAGCCGGCACCGCTGAACAGCGCCTCCAACTCCTGGATGATCTGCCCGTTGCCACGCACCGGGCCATCCAGGCGCTGCAAGTTGCAATTGATGATGAAAGTCAGGTTATCGAGGCCTTCGCGCGCCGCCAGGGTGAGCCCGGCAATCGATTCCGGCTCGTCCATCTCGCCATCGCCGAACACGCCCCAAACATGTCGCTGCGACGTATCCAACAGGCCGCGGTGCTGCAAATAACGCATGAAGCGCGCCTGGTACACCGCATTGATCGGGCCAATGCCCATGGAACCGGTAGGGAACTGCCAGAACTCAGGCATCAGCCAAGGGTGTGGATAAGAGCACAAGCCATTGCCGGCGACTTCCTGGCGGTAATTGGCCAATTGCGCCTCGCTCAAGCGCCCCTCGAGAAAGGCGCGGGCATAGATGCCTGGTGCCGAATGCGGCTGGAAGAACACCAGGTCCGCGCTGCGCTGCTCACCGCCGCCCTCGCCCCGGAAGAAGTGCTGAAAACCCACTTCGAAAATCTCCGCCGCCGAGGCGTAGCTGGCGATATGACCGCCCAGATCGCCATAGGCATGGTTGGCCCGGACCACCATCGCCAGGGCGTTCCAGCGCAGGATGCTGGTGATGCGCTCGTCCAGCTCCAGGTCACCGGGATAAACGCCTTGCTGCTCCACCGGCAAGGTGTTGCGATAGGCGGAAAAAGCCTGGACATCGCGCTCCAGGCCCAGCTCCAGGGCATGCGCCTGTAACCGCTGCAACAAGTAGCGCGCCCGCGCCGGGCCGCAATGGGCCAGGGTCGACTCCAGCGCTTGACACCATTCAGCGGTCTCGCCGGGATCGCTGTCCAGATCGGCCTCTTCGGCGCTCAGCGGCTCATTGGGATTCATCATCGCTACCATGGCATCGCCTCATCCCTGAAGGTTTTGTAGAGCCGCGTAGGCCTGTAGGAGCGGGCTTGCCCGCGAAGAAGCCACCACCCACTGCTCAGGCACACAACCGAAGTGCCTGCTCAATATCAGCAAGCAGATCATCGACATCTTCCAACCCCACCGACAACCGCACCAACCCTTCGGAAATCCCGTGATGGGCACGCTCCTCTGGGGTGTAGCTGGAGTGGGTCATGCTGGCCGGATGCTGGGCCAGCGACTCGGCATCGCCCAGGCTCACGGCCCGGCTGAACAGTTGCAGGGCATTCATGAAACGCCTGCCAGCCTCGATGCCACCCTTGAGTTCAAAGGCGATCATCCCGCCCGGCTGGCGCATTTGCCGCTGTGCCAGCGCGTACTGAGGAAAGCTCGGCAGCCCTGGATAGTGCAGCAGCTCCACCTGGGGCTGCTCTTGCAGATACGCCGCCACCTGCCGAGCATTGGCGCAATGTCGATCCATGCGCAGGGCCAGGGTCTTGATACCGCGCATCAGCAGCGAAGCATCGTGCGGCGACAGCACCGCGCCGGTCATGTCCTTGAGCCCTTCCAGGCGAATACGATCGACCAGCGCCTTGCGCCCGACCACCAGCCCAGCCGTGATATCGCCATGGCCGCTGAGGTATTTGGTGGCCGAATGCACTACCAGGTCAGCGCCCAGCTCCAGCGGGCGCTGTAGATAAGGCGTGCAGTAAGTATTGTCGACCACCACCCGAATGTCATGGCCAGCAGCGGCCGCCACCACAGCCGCGATATCGACCAACTGCATATTGGGGTTGGCCGGCGACTCGAAGTAGATCATTCGCGTCTTCGCCGTGATCGCGGCGTTGAGCGCCTGTAGATCGGTGAGATCCACATGCTGCACCTTGACCCCAAATTCGCCGATACCGTGATGCAGATAGGCAAAGGTACAGCCATACAGCGTACGCCCGACGATCAGCTCATCGCCAGGGCGCAGTAAGGTCCACAACGTCGAGGTGATCGCGCCCATCCCCGAGGCCAACGCCAGCCCCGCCTCGCCGCCCTCCAACGAAGCCATGCGCTGCTCCAGCAGGGCGAGGGTCGGGTTGGAAATGCGGCTGTAGAAGTGCCCCGGCTCTTCGCCGGCAAAGCAGGCAGCGCCGTATTCAACAGTGGGGAAGGCATAGGTCGCGGTTTGATACACCGGCGGCACCAGCGCGCCACCGTGAGAAAGCGGGTCGTAACCGTGGTGGATCGCTCGCGTGGAAAACCCTGAATTATTGTTGGAGTCGCGCATGGCAACAGCCTCGTGTGGTTTGTTATAAGCTTATGCCAACGAGCTGCCAGGATTTTTCCAAAGTTGCCCACGCAAGCGGGTGCTTCTTGGAACAAAAACAACAATTAGCCACCCTGGAGGGCAAATCATGCCTTCGACTCTCGACCGCACCGACCGCGCCCTGCTCGCGGCCCTGCAAGACAACGCCCGCCTCACCGTTTCCGAACTCGCCGACCAGGTCGCGTTAACTACCTCGCCGTGCTGGCGGCGAGTCAAACTGCTCGAAGACAACGGCTTTATCACCGGCTATCAGGCCATTCTCTCGCCCAAGTCACTGGGTTTTGGCGTGACCGCCTTCGTCAGCATCATGATGGATTCGCACACCAAGGAAATCGCCCTGGCGTTTGAAAAGCGGCTGCTGGAAATTCCCGAAATCGTCGCCTGCCATAACATTTCCGGGCGCTATGATTTTTTGCTGGAGATCCTCGCGCGGGACTTGGAGTCGTTTGGCGAGTTCACCCGGGAAGTGCTGCAGCGGTTGCCGGGGGTGAAGGAGATTTATTCGAGTTTTTCTTATAAAGCGGTCAAGGAAAGACGTGTGATCCCAGTGTCGGAAAAGCACATCTAGAACGTTTTTGAATCAACCTACGCCAACGTCAAAAACCACCTACAGCCGACTCAGCCCTCGAAAGCTGTTCCCTCTGCGCGTTTCAAGCAAACATCAACACCTGCAATTGCGCTAGCAGCGGACTGACTCTCCCTGCACATCGCTTGTCGTCACTTACGCAGGTAAATATTCATGGCCGCCTACCTACCCCGGCACATCACCAGCAAACTGGCAGGGCACACATTCGAAAGTTTCGAGCAATATTCCATGGCCTTCTGGATGGCGATTGCCGAAGACCCGGTCTACTCCCAGCAGTTCATCAGTGCTCAGCTGCATCGAATCAAACAAGGCTGGCCACCCCGTGCGCCGTTCAAGGACACTGCAAAGGGGCTGCGTTCCTATGAGATCCGCCACCTCGACCCACCCGAGTTTGGCGGCTCGCTGTATGACGCTTACAACCTGAGGGTCATGAGCGCTCTGCAATTTGCGCTTTCGTCGGAGGTTCCGTGGTGATCCTTGATAGACCAGCCTCGCTGATTACAGCTATGGAGAGTTCAAGGCGCTGGTCGAGGAGTTGATCCAGGCCGCCGGGACGCGCGCCTGGCAGGACCGTTTGCTTGAGCATTTCATTGAGCTGGTGGGACACCCATCCGGCTCCGACCTGATCTACAACCCGGACTCGGGGAAGGATGAAAGCGCTGAGCAGATTGTCCAGCGTGTAATTGGCTGGCGGACGGCAGAGGGGCTTGTGAGCCTGCGCGACATGTCATGACGCTGCATAAACCGCCGAAGCGCACTGCCACCATGTCGTCAGTTTTGGGGCCGCCTTGCGGCCCCAACAGCTGTAGCGCTAGCGATCAGATCGCGCCGCGCTGGCGCAACACGTCCAGCACTTGCTTGACGCCTTCTTCAACACTGCTGTTCTGGGTATCGATCACCAGGTCGGCATCCAGCGGTACATCGAACGGGAAGCTTTCACCCGGGATGTTGTCGCCACCGGCAGCGTACAGGCCTTGCGGGTCGCGCTCGCGGCAGGCAATCGGCGATGCCTGTACGTACACGGTCACCAGGCGCTCTTTGCCGATCAGTGCCTTGGCCTGTTCGCGGCCTTCGGCATCCGGGGCGACGAAGGCGGCCAGGGTCAGCAGGCCGGCTTCGTTGAACTGGCGCGCGACGTGGGCGGCGCGGCGCCAGTTCTCGGTGCGACCGGCGCGGTCCTGTGGCAGGCCTTTGTTCAGGTCATGACGCAGGTTCTGGCCATCAAGCACATACACCGCACGGCCCATGTCGAACAGCTTGCGCTCAACGGCATAGGCCAGGGTGCTCTTGCCAGCGCCAGAGAGGCCGCTGAACAGCACGGTAGCCGGCTGCTGACCGAAGCGCAGGGCGCGCTCTTCGGTGGCAACGTGGGCCAACTTGCCATGCTGGCCGGTGCTGCCATGCGGCAGGACTGGCGGGGCGATGATCATGCCGGCGCCAACGGTGCCGTTGGTCAGGCGGTCGATGACGATGAACGCACCGGTGGTGCGGTTGCTGTCGTAGCCGTCCAGCGCGATAGCGGCGTCGAGGCTGACCTTGACCTGGCCGATCTCGTTCAGCTGCAGCGCGCTAGCGGCGCCCTTCTCGAGGGTGTTCACATCGACCTTGTGGGTGATGCTGGCAATCGAGCCGGGTACGTAGCTGGTGGCACGCTTGATGTCGTATTTCTTGCCTGGGAGCATCGGCTCTTCAGCCATCCACACCAGCATGGCGTCGAACTGATCGGTCACCGGTGGGACATTGTCGGCATGCACCAGCAGGTCGCCACGGGAGATGTCGATCTCGTCTTCCATGGTCAGGGTCACGGCCTGGCCTGGCCCTGCGTTTTCCAGCTCACCTTCGTAGGTGACGATCGACTTGACCCGGCTGCTCTTGCCCGACGGCAGCACGACGATTTCATCGCCCTTGTGCACTACGCCGCTGGCCAGGGTGCCGGCAAAGCCGCGGAAGTTCAGGTTCGGCCGGTTGACGTACTGCACCGGGAAGCGCAGGTCGGTGAAGTTGCGGTCGGCGGCAACTTCAACGGTCTCGAGGATTTCCATCAACGCCGGGCCCGTATACCACGGCGAACGCTCGCTGCGGTTGACCACGTTGTCGCCCTTGAGCGCCGACATCGGCACGAAGTGCAGGCTGCTCGGCGTCAGGTTGATGGCCTCGGCAAACTTCAGGTAGTCGGCCTTGATCGACTCGAACACGCCTTCATCGAAGCCCTTGAGGTCCATCTTGTTGACCGCAACGACGATGTGCTTGATGCCCAGCAACGAGGCAATGTAGCTGTGTCGGCGGGTCTGGGTCTGCACGCCGTAACGGGCGTCGACCAGGATGATCGCCAGATCGCAAGTCGAGGCACCAGTGGCCATGTTACGGGTGTACTGCTCGTGGCCCGGGGTGTCGGCGATGATGAACTTGCGTTTGGCGGTGGAGAAATAGCGGTAGGCGACATCGATGGTGATGCCCTGCTCACGCTCGGCCTGCAGGCCATCGACCAGCAGCGCCAGGTCGACTTCTTCGCCAGTGGTGCCGGACTTCTTCGAGTCACGGGTGATGGCCTCGAGGTGGTCCTCGTAGATCATCTTGGAGTCGTGCAGCAGGCGCCCGATCAGGGTGCTCTTGCCATCATCGACGTTGCCGCAGGTGAGGAAACGCAGCAGTTCTTTACGCTCGTGCTGAGCCAGATAAGCGACGATGTCTTCGCTGATCAAATCGGATTGGTGCGACATGGAGTAACCCTGAAAATTAGAAGTAGCCCTGACGTTTTTTGTCTTCCATGGAGCCTGCGCCATCGTGGTCGATGACCCGGCCCTGGCGCTCGGAAGTGCGCGTCAGGAGCATTTCCTGAATGATGTCGGTCAGGCTCTCGGCTTCCGACTCGACAGCACCCGTCAACGGGTAGCAGCCGAGGGTACGGAAACGCACCTTCTTCTTGACGATGCGCGCTTTCTCTTCCTCGGACAGGTGCTCGAGGATGCGCTCGTCGTCGATCATGATCAGGGTGCCGTTCTTCTCGATGACGTCACGCTCGGCGGCGAAGTACAGCGGCACGATTGGGATGCCTTCGAGGTAGATGTACTGCCAGATGTCCAGTTCGGTCCAGTTCGACAGGGGGAAGACGCGGATCGACTCGCCCTTGTTGACCTTGCCGTTGTAGACGTTCCACAGCTCCGGACGCTGGTTTTTCGGATCCCAGCGATGCTTGCTGTCACGGAACGAATAGACCCGCTCCTTGGCCCGCGATTTCTCTTCGTCACGGCGCGCACCACCGAAGGCGGCGTCGAAGCCGTACTTGTCCAGCGCCTGCTTGAGGCCCTGGGTTTTCATGATGTCGGTGTGCTTGGAGCTGCCATGGGTGAACGGGTTGATGCCCTGCGCCACACCCTCAGGGTTGACGTGGGTGATCAGCTCCAGGCCCATTTCCTCGACCATCTTGTCGCGGAAGCTGTACATCTCCTGGAATTTCCACTGGGTGTCGACGTGCATCACCGGAAACGGCAGCTTGCCCGGGAAAAAGGCCTTGCGCGCCAGGTGCAGCATCACGGCGGAGTCTTTGCCGATCGAGTACAGCATCACCGGGTTGTCGAACTCGGCGGCCACCTCGCGGATGATGTGGATGCTTTCCGCCTCCAGCTGTTTCAAGTGCGTCAGTTTGTCGACCATGGCTACTCACGTAAAACGATACGATCTTATGGACGGCCAAGCGGGCCGTGTTCGAGCGAGCCACTTTATCACAGCACCTGATTCTATTTAGGAGGCTGGCTAGATCGAAACAATCTAACCATATGACTGGGGGTTTGGGCCGCATGGGGCCTGCTGTGCAGGCCATCGCAGGCAGGCCGGCTCCTACAGGATCGATGAGCCGCAAAGCGGCCCAACGCTCGATCAGATCGGATTAGGGCAATCGATGAACAGGTGCTCCACAGCAAACCGCCGCGCCAGGTAATCGCCCAGTGCCTGCACGCCATACCGCTCGGTCGCATGGTGCCCGGCCGCGATGAAGCTGATGCCATTCTCGCGAGCGCTGTGGAAGGTCTGCTCGGAAGCTTCACCGCTCAGAAACAGATCGACACCCTCGGCAATCGCCGTGTCGATGTAGCCCTGGCCGCCGCCTGTGCACCAGCCAATGCGTCGCACCAATTGATCACCCTCGATCAACAGCGGCTCACGGCCCAACGCTTCCTGCACTCGCCGGGCAAAGTCGCGCGCCGACATCGCCTCACTCAGCGAGCCGACCATGCCCACCACCTTCGGGTTGTTCGGATCCAGCGGCCCTTCGACGGTAATCCCCAGCTGGTGCGCCAACTGCACGTTGTTGCCCACCTCCGGATGCACATCCAGCGGCAGGTGAAACGCCAGCAGGCTGATGTCATGCTTGAGCAAGGTCTTCAACCGGCGCTGCTTGATGCCGGTGATGCACGGGTTCTCGCCTTTCCAGAAATAACCGTGATGGACCAGGACCAGATCCGCTTGCGCCTCGACGGCAGCATCGAGCAACGCCTGGCTGGCAGTAACGCCTGTGACGATCCGGCTGACCTGCGGCCGCCCCTCGACCTGCAGGCCGTTGGGGCAGTAATCCTGGATCTTGGCGCTGGACAGGTAGCGCTCGGCTTCCTCGACCAGGGTGCTGAGGGCGACGGCCATGGAAAATCTCCTCGAAATCTGCACATTCGGCGGGCGCAACGCCCGTATAATGGCCGCCATTATGGGCCGTCGCCGGACGCGGGGAAACCGGCGATAGTCGCCTGGGACATATGGCAATCGCGGGGCAAGCCCGCTCCCACGGATCAGCGCGGCCTGGGTAGGAGCGGGCTTGACCCGCGATTGCAGCCGTCGCCGAGCATACTTTTGACGTGTATGATCGCGCGCGCTTGCATCCCGGCCCGCTCTGCAACGGCCCTTGCCCCACTCCCAGGATTCATTCGATGCTCAAGGTTCTGCGTTACTTTGGCTGGCCACTGCTTACCGGCATATTGATTGCCCTACTGGTGATCCAGCGCTTCCCCGAATGGGTCGGCCTGCCCAGCCAGGACGTCAACCTGCAACAAGCACCGCAAACCACGCGGATCATGCAGGGCCCGGTGTCGTATGCCGACGCGGTGACCCTGGCCGCCCCGGCGGTGGTCAACCTGTACACCACCAAGGTGGTGAACAAGAGCGCCCACCCGCTGTTCGAAGACCCGCAGTTCCGCCGTTTCTTCGGCGACAACCTGCCCAAACAGCGCCGTTGGGAGTCGAGCCTGGGTTCGGCGGTAATCATGAGCCCCGAGGGCTACCTGCTGACCAACAACCACGTCACCAGCGGCGCCGACCAGATCGTCGTGGCCCTCAAGGATGGCCGCGAAACCCTGGCGCGGGTGATCGGCAGCGACCCGGAAACCGACCTCGCGGTGCTGAAGATCGACCTCAAGAGCCTGCCGGCGATCACCATCGGCCGCTCCGACAACATTCACATCGGCGACGTCTCGCTGGCCATCGGCAACCCGTTCGGTGTCGGCCAGACCGTGACCATGGGCATCATCAGCGCCACCGGCCGTAACCAGCTGGGGCTGAACAACTACGAAGACTTCATCCAGACCGACGCCGCCATCAACCCAGGCAACTCCGGTGGCGCGCTGGTCGATGCCAACGGCAACCTGATCGGGATCAACACGGCGATCTTCTCCAAATCTGGCGGCTCGCAGGGCATTGGTTTCGCCATTCCGGTCAAGCTGGCGCTGGAGGTGATGAAGTCGATCATCGAGCACGGCCAGGTGATCCGTGGCTGGCTGGGTATCGAAGTACAACCGCTGAGCCAGGAGCTGGCCGAGTCGTTTGGCCTTGAGGGGCGGCCAGGGATTGTCGTGGCGGGGATCTTCCGCGATGGCCCGGCGCAGCGCGCAGGCTTGCAGCTCGGTGACGTGATTCTGAGCATCAATGGCGAACCGGCCGGCGATGGCCGCAAGTCGATGAACCAGGTGGCGCGGATCAAGCCGACCGACAAGGTCGCCATCGAGGTGATTCGCAATGGCCAGCAGCTCAAGCTGATTGCCGAGGTGGGGCTGCGGCCGCCACCGGCGCCGGTGGCCAAAACCGAGGAGAAGTGAGGTTCAGTCTAGGTAGAGTTTCAGCCTAGCCAGCGAACCTTGTGGGAGCGGGCTTGCCCCGCGATAGCGTTAGTTTGATCGGACGCTATCGCGGGGCAAGCCCGCCCCCACGAGGGCGTTTTATCAGTGCAGGATCTGGCTCAAGAACAGCTTGGTCCGATCACTGCGCGGCCGGTCGAAGAAATCATCCGGCGCCGCCTGTTCGACGATCTCGCCCTTGTCCATGAAGATCACCCGGTTCGCCACGGTCCGGGCAAAGCCCATCTCGTGGGTCACGCAGAGCATGGTCATGCCGTCTTCAGCCAGGCCGACCATGGTATCGAGCACTTCCTTGACCATCTCCGGATCGAGCGCCGACGTCGGCTCATCGAACAGCATGATCTTCGGCTTCATGCACAGCGCCCGGGCAATCGCCACCCGCTGCTGCTGGCCACCGGACAACTGCCCCGGAAACTTGTGCGCCTGCTCGGGAATCCGCACCCGCTCAAGGTAGTGCATGGCGATTTCCTCGGCCTTGCGCTTGGGCATCTTGCGCACCCACATCGGCGCCAGGGTGCAGTTCTGCAGAATGGTCAGGTGCGGGAACAGGTTGAAGTGCTGGAACACCATGCCCACCTCGCGGCGGATCGCTTCGATCTGCTTGAGGTCGTTGGTCAGCTCGACGCCATCGACGACGATACGCCCCTGCTGATGCTCTTCCAGGCGGTTGAGGCAGCGGATGGTGGTCGACTTGCCCGAGCCAGACGGGCCGCACAGGACGATACGCTCGCCTTGGCGCACATTCAGATTGATGTCCTTGAGTACATGGAACTGGCCGTACCATTTGTTCACGCCCTGCATCTGGATGATGCCTTCGGGGCCAGCAGGCTGCTTGATCGCTTCACTCATATGCAAACTCCTAACGCTTGTGGCCAGTGTCCAGCTTGTGCTCCAGATGCATGGAGTAGCGGGACATACCGAAACAGAAAATCCAGAACACCAGGGCCGCGAACACATAGCCCTCGGTCGCCATGCCCAGCCAGGCCGGGTCGGCCGCCGCCTGCTTGACGCTGTTGAGCAGGTCGAACAGGCCGATGATGATCACCAGGCTCGTGTCCTTGAACAGGGCAATGAAGGTGTTGACGATGCCGGGGATAACCAGCTTGAGCGCCTGCGGCAGGATCACCAGGCCCATCGCCCGCCAGTAACCCAGGCCCATCGCCGCAGCGGCCTCGTACTGGCCCTTGGGAATCGCCTGCAAGCCCCCGCGCACCACCTCGGCGATGTACGCCGACTGGAACAGGATCACCCCGATCATCGCCCGCAGCAGCTTGTCGAAACTCATGCCCTCGGGCAGGAACAGCGGCAGCATCACCGACGACATGAACAGCACGGTAATCAGCGGCACGCCGCGCCAGAACTCGATGAAGGTCACACAGACCACCTTCACCGCCGGCATGTGCGAGCGTCGGCCCAATGCCAGCAATATGCCCAACGGCAACGCGCCGACAATTCCGACAGTGGCGATCACCAGGGTCAGCATCAAGCCGCCCCATTGGCTGGTCGGCACCGTGGCCAGGCCCAGGCTGCCGCCATGCAGCAACACATAGGCGACGATGGGGTACAGGACCAGGAAACCCAGGCCGTAGATGGCCTTGCGCGGGAAGCGACTGATGAACAGCGGCGCGGCGCCGATCACCGCCAGCCATACCGTCAGGTCGACGCGCCAGCGCAGTTCGCTGGGGTAGTAGCCATACATGAACTGGCCGAAGCGCTGCTGGATGAACACCCAGCAAGCGCCTTCCTTGGTGCAGTCGGCACGGGTGGTACCGACCCAGTTGGCGTCGATCAGCGACCACTGCAACAGCGGCGGCACGATCAACCACACCAGGTAAAGGGCGAACAGGGTCAGCAGGGTGTTAAGCCAGCTGGAGAACAGATTGGCACGCATCCATGCGAGCACGCCGACGGTTTTCACCGGTGGCGGCATATCGGGTTTGAAAACATGGGCATTCACGGGCGTATCCTCACCGCTCGATCAGCGCAATGCGCTTGTTGTACCAGTTCATCAGCAACGAAATGCTGATGCTGATGGCGAGATAGACACTCATGGTGATGGCAATCACCTCGATGGCCTGGCCGGTCTGGTTGAGCACGGTACCGGCGAACAGCGAGACCATCTCCGGATAGCCGATACCGGCGGCCAGGGACGAGTTCTTCGCCAGGTTCAGGTACTGGCTGGTCAGTGGCGGAATGATCACCCGCAGGGCCTGGGGAATGATCACCTTGCGCAGGGTCGGGCCCTCGCGCAGGCCAAGCGAACGCGCAGCTTCGGTCTGGCCATGGCTGACCGAACGGATCCCTGAGCGCACGATCTCGGCAATGAAGGCTGCGGTATAGATGGTCAGCGCCAGGGTCAATGCCAGCAACTCCGGGATCAGCACCCAGCCGCCAACGAAGTTGAAACCCTTGAGCTGCGGCACTTCCCAGTGCACCGGGCTACCGAACAGCAGCGCGCACACGCCAGGAATGCCCAGCAACAGCAGCAAACCCACCCAGAACTTGTGAAACGGCTCGCCAGTCTCGTCGAACCGTTTGTTGGCATGTCGCACCATCAGCACCACCGCGACGATCGCCAGCAGCACCGCGGCAACGAACGGCCAGAACCCGTCCGCCATGGACGCGCCGGGCATGTTCAGGCCGCGGTTGCTGATAAAGAACATGTCGTCGATGTTGATGCTGCCACGGGGTCCGGGCAGGGTCAGGAACACCGCGAAGTACCAGAACAGGATCTGCAACAGCGGCGGAATGTTGCGGAAGGTCTCCACATACACGGTCGCCAGCTTGTTGATCATCCAGTTCGGCGATAGCCGCGCCACGCCGACGATAAAACCCAGCAAAGTCGCCAGGATGATGCCGATGAAGGTCACCAGCAGGGTGTTGAGCAGGCCAATGACGAACACCCGCGCATAGCTGTCCGACTCCACGTAGGGAATCAGGTGCTGGGCGATGCCGAAGCCGGCACTGCGTTCGAGGAAGTCAAAGCCCGAGGTGATGCCACGGTGCTGCAGGTTGGTCTGGGTATTGTGGAACAGGTACCAACCCAGACCGACCACCAATGCCACCGTGACGATCTGGAACAGCCACGCACGCACACGTGGATCGCTCAGGGAAAACCCCTTTTGTGCGCCGATTTGATTTTGCATGAAGTGCCCCGGAAAAAAGGGATCAGAACAGCCTGCGGCGGCGGAATGCCGCCGCAGGGTGCAGCCATCAGCGCACAGGTGGCGCGTACTGGATGCCGCCGTTGTTCCACAGGGCGTTCAAGCCACGATCGATTTGCAGGGGGGTGCTTTTGCCCAGGTTCTTCTCGAACACTTCGCCGTAGTTACCCACTTGCTTGACGATCTGTACGACCCAGTCCTTGGGCAGCTTGAGGTCCTTGCCGTATTCGCCGTCAGCGCCGAGCAGACGGGCGTTGTCCGGGTTCTTGCCCGACTTGGCTTCGGCCTCGACGTTCTTCGAGGTGATGCCCGCCTCTTCCGCGTTGAGCATGGCGAACAAGGTCCACTTGACGATGCTGAACCACTCTTCATCGCCTTTGCGTACCACAGGGCCCAGAGGTTCCTTGGAGATGGTTTCCGGCAGTACCACGTACTCGGTCGGTGCAGCCAGCTTGGAGCGCTGTGCGTAAAGCTGCGACTTGTCCGAAGTAAGCACGTCGCAACGGCCGGATTCGAGCGACTTGGCGCTCTCGTCGGAGGTGTCGAAGGTGATCGGGGTGTACTTCAGGCCATTGGCACGGAAGTAGTCGGAGACGTTCAGCTCAGTGGTGGTACCGGCCTGGATGCACACGGTAGCGCCGTCGAGCTCCTTGGCACTGGAGACGCCGAGCTTCTTGTTGACCAGGAAGCCGATGCCGTCGTAGTAAGTAACACCGGCGAATACCAGGCCCATGCCGGCATCGCGCGAGCTGGTCCAGGTGGTGTTGCGCGAGAGTACGTCGACTTCGCCGGACTGCAGCGCGGTGAAGCGCTCCTTGGCGTTGAGCTGGCTGAACTTGACCTTGGTGGCGTCGCCGAACACGGCGGCGGCAACGGCGCGGCAGACATCGGCGTCGATACCGACGATGTTGCCTTTGGCATCAGGTACCGAGAAGCCCGGAAGACCATCGCTCACGCCACACTGGACGAAGCCCTTCTTCTTTACCGCATCGAGGGTAGCGCCGGCCTGGGCGAAACTGGTGGCGCCCAGCGCGGCGGCAGCGGTCAGGACTGCCAGGGTGGTTTTCAACATCTTCATTCACAACCTCCAAATCGCTCTTGTTGTATCGAGCCGGAATTGCACCGCACCCTTATGAGGCGCATCCGACCCTTGTTGGCTTGTTTTTGGGTCAATTGGCGCAATGAGCTGTTCTATGACAGCCTTTGTATCCGTACGAGGGGTGTTACCGGCATGGGGCCATCCCTTCGCATCACTCGATTCATAGCAAAGCGCGTACCACAGTCGAAGGCTTAAGCGTTTAAGCGGTAGTCAAGTAGGAAAAGTTGTAGAGTTGCGACATCTATTTCTGGCATTCACTACAGATGCCTTCTTTTTACGCACCACTTAAGCCAGCGCGCACACTTTCGGAGCAGTCATGACCCAACCGCTGATTCTCGAACCGCAAAATACCGCCGACGCCTGTGTGATCTGGTTGCACGGACTGGGGGCCGACCGTTACGACTTCCTACCGGTGGCCGAATTTCTTCAAGAGCGCCTGCTCAGTACCCGCTTCGTCATGCCTCAGGCCCCGACCCGACCAGTGACCATCAACGGCGGCTATCAGATGCCTAGCTGGTACGACATCAAGGCCATGACTCCAGCCCGCGCCATTGACGAGGCGCAGCTGGATGAATCGGCCGAGCAGGTGATCGAACTGATCAAGGCCGAGCAAGCCAAGGGCATCAACCTGGCGCGGATCATCCTCGCCGGTTTCTCCCAGGGTGGCGCGGTGGTACTGCACACTGCCTATATAAAGTGGCAAGAAGCACTGGGCGGCGTGATTGCCCTGTCCACCTATGCCCCGACCTTCAGCGAAGGCCATCAGCTCAGCGCCTGCCAACAGCGCACCCCGGCCCTGTGCCTGCATGGCGTGCATGACCCGGTGGTGATCCCGTCCATGGGCCGCACGGCCTTCGAATACCTCAACAGCTGGGGCGTCGCCGCGCGCTGGCATGAATACCCGATGGAGCACGAGGTGGCCGTGGCAGAGCTGTCCGACATCCACGACTGGCTGAGTGAACGCCTGCGCTGAGTCCGCCCGTATGTAGTTGCCTGTGCATTGCGCTACGCCGCGCCCGGTTCTTGCATTACACTGCCGGGCGTACATTCCTTAACCAATTGATGAGACGACCGTGCTCAAGGCACTTAAAAAAATATTCGGCAAGGGAGACGCCGCGCCTCAGGCCGTCGAACCCGATGCCCGCGTGATCACGCCCGCGCCCGCGGTCCAACCGCCGGCACCCCAGGCCCAGCCCAGCGCCAAAGCGCCAGCTCCAGCGCCTGCCAGCCCTCGCGTCGACAAGCCCGTACCGGACAAGCCGCGCCGCGAGCGCAAACCCAAGCCACAAGCCAGCCTGTGGAAACCAGAAGACTTCGTCGTCGAGCCACAAGAAGGCAAGACCCGCTTCCATGACTTCAAGCTCTCCAACGAGCTGATGCATGCCATCCAGGACCTGGGCTTCCCCTATTGCACTCCCATCCAGGCCCAAGTGCTGGGTTACACCCTGCGCGGCCAGGACGCCATTGGTCGGGCGCAGACCGGCACCGGCAAGACCGCCGCGTTCCTGATCTCGATCATTTCCCAACTGCAACAGACCCCGGCGCCTAAAGAGCGCTACATGGGCGAGCCGCGCGCGCTGATCATCGCCCCAACCCGTGAGCTGGTGGTACAGATCGCCAAGGACGCCGCGGCGCTGACCAAGTACAGCGGCCTGAACGTGATGACCTTCGTCGGCGGCATGGACTTCGACAAGCAGCTCAAGGCCCTCGAAGCGCGTCACTGCGACATCCTGGTGGCCACGCCAGGGCGCCTGCTGGACTTCCACCAGCGCGGCGAAGTGCACCTGGACATGGTCGAGGTGATGGTGCTCGACGAAGCCGACCGCATGCTCGACATGGGCTTCATCCCCCAGGTGCGGCAGATCATCCGCCAGACCCCACCCAAGAGCGAGCGCCAGACCCTACTGTTCTCGGCGACCTTCACCGACGATGTGATGAACCTGGCCAAGCAGTGGACGACCAACCCTGCGATCGTCGAGATCGAGCCGGAGAACGTTGCCAGCGAGACCGTCGAGCAGCACGTCTATGCCGTGGCCGGCAGCGACAAGTACAAGCTGCTGTACAACCTGGTGACCCAGCAGAAGTGGGAACGGGTGATGGTCTTTGCCAACCGCAAGGACGAAGTGCGGCGCATCGAAGAGCGCCTGGTGCGCGACGGCATCAATGCCGCCCAGTTGTCCGGTGACGTGCCGCAGCACAAGCGCATTCGTACCCTGGAAAACTTCCGAGAGGGGCGCATCACCGTACTGGTCGCCACCGACGTGGCTGGGCGTGGGATTCACATCGATGGCATCAGCCACGTGATCAACTTCACCCTGCCGGAAGATCCGGATGACTACGTGCACCGCATTGGCCGTACCGGCCGCGCCGGGGCTGCGGGTGTGTCGATCAGCTTTGCCGGTGAAGATGATTCGTATCAGTTGCCAGCGATCGAAGAGCTGCTGGGGCGCAAGATCAAGTGCGAGATGCCGCCTGACGAGTTGCTGCAAGCAGTACCGCGCAAGCATCATTGATCACACAAGCTCGACTATCGCAGAACAACTGCTGATTGATTGACCTAGCAGGGACGCTGTGGGAGCGGGCTTGCCCGCGAAGAGGCCACTAGCAGCGCTATCTAGGTACGGCGAGGGCTTCGCCCTCGTTCGCGGGCAAGCCCGCTCCCACAGGCTAAGCCTGATCACACAAGGGTCGACAAGCCATCCTGCGACTGCCCGCGTAGCTATTGCCAGCGCTCGGCAGCATCCTGATCCGACTGCCTGCCCTCGACCCAGCGCGGCCCGTCCTGGGTGTTTTCCTTCTTCCAGAACGGCGCCCGGGTCTTTAGGTAATCCATGATGAAGTTGCAGGCATCGAATGCTGCCTGCCGATGCGCACTGGCCACACCGACGAACACGATCGGCTCGCCCGGCTCCAGCCCGCCAATACGATGCAGCACCTCGACCTTCAATAACGGCCAACGCTGCTCGGCCTCGACGACGATCTTGGCCAAAGCCTTCTCGGTCATGCCCGGATAATGCTCCAGGAACATCCCGGCCACATCCCGGCCATCATTGAAATCGCGCACATAACCGACAAAGCCGACCACCGCCCCGACCCCGACGTTGGCGGCATGCATGGCGTTGACCTCGGCGCCCGGATCGAACGCCTGCTCCTGCACTCTAACCGCCATGCTCAGCCTCCGGTCACCGGTGGGAAGAACGCCACTTCGTCGCCCTCTGCCAACGGCTCGTCGAGCCGGCACAGATCCTGGTTACGCGCGCACATCAGGTTCTGCTCGGCCAGCACCTGGTAATCATCGCCCTTCGCCAGCAAGGCGTTGCGCACATCGGCAATCGTCGCGAAATCGCCTTCCAGCGGCTCGCCATCACGCCCCAGTTGCTCACGGTAGCGAGCGAAATACACCACTTGGACTTTCATCACGCCTGCACCTGATAGTGGCCGCTCTTGCCGCCGATTTTTTCCAAGAGGCGCACCTGCTCGATGACCATGCCCTTATCCACTGCCTTGCACATGTCATAGATAGTCAGCGCCGCAACGCTGGCGGCAGTCAGTGCTTCCATCTCGACTCCGGTCTGCCCGGCCAGCTTGCAGCGGGCGACGATACGCACTGCATCGGTACCTTCGGCGCTGAGCTCGACCTTGACGCTGGTGAGCATCAGGGGATGGCAAAGCGGGATCAGCTCGCTGGTCTTTTTCGCCGCCTGGATACCGGCAATCCGCGCCACGGCGAACACATCGCCTTTGGGGTGCTCGCCGTCGACGATCATTTGCAGGGTCTGCGGCAACATGCGCACGCGCGCTTCGGCCACCGCTTCGCGTTCTGTCACGGCTTTTTCAGTGACGTCGACCATGTTGGCGCGCCCCTGGGAATCGAGATGAGTCAGCACTGCTCTGCTCCTGGGAAGGGAGCGATCAGTGTAAACCTGCCGGTCAGGTTTACGCAGCGAAAAAAGCCGGGCGGGTGGTGATTGTAGCGGCCTCATCGCGGGGCAAGCCCGCTCCCACAAGAGCGGTGCAGCCCGGTAGGAGCGGGCTTGCCCCGCGATGAGGCCGCTACAGCCACCTATCTATCTACAGGTGCGACTCAGCGTACTCAGCCAGTACCGAACGAGGCACACCCTGCAGGGTGATGTGCACGCCATGCGGGAAGTCCTTGAAGCGCTCGGTCAAGTAGGTCAACCCAGAACTGGTCGCCGACAGGTAAGGCGTATCGATCTGCGCCAGGTTGCCCAGGCACACCACCTTGGACCCTGCCCCCGCGCGGGTGATGATGGTCTTCATCTGGTGCGGGGTAAGGTTCTGGCATTCATCGATCAGGATCAGGCTCTGTTGGAAGCTACGACCGCGAATGTAGTTCAGCGACTTGAACTGCAGCGGTACCCGCTCAAGGATGTACTCGACGCTGCCATGGGTGCTCTCATCGTCCATGTGCAAAGCTTCAAGGTTGTCGGTGATCGCCCCCAGCCAAGGCTCCATCTTCTCCGCCTCGGTGCCTGGCAGGAAGCCAATCTCCTGGTCCAGCCCCTGCACGCTGCGGGTGGCGATGATGCGCCGGTAGCGCTTGCTGACCATGGTCTGTTCGATAGCCGCAGCCAAGGCCAGGATGGTCTTGCCGGAACCGGCGGCGCCAGTCAGGTTGACCAGGTGAATATCCGGATCGAGCAAGGCGAACAGCGCCAGGCTCTGATGGATGTCACGCGGTTTCAGCCCCCAGGCCTCCTGGTGCAGCAGCGGCTCCTGGTGCAGGTCGAGCAATAGCAGCTCATCGTTACGGATGCCCTTGATCCAACCCACGAAGCCTTGCTCATCGATGATGAACTCGTTGACGTGCACCGCCGGCAGGTTGTCGGTCAGCTGCACCCGATGCCAGGTGCGGCCGCGCTCCTGACGGGTCTCGACCTTGCTGACCCGGTCCCAGAACGATCCGCTGACCGAGTGATAGCCCTTGGACAGCAATGACACGTCGTCGACCAACTGGTCGGTGCTGTAGTCCTCGGCGGCAATCCCGCAAGCGCGCGCCTTCAGGCGCATGTTGATGTCCTTGGTCACCAGCACCACGTCCAGGTCGGATCGTTTAGCGCGCAGTTCCAGAAGCTGGTTGATGATGATGTTGTCGGCCAGGTTCTCTGGCAGCAGACGGTTGGGCTCGCTACGCGGGCTCATCAGGATGGACAAAAAACCTTTCGGTCCGCTCTTGCCACGCTGGATCGGCACACCCTGTTCGACATCACTGGGCGAGGCGTCACCAAGGGTTTGATCGATCAGCCGGATCGCCTGGCGGCATTCGGCGGCGATGGTGTGTTTACCGGTCTTGAGCTTGTCGAGTTCCTCCAGCACCGTCATCGGAATGGCGACGTGGTGCTCCTCGAAGTTGAGTAATGCGTTGGGATCGTGAATCAGGACGTTGGTATCGAGCACATAGAGGATCGGCTGGGTGGAGGAAGGGTTGCGTCCATGGTCATCCATACTCGGGCACCTTGTGTCAGAACCACGCGGCGCGTAACCGCTGCGCCGCAGAGTGACGCCGTTCTCCCCGTATCCGCGTCGTTACGGGCGGGAAGCGCACCTGGCAAAGGAGGGTCTGGATGACGCCACCTGTGCTGCAGGAATCGGCTGTCTGGTTCTTTCATACCGCAAAAACCATGAACAAAAAAAGCTTTTTTACGTGTCGATGAAGTTTATTTTTCCGAATGGCTAACGCGCCTTGGCTGGCTGCCATCGGGGGACTAAAGTCAAAGATCAAGCCCTATGCTTTTCGCGGGGTAGGTTGCCGCCTAGCGTGATGCAGGGGGGCCATCCTGGTGCGCATACGCCTGGCAATCCTCCCAGCCGATGCCACTTTGACCGGTGTTGTGCAGCAGCCACTGCACCGCCTGCTGGGCCTTGGGCTGATTGTCGTGCAGCTGAATCACCCCTTTGCGCCACAACAGCATCAGGGTTACCACGCGCTGGGCGGATTGCTCGGCAGTCAAGGCCGTGTCATCCAATGCATCGATATCCCACAGCGACACCTGCAGCCCCTGGCTGGCCATGAACGCCTCGCCATCGGCGCGGCGCTGGCCATAGGGCGGACGGAACAACGGCACGTACCGCTCGGGCAAATCCGCCTGGACCCGCGCCTGACTGCGGCGCAGCGAGTCTTGCCAGTCCTGCCACTGCGCATGCGAGCGGTACTCCCACCCCTGAATGCCTACGCATTGCCCGGCATATAGCTCGCCGAGCGAACTGGCGGCGGCGTCGCGACGTTGTTGCAGGCGATTACCCAAGACAAAGAAGGTGCCGCCCAGCTTCTGCCGGCGCAAATAGTCGGTCAGGCTGTCGGTGCTGCTGCCTTCGGCGCCGGGGCCACCAACGAAGGTCAGCAAGAACATCCGGTCATTGAGCTCATCGCCATTGCGCTCGCGGCTGGAGAGGCGCTCGATCTCGCTGCTGGTCTGCGGGAACAACGCTGCCTTGCGCAATTGCTCATCCAGATAGCGTACATGGAACTGCCGGCTCGGCTCGATCCAATCGGTATAGAACTCGCCGACATCAGCGTTGAACGTGGCGGCTTGCGTGCGAAGTTCGGCCATCGACTCGACCGGATAGCAGAACGAGGCATCCTGCTCGCAACTGCGCTGGGCCTGCTGATAGTTCTGCCACAGCCGCTGCCACATCCGCGCCCTTACCGCACGAATCACTGTCAAGTTGACCTGCCTGAGCTTGAGCCGCGCAGCCAGCGCCGGCTCATCGAGCAACTCGCTCTCTTGCAACACCTGGGCAAACGACAAAATTTCCGCGCGCGAAGCGACATCGAACAGCGCCGGGCTGTCCAGTTGCTCGGGCCACAGGCTGCGGTCCAGGCTGGCTTGAATCGGTGGGGCGGCCTGCACGGCCAGGCTGAACCATCCTGCCAGCAAGGCTAAGGCAATGCGCACGGTCGGACTCTCCGCAAATCCCGTTCAATCATGAGCTGCACTATAACGCGAGCCTCGCCGATGTTCTGTGACTATCGTCGGCATAGTTTGGACTTACCCCGGCCAGCCCGTAGAATCCGCCTCTACGATTCAAGGAGCCGACCTGATGCTGACGGTGATTTCCCCCGCCAAGACCCTCGATTACGACACCCCTGCGGTGACCCAGCGCTTCACCCTGCCGCAGTACCTGGACGACTCGCAGGAGCTGATCACCCAGCTGCGCGAGCTGAGCCCTGCGCAAATCAGCGAGTTGATGCACCTGTCGGACAAACTCTCCGGCCTCAACGCCGCACGCTTCGGCAGCTGGACCCCAGACTTCACCCCAGCCAACGCCAAGCAGGCGCTGCTGGCTTTCAAGGGTGACGTGTACACCGGGCTCGACGCCGAAAGCCTCAGCGAAGACGACTTCAGCTATGCCCAGCAACACCTGCGCATGCTCTCCGGCCTGTATGGCCTGCTGCGCCCGCTCGACTTGATGCAACCCTACCGCCTGGAGATGGGCACCAAGCTGGCCAACGCACGCGGCAAAGACCTCTATGCATTCTGGGGCACGCGGATCAGCGAATGGCTGAACCAGGCCCTGGCCGAGCAAGGCGATGACGTGCTGCTCAACCTGGCCAGCAACGAGTACTTCAGCGCAGTCAAGCGCAACGCCTTGAATGCGCGGGTCATCAACGTCGACTTCAAGGACTGGAAAAACGGCCAGTACAAGATCATCAGCTTCTATGCCAAGAAGGCCCGGGGAATGATGAGCCGGTTCGTGATCCAGGAGCGGATCAACGATCCTGAGCAGCTTAAGCAGTTCGATGTGCAGGGGTACTACTACAGTGCCGAGCAGTCGAAGACGGATCATTTGATGTTCTTGCGGGATAATCCTGAGGCCTGAAACATGCTGGGCCGCTTTGCGGCCCCAGCGGCGGTCCGACGCGAAGGGCGGCACCGCCCCCTCACGTCACTCCTAATTCATATAGCCATCACGCCAAGATCCTGGCGCCAAAAACCCACCTCCTATACTGTTATCGCCAAACGCCATAAGACCGTTCGTACTTTTTTGACGAATTTTGAAAAAATTTTTCTGATACTGGCACAAAACTATCTCACCCCGTTTTCGCCCTTTATATATAGGGATGGCACTCGCCAGTGCCATCAGTATGAAAGTATTTACGCCTGAAAAAATATTTAGAAATCATTCATTCTGCACGAACCCCCTCAGGAACTTCTGCTAGCCGCGGTCGCTCATAGCACCCGTAACGATTCACGAGCGTTGAACGTGAGAGATGACTTACAGATGACAACGGCAGGTATCTACACCCGCCCAGGAAAGTTCGACAGCGGCAATGGCACGCGCCACTAAGCCCTGTCACACGGAGGATAGACGCGCCCCCTTTAATCGTCCTAGTGGTTGATTTCAAAGGATTTATTCACTTGAAAAAACAAGCACAGCAGTTCGCCAAGTAGCGTTCTGCATTTAAGACGGCTGCATTTCAGGGCACGCCTTTTAATTATCGGCCTTTGACTGCCATTTAAGAGTGCACAACTTTTTGCACTCCGGATTTATTCATGCCTGCGTTCGGTGAAGTGTCTTTTCGCCATGGATCCGTGCGCCCGAATACTGCTGGTTAATCAACCCGGTCGGCTCTTCCGCTGAAGGGCTGGCGTGATAAACACACGAGGTGAATGCGATGCGTATCAGCATCTTTGGTTTGGGTTATGTGGGTGCAGTCTGTGCAGGTTGCCTGTCGGCACGGGGCCATGAAGTGATTGGTGTGGACGTGTCCGCCACCAAGATCGACCTGATCAACAAGGGCAAGTCGCCCATCGTCGAACCGGGTCTGGAAGAACTGCTGCAACAAGGCCTGGCCAATGGCCGCCTGCGTGGCACCACCGACTTCGCCGAGGCCATCCGTGCCAGCGACGTGTCGATGATCTGCGTCGGCACGCCGAGCAAGAAAAACGGCGACCTGGGCCTTGAGTACATCGAGTCGGTGTGCCGCGAGATCGGCTACGTACTGCGTGACACCAGCCGCCGCCACACCATCGTGGTGCGCAGCACCGTGTTGCCAGGCACCGTGAAGAACGTGGTGATCCCAATCCTGGAAGACTGCTCGGGCAAGAAAGCCGGGGTCGACTTCGGCGTGGCGGTCAACCCTGAGTTCCTGCGTGAAAGCACCGCGATCAAGGACTACGACCACCCGCCAATGACCGTCATCGGCGAACTGGACAAGGCCAGCGGCGACGTTCTGCAAGCGCTGTACGAAGAGCTCGACGCGCCGGTGATCCGCAAGGACATCGCCGTGGCCGAGATGATCAAGTACACCTGCAACGTCTGGCACGCGACCAAGGTCACCTTCGCCAACGAGATCGGCAACATCGCCAAAGCGGTCGGCGTCGATGGTCGTGAAGTGATGGATGTGGTCTGCCAGGACAAAGTGCTCAACCTGTCGCAGTACTACATGCGCCCAGGCTTCGCCTTCGGCGGCTCGTGCCTGCCCAAGGACGTGCGCGCCCTCACCTACCGCGCCTCCAGCCTGGATGTGAAAGCGCCGCTGCTCGACTCGCTGATGCGCAGTAACGAATCGCAGGTGCAGAACGCCTTCGACATCATCGAAAGCCACGACAAACGCAAGATCGCCCTGCTTGGCCTGAGCTTCAAGGCTGGCACCGACGACCTGCGCGAGAGCCCCCTGGTCGAGTTGGCCGAGCGCCTGATCGGCAAGGGCTACGAGCTTAACATCTACGACCAGAACGTTGAGTACGCCCGAGTCCACGGCGCCAACAAAGACTACATCGAGTCGAAGATCCCGCACGTGTCCTCGCTGCTCAACGCCAACTTCGAGCAAGTGGTCAACGACGCCGAGATCATCATCCTGGGCAACCGCGACGAGCAGTTCCGTGCCCTGGCCGACCGCGCCCCGGAAGGCAAGCAAGTGATCGACCTGGTCGGTTTCATGAACAAGCCGACCTGCTCCACCAGCCGCACCGAAGGCATCTGCTGGTAAGCCAGCCTGACGCGGGGCCGCAAGGCCCCGCTCTTCACTGAATTTCGCGACGGATGCCGAACATGCAAAGGTTCCAGACAGTGCTGTTGCAGTGCGCCGGGTGGCTGCTCTACATGAGCCTGCTCATGTTGATCGCCCTGGCCCTGCCCAGCGACATCTTCGACTCGCAGTCGAAGCACTTCATCTTCCTGGTCGGCGCCGTCGGCATCTGGCGCTACTCAATGGGCGCCACCCATTTCATCCGCGGCATGATCTTCCTGTACGGCGTCTACCCGTACCTGCGCAACAAAGTGCGCAAACTGGGCAAGGCCGCGGACCCGTCCCACGTGTACCTGATGGTCACCAGTTTTCGCATCGATGCGCTGACTACCGCCCAGGTCTACAGCTCGGTGATCCGCGAAGCGATCAACTGCGGCTACCCGACCACTGTGGTCTGCTCGCTGGTGGAAAAGTGCGACGAGCTGCTGGTGAAAAGCCTGTGGGCCAAATACAACCCGCCTGAACACGTCACCCTCGACTTCGTGCGCATCGCCGGTACCGGCAAGCGCGATGGCCTGGCCTTTGGCTTCCGCGCCATCTCGCGGATGATGCCCGACCAGCACGCGGTGGTGGCGGTGATCGATGGCGACACCGTGCTCGGCGAGGGCGTGGTGCGCAAGACCGTACCTTGGTTCAAGCTGTTCCCCAATGTCGGTGGCCTGACCACCAACGAATTCTGCGAAGTGCGCGGCGGCTACATCATGAGCGAGTGGCACAAGCTGCGCTTCGCCCAGCGCCACATCAACATGTGCTCGATGGCCCTGTCCAAGCGCGTGCTGACCATGACCGGGCGGATGTCGATGTTCCGCGCCAGCGTAGTGACCAACCCTGAGTTCATCGCCGACGTCGAGAGCGACTCGCTGATGCACTGGCGCCTGGGCCGCTTCAAGTTCCTCACCGGCGACGACAAGTCGAGCTGGTTCAGCCTGATGCGCCTGGGCTACGACACCTTCTATGTGCCGGATGCGGCGATCAACACGGTCGAGCACCCGCCGGAAAAAAGCTTCCTCAAGGCCAGCCGCAAACTCATGTACCGCTGGTACGGCAACAACCTGCGGCAGAACTCGCGCGCCTTGGGCCTGGGCCTCAAGCGCCTGGGGCTGTTCACCAGCGTGGTGCTGTTCGACCAGCGCGTGTCGATGTGGACCAGCCTGCTCGGCCTGACCGTGGCGGTGATCGCCAGCCTCAAGTTCGGCATGGCCTTCCTGCTGGTGTACCTGCTGTGGATCGGCATCACCCGGCTGATCCTGACCATCATGCTGCTGTGCTCAGGCCACAGCGTGGGTCCGGCCTATCCCGTGATTCTCTATTACAACCAGATCGTCGGCGCGTTGATGAAGATCTACGTGTTCTTCCGCCTCGACAAGCAGTCCTGGACCCGCCAGCCCACTGCCCTCAAGCGTGACCTTGCCAGCTTTCAACAATGGTTCAACACCTGGTCCTCCCGCACCATGACCTTCTCGGCCGCGAGCATCTTCGTCGCCGTGCTGTTCATGGTCGTGTGAGCCACCCCGGATCGGATACAACAGGAACGAAATCGCCATGAATACCGCCGTGAACGTCAATGTCGTGCATGAGTCCGAAGCCCAGCGCCAGCACGCCCGGGTCCGCATCCCCGCCAAGCTGCGCTTCCTGGATGGCAATCGCGAGCCACAAGAGGTCAAGGTCGACGACCTCTCCGCTGGGGGCCTGTCCTTCCATGCCAAGCGCGCGCTGCCGATCGGCGATGTGCTGCGCGGTCGCCTGCAGTTCGTGGTCGACAACCTCGGCCTGTCGATGGATATCGAATTCCTCGTGCGTGCCAGCGACCCCGCCACCGGCCGTACCGGTGCCGAGTTCCAGAACCTGGAGCCGCGTGACATCGCCACCCTGCGCCACATCATCACCTCGCACCTGTCCGGTGAACTGATCACCGCCGGTGACGTGCTCAGTACCCTGCAGCGCGACAACTTCACCAAGGCGCGCAAGCAGAAAGACGGCGGCTCGGGCTTGAGCGCCTTCGGCCGCCTGCGCGCGGTGACCGTGACCCTCGGCGTGTTCGTGGTGGGTATCGCCGCCTTCGGCTTCGTCGCCAAGTCGCTGTATGGCATGTACTTCGTCAGCCATGCCGAAGCCGGTGTGGTCGCAGTGCCGACCACCACCGTTACCATGCCACGTGATGGCACCGTCAAAAGCCTGGTGGAGAGCGGCGGCCAAGTGGTCAAGGGCGCGCCACTGGCAAGCTTCAGCACCAGCATGCTGGACATGCTCAAGGGCCATCTGGACGACGCGCAATTGGAGCCGGCCAAAGTCGAGGAACTGTTCGGCAAGCAGCTCGCAGGCACCCTCACCAGCCCCTGCGACTGCGTGGTTGCCCAGCAACTGGTGGACGACGACCAGTACGCCAGCAAAGGCCAGCCGATCTTCCAGCTGATCCCCCGCACCACCAACCCGATGATCGAGGCGCGCTTCAGCTATCGCCAGTTCGACGAGGTCAAGCCAGGCACCCGGGTCAACTTCCAGATCGCCGGCGAAGACGAAGTACGTACCGGCCAGATCGTCAGCAGCGCCAGCCTCAACAGCGCAGACCTGGCCTCCGACATCCGCGTGCAGATCAAGCCAGACGGCGCGCTGCCTGCTGAACTGGCCGGTCGCCCAGCGTCGGTCAACAGCGACCGCGGTCCGTCGTTGAACTGGCTGATCGACAAAGCCGTCGCCCGTGGGCTTTAAGAGGATCGAACAATGATCTCCAAGCACACCTCTGTCCCTGTGGGAGCGGGCTTGCCCGCGAATAGGCCGGCGCCGATCTCACTGCCCCTTCGCGGGCAAGCCCGCTCCCACAAGGTGCGTGTCAACCTCGGGCTTTGCGCGTTGACCGCTGCCATCGCCCTGGCCGGCTGCGCGGGCCTGCCCGACCAGCGCCTGGCCAACGAAGCGATGAAGCGTGGCGACACCGCCACCGCCGAGCGCAACTACAAGGCCCTGGCCGACCTCGGTTACAGCGACGCCCAAGTGGGCCTGGCCGACATCAAGGTCGCCTCCCGCGACCCTGCCCAGCTCAAGGAGGCCGAGGCCACCTACCGCGACGCCGCTGCCACTTCGCCGCGTGCCCAGGCGCGCCTGGGCCGCCTGCTGGTGGCCAAGCCCGACAGCACCCAGGCTGAACGCGAAGAAGCCGAGACCTTGCTCAAGCTCGCCGCCAAGCAAGGCGAAGGCAACACCCTGATCCCGCTGGCGATGCTCTACCTGCAATACCCGCAAAGCTTCCCCAACGTCAACGCGCAACAGCAGATCGAGCAATGGCGCGCCGCCGGCCAGCCGGAAGCGGGCCTGGCGCAGATCCTGCTCTACCGCACCCAGGGCACCTACGACCAGCACCTGGATGACGTCGAGAACATCTGCAAGGCCGCCATCAACAGCACCGACATCTGCTACGTCGAGCTGGCCACCGTCTACCAGAAACGCAACCAGGCCGACCAGCGCAACGCTCTGCTCGAGCAGCTCAAGGCCGGCTATGCCCGCGGCACTGTGCCGGCTACCCGGGTCGACAGCGTCGCCCGCGTGCTGGCTGATCGCAACCTCGGCCAAACCGACGAGAAAACCGCCAAGGAGCTGCTCGAACACGTGGCCCCGGCCAACCCAGCCTCCTGGGTCAGCCTCGCCCAGCTGCTGTACGACTTCCCCGAACTGGGCGACACCGAACAGTTGCTGGCCTACATCGAAAAGGGCCGCGCCGCCGAACAGCCACGCGCCGAACTGCTGCTGGGCCGCCTCTACTACGAAGGCAAGACCCTGCCGGCCGATGCCGAGAAAGCCCAAACCCACTTGCAGGCCGCAGCCGATGCCGGCGAGATCAGCGCCCACTACTACCTCGGCCAGCTCTATCGCCGGGGCTATCTGGGCCAGGTCGAGCCACAGAAGGCCGTCGACCACCTGCTCAGCGCCGCTCGCGGCGGTCAGCTCAGCGCCGACTACGCCTTGGCCCAGCTGTACAGCGAAGGCCACGGCATTCGCCAGAATCCGGGCAATGCCTGGGTGTTCGCCCAGTTGGCCCAGGCCAACCCCACCGAACAGTCCAGCGCCATGCTGCAACAACTCGATCAGCAATTGACGCCTGACCAGCGCAGCCAGGCCGAGCGCCTGCTGGCGCAGGAGAAGCAGGCGCGCGGCAGCATGGCCAAGGGCGCCAACAGCGTCATGGCCATCGAAGCCCTGCAAGACGATGAAGACGCCGAGGACGCCTCCCTATGACGCTCAACCCTTTCGTGAAAGCCGGCATCGGCCTGAGCTTCGCCCTGCTGTGGTCGTGCCCGACCCTGGCTGACATGACTGCGCAGAAAAACTTCGGCCTGGAAGTGAAAGTCACTGCTCAATCCGAAGACGACCGCGACCTGGGCACCCGCTCCGGCGGTGACGTCAACGGCCTGGGCCTGGACCTGCGCCCCTGGGTATATGGCGAGCGCGGCAACTGGAACGCCTATGCCATGGGCCAGGCAGTGACCGCCACCGACATCATCGAGACCGACACCCTGCGCGCCTCGGACGATGGCAGCGCCATCGACACCGGCGACGACAGCCGCCAGCCCGACAAAAGCTACCTGGCCCTGCGCGAATTCTGGGTCGGCTACAACGGCTTCACGCCCTACCCCGGCGAATACCTGCGCTTTGGCCGGCAACGCCTGCGCAACGACGACGGCATGTGGCGCGACACCAATATCGAGGCGCTGAACTGGACCTTCGACACCACCCTGCTCAAGGCCGATGTCGGCGTTGCCCAGCGCTTCAGCGAATACCGCACCGACCTGACTGAGCTGGCCGCCGAAGACGAAGACCGCACGCACGTCTACGGCAACGTCGCCGCGCAGTGGACGCCAGGTCACTGGGTTGGCCTGCGCGCCCATCACACCCATGACAGCGGCAGCCTGAACAAACCCGGCGAAACCATCGACACCCTCGACAAGACCCGCACTGGCGATCTCACCTGGCTTGGCCTTGAGGCCAACAGCGATGCCTACAACTGGCGCAACGACCACACCGTCAACTACTGGGGCAGCCTGACCTGGCTGACCGGCGATCGCGACAAGCTCAGCAGCGAGACGCGCAATGGCGAGCAAGTGGTTACCGGCAAGCAAAGCGGTGACGTCAACGCCTGGGCCACCGACCTGGGTATCCGCCTGCGCCTGGACCCCAACTGGCAGGTCGGCGCCGCTTATGCCCGCGGCAGCGGCGGGGGTGGCAGCGACGGCTCGAACAACTTCGAACAGACCGGCCTTGAGAGCAATCGCTCCAACTTCACCGGCACCCGCTCGCGCGTGCACCGCTTCGGCGAGGCCTTCCGTGGCGAGCTGGGCAACTTGCAGGCAGCCACCCTGTTCGCCTCCTGGCAGCTGCGCGAGGACTACGACGCAAGCTTCATCTACCACAAGTTCTGGCGCGTCGATGACCAACAGAACATCGGCTCCAGCGGCATCAACGCGGTGGTCGAGGACAACGGCGTCAACCGCCCGCTGATCAGCGGCGAGAAGGACCTGGGCCAAGAGATGGACGTGGTCGTCACCAAGTACTTCAAGCAAGGCTTGCTGCCGGCTTCGCTGAGCCAGTCGATCGACGAACCGTCGGCCCTGGTACGCCTGCGCGCGGGTGTCTTCAAGCCGGGTGACGCCTATGGCAAAGAAGCCGATTCGTACATGCACCGCGCCTTCGTCGACGTGATCTGGCGCTTCTGAGCCGGGAGAGGAAAGCTATGAACCTGCACCCGCATCTTCGCCACAGTCTGCTCGCCAGCGCCTTGCTGCTGGCCGCAGGCGTGGTCCAGGCCGCCGAGCCGGAAATGGCCAAAGGTCTGCAGCAGGCCAAGACCTACACGGTATCCAGCGCGCCGGTCGAGCCGCTGCACATGGATCCGCCCAAGCTGCCCGATCTTTCCGGCTACACCGCGCAAGCGGTGCAAAAGAAGATCGATCGCAGCCGCAAGGGCAAGGTCAGCGTGCGCCGCATGCTCCAGGAAGAGTCGCTCAAGGAGTTCATCGGCGGCGACAACAAGGCCGCCGAATGGGTCCAGCGCCAGCACGGCATCCCGCAGGCGATCTTCGTCGATGACGGGCATGTCGACATGGCGCAGCTGAGCAAGCAGGTGCCTGACCAGTACCTGCGCGAAGTCTCGCCTGGGGTGTTCCTCGCCCGCCTGCCGATCGTGGTCGGGCAGAAGGGCATCCTTGAGATCGACGGCAAGGTCAAGGAGCTGCGCCTGTCGCAAGAGGGCGGCTCGTTCCTGGTCAACGACGGCAAGCTGTTCGTCAGCGACACCCAGGTCACCGGCTGGCGCGAGAAGGACAACGGCCCATCGACCTTCCGCTCGCCCAAGGAATTTCGCCCCTTCTTGCTGTCGTGGGGTGGCACCGAGACCTACATCGTCAATAGCAAGATGGCCAGCTTCGGCTACGCCAAGTCCAAGTCGTATGGCGTGAGCATCTCGCAGTACACGCCGAACATGGCCAAGCGCATGGGCCGCCCGGAACCGACCGGCTGGATCATCGGCTCCGAGTTCAGCGACATGTGGTACGGCTTCTATTGCTACGAGACCAGCGACTTCGTGGTCAAGGACAGCACCTACCGCGACAACATCGTCTACGGCATCGACCCACACGACCGCTCGCACCGGCTGATCATCGCTGGCAACACCGTGTACGGCACCAAGAAGAAGCACGGCATCATCGTTTCGCGTGAGGTCAACGACAGCTGGATCATCAACAACAAGAGCTACGACAACAAGCTCTCCGGGGTGGTGATCGACCGTAACAGCGTCAATAACCTGATCGCCTACAACGAGATCTACCGCAACCATACCGACGGCATCACCTTGTACGAAAGCGGCGACAACCTGATCTGGGGCAACAAGCTGATCAACAACCGTCGCCACGGCATTCGCGTGCGTAACAGCGTCAACATCCGCCTGTATGAAAACGTCGCCATGGCCAACGGCCTGGTCGGGGTCTACGGGCACATCAAGGACCTGTCCGACACCGACCGCGACATCGCCCTTGACCCGTTCGATACCAAGGTCTCGCTGATCGTCGTTGGCGGTGAGCTGGCGGCCAATGGTTCCGGGCCTTTGTCGATCGACTCGCCGCTGTCGGTCGAGCTGTACAAGGTGTCCATGCTCGCCCCACGCAAAGCCAGCGGCATCAGCCTCAATGGCGTGCTTGGCGAGCGCCAGGACGAAATCCTCGACCTGCTGGTACGCCAGCAGAAGGCCGTGCTGATCGACCCGGTCGAACGCCAGACCGAAATGATCGATTAAGGAAAGCCAAGACCATGACGACCCCACACCTGATGAAACTGCTCGGTCTGTCCGCCGCCCTGCTGGCGATCAGCCAAGGCGTGCGCGCCCAAGACGTGCAAGCGCCAAGCTTCAGCGCCGAGCCCTGCTGCCAGCTGTGCCCAGAAGCACATGACGCCAGCCGCTACACCACTCGCTACCAGCAGAACTTCACCACCCTGGTGCAAGCGCAAGGCGACTGGCTGTTCCGAACCCGCGAAGACCTGCGCACCGAGTTCACCACCACTGCCGCCGGCTACAAGCGCTTGCAGCAGGTGCACGACGCGTTCAAGAAACGCGGCGTCGAACTGGTCGTGGTGTACCAGCCAACCCGTGGCCTGGTGAACCGCAACATGCTCAACCCGCAAGAGAAAGCCGCCTTCGACTACCAGAAGGCGCTGGGTAACTACCAGGCCATGCTGCAGCGTTTCGCCAAGATGGGCTACAACGTGCCGGACCTGTCGCCGCTGACCAACGAGCAACTGGCCGCCGCCGACCAGGGCAAGGACTTCTACTTCCGCGGCGACCAGCACTGGACCCCATACGGCGCCGAGCGCGCAGCGAAGATCGTCGCCGATACGGTGCACAAGATGCCCGCTTTCGAGGGCATCCCGCGCAAGGAATTCGAAACTCACAAATCCGGGCGCATGGGCAAGACCGGCACCCTGCACAACGTCGCCGGCCAGCTCTGTGGCACCAGCTATGCGGTGCAGTACATGGACCAGTTCGCCACTGAGCCGAAGGGTTCGAGCGGCGGCGACGACCTGTTCGGTGACAGCGGCAACGCCGAGATCACCCTGGTCGGCACCAGCCACAGCGGCAAGAACTACAACTTCTCGGGCTTCCTGCAGCAGTACATCGGCGCCGACGTGCTCAACGTCGCCTTCCCCGGTGGCGGTCTGGAAGGGGCGATGATCCAGTACCTGGGCAGCGAAGAGTTCCAGAAAAACCCACCGAAGATCCTCATCTGGGAATTCTCGCCACTGTATCGCCTGGACCAGGAAACCATCTGGCGGCAGATCCTCGGCCTGCTCGACGACGGTTGCGACGATCGCCCGGCGCAGATGAGCGCCAGCGCCACTCTCAAACCCGGCAAGAACGAGCTGATGGTCAACGGCAAGGGCGGCGTGATCAAGGATCTGGTCAACCGCAACCTGCAGATGGACATCAAGTTCGAGGACACCTCGGTCAAGGTCCTGCAGGCCACCTTGTGGTACCTCAACGGCCGTCATGAAGACATCAAGATCGAGAAACCGGAAACCTCCGAGACCGACGGGCGTTTCGTCTTCCAACTGCGTGAAGACGAAGACTGGGCCAGCCAGAACCTGCTGGCGCTGGAAGTCCAGGGGCCAGAACAAGGCACCCAGAAGGTCGAGGCCAAGCTGTGCAAACGCAACAACTTCGCCAGCCCCGCGCACACCGCGCAAGCTGGCCAGTGAGGCGAACCATGACCAACACTCGCACCATCACCGCCCCCGCCCTGCTCGCCCTGGCGCTGTTTGGCAGTGCCGCGCATGCCGCGTTGGTGCCGCCCCAGGGTTACTACGCCGGGATCGAGCAGATCAAGACCACCGACGGCAAGTTCCAGTGTGAAGCGGCGCCCAAGCCCTACACCGGTGCGCTGCAATTTCGCAGCAAGTACGAAGGCTCGGACAAGGCCCGGGCGACGCTCAACCTGGCGTCGGAAAAAGCCTTCCGCAGTTCCACCCAGGACATCACCACGCTGGAGCGCGGCATCAGCAAGATGGTCGGTCAGTACATGCGTGACGGCCGCCCGGCCCAGCTCGATTGTGCACTGAGCTGGCTCGGCACGTGGGCGCGCGCCGATGCCTTGATGTCGACCGACTACAACCACACCGGCAAGTCCATGCGCAAATGGGCGCTGGGCAGCATGAGTGGTTCGTGGCTGCGTCTTAAGTTCTCCAACTCCCAGCCACTGGCCGCGCACCAGGCCGAGGCCGAACTGATCGAGAAGTGGTTCGCCCGCCTCGCCGAACAGACCGTGCGCGACTGGAGCGACCTGCCGCTGGAGAAGATCAACAACCACAGCTACTGGGCGGCCTGGTCGGTCATGGCCACCGCCGTGGCCACTGACCGCCGCGACCTGTTCGACTGGGCAGTGAAGGAATACAAGGTCGGCGCCAACCAGGTCGATGAGCAGGGCTTCTTGCCCAACGAACTCAAGCGCAAGCAGCGCGCGCTGGCCTATCACAACTACGCCCTGCCGCCACTGGCGATGATCGCCAGTTTCGCCCAGGTCAATGGTGTCGACCTGCGCGGTGAGAACAACAACGCCTTGCAGCGCCTGGGCCAGAAAGTCTTGGCCGGGGCCAAGGACCCGAGTGCGTTCAAGCGCCGCAATGGTGAGAAACAGGACATGAAAGACCTCAAGGTCGACAGCAAGTATTCCTGGCTCGAACCCTATTGCAGCCTCTACGCCTGCAGCGGCGACACCTTGCAGCGCAAACGGGGCATGCAGCCGTTCGACAGTTTCCGCCTCGGCGGCAACCTGACCCGGGTCTACGACCCGAGCGCAGAAAGCAAGAAGTAACAATCCGATGTGGGTGTGATCCCTGTGGGAGCGGGCTTGCCCGCGAAGAGGACACCGCAGTGTCTGGCAATGGCTTCGCCATTGTTCGCGGGCAAGCCCGCTCCCACAAGGAAATGAGTTGCTCTTCAGTCATCGACTGGGGGGTTTGGGGGGCTGCTGCCCCGGATGCTGTGAACAATAAGGAGAACCGGGATGGTCTTCTCGTCAAACGTGTTCCTGTTCCTGTTCTTGCCGATCTTCCTCGGCCTGTACTACTTGAGCGGGCAACGCTATCGCAACCTGCTGTTGCTGGTTGCCAGCTACATCTTCTACGCCTGGTGGCGGGTCGACTTCCTCGCGCTGTTCGCCGGGGTCACCCTGTGGAACTACTGGATCGGCCTGAAAGTCGGCGCCGCCGGCGTGCGCACCAAGCCGGCCCAGCGCTGGCTGCTGCTCGGCGTCGGTGTCGACCTAGCAATCCTTGGCTACTTCAAGTACGCCAACTTTGGCGTCGACAGCCTCAACGCGATCATCACCTCGTTCGGCCTTGAACCGTTCATCATCACCCACGTGCTGCTGCCGATCGGCATTTCGTTCTACATCTTCGAGTCGATCAGCTACATCATCGACGTGTACCGCGGCGACACCCCGGCCACCCGCAACCTGATCGACTTCGCCGCGTTCGTGGCGATCTTCCCACACCTGATCGCCGGCCCCGTGCTGCGCTTCAAGGACCTGGTCGACCAGTTCAACAACCGCACCCACACCCTGGACAAGTTCTCCGAAGGCTGCACCCGCTTCATGCAGGGCTTCATCAAGAAAGTGTTCATCGCCGACACCCTGGCGGTGGTCGCCGACCACTGCTTCGCCCTGGAAAACCCCACCACCGGCGATGCCTGGCTGGGCGCCCTGGCCTACACCGCGCAGCTGTACTTCGACTTCTCCGGCTACAGCGACATGGCCATCGGCCTGGGCTTGATGATGGGCTTCCGTTTCATGGAGAACTTCAAGCAGCCGTACATCAGCCAGTCGATCACCGAGTTCTGGCGACGCTGGCACATCAGCCTGTCGACCTGGCTGCGCGACTACCTGTACATCACCCTGGGCGGCAACCGCAAAGGCACCTTCAACACCTACCGCAACCTGTTCCTGACCATGCTGCTCGGTGGTCTGTGGCATGGCGCCAACTTCACCTACATCATCTGGGGTGCCTGGCACGGCATGTGGCTGGCAATCGAACGCGCCCTGGGCCTGGATACCAACCCGCAGCGCTTCAACCCGGTCAAATGGGCCTTCACCTTCCTGCTGGTAGTGGTCGGCTGGGTGATCTTCCGCGCCGAGAACCTGCACGTCGCCGGGCGTATGTACGGCGCCATGTTCAGCTTCGGTGAGTGGCAGCTGTCGGAACTCAACCGCGCCAACCTCACAGGCCTGCAAGTGGCGACCATGTTCATCGCCTACGCGAGCCTGGCGTTCTTCGGCCTGCGCGACTTCTACCGCAATGCCAAGCCAACCGCCAAGGCAACGCCGGTGCAGATCAACGCCGACGGCTCGATCGGCCTGGACTGGACCCGGGTGATGGCCCGTGTGCTGGTGCTGCTGCTGTTCGTCGCCTCGGTGCTCAAGCTCTCCGCGCAGAGCTACTCGCCATTCCTCTACTTCCAGTTCTGAGGCACGGACGACCATGACCCGGACACTTCGCATCACCTACTCCCTGACCTTCCTCGGCCTGCTCACAGGCCTGGGCGTGTGGTCGCTCAGCGGCGCCTCGACGTTCCAGCGCACCGAGCAGATGACCCTGCTCAACGGCAAGCTGGCCAAGGCCGCCGAAACCCATTACGACGATCAGTTCCCGATCAAGCGCATCAGTACCAACCTCTGGGCGGCACTGGATTTCAAGCTGTTCAACGAAGGCCGCCCCGGCGTGGTGCTGGGGCGCGAGCAGTGGCTGTTCAGCGACGAAGAGTTCAAGCCCACTGCTGGCGCCGAGCAACTGATGCAGGAAAACCTGGCGCTGATCCGCGGTGTGCGCGACACCTTGCAACGCCAAGGCACGCAGCTGGTGCTGGCGATCGTCCCGGCCAAGGCGCGGATCTACTCCGAATACCTCGGCCAGGAGCTGCCGGCCAGCCTGCATGGCGACCTGTACAACCAGTTCCATGCACAGGCGCGTCAGGCCAACGTATTCGCCCCTGACCTGCAAGCGCCAATGGAGCAAGCCAAAGCGCGTGGCCAGGTGTTCCTGCGTACCGACACTCACTGGACGCCGATGGGCGCCGAGGTCGCCGCCCAGGCGGTGGCCGAAGCGGTGGCTCGCCAGGGCCTGCTCAGCGGCGACCCACAGGCGTTCATCACCCAAGCGGGCGAGACCAAGCCATACAAGGGCGACCTGACCAACTTCCTGCCGCTCGACCCGCTGTTCAGCAACCTGCTGCCCGCTCCGGACAACCTGCAGCAACGCAGCACCCACGCGGTCGAGACCGAAGGCGAGACCGGCGATGCGCTGTTTGCCGACAGCCAGATCCCGGTGGCCCTGGTCGGCACCAGCTACAGCGCCAACCCCCACTGGAATTTCCTCGGTGCCCTGCAGCAAGCGCTGCGCAGCGATGTCGCCAACTACGCCGAAGACGGCCACGGGCCGTTGCTCCCGATGCTCAAGTACCTGCAAAGCGATGCCTTCAAGAATGCCGCGCCACAGGTGGTGGTGTGGGAATTCCCCGAACGTTATCTGCCAATGAAAAACGACCTCAGCGCGTTCGATCCGCAGTGGATCGCGCAGCTGAAAAACACCCGTAAATCTGAAGAAAACCTGGCCCTGTCGTCCAACCGGGCGAACCACTGATAGAGAGGAACACGCACATGACCCATAAGCCATCTTTTGCCAAAGCCCTCACCCTCGCAGCCGGCCTGTCCCTTTCCGCGCTGGCCTCGGTACATGCCTTCGCCGGCGCTGACGCGGCCCTGTACGGCCCAAGCGCGCCTAAAGGCTCGACCTTCGTGCGCCTGTACAACGCCAGCAGCGCGCCGACCGCCGCCAGTGTCGGCAACACCCAGATCAAGCAGGTTGGCGCACAAGCCAGCAGCGACTTCAGCTTCCTCCCAGGCGGCGACTACACCGCCCAGGTCGCGGGCAAATCGGTGCCGGTCAAGCTCGCCTCGGATAAGTACTACACGCTGGTCAACAACAGCGCTGGCAATCCGCAGTTGATCGAAGAGCCACCGTTCAAGAACAAGCAGAAAGCCCTGGTCCGCGTGCAAAACCTGACCGACCAGCAGCTGACCCTGAAGACCGCCGACGGCAAGACCGAAGTGGTCAAGCCGGTAGCCGCCAACGGCCGCGGCGAGCGTGAGATCAACCCGGTCAAGGTCAACCTGGCCTTGTACCAAGGAGACAAGAAAGTCGGCGACGTCAAACCCGTCGCCCTGGAACGCGGCGAAGCTGCCGTGCTGTACGTCACTGGCTCCGGCAGCAGCCTGTCGCCGGTGTGGGTAACCCGCCCTGTGTCCACTAACTGATCCCCTGCCTCTATCGACCTTTGGAGAAACATCATGATTCCGGTAATTCTTTCTGGTGGTAGCGGTTCGCGTCTGTGGCCTCTGTCGCGCAAGCAGTTCCCCAAGCAGTTCCTCGCCCTGACCGGTGAGCACACCCTGTTCCAGCAGACCCTCGAGCGCTTGGTGTTCGAAGGCATGCAGGCGCCGATCGTGGTCTGCAACAAAGACCACAAATTCATCGTTCAGGAGCAACTGAGCGCGCTGAACCTTGAGACCCAGGCGATCCTGATGGAGCCGTTCGGCCGTAACACCGCGCCAGCGGTGGCGATGACCGCAATGAAGCTGGTCAACGAAGGTTGCGATGAGCTGATGCTGGTGCTGCCGGCCGACCATGTGATCGATGACCAAAAAGCCCTGCAACGCGCCCTGGCCCTGGCCACCGTGGCTGCCGAGCGCGGTGAAATGGTGCTGTTCGGCGTGCCGGCGACCAAACCGGAAACCGGCTACGGCTACATCCGCTCCAGCCAGGACGCGCTGCTGCCCGAAGGCGTGGCGCGGGTTGCGCAGTTCGTCGAAAAACCTGACGAAAAACGCGCCACCGAGTTCGTCCGCGCCGGCGGCTACTTCTGGAACAGCGGCATGTTCCTGTTCCGCGCCAGCCGCTTCCTCGAAGAGCTGAAAAAGCACGATCCGGACATCTACGACACCTGCCTGCTGGCCCTGGAGCGCAGCGATCAACAAGGCGACACCCTGAGCATCGACGAAGCCACCTTCGCTTGCTGCCCGGACAACTCCATCGACTACGCGGTGATGGAAAAGACCCAGCGCGCCTGCGTGGTGCCGCTGTCAGCCGGCTGGAGCGATGTCGGCTGCTGGTCGTCGCTGTGGGACGTGCACGAGAAGGACGACAACGGCAACGTCACCAAAGGCGATGTGGTGGTGCAAGACAGCCGCAACTGCATGATCCACGGCAACGGCAAGCTGGTGTCGGTGATCGGCCTTGAGAACATCGTCGTGGTCGAGACCAAGGACGCCATGATGATCGCCCACAAGGACAAGGTCCAAGGCGTCAAGCAGATGGTCAACACCCTCGACAAGCAGGGCCGCAGCGAGACCCAGAACCACCTGGAGGTGTACCGCCCGTGGGGCTCGTACGACTCGGTCGACATGGGTGGGCGCTTCCAGGTCAAGCACATCACGGTCAAGCCCGGTGCCAGCCTGTCGTTGCAGATGCACCACCACCGCGCCGAGCACTGGATCGTGGTCTCGGGCACGGCCGAGGTGACCTGTGACGAGAACGTGTTCCTGCTCACCGAGAACCAGTCGACCTACATCCCGATCGCCTCGGTCCACCGCCTGCGCAACCCCGGCAAGATCCCCCTGGAGATCATCGAAGTGCAGTCCGGCAGCTACTTGGGCGAGGATGATATCGAGCGCTTCGAAGACGTCTACGGGCGCACGTCCACGCCGATGGAGCGTGGGGTTTCGGTGAAGACCATCGCCCAGTAAGCGTTTCCCTGATCACCTGGGGACATTGACTACGTGGTGACCACGTGGGAGCGGGCTTGCCCCACGATAGCGTCATGGCAGACAACGCAATCACTCTGTCAGATCGCTATCGCGGGGCAAGCCCGCTCCCACGCCCCCCCGCCTATTAGTTCCATCAACCAACAGGTCCACGCAGCCATCCTTGCGTGCGCCAACGTTGCTTTTTGAGGTGAACCCCTTTTACAGCTACGATGGTCAAACCCGCCCAACCAAGGCATGCCCTGCACAATGATCATCGGCGCTCTGCTCATCCTCACCTGGCTGGTCCTGCTCCTGCGCTACCCGGCCAAGGCCCTGCCGATCTCCCTGGCCGCCGTATTGGGCCTGGGGCTGGTTGCGCTGTGGGTAGTCTGGCAAGACAGCCGCGAATCTTCGCAGCTGGCCCGCCTGGAATTGCGCCTGACCTACGCTCCGGATCAGTGTCCTGCCGACCGCGCCCTGCGCGTGACCATGAAAAACGGCAACAAGGCCCCCCTCACCGAACTGCGCTGGCGAGTCGGCGCCTATGCGCCGGGCGATACCGTCAACCTCGCTGAAAGCACCTACAGCGCACCGCGCTACCGCGGCCCCGGCGAATTGCAACCTGGCGCCGAGTGGAGCGACTGCCTGCCCTTGCCGCCGCTGCGTTCAGGCTATCGCCCGCAGACCCTGGAGTTTCGTCCAGAACACCTGCAAGGCTCGTTTGCCAACTAGCATTTTTGTCAGTTTCGCCGCGGCACCACCTGGCATTGAATAGGCGCATTGCCTTGTCAGGAGGACGTTGTCGTGCACCTGCATCCACTCTGCGACCCCGATGCCCTGGACGACCTGCTCGATGCCGAACGCCGCGAGCGGCGCAGCGTGATCTTCGTCGGCTCGCACAGTTGCCCGCCGTGCAACAGCCTGCGGCCGGTCTATAAACGCCTGGCGCGCCGCCTGCGGGGCATCACCTTTTACGACTTGAACCTCGACCAGTTCGAAGCCCCCGCCTGGGAGGGCTGGCTAACCGCCGTGTTCAAGGACCTCGACCTACGCTATATCCCCTCGCAGATCCTGCTGCCGGTCAAAGGCTCAGCTCAGGTGGTGCGCGTTGGCCGCGCGGCACCGTTGCGTCAGGCATTGGCAAGGCTGCATGGCCCCGGCTGCGCTATGATCGAACCTTCATCCCTTTTGCGCAGACCCCGCCATGCCCACAGTTCTCATCACCGGCTGCTCCAGCGGCATCGGCCGCGCCCTGGCCAACGCCTTCCGCGATACTGGTCACGAAGTCTGGGCCACGGCCCGCAAGCTCGAGGATGTGCAGCAACTGAGCGCGGCTGGTTTCTGCGCACGACAGCTGGATGTCAATGATGCACACGGCTTGACGCAGTTGGCCGGCGAACTCGAACAGCGCCATGGTGGCCTGGATATCCTGATCAACAACGCCGGCTACGGCGCCATGGGGCCGCTGCTCGATGGCGGGGTCGAGGCGCTGCGTCAGCAGTTCGAGACCAACGTATTCGCCGTGGTCGGCGTGACCCGCGCGCTGTTCTCGCTGCTACGTCGCAACCGCGGCCTGGTGGTGAATATCGGCAGTGTTTCCGGGGTGTTGGTGACGCCGTTTGCCGGCGCCTACTGCGCCTCGAAAGCCGCCGTGCATGCACTCAGTGATGCCCTGCGCCTGGAGCTGGCGCCGTTCGGCATTCGGGTGATGGAGGTACAGCCTGGGGCGATTGCTTCGCAGTTTGCCAGCAATGCCCAGCAGCAGGCCGAGCAGGTATTGGCGGCTGATTCACCGTGGTGGCCGCTGCGCGAACATATCCAGGCACGCGCGCGCGCTTCGCAGGACAAACCCACACCGGCCGCGCAGTTCGCTCAGGGTTTGTTGGCGGCGACACAGAAGTCGCCGACGCCAGCGCTGGTGCGCTTGGGCAATGGCAGCACTGCGCTACCGCTGCTGGCGCGCTTGCTGCCACAGCGGCTGCTCGACAAGGTGCTGCGCAAGCGCTTTGGGTTGTTGCGACCGCTTTGACTGTGCTGGCCTCTTCGCGGGCAAGCCCGCTCCCACAGGTACAGCGTCGGTCTCAGGCTCTACATACCTAGCTCAAACGACTCGGGCCCTGTGGGAGCGGGCTTGCCCGCGAAGAGGCCGGCACAGTCAGCACAAAGGCTGGACGCCGACCACCGCCAGATCAACCACCCTGGTCGCCACCTGCCTCGCCACCCCAGGCACAACCGCATCAACCCTCACCCCAGTGCCGGCCAGGATCTCCCACAGGGTCCGAGTCGTTTGAGGCAGGTGTATTGAGCCTGAGACCGACGCTGTACCTGTGGGAGCGGGCTTGCCCGCGAAGAGGCCGGCACAGTCAGCACAAAGGCTGGACGCCGACCACCGCCAGATCAACCACCCTGTTCGCCACCTGCTCCGCCACCCCGGGCACAACCGCATCAACCCTCACCCCAGTGCCGACCAAGGTCTCGCCCATCCCGCCCACTAGCGTCCCCAACTCGCGCTCAGCGCACAGAAACACCAGCAGCCCCCAGTTACGCGCCACCATACCCTGGACGTAATGGCGTGCCAGGCTGGTGGTGGCTTCGACCACGGCTAAGCCGTTGACCAGGATATCGGTGTGCGGCACGCGCTCGATCAACGTCTGGGTGCCCAGGTCAGTGCTCAGGTCGGCGGCGACGCCGATGAGGCGAGCGGCGGGAAGTGCCTCGCGCACCTGCCTGAACGCTTCATCGACGTGGGCCTGACTGCGGCCGTTAAGCACCACTTCGGCGCCGGCCTGGGCCAAGCCGATCACGATCGCCAAACCCAGCCCGGTGGTCGAGGCCGTGACGATGGCGCGCTTGCCGTTCAGGGGAAGGTGCATCTGCGGCCTCCTCGTTAGTTGGTTGGGGCTTGCTTTGCAACCGCAAAGCGGCCCCGCTTCACACCCTGGGCGGCTCTTGGTCAAACGCCTGCCACCCCCCACCCAACGCTTTGTACAAACCCACCATGGCCTGCGAAACCGCTGCCGAGCTGTCGATCCACTGCTCTTCACTGGCCAGCAACGCCGACTGCACGCTCAGCACATTGAGAAAGTCCACCGCCCCTTCGACGTACTGGCGCTGAGCGGTTTGCAAGGCAATACGGTTCTCCCGCACCGCCTCGGCCAAATGGTCGCGGCGCAGCTGACTGGCGTTATACAAACGCAGCACATCGTCGATCTCGTGCCAGGCAGCGAGCACCACCTTGCGATAGTTCAGCGCCGCTTCCTGTTGCTGGGCCTCGCGCAATTGCAAAGTCCCGGTCAGCCTGCCACCTTCGAAAATCGGCAGCGACAACTGCGGGCCAAAGGCAAACCGGCGTGAGTCCCACGCGCCAAAGTCAGACAGCTGCATGGCCTGGAACCCCATGCTGCCGGACAAGCGAATACTGGGGTAGAAATCCGCCTTGGCCACGCCGATGCTGGCCGTGGCGGCATGCAAGCGCGCTTCGGCCTGGCGGATATCGGGGCGGCGCTCAGCCAGCTCAGACGGCACGCCGATGGCGAATTTCTGCTGCGGCGCCGGCAGCTCGCCGGTCTTCAGCAGCTCGTTCTGCAAACTACGCGGTGGCTCGGCGGCGAGCAGGCTCAGGGCGTTGATCAGGTCATCGCGGCGCGCCTCCAGCGTTGGCAGGCGCGCTTCGATAGAGGCCACCTGGGCCCCGGCCTGGGCCACATCCAAACGGGTGGCAACGCCTTGCGCCTGGCGATCCTGGGATAGCTGCAGGCTGTGCCGGGCAACCTTGAGGTTGTCCTGGGTGACCTCCAGGGTGTGCTGTACGGCGCGCAGCTGAATGTAGTTACCGGCAGTTTCCGAGAGCAACGCCAGCAGCACCCCGCGCCGATCATTCTCGGCCACGGCCACCGTCGCATCGGCGGCTTCCACCTGCCGCCGTACCCGGCCCCACAGGTCTAGCTCCCAGCCTGCGACCAAGTCGCCCTGCCACAGGTTGAACGCCGACTTGCCGGCCTTACCGGACGGGTCGTTGAGGCCTTCGGCGCTATTGCGGGCGCGACTGTAACCGGCATTGACATCCACCGACGGCGCCTGCTCGGCCGCCACGCTGCTACGCAGGGCGCGGCTTTGCAGCAGGCGGGCACTGGCCATCTGCAAGTCGAGGTTGCGCTCGGCGACGCGCTGGATCAGGGCGCTGAGCTGGGCATCGTGAAAGCTGTCCCACCAGCGCAGCTCCAGCGGTTCGGCCACCGGCTGGCTAGCCGCAGCCGGGCCTTGTAGCGCCGCCCAGTCCTGCGGCGCTTGGCTGTCAGGGCGCTGGAAGTCCGGCCCAAGGGTGCAGCCTGCCAGCAGTACGGCAAGCAGCAAGGGGCTCAAGGGCAATAGCGGTTTCATCGGGCAGTCACCTCTTTGCCTGCGAGGGTGTCGCCTTGGGTGTCGATGGTGGCTACCACCGACATCCCCACGCGCAGGCGCTGCAACAGTGGCTGGCCGTCATCGAAGACAATCTTCACCGGGATGCGCTGGACCACCTTGGTGAAGTTGCCGGTGGCGTTATCCGGTTTGACCGCAGCGAAGGTCACGCCCGTGGCTGGGGCGATGCTCTGGACATGGCCCTTGAGGGTTTCGCCAGCGAAGGTGTCAACGCTGATGCTCACCGGCTGCCCGGGTTGCACGTGGGTCAGTTGGGTTTCCTGGAAGTTGCCCACGACATAGGCCTGCTCCAGCGGCACCACCGACAGCAAGCGTGCGCCCGGATTGACGTAGGCGCCGACGCGCAAGGCGCGCTCGCCGACCATGCCGTCGACGGGGGCGGCGATGCGGGTATAGGACAGATCCAGCTCGGCCTTCTCCACCCCGGCTTCGGCCCGCTTGAGCTGGCCATCGGCGCTGGCCACCTGGGCGCTGAGAATGTCCACCTGCTTGCGGGTGGCGACCAATGCCGCCTGGGTGTTGGCCAGGCGCGCACGGGCCTGATCGACCCGGCTGCGCGCTTGCTGGGCATTCTGCACGGTGCCGGCGCCTTGCTCGGCCAGACGGCTGTAGCGATTGACCTCATGCTCGGCGAAGGCCATCTCAGCCTGGGCCGCTTTCACCGCCGCCTCGGCCTGGGCGATCAGTGAGCCTTGGCGATCGAGCGTGGCGCGGGCATCGGCGCTTTGCGCCTTGGCTACCAGCAACTGAGCTTGCGCAGCATCGAGGGCGGCTTGGTAGTCGCGCGCATCGATCGTCGCCAGCAACTGGCCGGCCTTGACCTGCTGGTTGTCCTCGACCAAGACCTCTTTGATGAAACCTGCCACCTTCGGCGCGACCACGGTGTAGTCGGCGATCACGTAGGCATCGTTGGTCCGTTGCTGATGGTCGCTGCCGAGCAGCCACGGGCCAATCAGGCCGGCCAGCACAGCCACGGCCAGCACCGAGCCGATGACGAGAGTCTTGCGATTGTTGGTCATGTTCTGTGTTCTCGAATTCATCCAGGGGTTCAGGCCACCGCACGCGGTGGATAGACCCGAGTGGGCACGAAAGGAATAAGGCAGATGAGGGCCACGGCGATGGCCGCCATGACCAGGTACAGATCGGCCGAGGTCAGCACCAGGGCCTGTTGATGGATGCGTTGCGCAAGGCCTGCGGCGCGATCATCGATCAGCGGCGCATTGCCCAGGCTGTCCACCAGGTGGTTGGAATGAAAATGCCGGCGCAGGGTCCCCAGGGCATCGAGCAGGCCGGTGGCGATCACTGCAGACAAGCCCTTGACGGTGTTGAACCAGGACGAGGCGAACGGCCCTTCCTGCGGCGTCATGCCATTGGTGGAAAGCATCAGCAGCGGCAGCACGGCCATCGGCTGGCCAAACACCTGCAGCAAGTAGAAACCGTAGAAGTTGTCGCGAATCCACTGCGAGGTCAGCAGGCTGCTGCCCACGCACGACAGCGCCAGCATCGCCAGGCCAACCGCCAGCACCCAACGGCAATCCACTGCGCGGATGTTGCACAGCGCAGCAGTCAGCGGCAGGGCCAGCAGTTGCGGCATGGCCACCAGCATCATCAACGGGCTGGTCTGCGCCGGACGATAGCCCTGGATCTGCGCCAGGTACGCCGATGGAATAGTGCCCACACCGGAAAGCACGATCAGCACCCCGGCCAAGGTCACCAGGGCGAAACTGAGGTTGCGCCGCGAGAGCATGCGCAGTTGAAAGAACGGCAGCGGCTCGGACCATTCGTTGTACATGAACAGCACCAACAGCAGCAGGCCGCCCCCGAGCAGCCAGCAGATCAGCGGCGAGTCGAACCAGCCCCAGCGGTCCCCCAGCGACAGGCCGAGGACGATGCAACTGAGCGCCGGTAAACCAAGCACCACCCCGCGCCAGTCGAACTGCTTGAAGCGCTCCAGGCGCAGCGGGTCTTGCGGCAGGCCCCAGCCGACGCAGGCCATTGCCAGCAGGGAAGGCAGGATGATCTGCCAGAACGCCCACTGCCAGCCGACGTATTCGGTCCACAAACCCGCCAGCGGCGTGCCAAGGTTAGGGCCAAAGGTGGCAGTCAGGGCGTAGCAGGCCAGGCCATAGACCTTGATGCCTGGCGGCAGGAAGCGCAGCGCCACACTCATCAGCATTGGCGGCAAGGCGCCCGAGGCCAGGCCTTGGAGAACGCGCAGCAGCATCAGGCTGTGCAGGTTGGGTGCATAGGGTTGCAGCAAGCCGAGCACGGCGAACAGGCCGATGGCAGTCAGGGTGAAGCGGCGTAGCGAGAAGGTCGTGGCCAGCCAGGGTGAAAACGCCATGGCCGACACCGAAGCAGCGGCGTACACCGCCAACAGCCACGCGCCCTCGTCGGCGCCGATGCCCATGGCGCCGCGGATATCGGCCAAGGAAATCTTCGTCACCGCTTCGTTGAGACCCGCGCAGAGCACTGCCAGCAGTACGCCAAACAAGCCGACCACCACCCGCAGGCCGAACGCCGTTTGCGCAGGCGCAGCTGGCGCCGGGGCGGCAGCGAGCGCGGCGGTAGGCGCGGTCAAAGAACTCATGGACGGACATCTCCAGCAACATAATTGGGGCTGGAGCAAGTCTAAGAAGGTCGAATGCTTACGAAAACTGACTTATCGGCAGTTTTAAGTTGCGTCAGGCGCAATCCGCTTTAACCGCGTCGCCTGCTTCGCGGGCAAGCCCGCTCCCACAGGGATGGGTGTGTACTCACTGTTTGTGTCCGGCGCGCTCAGTGTGGGAGCGGGCTTGCCCGCGAAGAAGACACCGCCGATGTCACGGATCGACACTGCAACAAGCTTTCAAGGTCTGGCGCAACCAGCGGTGCGCCGGATCGCTGTGAAAACGCGGGTGCCACGCCTGCATCACATTGACCCGTTCCAGCGGCACCGGGATCTCGAACGAACGCAGCGGCAGCCCGAGCTTGGTAACGCTGTTGAGGATATTGGCCGGCATCGGCAGGATCAGGTCCGAATCGGGCAGCGAGAACAGCGCCGAGTGAAAACTTGGGGTAATCAGCGCCACCCGCCGCTGCACCTTGAAGTTGGCCAGCTCGACATCGATCGGGCCATTGGCCCGGCCGCGCCGCGACACGCTGATCTGTGGATAAGCGGCAAAGCGCGCCGGGGTGATCTGGGCATCGAAGATCGGATGATCGCGGCGCGCCAAGCCAACATAAAAGGTATGGAACAAGCTCTGCACCTTGATCTCTGGCGCCAGGTCGATGCTTGAGCTGATCACCAGGTCAGTACGGCCGTCACGCAGCACGCTGTCATCATCACCGCCTGGGCTCTCCGGCACAAAGCGCAGCACCGTGCGCGGTGCCTGTTCGTGCATCATGCGCAACAGCTGGGCGCCATACAGGGCGATGAACAGGTCGTTGGTGCGGATGTTGAAGGCCCGATCCAGGTTGAGCAGGTCGACGTCTTCGGCGCTGCGAAACACCTGCCCGGCCTGCTCGACCAGCAGGCTGACCTGCTCGCGCAGGGCCAGGGCGCGTGGCGTGGGGACCAGGCCGCGACCCGCACGCACCAGAATCGGATCGCCCAGTGCATCGCGGATGCGCCCCAGCGTACGGCTCATGGCTGCCGGGCTCAGGTTCATGCGCTGGGCTGCGCCAACCACGCTACCTTCATCGAGCAGGGCGTCGAGGGCGACGAGCAGGTTCATGTCCGGGAGTTGCATGGCCGTGGTCCGTGGCGGCTGGGGGAAGCGCGATGTTAACAGGTCGCCGATTGCGCCAGACGCAACGGCGCCGTGCGTGGGGGGCTATTTATCCTGATCGGTGGATCGGCTCAGAATGCTGTAGAGACTTTGCCGGCCTCATCGCGGGGCAAGCCCGCTCCCACACAGTTCTCGGTGTTAGAGAAATTGCGTGGGAGCGGGCTTGCCCCGCGATGAGGCCGGCAGTTGCTGCATCATTTCCTGCCCCAGACCGAGGAGCCTGCATGCCCCGCCCCGTCTTGATCGCCATCGACGCCTCCCCCGCTGCCAGCGCCCTGCTTAACCTGGCGCTACGCTACTGCCGCCCGGACGAGCAGCAACTGCACGTGCTGATGGCCATCGACGCAAGCTTTGCCGTGCACGACAAACCCCTTCCCTTCAGCGCAGGCGAGCTGGAGGAATACCCCGCCGCCTGCGAAGAACAGCAACTGGCCGAGCAGGCCGTGTCCGATGCGCTGACAACCCTGCGCAACGCCGGTTTCAATGCGCAGGGCTGCATGATCGCTGCTGATCCGGTCGAGGCCATCGTCGACAAGGCCAAGGCGCTGGACTGCGAACTGATCATCATAGGCCACCGCCACCTGTCGCGGCTGGGCCGGCTGCTGGACCCGTCGATCAGCGCCAAGGTGATCGATCGGGTGCAGATTCCGGTGTTGGTGGGGGCTGCGTAACCTGGGTGGATTGACTGACGCCATCGCGGGGCAAGCCCGCTCCCACGCAATTTCTCAACACCGAGAACTGCGTGGGAGCAGGCTACGTGGGAGCGGGCTTGCCCCGCGATGGCGCCAAAAGGCTCACTGCCAGTGCTGGATCAACCCTCGCCAGGCTTGACCACCACGGTACAGGTGGTTCCCGCCGCCAACATAAAACCGTCCGGCACTTCATCGATGTGAATCCGCACCGGCACCCGCTGGGCCAAGCGCACCCAGTTGAAGGTCGGGTTCACATCGGCAATCAATTCGCGGCTCTGCGGGTTGTCGCGGTCATAGATACCGCGAGCAATGCTCTCCACATGGCCCTTGATCCGCTCGCCACTCATCATCTGCAGCTCGGCCTGATCGCCCACCTTCACATGCGGCAACTTGGTCTCTTCAAAGAACCCATACACCCAGAACGAGTTCTCATCGACCACCGCCATCACCGGCTCGCCGGTACGCGCATAGTCGCCGCGATGAATATTCAGGTTGGTCACGTAACCGTCGACGGTGGCCACGATGCGCGTACGCTTGAGGTTGAGTTCGGCTGCCGCCAATTGCGCCTGGGCCTGCTGGTAATCGGCCAGGGCGGAGCTTGCGATGTTGCTGGCGTCGTCGCGGTTTTCCTTGGAGATCACCAGGTTGTCCATATCGGCGCGGCGCTTGGCGTTGACCTTGCGCATCTCCCAGGTGGCCTTGCGCGAAGCGACCAGGGCCTTGGCCTGATCGACCGCGACCTGGTAGTGCTCGGGGTCGATCTGGATCAGCACATCGCCCTTCTTCACCCGCTGGTTATCGCGCACCGGCACGTCGGTGACATAGCCCGGCACGTCGGCGGCGACGTTGATGATGTCGGCGCGTACGCGACCGTCGCGGGTCCACGGGGTGGTCATGTAGTGCAGCCACAACTGGCGGCCGATGGCCACGGCGGCGACCAGCACCAGCAGGGTGGCAATCAGGCTGAAGAACTTTTTCATCGAAGGATTCTCACCAGTAGACAGACAGCGCCATGGCGCCGAAAAGGCAGATGAACAGGCACAGGCGCAGCAGCGCCGGGTGCCAGAAGAAGCGGTAGCCGTCAACGCTTGCGATGAAGCGGTCCAGGCCCCAGGCCAGGCCTGCGGCGAACAGGAACATCAAGGTCATGGTGGGCATGTACACGCCATGGAAGGCGATCTCACGGGGCATGGTGCAATCCTTTCGCCGGGGCCAACGGCGACTGTGGGTCGAGCAGGGAAGTACGGATGAAGTGCAGGTAGCTTTGCGAGCGGCGCAGCACCGAGGTGTCGAAGTGGCGGGCGAACGGCTCGTCGGTGGCTTGCACGCGACTGATCGCATGATCCACCGCGACCAGCGCGCGCTCGTGGTTGCTGGCGTTGGGTTGCAGGAACAAGCGCGCCAGCGCCCGGCCCATCACCCGGATCGCCTGGCGCCAGGGCTGCGACTCGGCATAGGCCGGGTGCACCGGGGCGCGGTCCTGCTCCTTGCGCAGCTCGATGATGGCGTGGCCGACTTCCAGCACCACGAACATCCAGCGCATCAGTTCGCTCTGCACCTGCGGCTTGCCAGCGGCCAGGCCGTAGGCTTGGTGCAGCAAGTCGCGGGTGCGGCTTTCGAATGCCGAGCCCAGCCCGCGCAGGCGCCCGCCGATGGCGAACAGCACCTGCTCACGCAGGTCGCGCTGCAAACGGCTCCACAGCCAGCGGCTGTTGGGCGGCAGGATGATCGCCCCGGCGGCAGCGCAAACCAGCATGCCGATGACCATGCCGATGTAGTCGTTGATGAAGGTGTAGGGGTTATACACGGTGAGGTTGTTCGGCACCGAGCCGATGGCGAAGAACACCAGCAAGCCAATCCCGTAGCCGGCGTAGGCCGGGCGCGAGGAGAGGAACGCGCCGAGCACGAATACCGGCGCCAGGACCATGCACAACAGCGGGAAGCCATCGATCCAGGGGAAGACGAAGAAGGTTTCGAAGAAACCGATAAAGGCGCCGATCAGCGTGCCACAGGCCATCTGGAACGACATGCGCTTGGGGTTGGGCGAAGCCGCCGACAGGCCCACAGTGACCGTGGCGATCAGGGTCATCATCGCCCCGCTCGGCCAGTCGCTGATCAGCCAGTAGCTGCCCAGCAACAGCAGCACCGCCGAAGCGCGTACCCCGGCAGCCAGCGACACCAGCCAGTTGGTCTGCGACACATAGGGCTCGTCCCACTGCTCGCGCTGGTGGTTGTGCGCAGACAGCGAAGCGTGGGTCTCAGCGTAGCTGAACATCTCGTCGACGAAGCGGTACAGCAGCTCGAAAGCGGTGTGGAAGTCGAGCAGGTCGGCTTCGCTGGGGTTGGTCTCCAGGTACTCGGCGCGCAAGGTGCGCACCTGGGCTTGCAGGCCCTCCTTGTAGGCGGCCAGCTCCAGGGTCAGGCGCAGCGCATCGGCATCGGTCAGGGCCCGGCCGACGTAGGGTTCGAGCAACTCTGCGAGGGTCGCAAGCCCCGGTTCGATAGCGCCGACGATCTGCAATGGCCCGCGTGCGCGCAAGCGTTCGAGCAAACGGTGCAGGGCATTGAAGCGGGTGGTGATGGCCATGAACTCGCTGTTCATGCGCACCAGGCGACCGCTGCGCCGACGCATGTGCGGGTCTTCGAAGGCGGTGACGTTACGCAGGCTTTCCAGGCCCACGGCCTCGGCGATGAAGCGCACGTTGCTGGTTTCGAAACGATCACGCTGGCTGTCGCCCCGTAGCGCCTCGACCACCACCCCTGCGAAGATGCCGAAGCGCTGGTACAGGGCGTTGCGCATGGCAGCGCTGGCCGACTGCGGCAGGATCGCGGCGCTGACCATGGTCGACACCAGAATCCCCAAGGAGATCTCCAGTACCCGCCACACGGCGGCCATGAAGGCTTGGTCAGGGTGCTCCAGCACCGGCAGGCCGATCATCGCCGCGGTGTAGCCAGCGAGCACGAAGCCGTAGGCGCGGAAGGTCCGGTAGCGCATGGCGCCTGCCGAGCACAGGCCCACCCAGAGGGCCAGGCTGGGCAGGAACAGCTCGGTGTTCTGCGGGAAAAGCGCAATCAGCGCGACCATCATCGCTGAACCAGCCAAGGTGCCGAGCACCCGGTAGAAACTCTTGGCGAACACATGCCCGCTCTGCGGCTGCATGACGATGAACACGGTGATCATCGCCGTGCGCGGCTGCGGCAGTTCCAGGCGCATGGCCAGCCACAGGGTGATGAAGGCTGCGGCCAGCACCTTGAAGATGTAGACCCAGGTCACCCCGTCGGTACGCGCCCAGGCGAAGAAGCCCCGGCGCCACTCCAGGCTTTGCAGCCAGCGCACGGGCAAGCTCGATGTGCTCATTGGCTGTGGTCCGGCTTGTCGAAGATGGCCAGGGTGGCTGGGGTTTTCGGCGCCGCCTGGCGCTGTTCGGCAGGTGCATCCTGGCCCGCTTGCAGACCACCACCTAACGCTGTGACCAGCTCGGCATGGGCGGTCAGGCGCGCGGCCTGGACCTGCTGCTGCACTTGCTGCTGGCGGAACAACAAGGTCTGCGCATTGAGCACGTTGAGGTAGTCGGTCAGGCCGCGCTGGAAGGCGACCAGGGCAATGTCGTAGGTTTTCTGCGCGGCGGCCACCGACGCTTGGGCAAAGTGCGCCTGCTCTTTCATCGACTCGCGGCGAATCAATTGATCGGAGATGTTCTTCAGCGCGCCGATCACGGTCTGGTTGTAACGCGCCACGGCGACGTCATACCCCGCCGAGGCCACGCCCAACTGCGAGCGCAGGCGGCCACCATCGAAGATCGGCAAGCTGATGGCCGGACCGACGTTGTAGTTGAACTTGCGCCCGGTGAGAAACTCCAGCGCGCCACCCCCGGTGGCCATGAAGCCCAAGCTGCCGACCAGGTCGACGTTGGGGAAGAAGCCTGCGTGTGCGACGTCGATACCCCGCGCCTGCGCCGCGACCTGCCAGCGGCTGGCGACCACGTCGGGGCGCTGGCCGACCAATTCGGCGGGCAATGCCGAAGGCAAGCTCAGCGCTGCGCCAAGGGTCAGGCTCGGACGCTGGAGCTGCGCGCCCTCCCCCGGCCCCTTGCCGGCCAGGGCCGCCAGCTGGTTACGCGCCAGGGCGATTTCTTCATTGAGGGCATCGAGCTGGCGATGGGTCTCGGGCAGCGGCGCTTCGGCCTGGCTGACCTCGAAATGAGTACCGATGCCGCCCTCCAGGCGACGCTTGGCCAGGCCCAGGATCTGCTCCTGCTGTTCGAGCTCGGACTTGACGATGTCGCGCTGGGCAAAGTGCAGGGCCAGCTGGATGTAGACCTTGACCAGGTTGTTTTCCAGCTCCAGCTGAGCCTGGCGCGCTTCGGCCACGCTCATGTGGGCCAGGTCGACCGCCTGCTCGCTGGCGTTGCGCTCGCGCCCCCACAGGTCGAGGGCATAGCTCAGGCCAAGGGCGGCATTATTGTCCCAGGTGTTGGCACCCGACAACGCGCCGGGGCCGTAGAACTGATCCTCTGGCCAGTTATGCCGCTTGAGGCTGGCCTGGCCGTTACCCTGGAGTTTCTCCGCCGATTCGACCACCCCGGCCATGGCCTTGGCTTCGCGTACTCGCGCTACGGCCATCGCCAGGCTCGGGCTGCCGGCCAGGGCCAGGGCTACCCAACGGTCGAGCTGGGCATCGCCATAGGCGCGCCACCACTGCTGGTCGGGCCAGCGGGCATCGCGGGCGGCCTCGCTGATGGCGTGGTCGGTGGCTAGGGTATTGGCTTGCAGCGTCTTGCTTTGCGGGGCGATACCCCAGGTTCCGATACAGCCAGACAAGGACAGGCTAAGGGCACAGGCACTGAGCGCATTCAGCGCTCTGATGATGCGACGCGGCACAGCTGCGATTTCCCGAGGAAAGAAGTGGATGAGGCCGGGCAATTCTAGGGGGCCGTCGCACTGGCGATAAGCGCATAATCCTGCGAATCTTTGTTACCAAAACAGCGATAATCCGGCTTTGGTCGAAGGAACAAATCTGTAACTTCGTGTCACAATTTCGGCCTCTACCTAGAGAGTGACCCATGGACACCCTGCAAAACATGCGTGCTTTCAGTTGCGTGGCCCAGCTCGGCAGCTTCACCGCTGCCGCAGTGCAACTGGACACCACCACCGCGAACGTGTCGCGGGCGGTCTCCAATCTGGAAGCCCATCTGCAAACTCGGCTGCTCAACCGCACCACCCGGCGCATCGCCTTGACCGAGGCGGGCAAGCGCTACCTGATGCGCTGCGAGCAAATCCTTACCTACGTGGAAGAAGCCGAAGCCGAAGCCAGCGATGCCCACGCCCGCCCTGCCGGGCAGTTGAAGGTGCATTCGATGACCGGCGTCGGCCAGCATTTCGTCGTCGATGCAATCGCCCGCTACCGCGAGTCGCATCCAGACGTAACCTTCGACCTGACCATGGCCAACCGCGTGCCCGATCTGCTCGACGAGGGTTACGACGTATCCATCGTGCTGGCTACCGAGCTGCCTGACTCAGGTTTTGTCTCGCAGCGCCTGGGGATCACCTACAGCATCGTCTGTGCCTCGCCCGAGTACGTCGCCAAGCATGGCATTGCGCAAAAGCCAATCGACCTGCTCAAGCACGCTTGCCTGCGCATGGTCAGCCCGGTGATTCCGCTGGAGAAATGGCTGTTCGACGGGCCGGAGGGCCAGGAGGTGGTCAACATCACCAGCTCGCCGTTCCAGGTCAACTCGGCCGATGCGATGAAGACCGCGATCCGCAGTGGCATGGGGGTGGGCGTGTTGCCGATCTATTCGGCCATCGATGGCCTGCGTGACGGCAGCATCGTGCGGGTGATGCCCGATTACCGCTTGCAGGAGCTTAACCTGTACGCGATTTATCCGTCGCGTCAGTACCTGGATGCCAAGATCAAGACCTGGGTCGAATACCTGCGTAACTCGTTGCCGGAGATTCTTGCCGCGCACGAGGCGGACTTGAAAACCCACGAGTTACTGGTCGCCAATTGAAAAACCTGCTGCACGGCGGTGAAGGACAATGGTAGGTTGCTATCCATTAATCCGCGCCAGCCAGGATTGGGAGGGCTCTGCCCTCCTTCGCGGGCAAGCCCGCTCCCACAGGGTTTTATGCAGTCCCTGTGGGAGCGGGCTTGCCCGCGAAGGGCCACATAGTGGCCCCGTTCCTGGCCTTGGCATTCATGCCCCGCCTTGCAGAGAAGTAGCCCGATGAAAAAGACCGTCCTGGCCTTCAGCCGCATCACCCCGGCCATGGCCGAGCGCCTGCAGCACGACTTCAACGTGATCCTGCCCAACCCCAAGCTCGGCGACATCAATGCCCAGTTCAACGAAGCCCTGCCCGAGGCCCACGGCCTGATCGGCGTCGGCCGCAAGCTTGGTCGGGCCCAGCTCGAAGGCGCAGCCAAGCTGGAAGTGGTGTCGAGTGTGTCGGTCGGCTACGACAACTACGACCTGGACTACTTCAACGAGCGCGGCATCGCCCTGACCAACACCCCCGACGTGCTCACCGAAAGCACTGCCGACCTGGGTTTCTCGCTGATCATGGGCTGTGCCCGTCGCACCGCTGAACTGGACGCCTGGACCAAGGCCGGCCAGTGGCAGGCCACTGTGGGCCCAGACCGTTTCGGCAGCGATGTGCACGGCAAGACGCTGGGCATCATCGGCCTGGGCAATATCGGTGCCGCCGTCGCCCGGCGTGGCCGCTTTGGTTTCAACATGTCGATCCTGTATGCCGGCAACAGCCGCAAGCAGGCGCTGGAACAGGAACTCGGCGCGCAGTACCGCAGCCTCGATCAGCTGTTGGCCGAAGCGGATTTCGTCTGCGTGGTGGTGCCGCTGTCTGATGCTACCCGCAAGCTGATCGGCGCTCGCGAACTGCAGCTGATGAAGCCCAGCGCATTCCTGATCAACATCGCCCGCGGGCCGGTGGTAGATGAGGCGGCGCTGATCGAGGCGTTGCAGGCCGGCACCATTCGCGGCGCCGGGCTGGATGTGTACGAGAAAGAGCCGCTGACCGATTCGCCGCTGTTCAAGCTGCCCAATGCCTTGACCCTGCCGCATATTGGCTCGGCCACTGCCGAGACCCGTGAAGCGATGGCCAACCGGGCGCTGGACAACCTGCGTGCGGCACTGCTCGGTGAGCGGCCGCGGGATCTGGTCAATCCGCAGGTGTGGAAGCACTGACAGTTAGGGGTTGGCTGCACTGGCCTCTTCGCGGGCAAGCCCGCTCCCACAGGGATTGCATAGAATCCTGTGGGAGCGGGCTTGCCCGCGAAGAGGCCAGTACAGTCAACGAGCAACTACAGCCCCTTGCACTACTTTGACCTTCGGCTTACGAAACACCAACACGTTCCCCGCCATCACCGCCACCAGCCCCAACAGCGCTGGCGCCGTCCATTGATAGCCCTCGGCAACCGCCGACACGTTCAGCGCCACCAACGGGAACAGCACCGTGCAATAGGCCGCGCGCTCCGGCCCCATGCGCCCGACCAGGGTCAGGTACGCGGTAAAGCCGATCACCGAGCCCGGGATCACCAGGTACAGCAACGAACCGATATAGCGCATGTTCCATTCCATGGCGAATGGCACCCCACTGAGCAGGCAATACACCGCCAACATCGCCGCGCCGTAGACCATGCCCCAGGCGTTGGTGGTCATCGGCTTGAGCCCGGCTTTTTGCTGCATGCTCGAAAGCATGTTGCCGGCCGAGAAACACAGCGTGCCGAGCAGCGCCAGGCCCAGGCCGTAGAGGGTTTCGCGGCTGGCAGCGTGGCTGGACAGTTCCGGCCAGAACAATAAGCCCAGCCCGAGCAAGCCCATCGCCCCACCGGCCAAAACATTGCTGGCGATCCGTTGGCCGAACAACACCCGCGCATTGAGCGCATTCCACAGGGTCGCGGTGGAGAACACCACGGCGATCAGGCCGCTGGCGATCCATTGGCTGGCAGTCAGGAAGCACATGAAGTTGACGCAGAACAGGCACAGGCCCTGGGCCAGGCAGATCAGGTGGCCGCGGCGGTTCATCGGTTGCAGGCGGCGGGTCAGCAGGAGGATGGCGAACAGGATCAGCCCGGCCAGGGCGAAGCGGTAGACGATCGAAACGGGGATGGCGACTACCCCTAGTTGCAGCTTGAGGGCGATCCAGGTGGTGCCCCAGATGAGCACGGTGAGCAGGTAGAGCGACAGGTTCATGGCTGGATACTCTGACAAGGCTTAGGCCCCCATCGCGGGGCAAGCCCGCTCCCACGCAGATATCCAGTGCTGGATAGGCAGCGTGGGAGCGGGCTTGCCCCGCGATGGGCATCACATGGAGCCAGTGTCGAGCCTCAGATGACCGGTGCGCTTGCACAATCTTGCGCTTTTCCATCGGCAACGGCTGTCATCTTCGTGCGGGCTCAGTAGGATGGCACTCAGAGGAATCGCCCATGCCGCCACTGACCCAGCTGCAAGTCTTCAACGCCATGCACGCCTCGCCCAACGCTCGCCTGGAACACAGCGCGCAACTGGGCGAGGGGCTGGCCGCTGCGTTATGGAGCAACCGCGACGATGCCCGTGATTACCAGGCGCCCAGCCATCACACCTTGTCCTGCTACATCGCCGACGGCACCGGCACATTCCGCCGCCAGCGCCCGTCCGACAAAGGCGCCCCCGACAAGCTGTGCATCATGCCCGCCGGCCATGAATCGAACTGGGTGGTCAACGGCGCCATTCGCCTGGCGCACCTGTACATCAGCGAGGAGCAGTTCGCCCTCGGCTGTATTCGCCTGCTCGATCGTGAGCCGCGCGAGATGCAGCTACAAGAAGCGACCTTCCTTGAAGATGCGCAGCAGGCCCGGCGGTTTCGCCACCTGATCAGCTTGAACTGGGACGAGCCCGGCGAGCGCTTGCTGGCCAGCAGCCTGGCCCACGATATCGTCGACCACGCGGTGCTCAGCCAGGCCGGTCTACGCCAAGGCCTGCGCCTGAAGGGCGGCCTGGCACCGAGCCTGCGCCGGCAACTGGTCGAGTACATCGAAGCGCACCTGGATCAACCGATCACCCTGGCGGACCTGGCGCTGCGCTGCAACCTTTCCGAATACCACTTTGCCCGGATGTTTCGTGCAAGCTTCAGCCTGCCGCCGCACCAATACCTGCTGGCGCGGCGTCTGCAGCGGGCCTGCCAACTGCTGCGCCTAGGCGATCTGGCACTGGTGCAGATCGCCCTGCTGTGTGGTTTTGCCAGCGCCAGCCACTTCAGCAACCGCTTTCGCCAGGCGCTCGGCGCGACCCCTGGCGAGTATCGTGCAGCGTTCGCCCATTAGAACTCGAAGGTGCTCGACAGGCTGACTTGACGTGCATCGCCGAGGGCGACGAAGTAACGATTGACTGCCGAGGTGTAGTACACCTTGTCGAACAGGTTCTTCACGTTCAGTTGCAAGCGCACCTTGTGCTCATCCAATTGGGTTTCGTAACTGGCGAAAGCATCGGCGACGGTATAGGCCGGCAGGTCGAAATCGTTGCTCGCGTTGCCTGCGCGCTCGCCCACATAGCGAGCGCCCGCCCCCAGCCGCAGGCGGTCGCCACCGAACAGGCTGCCGTAGTCGTACACCGCCGACAGCGAGCCGCTGTGACGGGCGACGTTCTGCAGGCGCTTGCCCTTCAGTTCAGGGTCCTTGGTCACTTCGGCGTCGGTGAAGGCGTAGCTGCCGATCAAGCTCCAGCGCTCGCTGAGCTGGCCGGTCAGGTCCAATTCCACACCTTGTGAACGCACTTCGCCTGCGTTGCTGTAGATGATCGTGCCGGGGTTACTGTCGCCGTCGGCGACCAGCACGTTGCGCTTGGTGATATCGAACAAGGCCAGATTGCCGGTGAGCTGGCCGGGGATGTCGAGCTTGGCGCCCAGCTCCCAGGACTTGCCCTCTTCAGGTGCAATACCGCCATCGAGCAGCAAGGTCTGGCCGCCGCCGATGCTCAGCGGAGCGATGCTCGAATTGGGCTTGAACGACTCGCTGTAGCTGCCATACAACGACAGCTGCTCATCGACCTTGTACACCACACCCGCATTCGGTACCCAGGTCTGGCCACGGTTGTCGGTGTTGGCCTTGAACGGGCGGCCGCGTCCGGCGTATTGGTCGTACTGCTGAAAACGCCCACCGGCCACCAGGATCCAGTGCTCATCCAGGTGCAGCGCATCCTGGATAAACAGCGAGTCCGTGCGCAACTTGTCGGTCTGGTCGCTGTCGCTGGCACGCACGTTGCTGCCTTCCTGTTGCTGACCGTACAGCGGATTCTCATAGCTGAAGGTCGAGCTTGGGGTCTGGCGGATCAGGTCGCCACGAAACACCTTGCGGTCCTCGTGATCGACGCCCACCAGCAGATCATGGCGCATGCCCGCCACCACCACGTTGCCGTTCAAGCTGAAGGTGGCGAACTGATCGCGACTCATGGCGTTGTGCGTGCCGTCGATGCTGCGCGTCAACGTGCCCTTGGCTTCGTTGACGGCGGTTACCCGGACTTGGCTGGCATCGTAGGTTTCGCGGTTGAAGCTGTAGCCAAAATGCGCTTTCCAGTCATCGCTCAGCTGATGATCGACCTCCAGGCGGTACAGGTCCGAGCGGCCTTCCATGTCGTTGAAGGGCTCATCCAGACGGCGCGTGGCAGGAATGTTCAGCGGATGCCCGTCGCTGCCAAAAGCGGTGCCGCGGTCGAACGGATAGAGAAACTCGCGGTGCTCGTAGGCCAGCACCACTTGCGTGTCCTCGCCCAACCAGGCCAGCGACGGCGCCACCAGGGATTCGCGGTGTACGCCGTAGTTGCGCCAGTAGTCTTCGTCTTCATGATCAACGATCAAGCGGTAGGCCAGTGGGCTATCGCCCAACGCGCCGGTGCTGTCCAGGCCACCGCCACTACCGTTCTTGCCGCTGCCGTAGGTCGAGCCGCGCAGGGTCAAGGCGTTGTACTGCTCAAGTTGCGGGCGCTTGCTGACTACGTTGATCACCCCGCCCGGGTCCTGGATGCCATACAGCAACGATGCCGGCCCCTTGAGCACTTCGACCCGCTCGGTGCTGGCATTGAGGCTGCGGCCCTGCACCAACGGCATGCCGTCGCGCATGATCGAGCCGTCGCGATTGTCACCAAAACCGCGCTTCATCACCGTGTCGGAAGTGCCACCGAAGTTGTTGCCCTGGGTAATGCCGCTGACATTGGCCAGGGCGTCGTCGAGGTTGCGCGGGGCCTGGTCGCGGATGACCTGGGCCGGGACCACGTTGATCGCCTGGGGAATGTCCTGGATCGGCCCCTGGCCGCGCATGATCGAGGCGCTGGCCGGCGGCTGGTAGCTGTAGTCGTCCATCTGCGAATTGACGTTGGTTGCCTCAAGGTTCAGCGCGCCGGCGCTGTCGGTCAATTCCAGGGTCAGGGTACGTGCGTCGAGCCGGCGCCAGCTTAGGCCAGCGTTGCCGAGCAACTGCTGCAAGGCTTGCTCGGCAGTGAGCGAGCCGTTCAGCGCTGGCGCTTGCAGGTCGGGCAGTTCGAGGGTGTAGACCACACTCTGGCCGGTGGTGCGGCTGAACGCGTTGAGGGCTGCGGCCAGCGGCTGGCTGGGCTGGGCGAAGGCATACAGCTGGGTCTGCTGGGCAGCGCTGGCAGCCGGCACCACGCCGACGGCGGACAGGGTGCTAAGACCGAGCCAGAGGGACACGCAACGCGGGGAGAACTTCATGGACGCTGACCTGTGAGAGGGTGATTACTTGCGAATGAATCGCACTTCCACTCACTACACGGATGCCACGCCCTGGTACCTCACCTGTGCTGTGAAAAAAGTTGAAAAATACATTGCCAGTGTCGGCGCTAACGCTACTTCAAAAGGGTCAACCGCCCTAACAAGGTGCTGCGCGAAAAGCCCATGACCTTGCCCAGCGAGTCCAACGCTAGCAGCGGCTCTTCGACCGGGAAACTTCCACTGACCTTACGCTGGCCTTGCTCGCCATCGAGCAGCACGATCCGCCCAGGGTAATAACGGCTGAGATCATCGATCACCTGCGCCAACGGCACCTGGTAATAATTCAACCAGCCCTGGCGCCAGGCCAGGCGGCTGTCACTGTCCACCGCCAACACCTGCCCGGCCACGCCATCGGCATAGGCCAGTTGTTGATTAGCGGTTAGCTCGCGAGGCTGCTGACCCTGCCCGGAGGTTACCGCGACCCGCCCGCTACGCACCGTGACCTGCGCCCCCGCGCCCTGCTCACGCACCTCGAACTGGGTGCCAAGCACCCGCACCTGGCCACCGCCGGCATCCACCAGGAATGGCTGGCCGGTATGGGTCACCTCAAAGAACGCAGCACCGCGCAACAACCGCACGCGCCGCTCGCCCTGGGCAAAATCGATGGCTACTGCGCTGCCCGCATCCAGGCTCATGCGCGACTGGTCTGCCAGGGTGATCTGCTGCACCTGCCCAGCGCTGGTGTAGTCGGCCTGCATATCCTGGAGCCAGAATTGCGGCTGCCAACCGCCCAGGGTGCCCAGTGCCAACACCAGGCACGCGGCAACCGACAGGGCGCCAGCACGGCGTCGCCAGGGGTTGCGGGCTGGCGTCTGGCGGATGGCATCGAGGTAGTGCTGCAGGCTGTCCTGCTCCTCGCCAGCCAGCTTCGCTGCCGGCGCTTCACTCAGGCGCCACAGTGCCTGAGCCTCGGCATAGGCCTGGCGATGGGCGGGGTCGGCCAGCAGCCAACGCTTGAACGCAGCACTCTGTGCCTCGGCCGGATGCTGGTTGATCCGGCTCAGCCAGCTCAGGGCCGCCTGGGCAGGCTCGGCGCAGATCGGGTCGGTACGGCTCATCAACGGGCGCTCCCTGGTCTGCGCATGGCGGATGCGGGCTCGGCAATACTCGCCTTGCACGCTTCGAGGGCGCGCATCATATGCTTTTCCACAGCGCTCTGGGACAGTTGCATGGCCGTGGCGATCTCGCCGTAAGTGCAACCGTGGATGCGGTTGAGCAGGAAAATCTGCCGCGTCCGTTCCGGCAGGGCACGCAGCGCGGCCTCGATCCGTTGCAGGTCATGCTCGACTTGCAGCGCTTGCTCCATGGCTTGGCTGGGTGAGTCTTGATCCACTGCGGGCAGGCCTTCAACGATTCGCCCGCGGCTGCCTTCACTGCGCAGATGATCGATGGCCAGGTTGCCAGCACAGCGCAGCAGGTAGGTGTCCAGCGCCTCGACCTTGACCTCGGGGCGCCGCCAGAAGCGCAGGAACAACTCCTGGACCAGATCAGCCGCAGTGGCACGACAACCTACGCGGCGGCTGACCAACGCCTCCATGCGCGCCCGTTGGGCGAGGAACACTTGCACGAAGCGCGCGCGGCCAGTGGCGCTGTCGGCTTCAGGCTTGCTGATGTCCAGCGGCTCGCTCAAGCGCTCACACGCCGATCACGGCCAGCAGTGGCCCAAGCACCACGCTTGCTGCGGCAAGGCCCAGCAGCAGACGGGGCTGATAGGGCAAGCCGAACACCCACAGGGTCACGCCAGCCATCAGCACAGCGATCCACTCCACCAGCCCCAACGCCCAACCGCGCAGTTGCACGGCAAGCACCAGCGACAGTGCCAACAGCAGCCAGCCGCCGATACGCAGCGCCCGCGCCTGCGCGCCGCTGGGCTTGCGCTTGAGCAGCTCGTTGAAGTGTTTTTCCATGCTCAGGCACAGGCCGGCGAACCCGGCAAAACCGATCAAGGCAATGCTCAGCATCCGTTCACCTCGACCACTTCAGCGCTGGCCTTGGCCGTGCGCGGGGCGCGCTTGGCGACCAGTTTGGGCGCGCGCAGCATCTTGTTCGCCACCCAGCCGAGGAACAGGCCGGTGCCTAGCGCAGTCAGGTCAAAGCCTGCCATGGCCCAATCACCGGCAGCGATCGACTGATCCAACCCCTGCCCAGTGGTCAGCGCGTTGAGCAAGGGCAACAAGGCAAATGCCAGCGCGCCCAGCGCCAGTTGCTCACCCCAGGCCTTACGACCGGGTCGCAGCACGGCATGCACCAGCGACACTGCCCACGCCAGGAAGAAGGCCTTGACCTCCCAGTCGGCGCGGCCCTGCAGGCCAACCGGCAGCAGGCGGTTGGCCCAGAAGAAAGCCGCCACGCCCAGCAGCAGGCCGCTCATGCTGGCAATGTTCAACACTTCGACCAGGCGCAGTTCACCCGGCAGGCTGGCGCTCTTGGCATGCTTGAGCTGGCGCTTGCCCAGCCACATCACCAGGCCAGTGCCAATCACCGCAGTGCCAGCAATGCCGAAGGCAAAATACAGCCAGCGCAGCCAAGGGCCCGCGAAGTTACCCATGTGCAAACCGGCGAAACTGAAGGCGGTCATCATCGCAGCGGATTCCGGAGCGCCCTGGCGCAGCAGCTCGCCGCTGACGCCATCGAAGGTCCAGTTGGCGCTGCGTCTGTAGGCCACATGATCGGCGGCGGCCTGGGTGAAGGTGACCCGGGCACTGCTGTCACCAGGGTTCTGAATCTGGATGTAGCCCATGCGCGCACCGGGGGCCAGGGTCTGGACCTTGGCATAAAGCTCGGGCAGTGGCGCCATCGGCGCGGCGACGCCAGTCACTGCAGGCGGGTCGTCGCGGCCGAACAGGTCGTTGAAATAACCGCCGCTATCGCCGTAGCTGGCAAGGATGCCAGCCGGCATCACCATGTACATGAACAGCACCAGGCTGCTGTAGCTGATCATCAGGTGGAAGGGCAGCACCAACACGCCGATTGCATTGTGCCCATCCAGCCAGGAGCGCTGGCCCTTGCCCGGGCGGAAGGTGAAGAACTCCTTGAAGATCTTCTTGTGGGTGATGATCCCGGTCACCAGCCCAAGCAGCATGATGAAAGCGCACAAGGTCGATAGCCAGCGGCCCCACGGGTAGGGCATTTCGAGCTGGAAGTGGAAACGGTAGAAGAACTCGCCGCCGCGGCTGTCACGCGCCTCGACCGGCTCGCCACTGTGGGCGTCCAGCGCTTTGCTGGTGAAGCCGCGCCGGCCTTGGGCGTTGGGGTCGCGCCAGTTGACGCTCAGTGCCGCCTCGCGCTCATTGGGCAGGCGGATGAACCAGCTGCTGGCGTTGCCGGCGTTGCTCTGCAGGTACTGCTGGGCCAAGCCCAGGCTTGCGACCGGGTCGAGCTGATGGCTGCGGATCTCAGGCTGGGCCCAGTGGCTGATCTCTTCCTTGAAGTACGACAGCGTGCCGGTCAGGAAGATGGCGAACAACAGCCAGCCGAAGATCAGGCCGGTCCAGGTGTGCAACCAGGCCATGGCCTGGCGGAAGCCCTCTTTCATGGGTTTTTCATCCAGTAGGCCAGTCCATTGATCATCCCCAGCAGCAGGCTCGGCAGCAGCACGCCAAGCCAGGCGCGCCAGGCACTGCGACAGGCAAAGCACCAGATGAAGGCCAGCAGGTAGAACACAAACGACGACAACAGGCCGGTCAGGGCCGCGTCCACTTGCGCCATCGGCGCCAGCAAGGCAATGCAGACACTGGTCATCGACGCCAGCAGGTAACCGCCCAGCAACGCAGCCAGGCTGCGTGAAGTCACGGCCAGTCGATAGCTCAGGGGCAACCCGGCGGCTTTGCTTTTCATGACGCGGTCCGAGAAAACGGGGCTGCAATAATAATGATTTCAATTCTCATAAGCAAAGTTCAAGCGACACGTTTTGATGAAATCGGTCGCTCGGCAAGGATTGCCGTAGATCGATCGCCTGAATACAATGCGAACAATTCTTACTTCCAGTTGCGCAATCAGGCGCCGGAGTGTCGACGGTGTCCAGCGCCCTCTCTTCTACGGTCGAAGGCCTTTATCACGCCCATCACAGTTGGTTGACCGGCTGGCTGCGGCGGCGCCTGGGTTGCCCGCAAAACGCTGCGGACCTCGCCCAGGACACTTACATCCGCCTCTTGCAGGCACGAGAAGTACCGCAGCTGGTAGAGCCGCGGGCGTTTCTGACCACGGTGGCCAAGCGCGTGCTGTGCAACCACTTTCGCCGCCAGGAACTGGAGCGCGCCTACCTCGAGGCCTTGGCCCAGGTGCCCGAAGAGTTCGCGCCGTGCGAGGAGCAGAAGGCGATCATCTTCGAGACGTTGCTGGAGCTCGACCGCTTGCTCGACGGCCTGGCGCCCTTGGTCAAGCGGGCGTTCCTGCTGGCTCAGGTCGACGGCCTGGGCCAGGGCGAAATCGCACGGCAGCTGGGCATCTCCCTGGCCACGGTCAAACGCTACCTGAACAAGGCGGCCATGCGCTGTTACTTCGCCCTGTGAACAGCACCTTCTGCGCGCAGGTGGCCGAACAGGCCGTGCACTGGCTGATCGAGTCCCAGGACGAAACGTTCGACGTTGCCCAGCAGCAGGCATTGGAGCGCTGGCTGGCCGCAGACAGCGAGCACCAGCGTGCCTGGAGCCATATCCAACAGGTCAACCAGCGCCTGCGTGGCGTTGCCTCACCGGTGGTGCACGCCACCTTGCAGGCGCCGCCCTCCCCGGCCCGCCGCCGGGCGCTCAAGGCGCTGCTGCTGGTGGGCATGGCCAGCGCCGCCGGCTTGGGCTTGCAGCAGCACACAGCGCTGCCTGGGCTGATGGCCGATTATCGCAGCCCGGTGGGGCAGCGGCGGCGCATGACCCTCGACGACGGCAGCGAGCTGCAGCTCAATACCCGCAGCGCCGCCGATGTGCGCTTCGACAGCCAACAACGGCTGGTGCGCCTGTTCGAAGGTGAATTGCAACTGCAAGTGGCCAAGGATCCACGGCCGTTGCTGCTGCGCAGTGCCGAAGGCGTACTGCGCCTGGAACAGGGCCGGTTCAACCTGCGCCAGGTCAATGGCTTTAGCCAGGTGTCGGTGTTCGACGGCAGCGCGAGCGTGGGCGGGCACGCATTACTGGCCGGACAGCAGGCCAGGTTCGCTGGCAGCGGTTGGCAGGCGATCGCCCCGCTACAGCGCAATGTTGGCGCCTGGGTCGACGGCATGCTGGTGGCCTCGCAGATGCGCCTGGCGGATTTTCTCGACGAGCTGGGGCGTTATCGGCAGGGTCAGTTGGGGTGCAGCGAACAGGTCGCGGACCTGCGTATTTCAGGGTCGTACCCGTTGGATGACAGCGAGCGGATTCTGCAGATGCTGGAGGTGGCGCTGCCGGTGCGGGTGAGGCGATTTACCCGGTACTGGGTGACGGTTGAATCCCGGACCAGTTGAGTCACTCGGCTGTCAGCACCGACCTCTTCGCGGGCAAGCCCGCTCCCACAGGTACAGCGCCAACCCTGAGATCAGCGCTATCCCCTGTAGGATCGGCGGTGTGCCGCTGCGACTTGCTCGCGAAAAGGCCAGTACAGACACCGAAATAAAAAGGTTTTGAAAAATATCGAAATCACCTGAGCCATTTAGCAAAGCTCGCGTGACAGAGAAGGCAGAACCCCTTCTCAAGGACCACTCACATGCTGCTTCGCCCCAGCCCTCTCGTTCAGGCGCTCTTGCTCACCACCACCCTTGGCCTCGCTGTGCCCGCCACCCAAGCGGCCGATGCCCGCGCCTACCACATCGCGGCCGGCTCGCTGGAAGATGCGCTCAACCAGTTTGGCCGCGAAAGCGGTGCACTGATCTCGTTCGGCTCGCAGTTGACCCAAGGCATGCAAAGCCCAGGGCTGGACGGTCAGTACGAGGTGCGCCAGGGCCTCGATGCCCTGCTGCGCGGCAGCGGCCTGCAAGCCCGCCAGGAGACTGGCAACGCCTTCAGCCTGCAACCCATCACCGCCCCCGCGGCTGGTGCGCCAGTAGAATTGGGCGCCTCGACCGTGGTCGGCGACTGGCTGGCCGAAGCCCGGCAGGACAACGTTTTCGAGCACCCCGGCGCGCGTGACGTGATCCGCCGCGAAGCGTTCGAACGCAGCGGCGCCAGCAGCGCGCGCGAAGTGCTCAACCGCATCCCTGGGGTCAATGCCCCGGAAAACAACGGCACCGGCAGCCATGACCTGGCGCTGAACTTCGGCATCCGTGGCCTCAACCCACGCCTGGCCTCGCGCTCGACCGTGCTGATGGACGGCATCCCGGTGCCGTTCGCGCCCTATGGCCAGCCGCAGCTGTCGCTGGCCCCGCTGAGCCTGGGCAACATGGACGCGGTAGACGTGGTGCGCGGCGGCGGAGCGGTGCGCTACGGGCCGCAGAACGTCGGCGGCATCGTCAACTTCGTGACCCGCGCCATTCCTGAACAGGCGACCTTCAAGGCCGCCATGCAAAACCAGATCAGCCCTTCCTCCAGCCACGATGGCTTCAAGAACAGCGCCAACCTGCTGGTTGGTGGTACCAACGACAACGGCCTGGGCGGTGCTTTGCTGTACTCCGGCACCCGTGGCGGCGACTGGCGCGAACACAGCGACACGCAGATCGACGACCTGATTCTCAAGGGCAAGCTGCAGCTCGACGAGGCCAACAGCCTGCACGCCATGGCCCAGTACTACGAGGGCGAGGCGCAAATGCCTGGCGGCCTGAGCAAGGCCGCCTTCGATGACGACCCGTATCAGTCGACCCGCTTGAAAGACAAGTTCTGGGGCCGTCGCACGCTGGTCAACGTCGGTTATGACTACAAGCAGGATGACCGCCAGTTCAGCGTCAACAGCTTCTTCACCAAGACCCTGCGCAGCGGTTATCTGGACCAAGGCAGTTTCGTCTCGCTGTCGCCGCGCGAGTACTGGGTGCGTGGTATCGAAACGCGTTTCTCGCAAGGCCTGGCGCTGGGCGACAGCTGGCACGAACTGGGTGTTGGCTACCGTTACATCAACGAGGCCGGCCACGAACTGCGCTTCCGCGAGCCGGTCAATGGCGAGCTGCCAACCACTGCCAGTCGCAACGACCGCGACACCCGCGGCAATACCGAAGCGCATGCCATCTACCTCGATGACCGCATCGACATCGGCCGCTGGACCATTACCCCGGGCGTGCGCTACGAGATGATCGACTCCGAGCAGAGCAACAAGCTCAACGGCCAGCGCTACCAGGGCAGCTACAACACCGCCCTGCCGGCGCTTAACGTGATGTACCACCTGACCGACAGCTGGAATCTCTACGCCAACACCGAAGGCTCGTTCGGCAGCGTGCAATACAGCCAGATGCCCAACCGGGTCAGCAGCGGCGAGGTCAAGCCGGAGAAGGCGCGCACCTGGGAAGTGGGTACCCGCTACGACAACGGCGATCTGCAGGCAGAAATCGGCGCGTTCCTGATCAACTTCGACAACCAGTACGAAAGCAACCAGACCAACGACTCGGTGATCGCCCGCGGCGAAACCCGTCACCAGGGCATCGAGACCAGCGTGCGTTATGCCCTGGATGGCTTGAGCCCTGCCCTGGCCGGCTTCGATGTGCATGCCAGCTACGCCTTCGTCGATGCCACTATCCGCGAAGATGGGCCGAACAAAGGTAACCAGGTGCCGTTCTCGTCTCGGCATAAAGGCACCCTGGGCGTGGGCTACAGCGAAGGTCCGTGGCAGTTGGACCTGGACAGCAGCTTCCAGAGCAGCCAGTACGCCGACAACGCCAACACCGGCGAAGAGAGCGCGGATGGCAGCACCGGGCGGATTCCTGGCTACATGCTGGTCAGCACCCGCGCGGCCTACGATTTCGGCCCGCAGTTGTCCAACCTCAAGGTCGCGGTGGGGGTGAAGAATCTGTTCAATCGTGAGTACTACACCCGCTCGTTCGATGACAACAACAAGGGCAAGTACGTCGGCGAACCTCGAACTTTATACCTGCAAACATCCGTTGCGTTCTGACGGCCCTAGATGATTTCAACTTTATTGCAACAGGAAATTTTTCTTTCTCAAGGGGTTGAATTCGCCGCGCGGATGCCTGACCTTAGAGTCAAGAGGCGAAAAAATTCCACAGGCCTCAGTGGCCTAGGCACGTCTCTTTGCGAGCAAGCTGAATAAGGGTTGAAGTCATGCAAATCCAGGTCAACAGCAGCAACCATATCCAAGGCAACATCCGGCTTAACGAGTGGGTCCGCAGTACGCTTGAAAGCACCCTCGAACGCTACGAGGACGACCTCACCCGCATCGAGGTCCACCTGCGCGACGAAAACGGCGCCAAGCCCGGACCGCATGACAAACGCTGCCAGATGGAGGCTCGCCCCAAAGGCCACCAACCGATTTCCGTGACCCATACCGCCACCTCGCTGGACCAGGCAGTCGATGGCGCCGCCAGCAAGCTGAACAACGCCCTGGAACACTTCTACGGCAAACTGCGTAGCAAACGCGTGATCCTTGAAGTGAATGATCCCGAGGAATGATCGAGGTTGCTTGAACACAAACGCCCGGTGCACTGCACCGGGCGTTTTGCTTTCTGCCTTGACCCGATCAGCGGCCCTGAACCAACCCGCCTGCCCGTCGGTCAACCCCTGCATTGCCACTTACAGATGCGCGACCATGAACAATCCATTCGATCAAATCAGCGACGCCTTCGCCCCACGCTACCGGGTCAACCTGAGCATCGAACGCCTGGATGGCAGCATCATGCTGACCTTGTCCGATGACAGCGGCATCGTCGCCAAGCGCCTGATCAGCCAAGCCCAGCGCAACGACCCCGTGCGCTTGCAGCGGGTGATCGACAGCATCCGCCTGGGCCTTGCCATCGAACAGGGCGACAATCCCCTTGAGGTGCTCGCGGCCCTCACCCGCGACCCAGGCCAGCAGCATTTCAGCGCCAGCCACATCGCCAACTAAGCATTAGCGACCCTCGTCGACTTCCTTGCCGCTGGCGTCCAGCACCCGGCTCGACGGGTAGCGGTAGGAGGCATAGCGCACCACCAGGATCGCGAAGGCCAGCAGCAGGATGCCGCCGCACAGGTACAACAGGCCAACATCCGGCGCCTTGTGGTGCGACACATCGCCAATCAGCAAGCGGGTCAATGCCGTAATCGCCACGTACAGCAAAAAGCGAATGGGCATGTGGTTGGTCTTGAAGTAGATCCCTACCATCGCCCCCAGCTCCAGATAGATGAACAGCAGCAGGATGTCATCGACGCTGACCCCACCTTTGCTGAGCATGTCCAGGAAGGTCATCACAGCGGCCCAGGCCGTGATCCCGCCGATACCGAACAACGCCAGGTAGTGGAACGACTCAACGCACAGGTTGCCCAGCGAGTCGGCCGAGCCATGCAAGCCCTTGCGCAGTTTTTCTGCCCATTTGATGTTCACGATGTTCGATTCCCCGATACGAGCTGAAGGATGATGCGCCACGCCTGTGACGCTTGTGCCATGCAGTTAAAGGGCCAGGCCCTTGGCTTGGAAGGCGACCGATTGCCGCAAGGCACCTATGGGCTACGCTTTTCCCGGATATAAATGGCCACTATTGGCTTGCATTGGGGTGGCCCGAGCGATTACTGTATATAGATACAGTAATTGATCAATCCAACCAGCTAAAAGGCACAGAGGTGATGAATGGCCGTCGAAGTGGTGTACCGCAGCAGCCGCGACCCGGAGCGTTTGTTCATGGATAAAGCCGAAGCCGATCGTCACGACAAGATGCTCGAACTCGCCGAGCGCCTGGCTGAGGTGCTACAAAAGGCGGTGCCTTCGTTGACTGAACAGCAGGTCGAGGAAGCCGGTATCTACATGGCCAAGAACCGCGATGTGTTTGCCCGGGCGTTCAAGAGCCAGCCGGATGCGTTGGCTGAGTTGCTTGAGGGTGGTGGCGAGGAATAAGTTTTGGGGGCCTGTTCTGGCCTCTTCGCGGGCAAGCCCGCTCCCACAGGTACAGCGCTTAACCTGAGAACAGCGCAATCCCTGTGGGAGCGGGCTTGCCCGCGAAGAGGCCAGGACAGACAACATCAAACCCGGATCATCCGTAAAGCAACCGCTCCGCCAACATCTGCGCTACCCGCGCCGGCGAGCGCTTTTCCGCCTGGGCATGCGCAAACACTTCCGTCAGCCGCGTAGGAATGCGCGCCAGATGTGCAGTGATAGTGCCCAGGTCTACTCCTCGATGGGTCAGCGCCACATAGATCAAGCCACCGGCATTGATCACATAATCAGGCGCATACAGAATTCCGCGTTTTTCCAACTGATCGGCCACTTGCAAGGTGGTCAACTGGTTGTTCGCCGCCCCCGCCACCGCTGCGCAACGCAGCTGCATCACGCTTTGGCCATTGAGCACCGGGCCAACACCACAAGGGGCGAAAATATCGCAGGGCGTGCTGATCAAGGCGTCATTGATCACCGGATGGGCATTGAATTGCTCCACCGCCAGGCGCACTTTGCCAGGGTCCAAATCACTGACCAGTAATTCCGCACCCGCCGCATGCAACTGCTCGGCCAGTGCATAACCGACATTGCCCAACCCTTGTACCGCAACCCGCAAACCTTCGAGATTGTCGCTGCCCAGACGCGCCATCGACGTCGCGCGAATCCCGGCAAATACGCCCATGGCGGCATGCGGTGAGGGATCGCCGGAGGCAGTGGTGCTGGTGACATGCGGGGTGGTTTGGGCAATGCAGTCCATGTCCAGGGTCGAGGTACCACTGTCGACGGCGGTAATGAAACGCCCTTGCAAGCTGTCGACAAATCGCCCGAATGCCTCAAACAGCGCCGCGCGGTTTTCCACATGCGGATTACGCACGATGACTGCTTTACCGCCCCCCACCGGTAGCCCCGCCAACGCCGCTTTGTAGCTCATGCCTTGGGCCAGGCGAATAGCGTCGGTCATGGCGCTTTCGTCATCGGCGTAGGGCAAGTAGCGGCAGCCGCCCAAAGCCGGGCCCAGCTGCTCGCTGTGGATGACCACCACCGCCTTGAGGCCGGTAGGTGGGTCAATGAACAGGTGCAGAGACTGAGTGCGGGTGCTTTGCATGAGCGCGAACATCAACGGGCTCCCCGAAGAGGTGCTCCACACAGTATAGGCAGCCCGCAAGCCCATGTATCGCAGCCGGACCACTGGACGAAACCGCGCGCCAGAGCTAATAGTTAAGCGTGTTGGGAGATTTTCATGAAGCCACGTCAAGCCTGCCTGGCCTGCCTGGAACGCGAGCCGGTCGCCCTGCTGGAAGCCTCGTTATGGATTGCCGCCGAGCACGACCGCAGCGTCGAGCCCGCGGACAGCCTTGCCCGGCTCAATGACCTGCAACGGGAGATCAATGCCAGCCTACCCATGTTGCCGGTTAGCGAACTGGCGCAACCACTGCTGCGCCAGCTCACTGCCTTGGGCTTTGCCCAGGACGAATACCACCCGCTGCGACCCCATGCGGCATTAATGGACAAGGTCTTGCTGCGCCGCCGTGGCCAACCGCTGGTGCTGGCGATCCTGGCGCTGGAGCTTGCCAGGCGTCTGTCGATCCCACTGGAGGGGGTGAACTTCCCCGGTCATTTCCTGCTGCGAGTACCCGGCGCCGACCACTTGCTCGACCCGTGTGGCGGACGCCGTCTGTATCCGGCTGAATGCCGCCAGTTACTGGCCCGTCAGTTCGGCCCGCAAGTCGCGCTGAGCGCTGACCACATGCAAGTGGCCAGCCCCAGGCAGATGCTGCAACGGCTGTCGCGTAACCTGCGCCAGTTGCACATCAGCAACGACAACGACCTGGCGGCACTGATCGATGCCGAGCGGGTGATGCAGTTGGGGCCGGTGCTAGTCAGCGACTACCTGGCGCGGGCAACGCTGTATCAGCGCCTGGATTGCCCGCAGGCCGAACGCTTCGACCTGGAGCATGCCCTGCTGCTGACCGACGACCCCGTGCAGCGGGTAAAACTGAGCGAGCGGCTGGGCCATCTACCCGCCAGCAACCCGTCGATTCACTGAGCCGGGGTGTCTGGCTGCTGGGCGGGATGCGCCTGGACGAAGGCCGGATGCTGCTGGGCCAGCGCCGCTACCCGGCGAATTCGCGGGTATCCAGTGAGCTCGACATTGAACCGCTCGGCCGCGTACAGCTGCGGTATCAGGTAGAGATCGGCCAACCCCGGCGTCTGGCCGAAGCAGAAGCCGTTATCTCCGATCAACTGTTCCACAGCCGCCAAACCCTGGCCAATCCAGTGGCCAATCCACTGATTGACCTGCCCTTCGTCATGGCCCAACTGACGCAGCTGGTTGAGCACACTGACGTTGTGCAGCGGGTGAATATCGCAGCCAATCAACGCCGCCACCCCGCGCACCTTGGCCCGCGCTTCAGGCGCGGCGGGCAACAGCGCCGGCTGCGGATAGACCTCTTCCAGGTACTCGATGATCGCTGGTGACTGGACCAGCACCTCACCACTGTCAGTACGTAGCGCCGGCACTCGCCCTTGAGGATTCACCGCCAGATAATCATCCGCGCGGTGCTCGCCCTTGAGCAGGTTGACCGGCAGGGCCTGGTAATCCAGACCCTTGAGTGCCAGGGCGATGCGCACCCGGTAGGAAGAGGTGGAACGGAAGTAAGTGAACAGCTCCATCACCCTACCCTCTTAGTTGGCCGCGACGACCTTGCCGCGGCATTCGCCGAAGCCGATGCTGGCCACGCCATCCTTGCTGCAGCGCGCACGCAGGATGATCTCGTCACCATCTTCGAGGAACTTGCGCACCTCGCCGCTGGCCAATTCGATTGGCTGCTTGCCGCCTTCGGTGATCTCCAGCAGGCTGCCGAACGAGCCTGGCTGGGCACCGGACAGGGTGCCCGAGCCGAACAGGTCACCCGGCTGCAACTGGCAGCCGTTGACGCTGTGGTGCGCGACCATCTGCGCCACGGTCCAGTACATGCTGCGGGTGTTGCTCAGGGTCAGGCGATGCGCCGGCAAGCCTTGCTCGCGCATGCGCTCGGTGATCAGCAGCACTTCCAGTTCGATGTCGAAGGCGCCATTGGCCTGGTCGCGTTTATCCAGCAGGTACGACAGCGGCTGCGGATCGCCTTCAGGGCGTGCCGGCTGGGCGCAGCGGAACGGCTCCAAGGCTTCGGCAGTAACCACCCAAGGCGACAGGCTGGTGATGAAGCTCTTGGACAGGAATGGCCCCAGCGGCTGGTATTCCCAGGCCTGGATATCGCGCGCCGACCAGTCGTTGAGCAGGCAGTAGCCCGCCACGTGCTCGGCGGCATCGCCGATGGCGATCGCCTCGCCCATCGGGTTGCCCTGGCCGATCCAGATGCCCAGTTCCAGCTCGTAGTCCAGGCGTGCACAAGGACCGAACACTGGCTCAGTCTGGCCGGCTGGCAGGGTCTGGCCCTTGGGCCGGCGCACCTCGGTACCCGAGGGGCGCAGGGTCGAAGCGCGGCCGTGATAACCGATGGGGACGTACTTGTAGTTAGGCAACAGTGGGTTGTCGGGGCGGAACAGCTTGCCGACGTTCTTGGCGTGCTCGATGCCGACGTAGAAATCGGTGTAGTCGCCGACCTTGGCCGGCAGGTGCAGCTGGCACTCGCTAGCTGGATACAGCGCCGACGTGAGCGCAGCCTGGTGTTCGCTGCGCTCGCCGAGCAGCGCCAGCAGACGCTCACGCAAGGCTACCCGGGCGCTACGGCCGAGGGCGAAGTAGGCATTCAGCGCCCCCCCCTGGGTCGCCTGTGCCGCTTGCTTGGCTGGGCCCTCGAACAGTCCGGCAGCGAGCACCGCGTCCAGGTCGAGAATCGCCTCACCAATGGCCACGCCGCAGCGCAAGGCTTCACCCGGGCGGCTGAAGATGCCCAGCGGCAGGTTTTGCAGAGGGAAATCGCGATGGCCGTTGGCGTGCTCGACCCAGCTACGGGCGATGGCGGTCTGGTTCATGGGTTATCTCCGGTTCGGGTTGAAGGTGCTCGGCAAGGTGGCCCAGCAACTATCGTAGTCGGCCTGCAATTGCGGGCATTCAAGGGCATGCTGGCTCGGGCGCAGCACTTGGCTGGTCTCGAACATGAAGGCCATGGTGTTGTCGATTTTCTGCGGCGCAAGCTCGGCGCTGATGGCTTTGCTGCAGGTCTCGGCGTCCGGGCCGTGGGCGCTCATCACCCCATGCAGCGAGGCGCCGCCGGGCAGGAAGCCTTCGGCCTTGGCATCGTAGGCACCCTGGATCAGGCCCATGAACTCGTTCATCAGGTTGCGGTGGAACCAGGGTGGACGGAAGGTGTTCTCGGCCACCATCCAGCGCGGTGGGAAAATCACGAAGTCCATGTTGGCCAGACCGTGAACGCTGGTCGGCGAGGTCAAGACGGTGAAGATCGAAGGATCTGGGTGATCGAAGCTGACCGTGCCGATGGTGTTGAAACGGCGCAGGTCGTATTTGTACGGCACGTTGCTGCCATGCCAGGCGACCACGTCCAGCGGCGAGTGCTGCAGCTCGCAGGCCCAGTGTTCGCCGAGGAACTTCTGTACCAGTTGCACCGGGCCGCGGGTCTCTTCGTAGTGTGCCACCGGGCTGAGGAAGTCACGCGGATTGGCCAGGCCGTTGCTGCCAATCGGTCCGAGGTCGGGCAGGCGTAGCGGTGCGCCGTGGTTCTCGGCGATGTAGCCACGCGCTTGGCCATCGAGCAGTTCGACGCGAAACTTCATGCCCCGCGGGATTACCGCGATTTCCAGCGGTTCGATTTCCATCACGCCCAATTCAGTGGCGATACGCAGGCGGCCCTGCTCGGGCACCAGCAGCAGCTCGCCATCGGCGTTGAAGAACACCCGCTCCATCGAACGGTTGGCGCGGTAGATGTAGATGCTCACGCCCGCAGGTTTATCGGTCGCCGAGTTGGCCACCATCGGCAGCCAGCCCTCGATGAAATCGGTCGGCTCGCCGGGAATCGGCTGCGGGCTCCAGCGCAGGCGGTTAGGCGTAACCGCACCAAGTGAGCCTGCCAGGGGCTGGCGTTCCAGGCGCTCGAAGCGCGGGTGCAGCGCCGAGGGACGAATGCGGTACAGCCAGGTGCGGCGCAGCTCGCTGCGGGTCATGGTGAACGCGGTGCCCGACAACAGCTCGGCGTACAGGCCATAGGGCGCTTTTTGCGGCGAGTTCTGCCCGACCGGCAAAGCGCCAGGCAGCGCCTCGCTGGCGAATTCGTTGCCGAAGCCGCTCAGGTAGTCGATTGCGGGGGACGTGTCGCGAGTCATCGATGCCTCCGGGCTCGAAGCGAGCCATGCTGGCAGCTGCTGCCAGCTCAATTGCCCATGCGGCAAGCACCGGTAGCGCGTCTGCATTGTTTTTATCGTAATCAGATTACGAATAACGTAATTTGATTGGATCAAGGCGTCAAGCTATAAAGACGCCCTCAGTCTTCCCCGGATGCCCAGCCCCATGACCACCGCCCGCAACCCTGCCGACACCGGCAAGCAGAAGGTCCGCTCGGCGGAAATCGGTACCGACATTCTCAAGGCGCTCGCCGAACTGTCGCCCTCGACCTCGCTGTCGCGCCTGGCCGAACACGTGCAGATGCCTGCCAGCAAGGTCCATCGCTACTTGCAGGCACTGATCTCCAGCGGCTTTGCCGAGCAGGACCCAAGCACCAACCACTATGGGCTGGGACGTGAAGCACTGCGCGTGGGGATGGCGGCGCTGGGCAGCATCGATGTGCTCAAGGTGGCCGCACTGCCGCTGTCGCAATTGCGCGACGAGCTCAATGAGAGCTGCTTCATCGCGGTGTGGGGTAATCAGGGGGCAACGGTGGTCAGTATCGAGCCGGCGGTGCGCGCGGTAACCGTGGTGACCCAGATCGGCTCGGTGCTGCCGCTGCTCAGTTCATCGACCGGGCTGGTATTCGCCGCTCATCTGCCGGCGCGCGAGACGCAGGATTTGCTGGAGCGGGAACTGGCGATGCTCAAGCAGAGCGCCAGTGATTATGCCCCCCTGCTGGAGGCGATACGCGAGCGTGGTCTGCACCATGTGCACGGCTTGCTGATGCCGGGGGTGGATGCCCTGTCAGCGCCGGTGTTCAACGCCATGGGCCAGATCGCTGCGGTGATGACTGTGGTCGGCCCGACTTCGATCTTCCACGCCGATGAGCAGGGCCCTGCGGCACAGCGCCTGTTGGCTGCCGTGGAGGCAGTCAGCAGGCGGATGGGTTATCAGCGCTAGGCGGATTTACTTGGACGACAACACCGACGGTGGTTCATTTTCAGCGAATATCGGCTTGATAAAGTCGATAAACTCATCAGTGAAGAGGCTGCTAGCGGCACTCGCAGTCTTGAGACCGTATGGAGACGCGAGCTCTTTGAACCACGCCTTCAGCAACTCGACTGCCGGTCCCGATGGACCCGGGCGCAACTTGCTCCAAGCGGCGGCAAGGCCAGCGCTAACTACGCTCGTGACGCCCGTCGCCGACGCAACGCCGGTGATCCCTAGCAGGAAGAAAAAGGCACTCGTCAGCTTTTCCCCATCCCACCAACTGGTGTAACTCTTGGAGAAGTCCCTGACTGCCTGAATCAGGTTGATAACAGCAGCGATTGGCGGGAACCCGAGGGACAAGGCACTGGCCACTTTGCTGCCGATCAGGTCGACCGTTTCAAAAACCCGGCTCGCGACGCTGGTGGTTTGTGACCGCGCATCGTCAAGCAGATGCTGAACACGCCTTTGGTGATCCTTCTCCCAGCTATCGATCCGGTCGACCAGATGAGGAAGCGCATCAAGCACCACTTGTTTACCGTTTTCCCAGCGATCGCTATCCAGCGCCCTCATGGCAGCTTTATCGGAGTGAATAACCCGGCTGGTAAAGTATGGGCCGAGATTTTCCCTGTACCAGCTTGAGGCAATGTCCATGAACGTGCGTACAGTTTGACCATTGGCCGGGTCACTGAGGTAAACGAATCGCTCACCTGCCGTGTTTTCTAACAGATAGCAGCCGTCGACCAATCGGTATTCACCACGGTGGAAGGCCAACCTGCCTAGCCGGACGTTATCCAGAATGTCTATCTCAACCGGCGTCTGAGCGAGTTCTTTCAACCAGCTTGCGTCGGTGTCATCAAGGTAGCCCTGTAGACTTGCCGCCAAGAAATCGCGGCGCAGCTTCACGTTCATCACCAACCCATGCAACCTGAGCTGACGCTCGCGTTGGGGGCGGTCATCGGCCAGGTAGCGGTTTTCCAGACGTGTGCTGTATTGCTCCCGTACCTGGCCGCTGAAGCCACGGATGGCACTGGCCAACAAGGACAGGTTGAGGTGCGAAAGGTCTTGTCCGCGGGTTGAACTGAGGGTGGAAAACCCTGCGAAATTGAAGCCTGTCGGATACCCCCACGCCATCCATTGGGTGAAGCTCAGCGCGCCCTCGGATGACTCGACCCTGACCGTGTCGGGGTCAATCCAGAACCCGCTGTTGCCGGGATACCCATTGATCCGGTCAGAGGCTTGATCATGGGCAAAATCCAACAGCGTCTGCATGCCATTACTGGCGATGTAATCCGCCTCCAGGGCAGCCAGTTGATTGTCCAGGAAGTCCAAGTGCTGCCGGTCTTCCTGGCTCGCCTCGAGATACCATTGAGGTGTTGCCTGAAGCCGATTGCTGCGATGGACCGAGAGCCGCCCCTCAAGCAGCATCTGGCGCAAACCACCGTCGTGTGGCTGCAGGCCGATGATAGTCGGACGCCAGGTGATGGGTTCTACCCGATGGACGAATTCTTGCACCGGTTGCCGGTGCTGCACAGGAATACGCTCCAGCAGGTAGGCAATGCCAACAGGGTTATTGAGCATCTCGAAGACCGCCTCGACCAGCTCCCGCTCATTGGCGAAGCGCTGGAAGTGACCGCCTGGCGAGCCTGGGGCATAAAGAATGAAGGACTCGTCAGTGGCAAAGGCAACCACGCCATCTAAATACTGCTCGCGCAGTTGCAGCCGGTGCACCTGCAGCTCAGCAGTGGGCTGATCATCCTCGAGCAGGGCGATGAGGTTGGCGTAGGTCGGCGCAGGCAACACCTCAGCGTGCAGCGCAGCCAATGCCGCAAACAGCATCTCGGCGCGGATAAGCTCACCTAGCAGCGCCTGGGTTTGTGCATCCTGATAAGCCGCGCTGACTTCGCGGTAGTAGCTCTCGCGCAGATTGAGTTGATTGATCATTCTCTGCAGCACAGCATGGGTTAAAACCTCTTCCAGATCCGGGGCCGAAGGCTCGACGAACAGGTCATAGCCGTCATAGCCGCCACTGATAACCCAGTCCAGCACCGTGGATTTACGCTGTCCTCGGGCGTTGCTGAAGAGTCGATGAATTGTCAGTTGGGTTTTTTCCGGGGCGATCCGCAGGCCGTCGGCATTTGCCTCCAGCCATGCCCTGATCCGCGCTGCGGCAAACGTCCGATAGTCCGCAAGACTGCCCAAATGGTCGTCGAACGTTGTCTGTGCATCGATTTTGGCTTGCTCCAGCGCCGCATAGTGAGCCAGCTCGTCACCTTCAAGCTCAGTCACCCACTGCACCTGGGTGCTGAGTCGGTAGGCTTTGAGATAGCTGGCCACGCGGTCCTGTACCTGGCTAACCCAGCTATCCAGACGTATAGCGGCGTTGAGCCTGCTGAGCGACAGCTGATCGTTGGAGGGGTGCCGGGATACCTCGCCCAGTAGCTGAATCTGCAAGTCCTGCAGGTCTTCGAGCATTCTGCGCGATACCGAGTAATCAACCTCCTCGAAGCTCAACTCCAGCGCGGCGCCCTCCCGTACAGCAGTGCGTAGCGCAGCCGGGATCGTCAGCGTCCATGGCTCGCCCGCCAGCAGGGCTTGCTGCACCCGAGCCGCGAGCGTTACCGGCTCAGCACTGAACCAGGCCCCCCAACCCAGGCCATACACGAGGAAATCTTCACCACCGTGACTGGCAACGTCGAAATCAGCGGTATAAACGAAGCAACCCGGTAAACGCACCTTGATCTCGCCCGCCTTGGCAATGACCTGACCAAGGTCGATATCCGCCTGCCCACTCCACAGCGCTTCCACCCGCTCCCGGATCGACGGCTCAGTTATTGCCAGTATGGCCACTTCCAGTTCGAACAAGTCCCTCAACTGGTTACGCAGACGGCCTGAGGAAAAATGCGCTTGCTCCTGCCACCACTGGTCATTGGCGTCTCGCCACTCCCCCCAACGCTCGTCGAATTGCTCAACCGTAAGCAGCGCGGGCTCCGTAGATTCAGCCTGCGGCTCTGCGGCAAAACGCGGTGCATCTGCAAGCTGCCCCTGAATGGCGACAGCAAGCAACGACACCTGCGCCAACATTTCTTCGTATGAGGTAGGAGAAGTAGCTGTTTTCAGGAACGACAGGTCTGGAAACAAAGTATCGGAAAGCATGGCGAACTCCGAAGGTTGTGTGGAGTTGCAGTCTGCTTTTCGAGCTGTACGACACAGAAAGGGGAAACCCTTCCTGGATCCAGGAATAGGCGTCTGCGCGATACGCGCCTGCGGTTGAAGCACTGTTGGATAATCGCGACCCAGAGCCGCGCGATTATCACCCATGATGTAATAGAGAATGTCAGAAGCGACTATTTTTCCCACAGGATCAAGCGCTTATTCTTATCTCACTGGTTAGCGCGAAGGGCCCTCCCCCCCGCCTTTCGCGCCACCCCAGGTTCACCGACGTTGATTTTGAAGCTCCTTGATCTAACGTCTCGATTGGCCGCTGCGCTTGCAGCGGCCTTTTTTATGCCTGCAAGAATCTGCTGTTCAACTCAGCGGATATTTTTGCAGATTGGCCATCATTTGCTGCAACGCCTGCAAGCTGTCTTCGGGATGCAGCGCGCCTTCGAAATCACCAATCTGCGCCCAGTGATCGGCGACCTGTTCGGGGGTGAAGCCTTCACGCGGATCGAACCCTACGCCCACACTGCGCTCCCAACGCAGCTTGCCTATCCAGCCACCACCTACTTCGTACAGTTGGCCACTGTCCTGGCAGTGCTCGCTGCCCAGGTACACCACCAGCGGGCTGATCAGTTCGGGCTTCAAGCGCTCGAACACCTGCTGGGGAATCAGCCCTTCGGTCATCCGGGTACCACCGGTAGGGGCGATGGCATTGACCAGGATGCCGTGCTTGCGCCCTTCAATGGCCAACGTTCGGGTCAGGCCATACAGACCGAGCTTGGCCATGCCGTAGTTAGCTTGGCCAAAATTGCCATAGATGCCCGAGGTCGAAGCGGTAAATATCACTCGCCCCCAGTTTTGCTCGCGCATATGCGGCCAGGCGGCGTGAGTGACCTTGTAGGCGCCTTCGACATGAATCCGATAGACCTGGTCCCAGTCGGCGTCGTCCATTTTGTGGAAGGTCTTGTCGCGCAAGATGCCGGCGTTGTTCACCAGCACATCGATCCGGCCAAAGCTGTCCAGGGCCTGCTCGACGATGCGCCCGCCATCGGTGACCGAATCGTGGTTGGCCACCGCGGTACCACCGGCAGCGCGAATCTCCTCGACCACCCGATCCGCCGCCGAGGCACTGGCGCCTTCGCCATGGGTGCTGCCGCCCAGGTCATTGACCACCACCTTGGCGCCGTGCGCGGCGAACAACAGGGCATGGGCCCGGCCCAGACCGCCACCGGCCCCTGTGACGATCACCACTCGATCTTGCAGACGTACGGGCTCGCTCATGCTCATGGCTCCACAGGGTGATTGGATTTAAGGCAGTGTCGGCCAGCCAAGTGCCCGGAACAATCAAGCGCACTGGAGCTGAATGATGAGCGATAAGACAGGCCGATGGTTGCCACCGGCCTGCACTCTGGCGCTACGACCAGGCGACCTTCTGCGGCAGATAGCTCATCGGCTGCTCACGAAAGGCCAGGTAGTGGCGCAGCACCTGTACCGGTGCTTCGATATGCGGATAGTGGCCTATGCCCTGCAGCAGCACGGTGTCCGGATCGGGGACCTGCTGGCGGTAAGCCTCGACCATGTGCGCGCCGGACAACGGATCGACGGCACCGTTGATAAAGCGCAGCGGCACCCCGTCATGTTGCAGCGCCCCCACCCAGCGCTCGCGGTAAAAGCGCCGTTCCGGGACGAAGCTCATCAACTTGTGCAGGATCCGCGTGCCTCGGTTGGAAACGATCAGGCTCCAACTGTCATCCAGTGCGCTCTCGCTGGGGTGGGTGCAAGGGCCATACACCTGGGTGACATTGCGCACCAGATCGTCGCGGCCAAACGAGCGCCCCACCAGCCACCCCAGGGGGCTGAGCAGCAGCTTCTGCACCAGCAGCAATGGGCAGCGCTCGGGGAACAAGGCGCTGTTGAGGAACACACAGCTGGCGATCTCGGCACGCCCTTCATGATGGCGCGCGAGCAGCTCCTGGGCCACGCTGCCACCGTAGTCGTGGGCCAGCAGATGCGCAGGCTGATCGATCTTCAAATGAGCCAGCAACGCCAATTGCAGATCAGCCTGCTCCATCAGGCTGTAGCTGTGCCCCAGGGGCTTGGCGGAATCGCCGAAGCCGATCATGTCGCAGGCGATAACGCGAAAACGCTGCGCAAGGGGCGCCCACAGGTAGTGCCAGTCCCAACTGGCGGTAGGAAAACCGTGGAGTAGTAGCAGTGGCTCTCCTTGCCCTGCTGTCCAGTAGCGGATGCTCTGGCCCCGGAATGAGAAACTCTGACCCCGGGTTCGCCAGACGCACAATGGAATTTCGGCCAAAGGCATCACAGTGGTCCCGGGAGGTTGGGGGTGAAGGAATACGGCAAGGCTGCGGTCATTGCATGTCACCTCGGCACTTACATGTGCTCTCTATGTCGCGTCGAGGCACAGTCTAGTCAGCGCGAGCAGTGGCGGAACTTACCTTGGCAGCCAGCTTGATGACCTAACAGGTCAGGTGTATGAACGGTCAGAGCAGCATCGCCAGCAAGGGCGCGGCAAACAGGTTGAGCAGCCCGGTCAAGACCATGACCAAGCCGGCCACAGAACCTTCTTCGCGGCCCACTTCCTGTGCCCGACTGACCCCGGCGCCGTGCGCACCGACCCCGAACAACGCACCACGCGCCAGGGGCGTACGCAGCGGCAGGTAGCGCAACAAGATGCCGCCGAACATGGCGCCGAGCACGCCGGTGAACATCACGAACACCGCAGTCAGTTCCGGTACTCCACCCAAGTCACGCGCCAGGGGCATGGCAAAAGGCGTGGTAATCGAGCGCGGCAGCAACGATAGGCTGACCGCATCATCCAGCGCCAGCCAATGGGCCAGGCCCCAGGAGCTGGCGATCGATGCGGCGCTACCGGCCAGCATACCCACCAACAACGCCGGCCAGTGCCGCGCCAGCAAAGCCTTCTGCTGCCAGATGGGGACGGCGAAGGCCACCGTCACCGGGCCTAGCACGCCCATCAGCCAGTGGGTATTGCGGGCATATTCGGCATAGGCGGTATGCAACGGCAGCGCCACCGCCAACAGCAAAGCCGGTACCAGGATCAACGGAGACAGCAGATAGCGCCCGCTGCGCCGGTACAGCCAGCGGCTGCCCAGATAGGCCAGCAAGGTCAGCGCGAGCCAGAACAGCGGCATGGGCTCAAGACTCATGGCGCAGGCTCCAGCGGCACACCAGCTCGACCGTCACCGCCGTGACCACCATCACCAGCAGGGTACTCACGGCGATCACCAGCAGAATGCGCCAACCCTCGTCGCGCAGCAGGCTGCCGTAGTCGAGCAGGCTCATCAGCGCAGGGATGAAGAACAGCAGCATCTCGGCCATCAGCCAGCCGGCGCCCAGTTGCAGCATGGCCGGCTTGAGAATGCCGCTGGCAAACAACACCAGCAGCAGCGCCAGCCCCATCACTCCTCCGGGGATGGGCCAGCCGAACCACACGGCGAGCTGGCCGCCGAGCAGAAACAAAACGAGCAGCACCGCCAGTTCAATCAGCAGGCGGGCGAATTTCTTCAACAACAGGGCGTTCATGGGGCGGGGTTCCTCGAGCAGGTGCCCATTGTAAAATTTGCCTGCCTAGGCCAGAAGCGAATTGTTAGACTTAAGCCCATTCCAAAATGGAATTCAGAACATGGAATTCAAACAACTGCGCAGCTTCATCGAGGTGGTGCACCGCGGTGGCTTCACCCAGGCCGCGCTGACCCTGCATATCAGCCAATCAGCCGTGAGCAAGCAGGTCGCCCAGCTGGAGCAAGATGTGGGCCAGCCGCTGCTTGAGCGGCAGGGCTCGCAATTGCACCTGACAGCGGCTGGGCGAATTGTCCTGGAGCGCGGCGAGGCGCTGCTGCGCCAGCGTCAGGAACTGCAAAGCGAGTTGGATGACCTGAGCCAGATGGCCCGTGGCGAACTGCGCCTGGGCTTGCCACTGCTGGGTAGCGATGCGCTGTTCGCCGGATTGTTCGCCGAATACCGGCGCCGGCATCCGAACATCGCCATCCAATTGCTGGAAGGCGGCAGCCGCACGGTGGAGCAGGCGGTCAAAAGCGGCGAGCTGGAGCTGGGCGGTAGCCTGACGCCGAGCGATGGCGACTTTGAGTACCAGCCATTCTGCAATGAACCGCTGGATGCCCTGCTGCCGGCGGATCATCCGCTTGCCGGGCTGGCTCAGGTCGAGTTGCGCCAACTGGCCGAAACGCCGTTTTTGCTGTATCAGCGCAGTTTCGTGCTCAATGACCGCTTGCTTAGCGCCTGCCAGCAGGTGGGGTTCACCCCTAAAGAAGGCGGGCGCAGCGGCCAGGCGGACTTTCTTGCCGCGCTGGTTGCCGCTGGCCAGGGGGTGGTGTTGCTGCCCCGGGTGGTGGCACGGGCGCTGGAACGCCCTGGGGTGGTGCGTTTGCCGCTGTTGGCGCCGGACTATTTGCGTTGGGATATCGCTTTTATCTGGCGCCGCGGGGCATACCTGTCACGGGCGGCGCAGGCCTGGTTGAACCTATTGCGCGAGCAGGTTTGAGGCCAGCACCAGACTCAGCCCTTGAGGGCAGCGGCAAACTCCGCCAACCACGGCTCGGCATCGGTTTCCGGCGTCACGGTTTCGCTGGCATCCAAGCGCAACATCGGCAGCACCTCACGCACGCCCAATTCAGCAAACAGCTCGCGCATCTGCTCGCCACCGCCGCAATAGGTGTCGCCATAGCTCGAATCACCCAGGCCGATCACCGCACCTGGCAAGCCACGCCAGGCTGCCGGCAAGGTGTCGCGGAGGGTGCTGTACAGCGGCATCAGGTTATCCGGCAGCTCGCCCATGCCGGTGGTCGAGGTGACGGCCAAAAATGCCTCCGGGGCAAACCCTTGAATATCCTGCAAGGTAGCCCGCGCGGCGTGCCAGGCTTCATGGCCTGCCGCCTTGAGCAACGCTTGGGCATGACGAGCAACTTCTTCGGCGGTGCCATACACCGACCCGGAAATAATGGCGACTTTCATCTGAAAGAGGATTCCGAAACTGAGTGAAAACGTAGGATACTAGCATCCGGCGATAGCAAAAGGCCGCCTAAGCCAAAAGTCCCCTCCTCTGCCAATGGTCCAAAGATGATCAACGCGCACCTGCTGCAATCCATGATCGATGCCTCCAACGACGGGATCGTCATCGCTGAACAAGAAGGCGATGAAGACACCATCCTGATCTACGTGAACCCGGCATTCGAACGCCTCACAGGCTTTGCGCGCGATGAGATTCTCTACCAGGACTGCCGCTTCTTGCAGGGTGACGATCGCGACCAGATTGCCCGCTCGCGCATTCGCAAAGCCTTGAAAGAAGGCCAGCCGTGCCGTGAAGTGCTGCGCAACTACCGCAAGGATGGCAGCGCGTTCTGGAACGAACTGTCGATAACCCCGGTGCACAACGCCGCTGAAAAACGTACCTATTTCATCGGTATCCAGAAGGACGTCAGCCGTCAGGTCGAGCTGCAACGTGAGCTGGATAACGCGCGCGCTCGCCTGGCTGAACTGGAATCTCAACTGCACGCTTGAACCAAGCGCCTCGGACGCGGTCAATCACGTTGAAGAAATCGCCACTCTCGAGCTCGATCATGCACGCAAACGCCCTCCTGACCCAGGACGAAATGGATTTCATCCAGGATATGCAGCATTCGCCGCAGTTGAACCTGGCCGACTCCATGTCGAGCCTGCTGGTCAATGGCGACCCGCAGATCCAGCAGTTGCTGACCCGCCTGGTGGCCAATGAACAGGTCACCCTGCAGGCGCAGTTCAACAACCAGCAGATCAGCTTCCCGCTGCAGTTGGTCGAGGACGAATTCCACGCCCTGCACTTGCAGGTAGGTTCTCCGGAAATCTACGAAGATGGCCCGATGCTGCGCCCTTGGCGGCTGTCGATGGAACAGCCTTCGGCGCTGCTGGGCGAGCATGGCGAACACAGCGGCTTGTGGGTCAGGGACATCTCGTTCAAGGGTGCACTGGTGGAAATCCGTGGTCTGGCCCAAGCGCCATCACGCTTCGACCTGCGTTTCGCCCCCGAAGGCATCCCGGCGATCGGCCTGCATGGCGTGCTGCGCCGACGCATTGGCCGTGACCTGGCCGCCTACGACCTCAGCCGCAGCCCAGCGCACGAGATCGAACGCCTGCGTGAGTACATCCTCCAGGCCCATCGCCTGGCCCACCCCGAGCTGCATACTCAGGTATCGAGCTGACCCGCCAGGTACTGGCGTAGGCGCTTGCGCATCAGGCTGCCGTTGGCGCCCAGGCAAGCCACGGGACTGCCGGCCAGATGATCCTGGGCCATTTCTGCTACTTCTCCAGCCAGCAATAGCGGACAGCCAAGGCCCAACACCCATCGCGCCAGTCGCTTGCCCAACTCAGCGGTAGGCCGTTGGTTGGAAAACAGCACCAAGGCATCCGGGCTCAAGCGCTCGCAAACCAGCGTCAGCTCATCCAGGGGTTGCCCTGGCGCCAGCACCACCACGCTCACTTCATCACTGCTCAGCAGCAAGCCTGCGACCAGCAGCTCAAGCTCCAGCGCTCCGCTGCTCAGCGGCGCCAGCACTATGCGCCGATTACGCGGGCCACGTGACAGTTGCAGGCGCATCAGCACCCGCCCCCGCAGAAACTGGTCGAGAAACGCCCACTCGCTCATTTGTCCAAAACTTGCGTGACCTGCACGCAGGCTGTGCCAGACCGGCATGAACACCTCATCGAACACCGGATCCAGGGCATTGCTGGCAAACACCTGGTCAAACAGCCGATCGAGGCTGGCGCCGTCAAAGCGCTGCACAGCTTCACGCACTTCGGTACGCCAGCGCACGCGTTCATCGGCGTTGCTAGCAGCCCAGCCGTCCTGCGCCAACGCCTGACCGCGGGCCAGGATGCTGCCGACCTTGCTCACTGCCACACCGCGTTCCAGCCAACCTAGGATGCTGCGGATATCGTCGATGTCCGCTTGGGAATACAGGCGATGGCCGCTGTCGGTGCGAGTCGGCTGGATCAATCCGTAACGGCGCTCCCACGCGCGCAGGGTCACGGGGTTAACGCCAGTCAACTTCGCCACCTCGCGGATCGGATACAGCTGCTGGTAGTCCAGATCAGCTGCGCTGGTTGAGGCCGATAGCTGCTTGTTCATGCGCCCAGATGCCCTGTCTCAGGTAATTGAAAGGCATTTTACGCCCGCTTGCACACAGTGCTCAGTGTATCCCGTTCGCCGTCTGAAACTGACGGGTCATGAAATATCCGCGATAATCGCGCCCGATTCTTGCAAGCCTGCTTGCGTCGCCCACCACCCCGGGCGACGAAGCCAAGGGGCCAGCTACCCGCCAGCCTCGTCGCCAGGAGATACACGATGTCTACCCCACCCGTCACCTTGATGGTGTCGCGCCGCGCCGCCCATGGCCGCTACCAGGACCTACTGACCTGGCTGCATGAAGGCGAGCAGCTGGCCACCGACTTCCCCGGCTACCTGGGCTCGGGCATTCTCGCACCGCCCGCCGAGGGCGATGAATTCCAGATTATCTTCCGTTTCACCAACGAGCAGACCCTGCACAGCTGGGAGCATTCCGCGTCGCGGCGCGCCTGGCTGCAACGCGGTGATGGCTTGTTCGAACGCCCCAAAGAGACGCGCGTCAGCGGCATTGATGACTGGTTTGGCACTAATATGGTGCAAAAACCGCCGCGCTGGAAGCAAGCGGTCGCCATCTGGCTGGCGTTCTTTCCGGTTTCGCTGCTGTTCAACGTGGTCTTCGGCCACTGGCTGGCGCCACTCGACCTGGTGCCCAGAGTGCTGCTCAGCACCCTGGCCCTGACGCCGGTGATGGTCTACCTGTTCATCCCGTTGTCGACCCGTCTGCTGGCCCCCTGGCTGCACCCGACGCCGGCCAACGCCAGCCAACCGGCACGAGGGCTGCGCAGCCGCTGAGGCACGCCACGCAAGAGGCAGACAGTTCGGGTATGCTGGTGCATCACTGCACGCACAGACAAGTAGACTGCCCCGAACATGAATAGCCCTATCCTCGTAACCGGAGCCAGCCAACGCGTAGGGCTGGCCCTGGCGCTTGAACTGGCACAGGCCGGCCATACGGTGGTCAGTGCCAGTCGCAGCATTCTTGCGCAGTCGGCGCACCCGAACATCGTCCAGTTCCGCGCCGACCTCTGCCAGCAGGCCGACCGCCAGGCGCTGATCGAGCACCTGCACACCCACTACGACGGGCTGCGGGCGATCATCCACAACGCCTCGGTGTGGCTCGATGACGGCCTGGATAACCTCGACATGATGTTCCGCCTGCATGTCGAGGCGCCCTACCACCTCAACCTGGCCCTGGGTGAACTGCTGGCCAAGGTCGACAAGGCCGATATCATTCACATCTGCGACGAAACCTCCTCACGCGGCAGCAAGAGCCACATCGGCTACGCCGCGACCAAGGCTGCGCTGCAGAACATGGTGCTGTCGTTTGCCGAGAAATACGCGCCCAAGGTGCGCGTCAACGGTATCCTGCCGGGCTTGCTGATCCTCAAGGAAGGTGGCGACGAAGCCTACCGCCAGCAAACCTTGAAAAAAGCCCTGCTGGAGTTCGAACCCGGCGCCGGGCCGCTGATCGAGGCGGTCAAATACCTGCTCGACAGCCAGTACAGCACTGGCAGCCAGGTGGTCATCAATGGTGGCCGCCATCTGAAGAACCGCATGACCTGAGGGAAGCTCCCATGACCGCGCAACAACAACTCGAACTCGAAGCCGCCGCGTTCCGGCGCCTGGTCGAACACCTGCGAAAACGTACCGACGTGCAGAACATCGACCTGATGAACCTCTCCGGTTTCTGCCGTAACTGCCTGTCCAAGTGGTACAAGGCCGCAGCCGACGAGCAGCAGATCGAGCTGAGCATGGATGACGCCCGCGAAGCGGTGTACGGCATGCCCTATGCCCAGTGGAAAGCCCAATACCAGAAAGAAGCCAGCGCCGAGCAGCAAGCGGCGTTCGAACAAGGAAAACCTCGTGACTGATCTGAACACCCTGCGCGCCAGCCTTGCCAGCGGCGAACACGTTTTTGCCGATACCCTGGCGTTCATTGCCGAGCACTACAGCTACCACCCTCAAGCGTTCAGCAATGGCGGCGTGGAGAACGCTGCCGGGCAAAACGAAGGCTCCTGCAAGACCTTGGGCCTGGCATTGCTCGAAGGCCTGAGCGACCAAGAGGCGCTGCTGGCGTTTGGCGAGCACTACCGCAGCGTAGTGGCCACGCCTGATGGCAGCGACCACGGCAATATCCGCGCGCTGATCGCCCATGGTCTGGCCGGGGTCAAGTTCGCTGAGCAGCCGCTCAAGCGTCTGGCCTGATTCGCTTCGCGGTAAATCCCGCTCCAACAGTGCTCTGTAGGAGCGGCGGTGCGCCGCTGCGACTTGCCCGCGAAGAGGCCAGAGCTGCCTCCATCAGCTGATGATCTGCCCCGGCACCTCAGCCCCCAGCTCCCCCTGCCCTAACCACCTCAGGGCAATCGGCCACAGCGCCTCGCGAAAACGATCGTGAAAAAACGCAAAATGGCCGATCTCATCCACTGAGATATCCCCAGGCGCCACCCGCAGATGCAGCCGCTCGGCGTGGGTCAGGTACCCCAGCAGACGCTCAGTCGCCGCCACCGTACCAAACGGATCATCGGTCAGGCTGATTGCCAATGTCGCTGCCCGCACTTGGGCAAACGGCAAGCTGTCCAGCGAGCGTGCACTGGGCCTGTGCTCAAAGCGCGGCGTGCGCGTGCTCCAGTCCTCCACCACCCCTGCCGGGGTATCCTCCAGCCAGCCCAGCCGCTTGCCCGGGAAATAGCCATAGACCCGCGTCAACAACGGCATCAGCACATGCCACTTGCCAAACAACTGCCAGCGCTGCTGCGCCGCATAGTCGCGCCAGTAGGCAAACTGCGCGCCGACCATCACCACCCGCCGCACCTGCTCGGCAGACGGCGCCAGGCCAACCGCCCAGCCGCCAAAGCTATGCCCCACCACATCCACGGGCTGCCCTGCGAACTGCTCGGCTGCGCGCTGCAACATGGCTTCGAAATCCAACCGCCCCCAGTCGCTCCACGAAGCACTGAACCCGCGCAACGACGCCGGCCGTGACTCGCCGATACCACGGTAATCGTAGGTCAGCACATCGAAGCCCTGGGCAAACAGGTAGTCGGCAAAACGCGAGTAGTAACGACAGCGCACCGAGGTCGCGGCATTGATGATCACCAGCGGACGCTGGGGATCGGGTTGGGCATGACGCCACTGGAAACCGCCGAGGCTGTAACCATCGGCGGCTGGCTGGCGAAAGGCACTGGCGGGTTGAGTGAGGCTGCTCATGGCGCGCTCCCTGCGGCGTCGCGCCTACAGGAAAAGGCGGACACACGAATTGTTGTCCGCCAACGCTAGCAAAAAATCAGCGCCAAGCCATCCCCTCAGGTCGTCGACAGGGCGCGAGCCACGCCTGGCTTGCGCAGCACTTCCAGGCGCGAACCGTGATAGTGGCTCTCGCGGAACAGTTTGAAGCGGCCGAACAGGCCGTACACATGCATCACCCGGCCCTGCTCGTGGTAGCCCATGCGCAGGTGCAGTTTCATCGCCGGCACGTTGTGCGTCTCGACCACATCCACCACCTTGTGGCAGCCCTTCTCGCGCATGGTGTTCCACAGTGCGACCTGGGCGGTCACCGATAGCTCACTGCCAAAGTAGCGGCGGATCATTTCACCGCCGAACTCGAAGAATTCCCCCGGTTTGACCGGGAAGGTGCAGCCGTAATAGTGCTTGTCGTGATAGTCGACCACGCTGGCCCAGATGAAGGCGATCGCATCGCCCTGCTCGTCCAGGTACATGTGCCCGGTATGCCCGGCAGCGGCCAGTTCGCGCATGGTTTCGACGCGGTCGCCAAAGTGGCGAGCGAAGGCATCGGCATTGTCGGTGGTGATTTCCACCAGGGTGACCGGCGGGTGCTCTTTAAGCTTGCAAGGGGGGACGGGGCTGATCAAATCGCGTTCCATCCACAGCAGTTCCCAGTGGAAAAACACGTAACGTTCGAACAGCGTCTTGAAGGTGCGCTTGAGACCTTTTCGCCTTATGCGTTCTTGTAGTTTTTGCAGTGCACTCATACCGCCTCCCAGGCCACGGCGAAATTGCCCGGCCAATAACTGCGGTATAGATGGCGGCCATATCAAATGGCCAGCAGATAATGTGTTGCAAGATGTTAACAAGCCCAGGCGGGAACCGTACACCTGGGGAAAACAGGTGCACGGTCAATGGCTTGCTTACAGCTCGACGCAGTCGAACCGTACGTCGGTGGCTACGTCTTGATCATAGTCAACATCCTGACGCTCGAAACCGAACAGGTTGAGGAACTGCTTCTTGTAACCGGCATAGTCGGTCAGCTCGAACAGATTCTCGGTGCTCACTTGCGGCCACAGGGCCTTGCAGGCGTCCTGAACGTCGTCGCGTAGCTCCCAGTCGTCCAGGCGCAGGCGGCCTTCGCTGTCCAGCTCGGCCGGCTGGCCATCGGCGCGGTACATGCGATCACGGAACATGCGATCGAGCTGATCCTGAGTGCCTTCGTGGACGTTTTTCTCTTTCATGATCTTGAAGACCATCGACAGGTACAGCGGCATCACCGGGATGGCCGAGCTGGCCTGGGTCACTACCGACTTGAGCACGGCCACGTTGGCGCCGCCACCGACCTGCTTGTTCAGGCGCTTGGCGGTTTCGTCCAGGTCTTGCTTGGCCTTGCCCAGCGCACCGTGCCAGTAGATCGGCCAGGTGATTTCAGTGCCGATGTAGCTGAAGGCGACAGTGCGCGCATCGTCGGTCAGCACGTCGGCCTGCGACAGGGCATCGATCCACAGCTGCCAGTCCTGGCCACCCATGACGGTCACGGTGTCGGCGATTTCCTGCTCGGTGGCAGGCTCGATGCTGGCTTCGATGATGGTGTCTTTGTTGGTGTCGATCGCGGTCGACTTGTACGGCTCGCCGATTGGCTTGAGCGCCGAGCGCACCAGCTCACCGGTCTGTGGCAGCTTGCGCACAGGCGAGGCCAGCGAGTAGATGACCAGGTCGACCTTGCCGCCCATTTCGTTCTTGATCAGCTCGATGACCTTGGCGCGGGCTTCGTCGGAGAAGGCATCACCATTGATCGACTTGCTGTACAGGCCTTCGGCCTTGGCGAACTTGTCGAACGCGGCGGCGTTGTACCAGCCGGCGGTGCCTGGCTTGGTTTCGGTGCCCGGCTTTTCGAAGAACACGCCCAGGGTGTCGGCCTTGAAGCCGAATGCGGCGGTGATGCGCGCTGCCAGGCCGTAGCCGCTGGAAGCACCGATCACCAAGACCTTCTTCGGACCATCCTCGCGCACGCCCAGCTTGCGGGTGGCTTCGATCTGGTCACGGACGTTGAGCTCGCAGCCCTTGGGGTGAGTCGTGGTGCAGATGAAACCGCGAACCTTGGGATGAATGATGGCCAATGTCTGTACCTCGTCAGGTTTATGCTGAGGAGCCGCGCCGCATGGGCCGGATCCGTTGATCAGAGGGTGAGACTACCCCCGCAGGTTATCCGACACATATTACGGGGTGATTGAGTGATGCAAAAGGCTGCCGGCCACATCGCGGGACATGTCGCAGCGGCGCAGCAACTGTGGGAGCGGGCTTGCCCCGCGATGAGGCCAGCCCAGACACCCTCAGTCCGCCAGCTCACCCCGCAACCACGCCAGAAACTGCCGCGCCAGCGGATCATCCTGGCTATCGCGATGCACCAGGCAGGCCCAGGCAGGCGCAAGGGCGCGACCGATGCCGACGGCCGCCCGCTTGAAATTCACACCGTATCGCCGCCGCTGGCGCCCAGGCGCAGCAAGTACAGCTGCGGCAATCCGGATTTTGCGGCGGGGTATATCAACTACTTCGTGATCAACGGAGCGGTGATTGCGCCGCAGTTTGGCGACAAACGTGCGGAGGGCAAGGCGCGTGACTTGCTGGTGAAGCTGTATTCAGGGCGCGAAGTGGTGCAGCTGGATATCGATGCGATTGCAGCCGGGGGTGGCGGGATTCACTGCGTTACCCATCAGTGCCCCGCTGTGTGACTGATGGTCAATGGGGCTGCTTTGCAGCCCTTCGCGGGCAAGCCCGCTCCCACAGGGGTAGCGGAGATCTTGAGGGTAGCGTAGTACCTGTGGGAGCGGGCTTGCCCGCGAAGGGCCGCAAGCGGCCCCATTCACCAATCCCACAGGGATAGCGCAGACCTTGAGGGTAGCGCAGTACCTTTGGGAGCGGGCTTGTCGGGACGCCGAACCGCCGCGAAGGGCCGCAAGCGGCCCCATTCACCAATCCCACAGGGATAGCGCAGACCTTGAGGGTAGCGCAGTACCTGTGGGAGCGGGCTTGTCGGGACGCCGAACCGCCGCGAAGGGCCGCAAGCGGCCCCATTCACCAATCCCACAGGGGTAGCGCAGACCTTGAGGGTAGCGCAGTACCTGTGGGAGCGGGCTTGTCGGGACGCCGAACCGCCGCGAAGGGCTGCAGAGCAGCCCCATTCACCGATCCCCAGGCCCCCGCCGCCACCCGGTAATCATCGACCAAGGCAAGTTCTCACCCAGCCGCACACTCTCGACCAGCGCCGCCAACACATGCACGCACACCAGCGCCAACAAGGCATTGGCCAGCACACTGTGCACATCCACCGGCCAATCCGCGCCCCATAGCGCGTCGACTTCCTGCGACAACCACCCAGTCAGCCCAAGCCCGGCGATACAGCCAAGCATCGCCAGCATCACCAACGCGCCAATCGGCGAATGCCCCAACCGGTGATACGGCTCACCCCGCAGCAGCGCCCGAGCGTGCGCCGCCAAGCGCACACGGGTCGGCCAAAAGTCCACCCAACGGGCACTGCGCGGGCCAACGAAACCCCATAGCAGCCGCAGCAACAGGCAGCTCAGCGCGTAATAACCCAGCCACTGATGCCAATCGTCGCCTTCTTCATTGAAGAAATAATTGGCGAAGAACACCACGGCAAACGACAGGTGACAAACGCGCAACAGCGGATCCCACAGCCGCACCCTGGCGGCTGGCATCAGTCTTCGATCTCGGTTTTCACCGCCTTGCCAGTGACTGGGTCATGATAGATCTCGACCTTGCGGCCATCCTTGTCGAAGCCATAGATCTCGTAGCAGTTGCCTTTGGTGACCTTGAACTTGTTGATCTTGTAGCCCTGCTCCTTGAGCTGGGTCTGGAATTTCTCTGGGTCTTGCCAGGTACTTTTCTCGGCGGTGGTGCATTGCGGCGAGGCGAGGGAAAGGCCACTGACAAGCAGCAACGTGAGCAGGATCAGGGTACGCATGACGATAAGCTCCAGTGAGAGTGAAACAGCACGCGGCGCGGCCAAGCTCATCTAGCGTAGCTGCGAATGCCTGGCGATGCTGGCTGCCACTGCTGCTGCCCCCGGGGACCATTCATTTGCATTTCAGATCAATCACAAAGAAAAACAAACTTAACAAATCAACCAATCCCGCCGATGCTGGTGGGAATGCGCCGCTGTCCTGGCGCCCCACCCTTCATGGAGAACAACAAAATGAATGAAGTCGTCATCGTCGCCGCCACCCGTACGGCCATTGGCAGTTTCCAGGGGGCGCTGGCCAGCGTGCCAGCGGTCGAGCTGGGCGCTGCGGTGATCAAGCGCCTGCTGGAGCAAGCCGGGCTGGACCCCGCCCAGGTCGATGAAGTGATCCTCGGCCAGGTGCTGACCGCCGGCGCCGGGCAGAACCCCGCGCGCCAGGCGGCGGTCAAGGCCGGCCTGCCGTTCGCAGTACCGGCGCTGACCCTGAACAAGGTCTGCGGCTCGGGCCTCAAAGCACTGCACCTGGCCACCCAGGCGATTCGCTGTGGCGATGCCGAGGTGGTGATTGCGGGCGGCCAGGAGAACATGAGCCTGTCGCCCTACGTCATGCCATCGGCGCGCAGCGGCCAACGCATGGGCCATGGGCAGTTGATCGACAGCATGATCAGCGATGGCCTGTGGGATGCGTTCAACGATTACCACATGGGCATCACGGCCGAGAACCTGGTGGACAAGTTCGACATCAGCCGCGAGCAGCAGGACGCCTTTGCCGCTGAATCCCAGCGCAAGGCGATTGCCGCCATCGAGGCTGGGCGCTTCAAAGATGAAATTACCCCGATCGTGCTGGCGCAGAAAAAAGGTGAGCCGAAAGTGGTCGACCGTGACGAACAACCGCGCGCTGACACCACGGCCGAGTCGCTGGCCAAACTGCGCCCGGCATTCAAGAAGGATGGCAGCGTGACGGCGGGCAATGCCTCCAGTCTCAACGATGGCGCTGCGGCGGTGCTGCTGATGAGTGCGGACAAAGCCAAGGCGCTGGGCCTGCCGGTGCTGGCGAAAATTGCCGGTTATGCCAGTGCCGGGGTCGATCCGGCGATCATGGGCATCGGGCCGGTATCGGCGACCCAGCGTTGCCTGGCCAAGGCCGGTTGGACGCTGGGCGATCTGGACTTGATCGAAGCCAACGAGGCGTTTGCCGCTCAGGCGCTGGCGGTGGGTAAATCGCTGGAGTGGGATGCTGCGCGGGTCAACGTCAACGGCGGCGCGATTGCCCTGGGGCATCCGATTGGGGCTTCGGGGTGCCGGGTGCTGGTCACGCTGTTGCACGAGATGATCAAGCGCGATGCCAAGAAGGGGCTGGCGACCTTGTGCATTGGCGGCGGGCAAGGCGTGGCGTTGGCGATCGAGCGCGAGTGATTTTTCGCCAGTGAGATTTTTGGGGCTGCGTTGCGGCCCCAACAACCCCCAGTTCAGAATCGATCTAAGCCCGCACAACGCAAAACGGGACGCAGTGCGTCCCGTTGTTTTGCTCAACTACCTGTTCAAGCCACCGCCGCACCACGCAGCTCGCGCGCAGCGGCGACCATGTTCACCAGCGCCGCCTCGGTCTCAGGCCAGCCACGGGTCTTCAGGCCGCAGTCGGGGTTGACCCACAGACGCTCAGCGGGAATGCGCTGCGCAGCCTTGCGCAGCAGCTTGACCATCTCCTCACGGCTCGGCACCCGCGGCGAGTGAATGTCGTACACGCCAGGGCCGATCTCGTTCGGGTAGTCGAACTTCTCGAACGCCTCCAGCAGCTCCATGTCCGAGCGCGAGGTTTCGATGGTGATTACGTCAGCGTCCATCGCCGCGATCGACTCGATCACATCGTTGAACTCGCTGTAGCACATGTGGGTGTGGATCTGGGTTTCATCACGCACCCCCGAGGCGCACAGGCGGAAGGCTTCGGTGGCCCACTCCAGGTAATTGGCCCAGGCGCTCTTGCGCAGCGGCAGGCCTTCGCGGAAAGCAGCTTCGTCGATCTGCACGATCTTGATGCCCGCCGCTTCCAGGTCCACCACCTCGTCACGAATCGCCAGCGCCAGCTGCCGGGCCTGCACTTCGCGGCTGACGTCTTCACGCGGGAACGACCACATCAGCATGGTGACCGGGCCAGTCAGCATGCCCTTCATGACCTTGCGGGTCAGGCCCTGGGCATACTTGATCCACTCTACGGTCATGGCTTGGGGGCGGCTCAAGTCACCGAAGATCACCGCCGGCTTGACGCAGCGCGAGCCGTAGCTCTGCACCCAGCCGAAGCGGGTGAACACATAGCCGTCGAGCTGCTCGGCGAAGTACTCGACCATGTCGTTGCGCTCGGCCTCGCCGTGCACCAGCACGTCCAGCCCCAGTTGCTCCTGGATTTGCACCGCGTGGCGGATTTCGCTGTGCATGGCCTCGACATACTCGGCCTCGGTCAACGTGCCCTGCTTGAACGACTGACGCGCCAGACGGATCGCCGAAGTCTGTGGGAACGAGCCAATGGTAGTGGTCGGATACGCCGGCAGGTCCAGCCCCGCCCGCTGCTTGACGATGCGCTGCTCAAAGGCCGACAGACGCTGGCTGTCGGCGGGCTTGATCGCCGCCAGACGGGCCTGCACAGCCGGTTTGTGAATGCGCGGCGAGGCAGCGCGGCTGGCCTGTACGGCGCGGCTGTCTTCCAGTGCGGCGTGCACGTCGGCGGCGCCTGGCTGGTTGATGGCCTTGGTCAGCACAGCGACTTCCTGGCACTTTTGCACGGCAAAGGCCAACCAGCTTCTCAGCTCGGCATCGAGCTGGTCTTCCCGGGCCAGGTCTACCGGGCTGTGCAGCAGCGAGCACGACGGCGCGACCCATAGCCGATCACCCAAACGCTCGGCAGCATGACGCAGCACGTCGAGGGCTTTTTCCAGATCGCAGCGCCAGACGTTGCGGCCATTGACCACGCCCAGCGACAGCACCTTGTAGGCCGGCAGGCGGTCGAGGATGGTCGGGTACTGCTCGGGGGCGCGCACCAGGTCGATGTGCAGGCCATCGACCGGCAGATTCGCCGCCAGGCCGAGGTTGTCTTCCAGGCCACCGAAGTAAGTCGCGACCAGCTTTTTCAGCGGCGCACGCTGAAGGATGTTGTAGACCCGCTCGTAGGCGTTTTTCCAGTTCTGTGGCAGATCCAGCACCAGGATCGGCTCATCGATCTGCACCCACTCCACGCCCTGCGCGGCCAGGCGGTTGAAGATCTCGTCGTACAGCGGCAGCAGGCGGTCGACCAGTTCCAGCTTGTCGAACTCAGTGCCCTTGGTCTTGCCCAGCCACAGGTAAGTCAGCGGACCGAGCACCATCGGCTTGACCGCATGGCCCAGCGCCTTGGCTTCGGCGACTTCCTCGAACAACTGCTCCCAGCTCAGTGTGAACTGTTGCTCGGCGGTGAATTCCGGGACCAGGTAGTGGTAGTTGGTGTCGAACCACTTGGTCATCTCCTGGGCGTGGGCGCCGCCGCAGCAGTTGTCGCTGCGGTCCGTCGCCACGGCGCCACGGGCCATGCTGAACAGGGTGTGCAGGGTCGGCTTGGCGCCGTTTTGGCCACGAAAGCGCTCCGGGATCACGCCGAAGGTCAGCGAGTGGGTCAGGACCTGGTCGTACCAGGCGAAGTCGCCGACCGGCAGCAGCTCGATGCCAGCGTCTTTTTGCGCCTGCCAGTGGGCGGCACGCAGCGCGCGGCCTACGGCGCGCAGGCCGGCTTCGTCGAGTTCGCCTTTCCAGAAAGCTTCCTGGGCTTTTTTCAGCTCACGATCGCGGCCGATGCGTGGAAAACCCAGGTTGTGTGCCAGTGCCATGTGCCTTGTCCCTTAGAGTGGAAATTCAATGAGGGAAGTTTGGCGGTACGGGCATCGTGAGACAAACTCATATAATTTAAGATGATCACGAGATTCATTCATGAGGCGGAGGTATTGGGGCTGCTGCGCAGCCCTTCGCGGGCAAGCCCGCTCCCACAGGTTCACCGCCAGCCGGAAGAACGGCGCGGTACCTGTGTGAGCGGGCTTGCCCGCGAACAGGCCAGACCATTCACCACACCTACCACAGCTACCGCGCCGTTCTTCCGGCTGGCAATGAGCCTGTGGGAGCGGGCTTGCCCGCGAACAGGCCAGACCATTCACCATAACTACCACAGCTACCGCGCCGTTCTTCCGGCTGGCAATGAGCCTGTGGGAGCGGGCCTGCCCGCGAAGAGGCCAGATCATCCACCACACCTACCACAGGTACCGCGCCGTTCTTCCGGCTGGTGGTGAGCCTGTGGGAGCGGGCTTGCCCGCGAAGAGGCCAGATCATCCACCACACCTACCCCAGGTACCGCGCCGTTCTTCCGGCTGGCGGTGAACCTGTGGGAGCGGGCTTGCCCGCGAAGAGGCCAGATCATCCACCACAGGTACCGCGCCGTTCTTCCGGCTGGCAATGAGCCTGCAGGCTTGTCGGGGCGCCGAACCGCCGCGAGGGGCCACAAAGCCGCCCCCGACAATCTCAATGTCTCAACCAAATCACTAAGCTGCGCATCCAGACAAGTACCCACCCCGCACATCGCGCAAAATGCCAGCCTACCCCAGCCAGGTACCCAGCCCGCCATGAGCCAGCTGAAAGACGCCCTGCACGAACACACCTTCGTCTGCGTCATGGAGTTCGTCCCCAAGCCCAGCGCCGAGCGCTTCGCCGCCCTCGAAGCGATCATGGCCCGCAAGCAGCTGTGCGGCTGGCCGCTGACCGTGGCCATCGGCGACCGGGTCGGCAGCCCGCTGGACATGTCGCCTTTGGACGCTTTCAGCTCCCTCGACACAGCCGTTCCCGCCCTGTTGCACTTCTCCGGCAAAGACCGCGAACGCCAAGACCTGCTCGCCCAGCTCAAACGCATGGACAACGCCGGCCTCGACCAGCTGCTGATCCTCACCGGCGACCGCCTCCCCGGCCACCAGCCCGGCCAACGCCCGGTGCGCTACCTCGAATCGGTCGCGGCGCTACAAATCACCCGCCAAGCCCGCCCCGACTGGCTGCTCGGCGCCGCACTCAACCCGTTCAAGTACCACGAGGAAGAAGGCGCCGCGCAATACTTCAAAGCCGAGAAAAAACTCAGCGCCGGAGCGGATTTTCTCACCCTGCAAATGGGCTATGACGACCGCAAGCACCAGGAAGCGCTGCACTGGATGCGCCGCCAGCGCACACCCAAGCCGCTGATCGCCTGCCTGATGGCCCTGACCCACGGCCGCGCCAAGATGCTCGAACACGTGGCAGGCGCGGTGGTCAGCCCCTCGATGCGCGACATCCTCGCGGCCGAGCTGGACGTGTCCAAGGCCTTCGCCCAGACCCGCAGCATCGAGCGCCTGGCGCTGCAGGTGATCGGCTTGAAGTTGATGGGCTATGCCGGCGTGCACCTCTCCGGCATCCATGACCTGGCCCAGTTCCAAGCGCTGGAGCAGGCGCTACACACCCAGCAAGGCGAAATCCACACCCTGGAGCAATGGGCACCCGCCTGGGCTGCCAGCTGGCAAATGCCCGGCTTGCCCGCAGTCACCTTCAACCCACCCGGCGCCCACTGGCGGTTGGGCGAGTCGCGCGTCAGCGCCAGCCGCACAGAGCAAGCCCGCTACCACGTGCTGTCTGGCTTGCACTCACTGTTGTTCGACCGCAGCAACTGGCTCAGCCGCAGCTTCGGCTGGGCCGTCACCCGCCCGGTTTGGCGCACAGCCCAAGGCGCGCGCCTGCTGCACCAGCTGGAACGCAGCATCAAACGCCCCCTGCTCGGCTGCGACACCTGCGGGCGTTGCCGCCTCGAAGACACCCTCTACATCTGCCCGGAAAGCTGCCCAAAAGGGCTGGCCAACGGCCCCTGCGGCGGCACCTCGCTCAACCGCTGCGAGTTCGGCGACCGCGAGTGCGTGCACAGCGTCAAATACCGCACCGCCAAATCCGTCCAGCAAACCGCAGTCCTCACCGACCGCCTGATCCCCTGCATCGAACTCCCCACCCGCCACCAAAGCTCCTGGCCAACCTGGTTCGACCCCACCCTTACAACCACCCCTGAACCCTGTGGGAGCGGCGGTGCGCCGCTGCGACTTGCCCGCGAAGAGGCCCGCCCAGCCAGCCCAAAACCCTCAGCCCATCATCTCAAGCCGGCCCACACCGAACGCCCCGCCGAAATCGACAGCTAACCCGCCCTCCCCCCATCAACGATAAACGGCCCCTGAAAAAGTTGCCGTTTATCCCAGCGCTCCTATATTCACTGAGTCCCTGCCAAGCGGCCCTTTCGAGCGTGAACATGGCCCATGCTGCCCAGTTCATCATTTGCGAGCACTGCGACTGCGTCTACGAAAAGGTCCCGCTCGCCAAGCACCAGAAAACCGTCTGCAGCCGCTGCGCCGGCGTGCTCCAGCGCTACAACGGCCTCACGGTGCAACAGCGCCTGGCGTTGAGCATCACCGCCGCCATGCTCTGGCTGTTCGCCAACTTCTACCCGGTGATGAGCATCAGCATGCAGGGCCTGAAAAACAGCGCAACCCTGTGGGATTCGGTCCTGGCCTTGAGCCAAGGCCCGATCACCTTCATGGCCATGGTCGCCGCCATCGCCATCATCATCGCCCCGGCCTTCCAGCTGGTTCTGCTGACCTGGGTGCTGACCTTCGCCCTCGCCCAGCGCCGCGCCCCCGGCTTCAAGCTGGCCATGCGCTGGCTGGAAACCCTTCGCCCCTGGAGCATGCTCGAAGTGTGCCTGCTCGGCGCCATGGTCGCGGTGTTCAAGCTGGCCGGCATGCTCGACGTACTGCCCGGTATCGGCCTGTTCGCCCTGGCCGCGCTGAGCCTGTTGCTGATCCGCATTGCCGGGCGCGATGTGCGCGACCTGTGGGACCTGCTATGAACCGCCCACCCACCGCCAGCGAACTCAACCTGTGCCTGTGCCACAGCTGCGGCCTGGCCTGCGATATGAGCAACGAGCCGCACCGCTGCCCACGCTGCGACGCGCCTCTACACCGACGCAAGACCAACTCGCTGACCCGCACCTGGGCCTACATGCTCGCCGCCCTGGCCTTCTACGTGCCAGCCAACCTGCTGCCAGTGATGAACACCACCCTGCTCGGCGACGGCGCCGACAGCACCATCATGAGCGGCGTGCTGGAGTTCTGGGAGCACGGCGCGTGGGACATCGCCCTGATCATCTTCATCGCCAGCATCGCCGTGCCCGGGGTCAAGTTCGTCGCCCTGTCGCTGCTGCTGATCACCGTCCAGCGCGGCAGCGACTGGGCGCGCAAGGAGCGCTCCAAGCTGTACCGCTTCGTCGAGCTGATCGGCTACTGGTCGATGCTCGACGTGCTGGTGGTGGCCCTGGTCGCCGCCCTCGTGCAATTCCAAGCGCTGGGCACCATCGAGCCACGCCCGGGCATTCTATTCTTCGGCTTGGTGGTGGTGTTCACCATGCTTTCGGCCATGAGCTTCGACCCCCGCCTGATCTGGGAACCACCCGCCACCAAGGAGCGCACGGATGTCGTCACCCACTGATCAAGCCCCCCGCGAGCCCGCCCGGCCAGAGGTGAAAACCCGCCGCTTCAGCGTCTCGCTGGTGTGGATCGTGCCCATCGTCGCGGTGCTGGTCGGCCTGTCGCTGGTGATCCACCGCACAATGCAGGAAGGCCCGACCATCACCCTCACCTTCAAGACCGGCGCCGGCCTCACCGCCAACAAGACCGAAGTCAAATACCGCAGCGTAGTCATCGGCCACGTATCGGAAGTGGCCCTGAGCGATGATCAGAAAAGCGTCAACGCCACGGTGAAACTGGACAAACAAGCCGAAGGTTTCACCCGCGAAGATTCGCAATTCTGGGTAGTCCGCCCGCGCATTGGCGCCGGGGGCGTGTCCGGCATCGACACCCTGCTGTCGGGCGACTACGTCGGCGCCGACATCGGCCAGTCCAACACCCGCGCCAAGCACTTCACCGGCCTGGAAAACCCACCCCCGATCACCTACGGCGAACCCGGCAAACGCTTCACCCTGCACGCGCCCGACTTGGGCTCGGTGGATATCGGCTCGCCGGTCTACTATCGCAAGATCCCGGTCGGCCAAGTGGTCGCCTACGCCCTGGATGCCGACGGCAAAGGGGTGAACATCGAAGTGTTCATCCACGCCCCCAACGATGCCTACGTGACCGAAAACACCCGTTTCTGGAACGCCAGCGGCGTCGATGTGAATGTCGGCGCCAATGGCGTCTCGGTGAAGACCGAATCGCTGTCCACCCTGATCGTCGGCGGCATCGCCTTCCGCGCCCCCGAGTACAGCCCCAACGACAGCCCCGCCGCCGAAGACAAGACCTACGAGCTGTTCGCCGACCAGCAAACCGCCCTCGCCCCGCCCAACGGCAAGGCTCAGTACTTCACCCTGCGCTTCGACCAGGCCCTGCGCGGCCTCAAGGTCGACGCCCCGGTGGAATTTCTCGGCGTCGAAATTGGCCGCGTGGTGTCGGTGAACCTCGACTTCGACGAAGTCAAACGCAGCTTCCCGGTCAACGTCGGTATCGTTATTTATCCGCAACGGCTCGGCCAGGCCCACGTGAAGATGCTCAAAGTGCTCAAGCACAACCCCGAAGACCTCAGTGCTTCGGTCAAGCTGTTCAGCACCTTCGTCGACAACGGCCTGCGCGCCCAAGCCCGCAGCGGCAATCTGCTCACCGGCCAGCTGTACATCGCCCTGGACTTCTTCCCCAAGGCACCGAAAGTCGCCTTCGACCTCAATGCCCGGCCCATCGCCATCCCAACCATCCCCGGCAGCCTGGAAGTGCTGCAGGAGCAATTGCAGGCCATGGTCGAGAAGATCAACAAACTGCCGGTCGAACGCATCGCCAGCAACCTCGACAGCAACCTGGTCGAGCTGCGCAAAAGCCTCGCCCAGTTCAACAGCAAGACCCTGCCCCGCGTGCAAGACACCCTCGCCCACGTCAGCCAGACCCTGCAATCGGCCAACTCGACCCTGGCCGAAGACTCGCCGCAGCGGGAAAAACTCACCGAAACCCTGGACGAACTCGCGCGCATGTCGCGCTCGCTGCGCGAGCTCTCCGACTACCTCGGACGCAACCCCGAATCGCTGATCCGCGGCCGCCCCGCCAACGCCGCGCCCCTGGACCTGCAAGGCCCACCGCGCAACTGACCGCAGGAGCGAAACCCATGACCCCACGGCACACCCTCCCGCTGCTCTGCACCCTGGCCCTGCTCGCCGCGTGCCGCAGCGACCCGATTGCCTTTCACACCCTGACCCCAGTGCACGCCCCCACCCAGGCCAGCAGCAACGCCGCCGAAGTGGTGATCGAAGGCATCAGCGTGCCGCCGCAGGTCGACCGGGCGCAGATCGTCATTCGCCAAGGCAGCAACGGCCTGGCCATTCTTGAAACCGAATGGTGGGGCGCGAGCCTCAGTGAAGAGCTGCGCAGTGCCCTGGTGGTGCAACTGGGCAACGGCAGCGCGGCGCGCAAAGTGGCGGTGAAGATCAACGTGCAGCGCTTTGACTCGATCCCCGGGCAGTACGCGCTGATCGATGCCCGCTGGCGCCTGCGCGGGGCTGAGGGTGGAGAGATGCTCAACTGCCACAGCCTGCTGCAAACGCCCGCCGGGCCGGAGATCGAGGACTTGGTCCGTGCGCAGCAGAACAACGTGCAAGGGCTGGCCACGCAGATTCGTCAGGCGGCTGGGAATCTGCGCGGGGGGTGCCCTGGCGAGCGTTGAGTCAGCTGCTGTCGGCTAGGGCGTTGTCGCCGGTATCGAGGAGTTTTCCACATTGCTCGCTGGCCAGGCGGCTGATGATGCGGATCGCCTGGTGGATGCCCGCGGTGTTGCGAAAGCTCAGGCGCGGGTTGTGTTCGCACTCGAGCATGTCGTCGTGCTGGACCAGGGCTTCGGCTAGGAGCTCTAGGGTCCAGGTGTAGCTTTGCAGGGTGGAGAGGCGTTCTTGGTCAGGCATGGGGGGCCTGCCTTGGGTTTGCGGTGGGTTGGGTGTGAATGGGATAGAAGCGAAGGCTTCGAGATGCCGGCCGCAGTGGACGGCGGAGAACGAATGCGAGGATTTTGCTCGGTATGCGAGTAGGCATGCATGAGACTCCAAGTTTGATTGGAGCTGCCACGCATCGTCGCCAAACAATTGGGTGGCAGCTGTACGCAGGTTGGCGAACCGGGAACTTGGAACCCGGCAGACCCGAAGGTCTCCCACGCACAGCCGCCATGGCACGAGGCTGCGGGCGCAAAAAAAGCGCCTGCAATCGTGTGGGGCGCTGTTGCGCCAAGTTATCCGAGTCGCCAAACCCGGTCGCGGAATTTGCCGCGACCTCGCCAATTTAGACCTTGAGGCTTGGCGGGGCAAGGGGCAGTGGAGACAGAATTCTCTTTCAATGACGAAGGAAAAAGGTGATCAGCCTTCCAACTATTAAGTCGCCACGTTTTCAGCGGACCAAGCTGCGAACCACCACCAATAGAACCGTTAGGCCCACGACCCCGGAAGCGATCAGCCAGCCTGAGGAAGCCATCGCGTGGAAAAAACTTGGGAAGAATGGAGTTTTCTCTAGCTTGACCAGCGCCAGGCACAGCCATGGCATCAGGACGATGTAAAGCAGAGGAATATAGACGACTGCCTGAAGGACTAGGGTCAGTCCGCCAGCCCAGTCGTTCCAGTGACGAGGGTTAGACATGGTGTGCTTCCTTTTCTTGACTAGGACTTGAGAATCGTCCGCTTCCTGAATGCCTCAGGGCCGATCAATGAGGCCGTGGCGTGAAGGGAAAACGAGCCTAGCAGAAACGGCAAGGGCGCTCAAAATGGGGTTTGGGGAGCATTGCCATTGGATTAGGATTTCTGAAAAGTATATGACTGGTGCGGAGACAGACGGACGGTTGTTGGTCTTGAGATCCCGGTTTTCGCGGGGCTGGAATTTAGTGGATTTTTTGGGTTACCCCATAGGCTATCCATAAAAAATCAGCGAGCTATGGCTTTCAGTGGAATCGAATCGGGAATTGCGTTGGACCCAATGAGGGCTCCGCCCACCTCGTTCAAATGCTAGGGTCTGCGTGAAAAGTCTTGAGACGAAGGTCAGGCACGGCGAAAGCAGCCGAGGAAGCGGAGTTTACGGGTTGTAAATGAGCATTCCGAAGCTGTTTTCAACGCAACATCACCGATGTATCAAGGATTTTCATACAGAGCCTAGCGTTGTACACCGACTGAGAGTGCTTTGGAAGGTCATGTCATCTCAGCGGCAAGTCAAGCGTGCCAATGGAGAATTGCCCGCAGAGATGAATGATGATAAAAGGCTATCACGCATATGTTATAACAACATTCAACTTCATATTCATGGATGAGGATTAGAATGCCTTTGCTCCCTCCGTCTTCCGGAATCCGTTGGAAAAATCATCAAGTTTCCACGCCGACTTTTGAGTTGTCGCCGGTTGAAAAGCCGGACATGTCGCCTTTTTTATTTCATATGACTGGGAAACGGGCGCTCTCTCTAATCCTTGCCGGGACTGGCGATGATGGCTGTGGCTTTTTGAAAGCAATGGTGCCGAAATCCGACCGACAGATCTACAAAGCCGCCGTCGTTTGCTTTACTGAGTCTCCTTCATTTGCGCTTGACTTTTTCAGGTACAGAACATTTGATCGGTGGCAGGGTGATCAGAGGTTCGGAATTGGGTTCGATAAAGGCGCGTTGGTTAAGCTTGGTGTTCGCCCCTGCGTTTACGCTGACCAGAAGCTGAATACCAATATTAATTACCTGCATCATCAGATGGGTGAAATTTCCGGCTCAAATATTGAACCCGAAGTAAAGGAGCGCTTATTGCAAGTCTTAAGGGAGCTTTATCCACTCACAACCCCTATCCTCGAGCACGAATCGCAGCAGGGGTATATGTGGGAGAGAGAGTGGCGTTATTTTGATGGCGATCGCGGTGGTATAAGGTTTCCTTATGAAGCTATAAAGGTAATCTGCTGTCCAGAGGAGGAACAGGAGGAAATTCAGCGGATTTTAGGGCGCGGTAGAAAAATAGCTTTTGTCCGGTCTTGGCTTGAATATGATGAGGTTACTGCCTATTTCAAACGAAGGCAGGGGGGATTGGTTATGCCTAAGCCGGATTATTATACCGACGATAAAGATTTCTATGACGCACTGGTGGAGCAGTTAGACGGTCACTCTGAACTTATTGATCAGCTCCAGGCGTATGATAATTTTGCCACTAGCATGGTAGAGAAAAAGTCAATCCTTGATTCGTTCTTGGGTGAACTGCAAGGCAGTGTGGAAACCATCAAGGCCCACATTCAAAAAATCAAAAATCGGATGGGTTAGGGTCTGTGTGAAAAGTCTTGAGACGAAGGTCAGGCAAGGCGAAAACAGCCGAGGAAGCGGAGTTTACGAGTTGTAAATGAGCATTCCGAGGCTGTTTTCAACGCAGCACCACCGAGTATCAAGGCTTTTCACACAGAGCCTAGGCGAGGAACGGCAGAAAACGACCCATAACTGCCGGTGGCGAAAGGCAACAATTGGCCACAAGTGGTTTAGCAACTGCGCTTCACACCTAAGTAGCCAAAGGGATTGCCCAACCATAAAATGCTGAATGAATGCGCTAAAGGGCGCAAAAGGGGACAGATTTATTTTATAGCGCTTTCACTTTTCTCTGAGTCGCAACAAATAATTCCGCCCCTTACGTTGCCTGACCTAGTCGCTTGATGCTGGCATAACCAGCCTACATCGAACGATGAAAAGTATTAACCCTCCCCCGGCAGGGGTAGATTTTTTGACGTCACCTACACCGTAACAAGTTGAGTTAGCACTCAACCCCTGGGTACAAATAAGCAATTAACGAAATCACATCTTGATTAATTGTAGGACCTAAAAAGGCAACGGTTTTTCTGGATCGTGATCTTTAATTTCCAAGGTGTTTACGTTCAACAACTTTACCGACTTTCCGCCCTGATGAGTATAGACCGCATCTTGATTAAACACGCCCGCCCGATGAGTTAGCTCATATCCTTCACTGATTAATTGATTCCTTACCGTGACAAGCTCTTCACCGCCATACGTATAGTCGAGCTTGTATCCCCCCATTGTTCCTTGGGTTTCAAATCGTTTGGTTGAGCCGAGCTCCTCAAAAAAGTCCTTCGCATCTTTTTGTGATTCCCTCAATTCGAATAGTGCCATCTCTAACAGATGGTGCAGATGAACGTCAGATTCCGCCTCAATAACGAGGGTTAACGTCCTCGCATCACTTTGCTTCATAAAAACTCCTAGAAAAAATGGAACAAATCTATTTTACAATAATATTTAATCACGGGCCGCCAAAGTAACCATTACGGGATCTGACGGATCCTGCAGATTATTTATGGCTGAGTTTTAGAAGCTAGCTGTAACCATCTAAGAGGTCAGCAATACCTTTCTTCTCAAAAAAACCGCACTTGCTGAATGGTTTCGTTATTTCCCATTGCGTGTGTAACTTAGCGATGCAGATCAAATAAATAATACATGCAGGTAGCATGCGTGTGGCAATTGATATGTACTTATTTTTCTCGCTAGCTGGCGCGTTCTCATCAATGAAGGCGAAGAGGTTTCCGAAGCTTTTTATGACGTTAAAACAAATATCCCCATATGTATCGTCAAGCTCTTGGAATGTTTCGCTGGGATCCTGTCCCTCTTCTCTCAGCTTGGAGAATTCTTCTTCAATGAATTCGAATGCCTTGAGACCCATCATGGTTTTTGATCCGTGCGTGACTTCGGCGCCTTTGCATGTATCTAGGCAAAGATTGATTAGGTTGAAAAAAGAGCTTTCGAAAATCTGAATTGCAGCTACTAACCTTTGATCTTCGAAGCTTTCTTTAGCGTCGTCCGCCTGCTTTACGGCAACCGCAGTGGCCTTCCTTTGAAGCGCTAGAGTTTCAATCAATAGTACGGTCGAAATAAAAGTCAGTATGGGGTTTATGTTGCCCCCGATGAAGTCACCCATCGTCCCCAAGCTGCCGCCGTTAAGTGGCTCATCTAAGAGATAGAAATAGATGAAGTATAGGCAACCTAGCAAGGTACTTACTACGACTGTTATATTAACCTTCATTGGCATGCTGGATTTTTTGAATCTGGTGAATGCGGAAATATTTAGTTGACTCATCGTTCAACGTCACGCGTGTCACTTCAGCCCGTAAAGGAATGAACTCGTTGTCGGCTACGCCCCTCAAACTAGCAATTATATCCCGTTTGACTGCCCGCGTGAGCGGCATCGATGGGACGAAGCTGTAGGAGTCCTCATCTAAATCAAAAATTAGCCTGCCTGTGCCTGTTCGCGCGTTGAATCGACTAATGCCGACCACCAGAACCTCTCTCTCCTCGCTTGGAATTTCTTCTTCCAAGTAACTGAGTGATCTTTGGTTGAACACTGCAAGCGGTGTTTGGCCCGCATAAAGTGTCGCCTTGTATCCCTGATTCTTTATCGGTGCGTGAACTTCTTTAAGCGAAGTGGTGAGGCGATGTGTGATATCTTCGCTGAAATACATCTTTCGCGCTTTGGCTTTCGCGGTGCGCCTGGTGATTTCTACATCATTTCCGGTTACTTGGTTGATCGTGTGCTGGAGCAATTGAAGATAGCTTTTTGCACCTAGAATTGTAATTTTTGAAATCGTTTCAGGGGAAGTAAAGGTAACTCTGAATCTTTGTTTGAAAGAGCCTTCGAAACTGGTTTTGAAACGATTCTTGAATCCCTTCGCTGCGGTGGACTTGCTGATGAAGCGCTCGTTGACAATGCCGTGTGTCGCAATAGCGATTGCCTCGGAGATTCCCTGCATAGAGCGGGCGCCGTAATACATGTCGAGACCGTCAAACTCATTTTCGTCTGAGTCATAGACGACCGAAAAATCAAAGTCCATTTAGCTTTATCTCTGTGCTGGCGGTGTTGCACGAAAAATACCTAAACCGTCAAACCCTGTCCAGCGATGGTTTTGGGCTTTCAATCCATTTTTCTAATAAGGATGCGTGTGTTCCTAGTGGCAAGTGTGGTTCCTACTTATCCCGCACAAGAGGATTTTCGTAAGTCTATCTAGCTGGTGTGGAAACACCTCAAGCTTCCGAACGCACTTCCGTTCAGTACTGCAACTGCATCGCTCGATACCATTCAACATGACCGCCGGCGATGCGTCATCGAAGCTTTCCAAGGCGTGGGCAAGTCATGAACCACAGCCGCATTCGTGTGCTGACTCCTGTGGCGACATCCCCAGTTCCGCTTGTGGCAGTGTCCGCCTCCAGCCCCTGCGCCGGTGTGTTCTCCACCTCCGTCAAACGCCTTATCCACGAAATGCCGTTGCTCCAGTACCTCAAACCGGACCCGATCAGATCGACAAGATGGTAGCGTTTGAGGTTGCCCTAACCAGCCCCCTTGGTTGAGTCCGTGAGCATCATGCACCAGATCACCGGCTTCCGTGCTGATATCAGCATTGCGGACGACTGAATCGCCCTTGGTTGCCTAGACACTCTCCAAGCTCAGAAAATAGCGTTTCTCATACTCTACTGGCGACAGCTGCATAGCACTGCTGTGTCGACGCTTGGGGTTATAGAACATCTCGATGTAATCGAAAATATCACTTCGGGCTTCGTCACGCGTTGCGTAGATCTTTCGTCGGATTCGCTCCCGCTTCAAAAGCTGGAAAAAGCTCTCGGCTACGGCATTGTCGTGGCAGTTCCCTCGTCGGCTCATGCTCTGAGCTACTGAACTGACTGCCTTGGTCTGAGTGAATCATCACTTGCTGCTGTGGCTTGCGTCGCCACACGGCCATCAGCATGGCGTCGATGGCCAGGTCGCTGCTCATCCTGGGCTTCATTGACCAACCAATGACCTGGCGGGAGAACAGATTCAGCACTACCGCCAGGTACAGCCACCCTTCATAGGTGCGGATGTAGGTGATATCGGTCACCCAGACTTTATTCGGCTCACTGACCTTGAACTGCCGGGCCAGATGGTTGGGGGATGCCACTGTTGGTTTTCCGCCATAAAACCCAGTACGACGGCGATAGCCCGTTTGCGAACGCAGCCCCTCTGCCTGCATTAAGCGACCGACTCGATTTCGCCCACAGATCTCTCCTAGCTCTCGCAGGTCATCGTGAATCTTGCGATAGCCATACACGCCGCCGCTTTCTAACCTGGCCTGCTTGATCAAGCCAAGCAGGCGCTGATCTTCTTTGGCTCGGGCAGATTGAGGTTCGGCCAACCAAGCGTAGTAGCCGCTAGGATGCACCTTGAAAGTTTGGCAAAGGCGCCGCACCGGGTAATGCGTCGAGTGCTTCTTGATGAAGGCGTACTTCAGTTGCACTCCTTGGCAAAGTACGCGGCGGCCTTTTTTAAGATGTCTCACTCTTCAGTCACGCGCTTGAGTTCAGCGCGAAGCTTGCGCAGTTCGGCTTGCTGGTCATCGTCCTGCTGACGCTGCTCTTGGGGTTTGCTGTAGAGCTTGATCCAGGCGTAGAGGCTGTGAACGGACATGCCCAGGCGCTGGGCAACATCGGCGACTGGCTTGCCTTTCTCGGTCACTTGCTTGACCGCTTCGATCTTGAATTCTTCAGGGTAACGCTGACGACTCATGGCACCTCCTATTTGGGCCTCATTATGAGGTTTGGAGGTGTCTACGAAACCAGGGGCGATTCAGTGGAGCTGGATGTGGTGCCGGAGACAGGAATCGAACCTGCGACCTTCGCGTTACGAGTGCGCTGCTCTACCGACTGAGCTACACCGGCGTGTTGCGCAACGTACCACTGCCGTGGCGGTTTCGCAAATTGCTGGTTTTTAGTCAGATCTTGCTGGGTGCTGAGGGCCTCATCGCGGGGCAAACCCGCTCCTACAGCGGGCTTGGTGGCCGGGGCTTAGCCGGCTTTGCAGCCGCTTGGGGCTAGGTCTTCTTCGATGTTGGTGGTGCAGGTCCAGCCGCTGGCGGCGCGGGTCAGGGTCAGGGTTTTGCCCATCACGCTGGCCGGGCCGTCGGCCAGGGTGCAGGTGATGGCGCCGGTGCCGTTCGCGGCTGTGCCTTGGGCGGTGATTGCGCAGTGCGCGGTGGCGGGTTGGCCGCCGAGGGCCGCGACATCCGTCACGTCCTTGCCTTCGTTCAGGCGCAGGTCCATCGCGGTCTTGAGGGCTGAAATCTCGAGCAGCCCGGCGGCGGCTTTGGTCCGCGATTGGTGGTTGGTGTACATCGGCACGGCGATGGTGGCGAGGATGCCGATGATCGCGACGACGATCATCAGTTCGATCAGGGTGATGCCTTGTTGGCCTTTCATGAACGCGTTTCCTTGTTGATTCGGCTGAGCCTTCATCCACTGTTGGACGCCAGGCTGGCAGGCGCGCAGTAGGCCTTATCAGACACCTTTTGTCACCCCTGCCCGGCTGGACGTCATGTTCGCTGAACTACTCTAGTGACCATCAGGGAAACCCGCCCACACAGGGGCACGGCAAGCTGTTACCGGGCTTGTCGCACGTGCAGCAAGGAGCTTAGCTATGCGCCAAACAACACGGCTTTACGCCTGGCAAGGCATCGATGCCAACGGCGCGCGGGTCACGGGCCAAAGTGAGGGGCGCAGCCCGGCGTTGGTGCGCGCGGGGTTGCTGCGCCAGGGCATCAGTAATGCGCGCTTGCGCCCGGCGGGCGGGCTTGGCTGGCGGTTGCCGGCGCGGCGGGAGAAGGCGGATGCGGCGGGGTTCAGTCGGCAGTTGGCGACCTTGCTCAAGGCGGGGGTGCCGCTGCTGCAGGCGTTCGAGGTGATGGGGCGCAGTGGCGGCGATGAGAGCCTGGGCAAGCTGCTGACGCGATTGAAACAGGATGTGGCGGCGGGCATGGGGCTGGCCGATGCGTTGCAGCGCCAGCCGGGGTGGTTCGATCGGCTGTACTGCAATCTGGTGCGGGTGGGTGAGCAGTCGGGCACGCTCGATGGCCAGCTGGAACAGCTGGCAGACATGCTGGAGCAGCGCCAGGCGCTGCAGCGGCGGGTGCGTAAGGCGATGCTCTATCCGGCGCTGCTGTTGCTGACGGGCTTGGGCGTGTCGGCGCTGTTGCTGCTGGAGGTAGTGCCGCGCTTTGAGGGGCTGTTTGCCAGTTTCGGCAAGGCGCTGCCGGCGTTTACCCAGTGGGTGATCGATTTATCCACAGGCTTTGGGCTGCATGGGCCTTGGCTGGTGGTGGTGTTGCTTTTGCTCGGTGTAGGTGGGCGCCAGCTGTATCGGCGCCATGCCGGGGCGCGCTTGTGGATATCTCGCCGGGCGCTGGGTATTCCGGTGCTTGGGCGGTTGCTCGGGCATGCGGCGATGGCGCGGTTTGCGCGCAGTTTGGGCACGGCGTATGCGGCGGGGGTGCCGCTGTTGGATGCGTTGGGCACGGTGGCGGCGGCGAGTGGCGCCAGCGTGCATGAGCAGGCGATTTTGCGGCTGCGCCAGGGCATGGCCAATGGGCAGGGGCTGCATCAGGCGATGGCAGGGGAGCGGTTATTTCCGCCGCTGTTGGTGCAGCTGACGATGATTGGTGAGTCGAGCGGTACGCTCGACCAGATGCTGGGCAAAGCGGCCAGCCATTATGAGGAACAGGTCAGCCAGGCGCTCGACCAGTTGACCGGCCTGCTGGAGCCAGCCATCGTGCTGATCCTTGGCCTCCTGGTGGGTGGCCTGGTGGTTGCCATGTACCTGCCAATCTTCCAGTTGGGTAGTTTGATCTGAACATGAATCTGTGGACTTTCCTGGCTGTGCAGCCGGTTTACTTCTTGGTGTTGGCTACGGTGCTGGGGCTGCTGGTGGGCAGCTTTCTGAATGTGCTGGTGCATCGTTTGCCGATCATGCTGGAGCGCCAGTGGCAGCGTGAGGCGCAGGAGGTGCTCGACCTGCCCTTGGTCGAGCACGAGCGCTTCAACCTGTCTTTGCCCGCCTCGCACTGCCCGCACTGTGGGCATCGGATTCGGCCGTGGGAGAACATTCCGCTGTTGAGCTACCTGTTGCTGCGCGGGCGCTGCTCGGCGTGCAAGGGGGCGATCAGTGCGCGTTATCCGTTGGTGGAGCTGGCGTGTGCGGGGCTTTCGCTGGTGGTGGCGTGGCACTTTGGGCCGGGGGTGCAGGCGCTGGCGGCGCTGCTGCTGACCTGGTGTTTGCTGGCGTTGAGCTTGATCGATGCTGAGCAGCAGATCCTGCCGGATGTGCTGGTGCTGCCCATGGTGTGGGTCGGACTGATCGTCAATGCCTTCGGCGTGTTTGTGACACTGGATGCGGCACTGTGGGGCGCGGTGCTGGGGTATCTGAGCCTGTGGAGCGTTTACTGGCTGTTCAAGCTGGTGACCGGCAAGGAGGGCATGGGCTATGGCGACTTCAAGCTGCTGGCGCTGATCGGCGCCTGGGGTGGCTGGCAGGTGTTGCCGGTTACGCTGGTGCTGTCGTCGGTGGTGGGGGCGCTGATTGGCCTGTGTTTGCTGCGTTGGCGTAAGGCTTCGTTGGGCACGGCGATGCCTTTTGGTCCGTATCTGGCGATTGCGGGGTGGATTGCCGTGCTCTGGGGTGATGAAATGTACGCCTCATACCTGCAACTGCTTGGATTCTGATGACCACTGCGGCATTTACCCCTTGGATACTGGGCCTGACCGGCGGCATCGGCAGTGGCAAGAGCGCCGCTGCCGAGCGCTTCGTGGAGCTGGGTGTGCACCTGGTCGACGCCGATCAGGCGGCGCGCTGGGTGGTCGAGCCGGGCCGGCCGGCGTTGGCCAGCATCGTCGAGCGCTTTGGCGCGGGCGTGTTGCTGGACGATGGGCAGCTGGATCGCTCGGCCTTGCGCCAGTTGATCTTTGCCGACCCAAGCCAGCGGCGCTGGCTTGAACAGCTGCTGCATCCGCTGATTGGCCAGGAGATCTTCAGTTACCTGGCCAAGGCCGAATCGCCGTATGCGGTGTATGTGTCGCCGCTGCTGATCGAGTCGGGGCAGTACCAGAAGACCCAGCGCGTGCTGGTGATCGATGCGCCGCCAGAATTGCAGGTGCAGCGTACCTTGCTGCGCGATAACACCAGCCCTGAACAGGTGCAGGCGATTCTGGCGGCGCAGTTGGCGCGCGAGGAACGTTTGCGCCATGCCGATGATGTGGTGGTCAATGACCGCGACCTGGCCGGGTTGCACGAGCAGATTGACCGCCTGCACCACTTTTACCTGACTTTACGAGGAGGCCAGCCATGAGCCAGCCGTTGTCCGTTGATTGCCCGACCTGTGGCGCACCTGTGGAATGGAGCGCGAAGAGCCCGAACCGGCCGTTTTGCTCGGACCGTTGCAAGCTGATCGACCTGGGGGCGTGGGCGGCTGAGGAGCATAAGATCCCGGTGGCGCCTGAGGCTGAGGATGACTTGTATTCGGGGGATCTGGAACCGCGGCATTGATGGGTGGTGGGTCAGTTATGGCCCTATCGCGGGGCAAGCCCGCTCCCACGCATTGCGCGCTTGGCTCATCGTGGGAGCCCCTCCCACGCATTGCGCGCTTGGCTCATCGTGGGAGCCCCTCCCACGCATTGCGCGCCTGGCTCATCGTGGGAGCGGGCTTGCCCCGCGATAGGGCCGGCACATCTCAGCTGTCATCCTTCCACGGCGCCTGCAGGTAACGAGTACGGTTAAAGGTCTCCAACCACTCAGGGCAAAACACCACCAAGGCGCTGACCACCATCCCATTGATAAACGCCTCGGGAAAAATGATCAGCCACAGGTAACCGACAAAGTCCGTGAGCCACTCGGGCATGGCAAACCGCCCATCCAGCCACAACAACCCCATCGCCGCCAGCAGGCACAGCAGCGCCGACAACGCCGCGGCAAAGAACCCCGAACAGAAGATATAAACGAACAGGTTACGCGGCTGCGCGCGCTCGACCAGGATGGCGCACACCTCGGTGATCAATACCGGCAGGCCAATGATCAACAGGCCGTTGACCCCAAGTGCCGCCAGATCCTGGCGCCCCAGCGCCATCAGCCCGAGCTGGGCGAAAAACCCTCCAAGCATCGCCAGCGGCCAATCCAGCAACAGGGTCACCGCCGTCATTCCGATAAAGTGATAAGACACGCCGGTATCGAAATCGCGCCTGACCAGCCACAAGGCAAACAGGGCGAACACCGTGCCGAACAGTAGATGCTGGCGGCGCCGATCGGTGAACAGCTCGACCCAGCGGGTACGCGATACCGCCCAGAGCAGTAGCGGAACGTAAGCCACCCAACCCAGGGTTAGGCTGGTGGTGGACAGGACTTGTGCGCTGATCACCTTGACCTCACTCCCCTTTCAGACAGCTTCGAGTCTACACCCTGGGCCGATTCCTACCGGCAAACAACACCTTACCGTCACAGATTAGCGGCTAAGCTTGTGCACATGGATGACTCAGACTACCTGCGCCTGCTTACCATCCAGGCCGAACAAGCCAATGCGTTCCTGTCCAATGCCCGCAAATGGGAACGCGAGCGTTGGGTATGCCAGCGCCTGCTGCAAGGGCTGAACATTCCCTACCGCAACGAAGACTTCACCCCGGCCGGGCAAGAGCCACCCGATGTGCTGTTTCGCGATGCGGCGTTCGAGGTGTTTTTCGTGCTCGATGAAGGCCGCCGGCTCAATGACGAATGGCGCGAGGAGCTGCAGCGCCGGCGTAGTGCGTTTTCCCTGAGCCAACTGGTGCGCCGCGAGGCGCGGCCCCGGCGAATCAGCGCCCAGGAGCTGCTGGTACGCCTGGCGCCAACCTTGCGCAAGAAGGCGCACAACTACCGGGAACGGGGCCTGGAGCTGAACGAGCTGGATATCATCGCTTTTGCCAGCCTCAAGCGCGAGGTGCTGGATTTGAACAGCCACTTTCCGCCGCCCACCGAATATCTGCGCCAGGGCTGGCGCTCGTTGTCGTTGGTCGGCCCGACCTTCGCCCGGGTGCTGTTCGCCCACCCGGATGCGCCGGATTTCCTGCGCGGCAATTTGGGGCGCAGTATTGTGTTCGATGTCGGTATCAGTCTTTGATCCAGTGCCGAGAGTCTTTGCAATGGCGTACACTCGGCGCCAGAGATAGAAAGCATTATCATTCGTTATCAAGACCCTGCGCGAACCCTGTAGCCTTTGCGCAGTCACATGCGTCTACCTGACGAGGCCCACCATGACCAGTCGCCTGAATCCTGAAGATCAGCGTCGCGTCGATGAGTATCTCAAAGCCCCTCAGCATCAAGTTGAGCGCAAGCCGTTTCGGCCCTTGCTGCTCCTGGCGCTGGTGGTTGGGGTGACCATTGGTCTGGGCCTGTTGAGCCGCCTGCTGAGTGGACTGGTGCTATGAGCTGCCTTGCGCTCGCCCTCCGCTCGCCGACGGCGCCGCCCCTTGGGGGCACGAATTCGTTAAACCTTATGAGATATTTCCATGACTCATCGCATCGTGATTGTCGGCGGCGGCGCCGGCGGCCTGGAACTGGCGACCCGCCTGGGTAAAAGCCTGGGCAAGCGCAACAAGGCCGAGATCACCCTGGTCGACGCCAACCTGACGCACATCTGGAAGCCGCTGCTGCACGAAGTGGCCGCCGGCTCGCTGAACTCCTCGGAAGACGAACTGAACTACGTGGCCCAGGCCAAGTGGAACCACTTCAATTTCCAGCTGGGACGCATGAGCGGCCTGGATCGCGAGAGCAAGCAGATCCAATTGGCGGCGACCCTCGATGAAGACGGCCGCGAGCTGTTGCCTGCACGCACCCTGGGCTACGACAGCCTGGTGATCGCCGTGGGCAGCAACACCAACGACTTCGGCACCCTGGGCGCGGCGCAGCATTGCCTGTTCCTGGATACCCGCAAGCAGGCCGAGCGCTTCCATCAGCAGTTGCTCAATCACTACCTGCGCGCTCATGCCGGCGACGTGGCGAGCGAGAAAATCAGCGTGGCGATCGTCGGCGCTGGCGCCACCGGTGTCGAGCTGGCGGCGGAGCTGCATCACGCTGCGCACGAGCTGGCGGCGTATGGCCTGGACAAGATTCAGCCCAAGGACATGCACATCACCATCATCGAGGCCGGCCCACGGGTGCTGCCGGCGCTGCCTGAGCGGATCAGCGTGCCGGTGCACAAGACGCTGGAAAAGCTGGGCATCACCGTGATGACCAATTCTTCGGTCAGTGAAGTGACTGAGGATGGCTTGAAGACTGCCAGTGGCGATGTGATCCAGGCGAGCCTGAAGGTGTGGGCGGCGGGCATTCGCGCGCCGGGCTTCTTGAAGGATATCGATGGGCTGGAGACCAACCGGATCAATCAGCTGGTGGTGCGGCCGACGCTGCAGACCACGCTGGATGACGATATCTTCGCCTTTGGCGATTGTGCGGCCTGCCCGCAGCCGGGCAGCGATCGCAACGTGCCGCCACGCGCGCAGGCGGCGCACCAGCAGGCTTCGATGTTGGTGAAGAGCTTCCAGGCGCGGCTTGAGGGTAAAGCGCTGCCGACTTATGCGTACAAGGATTACGGCTCGCTGGTATCGCTGTCGCGGTTCTCGGCGGTGGGTAACCTGATGGGCAACCTGACCGGTAGCGTGATGCTCGAAGGCTGGTTGGCGCGGATGTTCTATGTGTCGCTGTATCGGATGCACCAGATGGCGCTGTATGGGACGTTCCGTACCTTGATGCTGATGCTCGGCAGCCGGATTGGGCGTGGGACTGAGCCGCGTCTGAAGTTGCACTGATCGTTTGAGATTTTGGGGCCGCTGTGCGGTCCTTCGCGGGCAAGCCCGCTCCCACAGGGATTTGCGCTGTACCTGTGGGAGCGGGCTTGTCGGGGCGCCGAACCGCCGCGATGGGCCGCACAGCGGCCCCAAAAACTACTTAACGACGCGGTAGGTGCTCTGCACAAAGCCACTCTCAAAACTGGTCGTACGCAGGTGCTGCAACTGCACATCCCGCGCCAGCTCGCCAAACAGTGCAATGCCGCGCCCAAGCAACACCGGGATATGGGTAATGGTCAACTCATCCACCCGCCCCTCGCGCAAAAAACCCTGAATCAACTTTCCGCCATCCAGGTACAGGCTCTTCGCCCCAGTAGCCGTCAGATGCTCGAGCAAGGCTGGAATCGGCCCCGGATGCAGCTCTATACCCTCCCCCAAACCAGCAGGCAGCGCCTTGAGCGTTTCGCTCAGCACCACCACGCGTTTGTTCGGATACGGCCACTCGCCAAAGGTCAGCACCTTGTCGAACGTGACACGCCCCATCACCAGGGTGTCGACGCTGGCCATGAACGCCCCATAGCCATGATCGTCACTGGAACTGGTCGCGCCCATCAGCCAGTCGAGGCTGCCGTCTTCGCGGGCAATGAAGCCATCCAGGCTGGTGGCGATGAAAACGCTGGCTTTCAATGGCATGGGCTCGCTCCTTCGGTTGAATACGAAGGCTAGCAAGAGCGGCGGGATAAAATCGAGGCAAAAGAAAAAGGGCATCTCAGTCGAGATGCCCTTTTTACATGGTGGGTCGTGTAGGATTCGAACCTACGACCAATTGGTTAAAAGCCAACTGCTCTACCAACTGAGCTAACGACCCTGAAAATGGTCGGGGTGAGGGGATTCGAACTCCTGACATCCTGCTCCCAAAGCAGGCGCGCTACCGGACTGCGCTACACCCCGAGATTGGCTCCGCGACCTGGACTCGAACCAGGGACCCAATGATTAACAGTCATTTGCTCTACCGACTGAGCTATCGCGGAACTGAACTTCGGTACATCTTTACAGCTTCGAAGTCTGTGTTAGCTTCGATCTCTTTGGCTATCCGCTTTCGCGTTGTCGCTGCTGAGGCCGGCTATTCTACATTCTTCGTTTTGCTTGTCAACCACTTTTTTTCATTCAACTTACTGATTTCTAAGTTGTTTTGCGATCACCGATGTTGCTGGTGATTCGCTTAGTGCCTGACAGCGGGGCGTATATTAGGGGCACTCGAATTTTGATGCAAGCAAAAATTTCAAAATTTTCAGCAAGTTATCAAGAAAGGTGGTGAGGCCTAGGTTTTTCGGGGGTTGGGCGGGCTTCATCGCGGGGCAAGCCCGCTCCCACGCACCCCAGACACGTGAACAGACACGCGCCGTAAATGGCTGTGAGAAGCTTCGTGGAAGCGGGTTTGCCCCGCGATGAGGCCGGCAAAGGCACAAAATATTTTCCAGAACACAAAAAAAGCCCCGCTTTCGCGGGGCTTTTTTTTAGGCAAAGACGATTTCGTTGCCTTCGACCTTGGCGGTAATCGCCGAACCTGGCAAAAACTCGCCTGCCAGGATCAACTGCGCCAGCGGGTTCTCGATCCAGCGCTGGATCGCACGCTTCAGTGGCCGTGCGCCATACACCGGGTCGTAACCGACGGCGATCAGCTTGTCGGTCGCCTCTGGGCTCAGGCTCAAGCTCAACTCGCGTTCGGCCAGGCGGCTGCGCAGACGGCCGAGCTGGATTTCGGTGATGCCAGCGATCTGCTCGCGGCCCAGCGGTTCGAACACCACCACTTCGTCGATGCGGTTGATGAACTCCGGACGGAAGTGGTTACCCACCGCATCCATCACCGCCGCACGCTGCGCCTCACGATCGCCGACCAGCTCCTGGATCTGCGCCGAGCCCAGGTTGGAGGTCATCACGATGACTGTATTGCGGAAGTCCACCGTGCGACCGTGGCTGTCGGTCAGGCGACCGTCTTCAAGCACTTGCAACAGCACGTTGAATACATCCGGGTGAGCCTTCTCGACCTCATCCAGCAGCACCACGGCATACGGCTTGCGGCGCACGGCTTCGGTCAGGTAGCCGCCCTCTTCGTAACCAACATAGCCTGGTGGTGCGCCGATCAGGCGAGCCACGGAGTGTTTCTCCATGAACTCGGACATATCGATACGCACCATCGCCTCTTCAGTGTCGAACAGGAACTCGGCCAAGGCCTTGCACAGTTCGGTCTTACCGACACCGGTCGGGCCGAGGAACAGGAACGAGCCACTCGGCCGGTTCGGGTCGGACAGCCCGGCACGCGAACGGCGTACCGCGTTGGCCACGGCAGTGACCGCTTCGTTCTGGCCGATCACCCGTTGGTGCAACAGCTCCTCCATCTTCAGCAGCTTCTCGCGCTCGCCTTCGAGCATTTTCGCGACGGGGATGCCGGTCCACTTGGAGACCACTTCGGCGATCTCTTCTTCAGTCACCTTGTTACGCAGCAGCTGGTTCTCGGTCTTGCCGTGCTGGTCGACCATCTGCAGGCTGCGCTCCAGGTCCGGGATCACCCCGTACTGCAGTTCGGCCATGCGGCTCAGGTCGCCTTTGCGGCGAGCGGCTTCCAGCTCCTGACGGGCCTGCTCGATCTTTTGCTGGATCTGCGCAGAGCCCTGTACTTCGGCTTTCTCCGAAGCCCAGATCTCTTCGAGGTCGGAGTATTCGCGCTCCAGGCGCTCGATTTCTTCGGTGAGCTTCTCGAGGCGTTTCTTGGCGGCCTCGTCTTCTTCTTTCTTCAGCGCCTGCGATTCGACCTTGAGCTGGATCAGGCGACGGTCGAGGCGATCGAGCACCTCCGGCTTGGAGTCGATTTCCATGCGGATGCGGCTGGCCGCTTCGTCGATCAGGTCGATGGCCTTGTCCGGCAGCTGGCGATCGGTGATGTAGCGGTGGCTGAGCTTGGCCGCTGCGATGATCGCGCCGTCGGTGATGGCCACCTTGTGGTGCACTTCATAACGCTCTTTCAGGCCGCGCAGGATGGCGATGGTGTCTTCCTCGCTCGGCTCTTCGACCAGCACCTTCTGGAAGCGCCGCTCAAGGGCTGCGTCCTTCTCGATGAACTGGCGGTACTCATTGAGCGTGGTAGCACCCACGCAGTGCAGCTCGCCACGGGCCAGGGCCGGTTTGAGCATGTTGCCAGCGTCCATGGCGCCCTCGCCTTTACCGGCGCCGACCATGGTGTGCAGCTCGTCGATGAACAGGATGATCTGGCCTTCCTGCTTGGACAGCTCGTTGAGCAGGCCTTTGAGGCGCTCTTCGAACTCACCGCGGTACTTGGCGCCAGCGATCAGCGCGCCCATATCCAGGGCCAGCAGGCGTTTGCCTTTGAGGCCGTCGGGCACTTCGCCGTTGATGATGCGCTGGGCAAGGCCTTCGGCGATGGCGGTTTTACCCACGCCAGGCTCACCGATCAGCACTGGGTTGTTCTTGGTGCGGCGTTGCAGCACCTGCACGGTACGGCGGATCTCGTCGTCACGGCCGATCACCGGGTCGAGCTTGCCTTCTTCGGCGCGCTTGGTTAGGTCGACGGTGTACTTGTCCAGGGCCTGACGCGACTCTTCGGCGTTGGCGTCATTGACCGCCGCGCCGCCGCGCAGGTTGTTGATGGCGTTCTCCAGGGCTTTTTTGCTCACGCCCTGGCCGAGCAGCAGTTTGCCGACCTTGCTGTTTTCATCCATGGCGGCGAGCAGCACCAGCTCGCTGGAGATGAACTGGTCGCCCTTCTGCTGGGCCAGGCGGTCGGCCTGGTTGAGCAGGCGCGCCAGGTCCTGCGACATGTTCACGTCGCCGGTGGGGTTCTGGATTTTCGGCAGTTGGTCGAGCTCTTTGCTCAACGCCGTGCGCAGGCTGTTGACGTCGAAGCCAACCTGCATCAGCAGCGGCTTGATCGAGCCGCCTTGCTGGTCGATCAGCGCCTGCAACAGGTGCAGAGGCTCGATGGCCGGATGGTCCATGCCAACGGCCAGGGATTGGGAATCAGATAACGCTAATTGCAGCTTGCTGGTTAAACGGTCTATTCGCATGGGGATACCTTCCTATAAGGGCAGGCCGGAGCGATGGATACACCTGATGAAGAAACCTGCCTGAGATAACCAGTAGATTGGGCTGATTGTGCAAGATTCAAGCGTAGCGGGATTGACTGGAGTCAGTCAGGACGTTTCCACGGGCACCGGACCGATATACAAATCCCGTAGAAACAGAATTCAGGAGGTTGCGCCGGCGAGCCACACCAGAGAAGCGAAACGCCCGCCTTGCGGCGTACGTCGATAAGAGAAGAAGCGCGGATCGCTCACCGTGCAAAAACCCCCGCCATAAACAGCAGTGACTCCACGCGCCGCCAGGCGAATACGCGCCAGCTCATAGATGTCGGCCATCAACTTGCCAGGACGCTCCCCCGGCACGAAGGCTCGGGCAGCCTCCGGATGCACCGCAGTGAAGGCATCACGCACTTCCAGCCCGACCTCGAACGCCTGCGGGCCAATGGCCGGGCCGAGCCAGACCAGCACCTGCTCAGCAGGCACTTGCAGCCGATCGAGCGTAGCTTCCAGCACGCCCCCGGCCAATCCGCGCCAGCCAGCATGGGCCGCGGCCACGCGGGTGCCGGCGCGATCGCAGAACAACGCAGGCAGGCAATCGGCAGTCATCACGGTGCAGGCGATACCGGCTTGATCGGTCCAGCTGGCATCAGCTTCGGCAACTATTGCCGGATCGGCATCCGCCACCACCATTCCATGTACCTGCTTGAGCCAGGCCGGCTGGATGGCGAATTGATCGCTCAGGCGACGACGGTTCTCGGCAACCGCTGCCGGGTCATCGCCCACATGGTCGCCAAGATTGAAGCTTTCATAAGGAGGCAGGCTCACCCCACCCTCACGGGTAGTGACGCAGGCGTGCACCGTGGCCGGGGCCGGCCAGTCGGGGCGCAACAACTGCGTCAGGCCGTTCATCCGATAAAGCTGCCGCGGTCGTCTTGCAGCAGGGTCAGCAGCTCGACGAAGTCATCCGGCAGCGGCGACTCCCACTTCATCACCTGCCCGGTGGTGGGGTGCTTCAAGGCCAGGAAGCGTGCATGCAGGGCCTGACGCGGGAAGTGCTTGAGCGCTTGGACCATGTCCTGGTCGGCCGCCGGTGGAATGCGGAAGCGTCCACCGTAAGTCTGGTCACCGACCAGCGGGAAGCCGACGTGGGCCATGTGCACACGAATCTGGTGGGTACGGCCGGTTTCCAGCTTGACCCGCACATGGGTGTGCGAACGGAAACGCTCCAGCACCCGATAGTGGCTGACCGCAGGCTTGCCGCCTTCGGTGACCGCCATGCGCTGGCGCGCGCCGCCGTGGCGACCGATCGGGGCGTCGATCTTGCCACCGGAGGTGACCACGCCAATCACGATGCACTCATAAATGCGGCTGACCGTACGGCTCTGCAGCTGCTCGACCAGTTTGGTCTGCGCTTGCAGGGTCTTGGCCACCACCATCAGGCCGGTGGTGTCTTTGTCCAGGCGATGGACAATGCCCGCACGCGGCACGTTGACGATATCCGGCACGTGATGCAGCAGGGCATTGAGCAGGGTGCCATCGGCGTGGCCAGCCGCCGGGTGCACCACCAAGCCTGCCGGCTTGTTGATCACCAGGATCTGGTCGTCTTCGTAAACGATGTCCAGTTCGATGTCCTGGGCGATCCACTCGCCCTGGGCTTCCTGTTCGGCTTCAAGGGCCAGAACGGAGCCACCATGGACGATGTCGCGGGGACGAACGACCTGGCCATCGACCGTCAGGCGGCCATCTTTGATCCAGGAGGACAGGCGCGAACGCGAGTACTCGGCGAACAGTTTGGCGGCGACCTGGTCGAGGCGTTGACCGCCCAGTTCGGACGGCACCTCTGCGCTAAGTTGAATGATCTCGGACATGCTCGATTCGGCGGGCGCACAGCCTTTGGTTTCAACTGCGCGCTTGTGGTTAAATACGGCTTCTTTTGCCCCGGGGTTAGGCCGGGGGCGCTCATCATAACAGGACGGCACCGCCCAAGACAGCGGCCGTCAAAGGACGCAAGCCGCCATGCAAGTGAAACACCTGCTGCTGATCGCCATCCTCGGGCTCACCGCTGCCTGTTCCTCGAACAAGGAAGTGATTGACGAGAACCTCAGCGAAGCCGAGTTGTACCAGCAGGCGCAGGCCGACCTGGACAACAAGAGCTACACCAGCGCCGTGAACAAACTCAAGGCCCTGGAATCGCGCTACCCGTTCGGCCGCTACGCCGACCAGGCCCAGCTCGAGCTGATCTACGCCAACTACAAGAACTCGGAGCCAGAGGCGGCCAAGTCGTCTGCCGAGCGCTTCATTCGTCTGCACCCACAGCACCCGAACGTCGACTACGCCTATTATCTGAAAGGCCTGACCTCGTTCGACCAGGACCGCGGCCTGCTGGCGCGCTTCCTGCCGCTGGACATGACCAAGCGTGACCCAGGCGCTGCCCGCGACTCGTACAACGAGTTCGCCCAGCTCACCAGCCGCTTCCCCAACAGCCGCTACGCGCCGGACGCCAAGCAGCGCATGATCTACCTGCGCAACCTGCTGGCCTCCTACGAAATCCACGTTGCCGACTACTACCTGAGCCGCCAGGCTTATGTAGCCGCCGCCAACCGTGGCCGCTACGTGGTCGAGAACTTCCAGGAAACCCCATCGGTCGGCGACGGCCTGGCGGTGATGGTCGAGTCTTACCAGCGTCTGCACCTGGACGAGCTGGCTGCCACCAGCCTGGAAACCCTCAAGCTCAACTACCCGAACCATCCAAGCCTGGTCGATGGCAACTTCGAGCCTAAGCAGGACGAGGCTGATGGCCGTTCGTGGCTGTCCAAGGCCACCCTGGGCCTGATCGAGACCGAAACCCCGCTGCCGCCGGGTGAAACCCGCGCCAACCAGGACGTGGTCCGTCAGTTCAAGGATGCCCGTTCGGAAATGCCGCAAGACTTGCTGCCCAAAGACGAGAACGGCGACCCGATCCTGCCGGAAGGTCCGAAAGAAGCCGAGAAAGACCGCTCCTGGTTCAGCTACGCGACCTTTGGTCTGTTCGACTGATTCAGTGCAGCAGCAGAAAGGGAGGCCCAGGCCTCCCTTTTTTCATGCCCGCGTCCTAGACTGTGGCCTCTATTTCTCGACAAGCTGGACACCATGGTTCGCCTACTCTTCTGGATTGCCCTGATCGCCGCCGCGTTCTGGCTGTGGCGCAAATTCAAGCTCAGCCAGCAATCACGCCCTGAGCAGAAGCTCGATGACCCGCTGAAGATGGTGCGTTGTGCGCATTGTGGCGTGCATCTGCCCAATGACCGGGCTTTGCAGCGGGGCGGCCAGTGGTATTGCAGCCAGGCGCATCTGGAGCAGGGGCCTGAGCAGAAGCATTAATTCGGCCGGCCACTCGCGGGGCAAGCCCGCTCCCACGCCAGATCAATGATCTGTGAGCAAACGGGGGAGCGGGCTTGCCCCGCGAGTGCATTCTGACGGCACAGACTTCGGCACATATCTCTCCCCGACCCTTCCACACTATTTACGACCCCTCCCCCGCCGCCACCATTGACCCACCCGAGCAAAGTTCGCTAAATCCTATTTATCCGCATAAATATGAAAAATTAGCAGCCATGCTCAAACCCAAGCGCAAACGCCAGAAGCTCTCCGACATGATCGTCGAATCGGTGAAGCGCTCGATCGTCACCGAGGCCCTGCACCCGGGTGACCGCCTGCCCACCGAGCGCGAGCTGATGGAGCACTTCGAATGCTCCAAGGGCACCGCCCGTGAAGCACTCAAGGCCCTGGAAGTCGAAGGCCTGGTCAGTACCCGCACCGGCCCCAGCGGCGGCGCCTACCTCAATGAAGTCGGCACTGAACCGGCCAGCCGCGCCCTGCGCAACTACCTGCACTTCCAGCACCTGGACGGCGAGCAGGTCTACCAGTTGCGCAAGGTCATCGAAGTGGAGCTGGCGGTGTCGGTGATGGGCAAGCTGAGCGAAGACGACTACGCCGCTCTGCAAGCCAACATCGATTTCTGCAGCGCCCCCGAAGACAGCGAAGAGGGCCAGCGCGAACAACGCCTGGCCGAGCTTGAGTTCCATACCCTGCTCGCGCGCCGCTGCCCCAACCCGCTATTGAGCTTCATGGCGGTGTTTCTCAACGACCTGCTGCGCGACCTGGTGGTGCTGAAAAAAGCCTACCTGCCCAAGCGCCAGCAGTTCGCCGCAGCCAACATCGACTACCACAAGCAACTGTTGCTGGCATTACGCGCCAGCGACGAACAGGCCGTGCGCCGTCTGATGCACGAGCACATGTGCGACGCCGAACACCACATGACCGCGCTCGAAGGCGAGGTCGCCCGCAACTTCCTGCTGGAGTTCGATCACCACCACTGATCCGCCTGGACAGAGGCCTGCGCACAGGCCCAGCCGTACCCGCTTTGTCATTGCCACTCCTGCCTAATAACCACAACCAAGGAGTTACTCATGCAAAGACGTACCCTGCTCAAGGCAGGCCTTGCCCTGGGTGCCCTCGGTAGCCTCCCCCTCGGAGCGCACCGGGCATTCGCCGAAGAGCCGCTGACCTTCTACGGACTGAAGTCGATGTCCGGGGCGTTTGCCAGTTATGGCAAATACGCCGACATGGGTTCGCGCCTGGCCATTGCCGAACACCCGCAATTGCTCGGCCGACCGTTGAAGTACAAGGTCATCGACACCGAGGGCAACGCCGGTAAAGCGGTACGCAAGGTTCAGGAAGCCATCGGCCAGGATGGCGCGCGCTTCTTCCAGGGCTGCACCCTGTCCTCCTCGGCGCTGGCGGTGTCCAAGGAGATTCACAAGGCCGGCGGCGTGTTCATGACCCCGGTCGGCGCCGACGAGATCACCGGCAAGGACTGCAACAGCTCGACCTTCCGCTGGTCGGTGCCGACCTACGGCGCCATTCGCGAAACCCTGGTGCCGATGATCAAGCTGCTGCCCGAGGCCAAGCGCTGGTACACCATCACCCCGCAATACGTGTTCGGCGATGCCCTGCTGGACAACGCGCGCAAGGTGTTCGCCGAGCACGGCATCGAACACATCGGCAACAGCTACCACTCGCTGCAAGAGCAGGAATTCTCCGGCTACCTGACCAACGCCATCGCCTCCAAGCCCGACGTACTGGTGTTGCTCAACTTCGGCAGCCAGTCATCCAACGCCCTGCGCCAGGCGGTCAATTTCGGCATCAAGGAGCGGATGAAAGTGCTGCTGGTGTGGTCGGCCGGCCTGGATCAGTTCCAGGAGCTGGGCAGCGATGTACTTGAAGGCGTCTACCTCGGCGCGCAGTACTGGCACCAGGTCGACACCCCGCTGAACCGCGAGCTGGTCGCAGCCACCCGCAAGGCCTACGGCATCAACCCCAACTACCCGCTGGCCGCCGACTACATCGGCACCAAGGTCATGCTCGAGGCCATCGTCAAAGCCGGCAGCCTCGATGGTGCGGCGGTATCCCAGGCGCTACAGGGCATGCGCTTCCAGGGGCCGACCGGCGAGGAGCTGATCCGCCCCGGCGATCACCAGGTGCTCAAGGACTACTACCTGCTGCGGGGCAAGCCGCAGGCGCAGATGCGCGATGAAGACGATTTGGCCGAGGTGCTCAGCGCCGGCCGCTCGTTCGTCGAGGTCGATCACACCGGTTGCGCCCTGGCCTGAGCCGCGGCGCTGGTCCCATTTTTTGCACAGATGCAGGCGCTCGGCGCGCTGCAGAGGGCACTTCCATGCTCGATTTGTACCTGTTCCAGCTGCTCAACGGCCTAGGGCTGGGGATGATCTACTTCCTCATCGCCGTGGGCCTGACGATCATTTTCGGCCTGCTCAACTTCGTCAACTTCGCCCATGGCGCGTTCTTCTTGCTCGGCGCCTACCTGTGCTACACCGCCGTGGCCCTGACCGGTAACTTCTGGCTGGCGCTGCTGATCGCGCCCTTGGCGGTGGCGGCCCTGGCCTGGGCGGTCGAGCGCGTGCTGATCAAGCGCATCTACCACCTGCCACACACCTTCCAGATCCTCGTCACCCTCGGCATCGCACTGATCATCCAGGAAGCCTCGGTGCTGATCTGGGGCCCGGTCGGCAAGCACATCGCGGTGCCGCCGGAGCTGCGCGGGGTACTGATCGTCGGCGACTTCATCTACCCCTACTACCGCCTGTTCCTGATCGGTTTCGCAGCGCTGATCGGCCTGGGCCTGTGGCTGCTGCTGGAGCGCACCCGCTTCGGCGCCCTGGTGCGGGCTGGCAGTGAAAGCACCGAAACCGTGTCGCTGCTGGGCACCAACATCTTCCGCCTGTTCTCCCTGACCTTCGCCCTTGGCGTTGGCCTGGCCGGTGTCGCCGGGGTGCTGTTCGCGCCGCTGCGCGGTGCCCAGCCGTTCGTTGGCCCGGAGATCCTCGGTATCGCCTTCGTGGTGGTGGTGATCGGGGGCATGGGCTCGTTCGGCGGCGCGCTGGTGGGCGGGCTGCTGGTGGGTGTGGTGCAAAGCATGATGACCAGCCTCTGGCCGCAAGGCGCCAGCCTGATGATCTACGGCGCGATGGCGGCGGTGATCCTGGTTCGTCCCTACGGCCTGTTCGGGAGAGCATGAACATGACTGACAAGAATCCACTGGCAGTGGCCAAGGGTCACGGCCCTGCCCTGCTGTTGCTGCTGATCGTCAGCCTGATCGGCCTGCCGCTGATCTTGCCGTCGGCGACCCTGGCTACCGAGATCCTGATCTTCGGTCTCGCGGCGCTGGCCTGTAACCTGCTGCTGGGCTACACCGGGCTGCTGTCGTTCGGCCAGGGCATCTTCTTCGGCGCGGGCGCCTATGGCGCGGCGCTGCTGATGATCCACCTGCACTGGGGCATGCTCGGCGCGCTGGTCGGCGCGGCGCTGTTCGGTGCCCTGTTGGCGTTGCTGGTGGGCGCCTTGGCGATCCGCCGCAAGGGCATCTACTTCGTCATGCTGACCTTGGCCTTCAGCCAGATGGCGTATTTCCTCGCCTACACCCTGAGCGGCTGGACCGGCGGCGACAACGGCCTGCTCGATGTGCCGCGGCCGAACATCGAGATCGCTGGCCACGTGCTGGTCGACCTGGCTGACCCACGGCACTTCTATGCCTTCGTCGCCGTGTTGTTCTTGCTGATCTTCGCTGGCGCACTGCGGGTGATCCGTTCGCCCTTTGGCAGCACCTTGCTGGCGATCCGCGAGAATGAGACCCGCGCCGCGGCGATTGGCTACGACATCCGCCACTTCAAGATCCTGGTGTTCATGTTGTCTGGCGCCATCACCGGCATCGCCGGGGCGCTGTACGCGATGCTGCTGCACTTCGCGCCGCTGTCGAACATCGACCTGATGATGAGCGAAAACATCCTGATCATGACCATCGTCGGCGGCACCGGCTCGCTGTTCGGCTCGCTACTGGGCGCCGGCGCCATCGTCGTGCTTGGCGATGTGCTGTCGGAGCTATGGCCGCGCTGGCTGATGCTGCTGGGGGCGATTCTGATCCTGGTGGTGGTGTTCATGCGTGGCGGCTTGTGGGGCGGCCTGGCCGACCTGGTCAAGCGTCTGCAACCCTCGCGCACCCTCGATGCCAAGACCAAGGAGACCCTGTGATGAGTGAATTTCTCCTGGAAACCCGCAATCTGCAGTTGGCCTATGGGCCGTTCCGCGCCGTCGATGGGGTAGACCTGAAGGTCCGCGCGGGCACCATCCACACGGTCATCGGCCCCAACGGCGCCGGCAAGACCAGCCTGTTCCACTGCCTGACCGGCGAGCGCCAGGCCACCGCTGGCAAGATCCTGTTCAACGACCAGGACATCATCCGCAAACCCTCCCACGGCAGGGTGGCGCTGGGCATGGCGCGCTCGTTCCAGCTCACCAGCCTGTTCCAGAACCTCAGCGTGCGCGAGAACCTGCGCCTGGCCGCGCAAGGCCGCGATGGCCTCGGTGCGCTGAACTTCTGGCGCAGTGTCGAGCACAAGCGCAGCCACTGGGACACCGCCGACCAGGTGCTGGAGCGGCTCAAGCTCAACGGCCGCGCCGAAACCCTGGCTGGCGAGCTGTCGCACGGCCAGCAGCGGGTGCTGGAAGTGGGCATGTCGATTTGCGCCAAGCCTACCCTGCTGATGCTCGATGAGCCCACCTCGGGCATGGGCATCGATGACATTCCGGTGATGACCGAGCTGATCAGCGACCTGGGTCGCGACCATACCGTGCTGCTGATCGAGCACAACATGAGCATCGTCATGTCGATCAGCCAGCGCATCACTGTCATGAGCCACGGCCAGATCCTGGTCGAGGGCACCCCGGACCAGGTGCGCAACGACGAGCGCGTGCGCACCGCCTACCTTGGAGAGGCCGCCTGATGCTCAGCGTCGATTCGATCCATTCCTACTACGACAAGAGCCATGTGCTCGAAGGGGTCTCACTGAAAGTGGAGGCCGGTGAACTGGTGACCCTGCTCGGACGCAACGGCGCCGGCAAGACCACCACCCTGCGCAGCATTCTCGGCATCGTCCGGCCCCGGCAGGGGCAGATCCAGTTCAACGGCCAGGCGTTGGTTGGCCGCGAGATCTTCGACATCGCTCGCCAGGGCATCGCACTGGTGCCCGAGCATCGCGGGATCTTCCGCCAGCTCAACGTCGAGGAGAATCTCAAGATTGCCGCGCGCAAGGACAGCCGCTGGCAGCTGGAGGATGTCTACGCGATGTTCCCACGGCTCAAGGAGCGCCGGCGCAACAATGGCTTTGCCCTGTCTGGCGGTGAACAGCAGATGCTGGCTATCGCCCGTGCGCTACTCAACGACCCGAAACTGCTGATTCTCGATGAGCCGACCGAGGGCCTGGCGCCGGTGATCGTCGATGAGCTGGTGAAGATCCTGCGGCGGATCAAGGACGAAGGCCTGTCGATCCTGCTGGTGGAGCAGAACCTCAAGGTCTGCGACGCCCTCGCCGACCGCCACTACGTGCTCGAACAAGGCCGGGTGGCCTACCAGGGCAGCGCCGAGCAGTTTCGCGCCGACCCAAGCATCAAGAACCGCTACCTGGCCCTGAGCGCCTAGCCCCGGACGCTGTGCAGACACTACAAAACCCTGTGGGAGCGGGCTTGCCCGCGAACAAGGGCGCAGCCCTTGCCATCCACCGATGAGGCCTGAACCGGCCTCTTCGCGGGCAAGCCCGCTCCTACAGGGTCCCTGCTAAATCCATGAGATTTGCATTAGGAGAGATGGACCATGAATACCCGCATCGATCCCTCGCAACACCTGCTTGGCCAAGGCGCGCTGGTCAGCCGCGAACGCCTGTGGCAATCGTTGATGGACCTGGCCCGCCTGGGTGCCACGCAAAAGGGTGGCGTGTGCCGCCTGGCCCTGACCGACCTCGACCGCCAGGCACGCGACCTGTTCGTGCAGTGGTGCACGGATGCCGGATGTACGGTGAGCGTTGACGCCATTGGCAATATCTTCGCCCGTCGGCCGGGGCGTAATCCTGACTTGCCACCGGTGATGACCGGCAGCCATATCGACACCCAGCCCACCGGCGGCAAGTTCGACGGCTGCTATGGGGTGATGGCCGGGCTGGAGGTGATCCGCACCCTCAATGACCTTGGCCTGAGCACCGAAGCGCCACTGGAAGTGGTGGTGTGGACCAACGAGGAGGGCTCGCGCTTCCCGCCGTGCATGATGGGTTCAGGCGTGTTTGCCGGCAAGTTCGGCCTGCAGGAGACCTTGGACAAGGTCGACGATCAGGGGCTGTCGGTGGGGGCTGAGTTGCAGCGCATCGGCTATGCCGGCCCACGCGTGCCGACCGGGCATGCGGTGGGCGCCTATTTCGAGGCGCATATCGAGCAGGGGCCGGTGCTCGAAGACCTGCGTACCACGATCGGCGTGGTGCAGGGCTGCCTGGGGCAGAAGTGGTTCGACCTGGTGCTGACCGGCGTCGAAGCCCACGCCGGCCCTACCCCAATGCGCCTGCGTAAAGACGCCCTGGTCGGCGCCGCTGAAGTGGTCGCGGCGGTCAACCGCATCGCCCACGCTCACCAGCCGCACGCCTGTGGCACGGTCGGTTGCCTGAACGTGCACCCTGGCTCGCGCAACGTCATTCCTGGGCAGGTGCAGATGACCATCGACCTGCGCCACCTCGACCCCGGCCACCTCGACGCGATGGTCGCCGAGGTGCGCGAAGTGATCGAGGCGAGCGCGGCCAAGCATGGCCTGAGCGTCGAACTCACGCCGACTGCCGACTTCCCCCCGCTGTACTTCGCCGAGCAGTGCGTCGATGCCGTGCGCCAGGGCGCCCGCGAGCTGGGCCTGAGCCATATGGATATCGTCAGCGGCGCTGGCCACGATGCGATCTTCGTCGCCGAGCTGGGCCCTGCCGGGATGATCTTCGTGCCGTGCGAAGGTGGTATCAGCCATAACGAGATCGAGAACGCCGCGCCACAGGATCTGGCCGACGGCTGCGACGTACTGCTGCGCGCCATGTTCCAGGCCGCCAATCAGGGAGCCCATTGAGATGACTGGCAAGACCGCTATCGGCGAACTCACCGCCGTCGAACTGCTCGAGCTGTTCCGCCAGCGCCAGCTGTCACCTGTTGAAGTAGTTGACGATGTACTGGCGCGCATCGATCGCCACAATCCGGCGGTGAACGCCTATTGCCATGTCGACGGCGAAGGCGCTCGCGCCGCCGCCCGCGCCAGCGAACAACGCTGGCAGCGCGGCGAACCCTGTGGCCGGCTGGATGGCGTGCCTGCTTCGATCAAAGACCTGACCCTGACCCGCGGCATGCCCACGCGCAAGGGCTCGCTGACCACGTCGGCGGCTGGCCCTTGGGAGGTGGACGCGCCCTTCTCTGCCTTCATGCGTGAGGCCGGGGCGGTACTGGTGGGCAAGACCACCACGCCCGAGTTCGGCTGGAAAGGCGTCACTGACAATCCGCTGTATGGCATTACCCGCAATCCTTGGGACACGCGCCTGACCGCAGGTGGCTCGTCGGGCGGTGCGGCGGCGGCAGCAGCGCTCAACCTTGGCGTGTTGCATCAGGGCAGCGATGCCGGTGGTTCGATCCGCATTCCCTGTGCCTTCACTGGCACCTTCGGGATCAAGCCGACCTTTGGTTATGTGCCGCAGTGGCCGGCCAGCGCCATGACCCTGCTGTCGCACCTGGGGCCGATGACCCGAACGGTCGATGATGCGGTGCTGATGCTCGATTGCGTGGCTCGGCCCGATCCACGCGACGGCCTGGCCGGGGCGCCGCGGCAGGTGCCGTGGTTGAGTGACGATCAAGATCTGAACGGCCTGCGCATCGCCTACAGCGCCGATTTTGGCTACGTGAAGGTCGACCCGCAGATTCAGGCGCTGACCGCGCAAGCAGTGCAACGCCTGGCACGGTTGGGCGCGCAGGTGGAGGAAGTCGATCCGGGTTTTGCCGATCCGCTCGATACCTTCAACACCTTGTGGTTCGCCGGGGCGGCGCGGCTGGCCAGCCAATTGTCGCCGGCGCAGCGTGACCTGCTCGACCCGGGGTTGCGCTGGATCGCCGAGCGCGGTGCGGATATCAGCCTGAATCAGTACACCGAGGCACTGGAAGCACGGGCTGAGTTGGTGGCGCGGATGAATGCCTTCCATCAGCGCTATGACGTGCTGGTGTCGCCGATGATGCCGCTGGTGGCGTTCGAGGCCGGGCACAATGTGCCGCCTGGGTCAGGCATGGGCCAGTGGATGGAGTGGACGCCGTTCAGCTATCCGTTCAACTTGACCCAGCAGCCAGCGGCGTCGGTGCCTTGCGGGTTTACTCGCGAGGGGCTACCGGTGGGGCTGCAGGTGGTGGCTGGGCGATTTGCCGATGAGCAGGTGTTGCGGGTGTGCAAGGTGTATGAGCAGCATTATCCGAGTCGGCATTTGCAGGCGCCAGTCGTGGGTTAAGCGGTGCCTTCGCCATCGCTATCGCGGGGCAAGCCCGCTCCCACGCCAAGTTGCAAGCCCGCTTACATCAAGTTGCAAGCCCGCTTACGTCAAGTGGCCCTGCGTGGGAGCGGGCTTGCCCCGCGATAGCGATTTCAGCCCAAACGCCCAGCCGGGGCGTACGGCGCGGGATCGATGATCGGCTCGGCACCGGTCAACAGATCGCAAAACAGCTGGCACGATGCTGGCGCCAGCACCAGGCCATTGCGGTAATGCCCACAGTTCAACCACAACCCCTGATGCCCCGGCACCGGCCCGATATACGGAATGCCCTCAGGCGAGCCTGGCCGCAACCCCGCCCAATGCCCCACCACAGTGGCATCGGCCAACGCCGGTAACAGCTCCACCGCCGAGGCTTTCAAGCTTTCAAGCGCATCCTCGGTCGGCGTCTTGTCATAGCCCGCATGCTCCAGGGTACTGCCCACCAGAATATGCCCATCGCGCCGAGGGATCGCATAACGCCCTTTGGCCAGGACCATGCTCGGCAAGAAATCTTCCGCGCACTTGAACAAGATCATCTGCCCTTTGACCGGCTCGACCGGCAACTCCAGGCCCAGCGTGCGCAGCAGATCGCCACTCCAAGCGCCAGCGCTGAGCACCACCTCATCGGCACTGAGCACACCTTCGGCGCTCTGCACGCCAGTGATGCGTCCAGCGTGCTGACAGAAACCTGTGATCTGGCAGTGCTCGCGCAAGCTCACGTTCGGCAGCGCCAGCAGCGCGGCCTTGAGCGATTTGACCAAGCGCGGATTACGCACGTTGGCCACGCCCTCCATGAAGATCGCCCGCTTGAAGCCCGCACCCAGCACGGGCACGGCGTCGTACGCGGCCGAGATATCCATAGCGCTCAGCGGACGCTGCTCGCGCTCGGCCCAAGCCAACGCATCAGCTTGGTCATCGAGGTCGAGCCAGTACAGGCCGGTGGTGTGCACTTCGGGATCGACACCTGTACTGGCGAACAGGCGCTCGCCCAGCTGTGGATAAAAATCCTGCGACCAGTGCGCCAGGGCGGTCACGGCCGGGCTGTAGCGCCAGGGATAGAGCGGCGAGACGATGCCGCCACCGGCCCAGGACGATTCGCGGCCGACTTCGCCTTGATCACATACCACCACCTGGTCGACCTTTGCCGCCAGGTTGAACGCAGTCAGCAGGCCGATCACCCCACCGCCGACAATCACTACTTGCTTGCTCATCTGTCGATCCAACACCTGAAAAAACCGAGATATCCCCGTTCAACCGCCCCAGCAGTCGCGCTCATCGCCCTCGCTGCTGGGGTTGCTGCGCACACCCGCCTGGTCGAGCTGAAAATCGCCACAGCGGTCATGCTCCATCAAGCTACCCGGCAAGCGCCTGGCCAGCAGCCGAAAGCGCTCGTCGTCACGTTGCGCGTGCAGGCTGTAATAGCGGCTGCCGGCGGGCAAGGAAACTAGCTGATGGTCGCTGTCGACGTACTGTCCGCTCTGCGCATGGTGGCGCTCCAGGCGCAAGGCGGCGTCATGCAGCAGGCCGACCACTTCGCTGCGCGCGGCGCGGCGCAACTGGTCGCTGTAACTGGGGTAGGCAATGGCTGCCAGAATGCCGGTGACGGCCACGACAATCAACAACTCGATCAGGCTCAGGCCTTGCTGCATGTCATGGCTCCCTCAATCTCTGCCGCCAGAGGATTCTGTGCAGCGCAGTGGGTTGACCGGCTTCAATCGCGTACACCGCTTCCAGCACCTGCCGCGCGTTGCTCTGCTGACTTACCGCAGTGACCCGATACAAGGTCACCTGCAAGCCTGCCGGCAGGTGCGCGGCCCGGGAGCTCTCGCCCAGGTTCTGCAAAAAGAAAAAGCCGCTGTTGCCAGCTTGCCAGCCGCCCTGCCTGCCTCGTAGGTCGAACGCATCCCCTGGGGGCATGCACGGTTGGCAGGCTGGCGGCGGAGCAAGCACCAGCCGCGCCGCGCCCTCCAGCAGGGCTGCTTCGGCTTGCTCCAGGGCGCGCGCGTTGGCCAGCAACTGACTGGCCAGGCGTGTCTGCAGCAAGCCATCGCTTAAGGCCGAGGCCGCGAGCAAGCCAAGCAGTAAACTGAGCACCAGGCTGATCAGCAGCACCATGCCGCGCTGGCGCTTCATGACTCGGGCAGCCGGTTTCTGAGTGCCACACTGATGCCATGGCGTTGCTCGATGGAAAACTGCGGGTCGAACAGGGTCAATTGCACATCGACACGCTCGCCTTCCTCGCTCGCCACCAGCGTTGCACGCAGGTCTCGGACATTGTCGATCAACGGCTGCGAAGCGCCATTACGCATCAGGGTCAGGCGCGAATCGCGCAGCAGATAGGTATGTCGACTGATGGCAAATGCCAGGGTCTGCTCGCTGCCTGGCTGTGGGCCATTTCTCACCTGCGCCCAGCTTCGGCAGTCGGTCAGCACGGTCCAGGCGGGGCGGCTGCCGCTGCCAGGTAATTGCGCGACTATCAGGCTCAGGCCCTGTCCGCCTTGGATGACCTGCACAGGGCTAGCGAAGGCCGTGGCGAGTGCAGGGTTTTCGAAATGACTCGGTTGCAGGCGCAGGCAGCCGAACATGCCCGTCATGCGGATATCCTGCGCCATGCGCTGCAAGGCCAAGCGGGCATCGTCCTGCAATTGCGCTACAGCGCCTTGCAGCCGCCAGCTCTGCACACTCGCGACGAATACCTGGCTCGCTGCTGCCAAAAGGGTAAGGCCCAAGGCCAATGCCAGCAGCCCTTCGAGCAGGCTGAAACCGTGCTGACGGGCGCTCATAGCTGGCCTTGCAAGTTGATGCCCTGGCGCTCGGCCGTGCCTGCGCCCGGCCAGTGGATATCCACCACCAGCATGTCGCCGGTGTGCACTACCCTGCCCTGGGCCCGTGCGCCCAAGGACGCTTTGACCTGGGCCTGCCACTGAGACAGCGCGCTAGCCTCCAGCCGACCTGCAGCCCTGGCGTTTTCCAGCATGCCTTGCGCCAGGTACACCGCTTGGGTGTCGCGCCGGGCGCTATCGGTGGCCTGCAGTGCACGCAGTTGCAACCCAGCGCTGGCGATCAAGCCCAACGCCAGCACTACTACCGCAATCATGACCTCAAGCAAGGTCATTCCACGCTGCCTCATACGCATGGGTGTGCTCCTTGGGAAATTTCCCGCTAGCTGCCAGCAATCCGGCCGACTAGACCCGTTGGCCGTCGTCCGCAAAGCTAAAGCGAAGCAGTTCCAGGGAGGAATGCAGCGTGAAGCAACAGGGCGTAACACTGATACAAATGATGTTTGCGCTGGCCCTGGCCGGGGTTCTGACACAGCTTGCGGCGCCGGCCTACAACGCAATCAGCAAAGACCTGCAACGGGCAACCGCCGCCCGCGAACTGGCGCAGGCACTGCGCAGTGCGCGCGGCCAAGCCTTGCTGTTGCAACAAGCGGTGGCAGTGCAACCCTTACAGGGTGACTGGGGGATCGGCTGGCGGGTGCTGCGCGTGCACAGCGGTGAGTTGCTGCGCGAGCAACGTCTTGGCACAAACCTGAAGATCGTCGGCAGCTTGGGTAATGAAGTGCGGTTCAGTGCGCAGGGCATTCCATTGCGGGGCAATGGCGGTTTCTTGGGGGGGACGCTGGAGGTCTGCGGCCAGCCCGACGATGCCGAGCGGCGCCAGGTGGTGCTGGCGCCTAGCGGCAGGGTGAGCCTGCGCACAGACGCGGCCGCAAGGCCACTGTGCGCAGGCAGCTGATCAGATCAGCGAACGCACCCGCAGCTCCTTGGGCATGGAGAAGGTGATGTTCTCCTCACGTCCATCGAGCTCTTCGGCGCCAGTGGCGCCCCACGACTTGAGCTGGTCGATCACCCCGCGCACCAGCACCTCGGGTGCCGAGGCGCCAGCGGTGATGCCGATGCGGCCGATACCGTCGAACCAGCCTTGCTGCAGGTCTTCGGCACCGTCGATCAGGTAGGCCGGGGTGCCCATGCGCTCGGCCAGCTCACGCAGGCGGTTGGAGTTGGAGCTGTTCGGGCTACCGACGACCAGCACCACATCGCACTCGTCTGCCAGTTGCTTGACCGCGTCCTGGCGGTTCTGGGTGGCGTAGCAGATGTCGTCCTTGCGCGGGCCGCCGATATTCGGGAAGCGTGCGCGCAGGGCATCGATGACGCGACTGGTGTCGTCCATCGACAGCGTGGTCTGGGTGACGAAGGCCAGGTGGTCAGGGTCGCGCACTTGCAGGCTGGCCACGTCCTTCTCGTCTTCGACGAGGTAGATCGAGCCGCCGTTGCTGGCGTCGTACTGGCCCATGGTGCCTTCGACTTCCGGGTGCCCGGCGTGGCCGATGAGGATGCATTCACGCCCGTCGCGGCTGTACTTGGCCACTTCGATATGCACCTTGGTCACCAGCGGACAGGTCGCGTCGAACACCTTCAGGCCGCGCCCGGCCGCTTCCTGGCGCACGGCCTGGGAAACGCCATGGGCGCTGAAGATGACGATGACATCGTCCGGCACCTGGTCGAGCTCCTCGACGAAGATCGCGCCGCGGTTGCGCAGGTCTTCGACCACGAACTTGTTGTGCACCACTTCGTGACGCACATAGATCGGCGGACCGAAGACTTCCAGGGCGCGGTTGACGATCTCGATCGCCCGATCGACCCCCGCGCAGAAGCCGCGAGGGTTGGCGAGTTTGATTTGCATGCTCAGCTCCTGGCTTACAGGGCCTTCACTGCGAGGATCTCCACCTCGAAGCTCAGGGTCTTGCCAGCCAATGGGTGATTGAAGTCGATGGTCACCTGGGCATCGTCGAAGGCTTTGACTACCCCCGGCAGCTCCGCGTTGGCGGCATCGTTGAAGATCACCAGCAGGCCTTCGGAGAGTTCCATGTCAGCGAACTGCGAACGCGGCATCACTTGCACGTTCTGCGGGTTCGGCTGGCCGAAGGCGTTTTCTGGGGCGACAGTGACGGTGCGCTTGTCACCGGCCTTGAAGCCGAACAGCGCGGCTTCGAAACCAGGCAGCAGGTTGCCATCACCCACTTTGAACACGGCCGGGGCCTTGTCGAACGTGCTGTCGACGGTGTCGCCGTTCTCCAGGTGCAACGCGAAGTGCAGGGTGACTTCGGTGTTCTGGCCAATACGGGTCTCAGTCATGCACAGGCTCCTCGGACTTCTTGCTCTTGAACATATCCAGCGCCAGCATCACCGCACCGACGGTAATGGCGCTGTCGGCCACGTTGAAGGCCGGGAAATACCAGCGGTTCTGCCAGTGCACCAGGATGAAGTCGACCACGTGACCGAGCACGATGCGGTCGTACAGGTTGCCCAGCGCACCGCCCAGTACCAGGGCCAGGGCCACTGCCAGCCAGGTCTCGTTGCGCCCCAGGCGCTTGAGCCAGACCACCAGTACGGCGCTGACCACCAGGGCGATCAGGGCGAACAGCCAGCGCTGCCAGCCGGAACTGTCAGCCAGGAAGCTGAACGCCGCGCCGGTGTTGTAGGCCAGGGTCCAGCTGAAGTAGTCGGGAATCACCACGATCTGCTGGTACAGGCTCAAGGCACCTTCGAAATAGACCTTGGTGGCCTGGTCGATGACCAGCACCACCAGGCTCAGCCAGAGCCAGGCAAGGCGCCCGAAGCGCCCCGCAACAGAGTTAGGCATAGTGGCGCACCTCACCGGAACCGCTCAGGTTGTCGACGCAACGCGAGCAGATTTCTGGATGCTCAGGATTAGCCCCGACGTCGGCGCGGAAGTGCCAGCAACGGCCGCACTTGGCGTGACCGGACTTGACCACTTTGAGCTTCAGGCCTTCGACTTCGGTAGCTACGGCATCGGCCGGCGCCTGTACGAACGGCACCACGCTGGCGGCGGAGGTGATCAGCACGAAGCGCAGCTCGTCGCCCAGCTTGGCCAGATCGGCGCTCAGGCCTTCTTCGGCGAACAGGGTGACTTCTGCCTGCAGGTTGCCACCGATGGCTTTGGCCGCACGCTGGTTCTCCAGCTCTTTGTTGACCGCTGCCTTGACCGCCATGACGCGGTCCCAGTAGGCGCGATCCAGCTCGAAGCCTTCTGGCAGCTCGGACAACCCTTCATACCAGGTGTTGAGCATCACCGATTCGTTGCGCTCGCCCGGCAGGTACTGCCACAGCTCATCGGCAGTGAACGCCAGGATCGGCGCGATCCAGCGCACCAGGGCCTCGCTGATGTGGTACAGCGCGGTCTGGCAGGAACGGCGGGCGACACTGTTGGCGCCGGTGGTGTACTGGCGGTCCTTGATGATGTCGAGGTAGAAGCCGCCCAGCTCCTGCACGCAGAAGTTGTGGATCTTCGAGTAGACGTTCCAGAAACGGTACTCGCTGTAGTGCTCTTCCAGCTCGCGTTGCAGCAGCAGGGTGCGGTCCACTGCCCAGCGATCCAGCGCCAGCATGTCTTCGGCCGGCAGCAGGTCGCGGGCCGGGTCGAAGCCGGACAGGTTGGAGAGCAGGAAGCGCGCAGTGTTACGGATCCGCCGGTAGGCGTCGGCGCTGCGCTGCAAGATCTGGTCGGAGACCGCCATCTCGCCGGAATAGTCAGTGGCCGAAACCCACAGGCGCATGATGTCGGCGCCCAGGGTGTCGTTGACCTTCTGCGGCTCGATGGTGTTGCCCAGCGACTTGGACATCTTGCGGCCGTTTTCATCGACGGTGAAGCCGTGCGTCAGCAGCTCGCGGTACGGCGCGTGGTTGTCGATGGCGCAGCCGGTCAGCAACGAGGAGTGGAACCAACCACGGTGCTGGTCGGACCCTTCCAGGTACAGGTCGGCACGCGGGCCGGTGGCATGGCCGATGTCGTGCGAGCCGCGCAGCACGTGCCAGTGGGTGGTACCGGAGTCGAACCAGACGTCAAGGGTGTCGGTGATCTTGTCGTACTGGTCGGCTTCGGCGCCGAGCAGTTCGGCGGCGTCCAGCTTGAACCAGGCTTCGATGCCCTCTTGCTCAACGCGCTTGGCGACTTCTTCCATCAGTTCAGCGGTACGCGGGTGCAGCTCACCGCTTTGCTTGTCGAGGAAGAACGGGATCGGTACGCCCCAGTTACGCTGACGCGAAATGCACCAGTCGGGACGGTTGGCGATCATCGCGTGCAGGCGGGCCTGGCCCCAGGCCGGAACGAACTTGGTCTCCTCGATGGCCTTGAGCGCGCGCTCGCGCAGGGTGTCGCCGGTGTTTGGCTTGCGGTCCATGCCGATGAACCACTGCGCGGTGGCGCGGTAGATCAGCGGCGACTTGTGGCGCCAGCAGTGCATGTAGCTGTGGCTGATGGTCTCGGTGTGCAGCAGCGCACCGACTTCCTGCAGCTTATCGACGATTGCCGGGTTGGCTTTCCAGATGAACTGGCCGCCGAAGAATTCCAGGCTTGGCACGTACACGCCATTGCTTTGTACCGGAGTGAGGATGTCGTCGTTGACCATGCCATAGCGCTTGCAGGTGACGAAGTCGTCTTCACCATAGGCAGGCGAGGAGTGAACCACACCGGTGCCGGCGCCCAGCTCGACGTAGTCGGCCAGGTAGATCGGCGACAGGCGGTCGTAGAACGGGTGGCGGAAGTTGATCAGTTCCAGTGCCGAACCTGGCGCGGTAGCGATCACCGAGCCTTCCAGGTTGTAGCGCTTGAGGCACGCCTCGACCAGCTCTTCAGCCAGCACCAGCAGACGCTCGCCGGTATCGACCAGGGCGTAGTTGAACTCCGGGTGGATGTTCAGCGCCTGGTTGGCCGGGATGGTCCACGGGGTGGTGGTCCAGATCACGATGGCAGTGGGCTTGGCCAGGCTGGCCAGGCCGAAGGCGGCGGCCAACTTGTCAGCGTCGGCAACCGGGAAGGCGACGTCTATGGTCTGCGACTTCTTGTCGGCGTACTCGACTTCGGCTTCGGCCAGTGCCGAGCCACAGTCGAAGCACCAGTTCACAGGCTTGAGACCCTTGAACACGAAGCCTTGCTTGACGATTTCGGCCAGCGCGCGGATCTCGCCCGCTTCGTTGGCGAAGTTCATCGTCTTGTAGGGATTCTCCCAGTCACCCAGCACACCCAGGCGGATGAACTCGGTCTTCTGCCCTTCGATCTGCTCGGCGGCATAGGCGCGGCACAGCTCGCGGGTCTGGTCGGCGCTCAGGTGCTTGCCGTGGGTGACTTCGACCTTGTGTTCGATCGGCAGGCCGTGGCAGTCCCAGCCCGGGACATACGGCGCGTCGAAACCGGAGAGGGTCTTGGAGCGGACAATCATGTCCTTGAGAATCTTGTTCAGCGCATGACCGATGTGGATCTTGCCGTTGGCATAGGGTGGGCCGTCGTGCAGGACGAACTTGGGACGATCCTTGCCAATCTCGCGCAACTTCCGGTACAGGCCAATGCTGTCCCAGCGCTGCAGGATCTGCGGTTCGCGCTGGGGCAGGCCGGCCTTCATCGGGAAGGCGGTGTCCGGAAGGTTAAGCGTGGCTTTGTAGTCGGTCATTTCAGGCTCTTCGTTAGCGGTTGAGCGTGCCAGTGGGCACGTGCGGCGGCGATGTCCGCGTCGATCGCCGACTTCAGCGCCTCCAGGGAGGCGAATCGCTGCTCTTCGCGCAGCTTTTGGTGGAATTCCACCGTCAGGCGCCGGCCATACAGGTCGCCGGCAAAATCCAATAGATGAATCTCAAGGTGAGGACGCCCGTCACCCGCGACGGTGGGGCGTACTCCGATATTGGCCACACCCGGCCAGACCTTGCCGTCGATCTCGGCGCTGGTCAGGTAGACCCCGCTGAGCGGGACCCGGCGGCGCTTGAGCTGGATGTTGGCGGTCGGCGTACCGAGTTGGCGGGCCAGCTTCTGGCCATGCAGTACACGCCCGGTAATGGTGTAGCGCCGGCCGAGCAGGTGCGCGGCAAGCTCGAAGTCGGCGTTGGCCAGCGCGGTGCGCACTTTGGTGCTGCTCACGCGCAGGCCGTCCTGGACCACGGTATTGGCCGCTTCGACGCTAAAGCCATACTGTTTGCCGGCTTCGACCAGGAAAGCGAAGTCGCCTGCGCGGTCGCAGCCGAAGCGGAAGTCGTCGCCGACCTCCAGGTGGCGAACACCCAGGCCATCGACCAGGATCGCCTTGACGAAGGCATCGGCACTGAGCTTGCTCAGGCGCTGGTTGAAGGCCAGGCACAGCACCCGGTCGATACCCTCGCCGGCGAGCAGCTCGACCTTGTCGCGCAAGCGGGCCAGGCGCGCAGGGGCGGTTTCGGGCGCGAAGTACTCGCGGGGCTGCGGTTCGAAGATCACCACGCAGGTGGGCAGGCCCAGGTCCTGGCCGCGCTCACGCAGGCGCGCCAGGATTGCCTGGTGGCCACGGTGAACCCCGTCGAAGTTGCCAATGGTGGCGACACAGCCCCGATGCTCGGGGCGCAGGTTGTGAAGACCTCGAACCAGCTGCATAACGCGCTTCTTGCTCATAAAGTGGTCGATTATAACCACACCCGGGCGCTGGTGACAGGCAGCAGCGCCATGGGGTGGCGTGGAATGTGAAAAACCGACGCTTGGCCGGTCAGCGCCTCAGTGCAGGGCCTTGCGGGCAAAATGCCGGGGGCGGAAACCGCACAGGTACAGGCAACCAAAATAGGTCACCACGCCCGCTGCGATCAACGCGCCCAAACGCAGGAAACGCTCGAGCATCCCGCCCAGCTCCCAGGCTGGCATGTAGTGCATGCCAGCCAGCAACACCGCTGACATCAAGCCCACCGCCAGCACCAGCTTGAGCAGGAACCGCGTCCAGCCCGGCTGCGGCTGGAACAGGTCCTGGCTGCGCAGCTTCCAGAACAGCAAGCCGGCGTTGAGGCAGGCACCAATGCTGATCGCCAGGGCCAGGCCGGCGTGGGCAAGCGGGCCGACCAGCACCAGGTTGAGCAGCTGGGTGGAGATCAGGGTGAAGATCGCGATCTTTACTGGGGTGCGGATATTTTGCTGGGCATAGAAGCCCGGGGCCAGCACCTTGACCAGAATGATCGCCAGCAGGCCGACCGAATAGGCGACCAGCGCGCGCTGGGTCATGGCCGCGTCGAAGGCGGTGAACTTGCCGTACTGGAACAGTGCCACGGTCAATGGCTCGGCCAGAATCGCCAGGGCCAGGGTACATGGCAGCACCAGCAAGAAGCACAGGCGCAGGCCCCAGTCGAGAATCCGCGAGTACTCATCGCGGTCGCGGTTGGCATAGGTCTTGGCCAGGGTTGGCAGCAAGATCGTGCCCAGGGCCACGCCCAGCACCCCGGACGGCAGCTCCATCAGACGATCGGCGTAGTACATCCACGACACCGAACCCGCCACCAGGAACGAGGCGAAAATGGTGTTGATGATCAGCGAGATCTGGCTGACCGAGACGCCAAGGATCGCCGGCAGCATCTGCTTGAGCACGCGCCACACCCCGCTATCGCGCAGGTTCAGGCGTGGCAGCACGAGCATGCCGATCTTCTTCAGCGCTGGCAGTTGATACAGCAGCTGGGCCAGCCCGCCGGCCAGCACACCCCAGGCCAGGGCCATGATGGGTGGATCGAAGTACGGGGTAAGCAGCAGGGCGAAGGCGATCATCGCGACGTTGAGCAGGGTCGGGGTGAACGCCGGGACCGAGAAACGGTTCCAGGTATTGAGGATCGCGCCTACCAGCGACGACAGCGAGATCAGCAATATATAGGGGAAGGTCACCCGCAGCAGGTCGGTGGTCAGCGCGTATTTTTCCGCGTCATCGACAAATCCAGGCGCGGTGATCCAGACCACCCACGGCGCGGCAAGGATGCCCAGCGCAGTGACCAAAGCCAGGACCAAGGTCAACAAGCCACTTATATAGGCGACGAAGGTACGGGTCGCCTCCTCGCCCTGCTGGGTCTTGTACTCGGCCAGAATCGGCACGAAGGCCTGGGAGAAAGCACCTTCGGCGAAGATCCGGCGTAGCAGATTGGGCAGCTTGAAGGCGATGAAAAAGGCGTCGGTGGCAACGCCGGCGCCAAAAACGCGCGCCAGGATGGTGTCGCGGACGAAGCCCAACACCCGCGAAATCATGGTGATGGAACTGACTGCAGCCAGGGATTTGAGCAGGTTCATCGAAAAATTTTCACGCCGGGGACGGAGGACGCTACTAATGACGTCCAGATGTGCGATACTCCCGCGCCTTCGCAGGGGAGCCAAAATTCCCGAGTTTACAGGTCGCGGCGCAGAAAGGAATATTTCCCTCTCGCGGACCCACCACTCGGCGGAACCCTGCAGGTGGCCTTGACATCCGTCGTATGCATCGGCATGATTCGCGGCCTATTTTGTTTGCTATTTTCCTAAAGTCTTTCAAGGAGCTCGACGGTGGCCAACTCACCTTCCGCCAAGAAACGCGCAAAACAGGCTGAGAAGCGTCGCAGCCACAACGCCAGCCTGCGTTCCATGGTCCGCACCTACATCAAGAATGTAGTTAAAGCCATTGACGCAAAAGACGCCGAAAAAGCGCAAGCCGCCTACACCCTGGCTGTGCCTGTAATCGACCGTATGGCCGACAAAGGTATCATCCACAAGAACAAGGCTGCTCGCCACAAAGGCCGTCTGAATGGCCACATCAAGGCGCTGAAAGAAGCTGCAGCTGCCTAAGCGACGCGCTTGTCCAAAAACCGACCCTAGGGTCGGTTTTTTATTGCCTGTGATTTGAGTCTGGGTCGGCGTCGACCTCTTCGCGGGAAAGCCCGCTCCCATAGGGGCTGCGCTGATGTTAAGTCAGCGCAGATCTTGTGGGAGCGAATGGGCGGTGCTGGGTCTACTTGCCTAGCTGAATCTTTGGCGCCCACTGCAGCCAGGCCTCTTCGGGCTTGTCGAACAAGGCGAAGGTCTGCTGCGGCCGCGCCGGGTTGCCCATCTGCTCACCATCAGGGGTGGCAAAGGCGATGCCGCCGTCTATCAGGGTCTCCAGCGACTCGGTACGTACCGTAGCGCCTTTGAACAGGCCCCAGTCGAAGCCAAAGCCGCTGCTGTTCCAGAACCGGCTGCCGCCGCGCACCAGCGCCGCATAGCGTGGCTCGATGAGGATATGGATCAGTACACGATCAGCACTCTGGCCCAGCTCGAAACCTGTCACCTTACCCACCGCCACTTCGCGATAAGTCACCGGCACGCCCGGCTTGATCGATCCTCGGCGCGGCGCGCTGAGGGTCAGCGGCAGTCCGATCTCCTGCCCCACTACCTCAGGTGCTTGGTCTAGGGCGATGAAATCACGCTGAGGGCCCTGGTTCTTCAGAGCAGGCTGCACTTCCAGATACTGACCGCCGATGAGGGTATCGAGGTTTTCAGTGCGCACCAGGCCCAACGCGGGCTTGACCACCCAGAACTGCGTGCCGACCCGGGTAATGCGTTCGGCGGCTTCGGTAATCCTCGCCCTGAGCAGCACAGCCTGTAGATCATCGGTCAGATCCGTACTTTCGATACTGCCGACATCCAGGCCACGGAAGCGAATCGGCGTACCGGGCTTCAAGCCGTCAGCGCGATCGACGCGAATGGTGATTAGGGTGCCTGCGCGATTCACCGCCTCTTCGCTGTCATGCAGACGGAAACGTGGAATATGCCGCTTGAGCTTCACATCCGGCCTTGGCGTATCGAAAGCGATACCGCCCGCCATGAGGGTCTGCAGCGACTCGCTCTTGACCTTGATCCCCGAAAGCCCACCGGTGAGGGTAATGCCGCTGGCATTCCAGAAGCGGCTCGAACCGTTGACCAGGTTGGCGTACTCCTTCTCGATGTGCACACCGATCAGGATGCGCTTGCTGTTGCGCGCGAACTGGTAGCTCTGCACGCTACCTACTTTGACTTGGCGGTACATCACCGGGCTGCCAACCTCGAGCGAGCCGAGCGTGTCAGCGAACAGCACCATGTGCAAACCTGGGGCTTTCAAGTCCAGTGGCGGCGCTTTGGGCCGGGCTTCGAACTCGCGTTGCGGGCGTGCGCCCTTCTCACCTGGGCGAATGGCGATGTAGTTACCTTTGACCAAGGCTTCCAGACCGGTGATACCGGCCAGGGAAATGGACGGCTTGACCACCCAGAACTGCGTCCCTTCGACCAGATAGTCTTCAGCGAGCGGATCGAGGGTCAGCTCAGCCATTGCACTGGTCAGGTCATCTTCGATTTTCAGGGTCTTCAGCGAGCCAACCTGAATGCCTTTGTACAGCACAGGCGTACGCCCGGCTTGCAAGCCTTCAAAGTCGCTCAGCCGAACCTTGATGCGGATGCCCGCCTGCGCTGCGTCGAAGTCCTCATAGAGGCGGAATGGCAGGCTTGGGTCGGTGGGTGGGCTGTCCTTGCGATGTTCAGGGGTGGCGAATGCGATACCGCCGGCAACGATGCTGCTCAGCGACTCGCTGCGCACTTTGACCCCGGACAGGTCGGCATCGATGCTGATGCCGCTGGCGTTCCAGAAACGCGTGTGTTTGCGCACCAGGCTGGCATAGGCAGGCTGGATGAAGACTTTGACCTCGACGGTGTCCTGGTCATCGGACAGGCGATAGCTCTTCACCCGACCGACCTGGATCTGCTTGTAGAACACCGGGCTGTCGCGGTTGAGCGAGCCGAGCCGGTCGGCCTTCAGAGTCAGGTGCAGGCCAGGCTCGGCATCAGACAGCGGCGGCGCTGCCGACAAGGCCTTGAAGCGCTTGGTCGGCTCGCCCTTGCCGGGGTCGACGGCGATGTAATTACCCGATACCAGTGTTTCCAGGCCCGAGATACCGGCGAGGGTGACGCTCGGCTTGACCAGCCAGAAGCGGGTTCCGGTGGTCAGGTGCTCGTCTGCCGCCTTGTTCATTTCAATGGTGGCGATCACCCCGGTATTGCTGCCCTTGGCATCGAGCACCAAGGCGGTGACCTTACCCACCGGCATACCTTTGTAGATGACTTCGGTCTTGTTGGCGACAATCCCCTCACCCGACTCGAAACGCACTTGAATCTCGACGCCGGCATCGCGATAGGCCTGCCAGCCGAGCCAGCCACCAATGATCAAGGCGATCAGCGGCAGGATCCAGATGGCCGACCAATTCGAAGCTGGGCGGGTTTTAGCCGTAGGCACATCACTCATGGTCGTCATCCGACTCCGTGTTATCCCAGATCAGTCGGGGATCAAAAGTTAAAGCAGCGAGCATCGTCAGAATCACCACAGAGGCGAAGGCGATGGCCCCCAGGTTGGCTTCGACACTGGCGATGCGGCCGAAATTCACCACTGCCACCAAGATGGCAATGACGAAGATATCCAGCATCGACCAGCGTCCGATGAATTCAATGAAGCGGTACATCCATATGCGCTGGCGCGCCGACAAGGGCTGATGGCGCTGCACCGAGTACAGCAAAAGACCAATGCCAACCAGCTTGAAGGTGGGCACCAAGATACTGGCGATGAACACCACCGCAGCAATAGGCAGCATGCCGTGCTTCATCAACGTGATAACCCCGGACATGATGGTGTCCGGACTGCCCTTGCCCAGCGAGCTGACGGTCATGATTGGCAGCACATTGGCTGGGATGTACAGCACCAATGCCGTGATCAGCAGCGCCCAGGTGCGCACGATGCTGTTGGGGCGGCGGGCATGTACGATGGCGCCACAGCGGGTACAGGTCTGCGAAGTCGCATCCGCTTGCTGTCTGTTCAGCTCATGGCATTCATTGCACACCAAAATACCTGCATCAATCGCCCGCATGCAGGTCCTCCCCCGACAAGGCCACCCAGATCTGGTGGGGCGACATCACCACTTCCAGCCAGACCTGAACCAGTAACAGGCTAATGAAACAAAACAGACCCAGGCCGATTGTCAGTTGCGCAAGGTCGACCAATTTGACGATGGCCACCAAAACGCCCATGAAATACACCTCAAGCATGCCCCACTCTTTCAGATGGTGGTAAATGCGGTAGATCAACAAGCCATAACTGCGCCCGATGTTCAGGCGAATGCTCAGCAACACCGCCAATTGGCAGAGCAGCTTGAGCAATGGGATGGCCATGCTGCACAGGAACACCACCACAGCGATCAGCTGCATTTGTGAGTTGTACAGGCCTAATACGCCACTCCAGACAGTGTCATCGGAGGTCTGGCCGAGTAGGTGCAGTTGCATGATCGGCAGGAAGTTCGCCGGTATATAAAGCAGCAAGGCCGTCAGCACCAGGGCCAGGCTGCGATTGACCACGTTATAGCGGTGAGCGTAGAGCTCGTAGCCGCAACGCGGACACAGGGCCTTTTCACCATGCTGCAAGGGCGGCTTGCGCAGCAGCAGGTCGCACTCGTGACAGGCTACGAGTTCGTCCAGGGGTAATTGGGCCAGCACTTCGGGGTCGACAGGGTTGGGCATAAGGGGATCTGAATGGAAGCGTGGGCTCTATTCTAGTGCTCTGACTCCAATTGTGGGAGCAGACGTTTGGCGCTGATGTGTGTCATGGCCTTTACACCGATCTCGTTGTTTGAGGAGTTGAGCGGGCGGGGCAGTTGCTATCGCGGAGCAAGCCCGCTCCCACGCATGCTTCGTCTCAACTGAGTCTGGTATCGATTAGGCTAATTTGGCGGAAGGCGGAAAAGACAAAACCCCTACCTGCTCGCGCAGATAGGGGTTTTGCGAAATGAATCTTGACGATGACCTACTCTCACATGGGGAAA
>NZ_JBJDNG010000003.1:348609-561890 GCF_044900155.1 Pseudomonas sp. NPDC088890 | reverse complement strand
GCAACGGCACCGTTTTCGTATTCAGCGACAACCAGGATAGTCATTTAGATTACCTTCGCCTCGTTCTTCAGTTTCTCGACCAGTTCGGCCACCGATTTGACCTTGATGCCAGCGCTGCGAGCAGCCGGCGCTTCAACTTTCAGGGTCTTGGTGGTGGAGGCGGTGGAAACGCCCAGCGCGTCTGGAGTCACGGTTTCCAGCGGCTTCTTCTTGGCCTTCATGATGTTGGGCAGCGACGCGTAGCGCGGCTCGTTCAGACGCAGGTCGGTGGTGACGATCGCTGGCAGGTTGAGCGCAACGGTCTGCAGGCCGCCATCGATTTCACGGGTGACATTGAGCTTGTCGCCAGCCACTTCGACCTTGGAGGCGAAGGTGCCTTGGGCGTAGCCTGTCAGCGCCGCCAGCATCTGGCCGGTCTGGTTGTTGTCACTGTCGATGGCCTGTTTGCCGAGGATCACCAGCTGTGGCTGCTCCTTGTCGACCAGGGCCTTGAGCGCCTTGGCCACGGCCAGCGAGTTCAGCTCGTCGCTGGTCTCGACCAGGATGGCGCGATCAGCACCCAGCGCCAGCGCGGTGCGCAGTTGCTCTTGGGCTGCGGTCGGGCCGACGGCGACGGCGACGATCTCGGTCACAACGCCCTTCTCTTTCAGGCGCACGGCTTCTTCCACGGCGATTTCGCAGAAGGGGTTCATGGACATCTTGACGTTTGCAAGGTCGACGCCGGAGTTGTCCGCCTTGACGCGAACCTTGACGTTGTAGTCGACCACTCGTTTGACAGCTACAAGAACCTTCATGGATTCCTCGTTACTCTCCGGTGAAAAGAATGTCGCCTGGGGCTGGCCCGGCGATTGCGCGTGGGTACAAGGGCACCTCTAAAAACGTTGCGGGGCGAGCGATCTTCACAGTGACCAATCAGTCTTGTTCAGACCCTGCCGGCAAAACCCGCGAGTCATTTTCTGTCGTGGCGTGTAAACTCCACTACACAACGGGTTTTGGCCTCAAAACCCTGCTCTACGCCTGGTCTTTAGGGGTGCACCTGCGCTCGACGGTCAGCCTACGGCGAGCGTAAAACCGCTCGTATCTTGACCGTAACACCCATCCCGGTCAATACGGCAAATCGGCCAGCCTCCAGCCGCGTCCCTGTGATTTTACTGGGCTGCGGCAAATTCAAACAAACGTTTGTATTGGACCCGCCGAGTGGTGTAGATATAATGCGCGCCAAGACAAAACGGTGTAGTCCGCCATCCGCAAAGCTACAGCATAGATAGCTGCGAGTGACCCACCGATAAAACCCACAAGACAAGCAACAGCGATGAGCCTTGAGTAGGAGAGAACCAGTGGAACGCGAATACATGGAATTCGACGTGGTCATTGTCGGCGCCGGGCCGGCAGGCCTGTCCGCCGCCTGCCGCCTGAAGCAGAAGGCCGCCGAAGCCGGTAGCGAGATCAGCGTCTGCGTGGTCGAGAAAGGCTCCGAAGTCGGTGCGCACATCCTCTCCGGTGCGGTGTTCGAGCCGCGCGCGCTCAACGAGCTGTTCCCAGACTGGAAAGAACTCGGCGCGCCACTGAACACCGAGGTCAAGCGCGACGATATCTATGTGCTCAAGGACCAGGGCAGTTCGGTCAAGGTACCCGACCTGTTCGTGCCCAAGACCATGCACAACCAAGGCAACTACATCATCTCGCTGGGTAACCTGTGCCGCTGGCTGGCCCAGCAGGCCGAGAACCTGGGCGTGGAAATCTACCCAGGCTTCGCTGCTCAAGAAGCCCTGTTCGATGAAAACGGCGTGGTGCGCGGCATCGTCACCGGCGACTTGGGCGTCGACCGCGAAGGCAACCCCAAAGACGGCCTGTACACCCCAGGCATGGAGCTGCGCGCCAAGTACACCCTGTTTGCCGAAGGCTGCCGTGGCCACATCGGCAAGCAGCTGATCAAGCGCTTCAACCTCGACAGCGAATCCGACGTCCAGCACTACGGCATCGGCATCAAGGAAATCTGGGAAATCGACGCGGCCAAGCATGAGCAAGGCCTGGTGGTGCACACCGCCGGCTGGCCGCTGGATGTGGTCAGCAGCGAAAACACCGGTGGCTCGTTCCTGTATCACCTGGAAAACAACCAGGTGGTGGTCGGTTTGATCGTCGACCTGTCCTACGCCAACCCGTACCTGTCGCCGTTCGACGAGTTCCAGCGGCTCAAGCACCACCCGGTGATCAGCCAGTACCTCGAAGGCGGCAAGCGCATCAGCTACGGCGCCCGCGCCATCTGCAAGGGCGGCTACAACTCGCTGCCCAAGATGGTCTTCAACGGTGGCGCGCTGATCGGTTGCGACCTGGGCACGCTGAACTTCGCCAAGATCAAAGGCAGCCACACGGCGATGAAATCCGGCATGCTCGCCGCCGATGCAGTGGCCGACGCGTTGATCGCCGGTAGCGAGGGCGGCGATGCGCTGAACGCCTACGTTGACGCCTTCAAAGCCAGCTGGCTGCATGACGAGCTGTTCGCCAGCCGTAACTTCGGCCCGGCCATGCACAAGTTCGGCCCGCTGTTTGGCGCAGCCTTCAATTATGTCGACCAGAACTGGTTCGGCGGCAAGCTGCCGTTCACCCTGCGCGACACCAAGCCCGATTACGCTTGCCTGAAGCTTGCGGCCGACTCGAAGAAGATCGACTACCCCAAACCCGACGGCAAGCTCAGTTTCGACAAGCTCAGCTCGGTATTCCTCTCCAGCACCAACCATGAAGAGGAACAACCCTGCCACCTGAAGCTGACCGACCCGAACATCCCGATCGCCAGCAACCTGCCGCTGTACGACGAGCCAGCCCAGCGCTATTGCCCGGCCGGGGTCTACGAGGTGGTCACCCAGGAAGACGGCGCCAAGCGCTTCCAGATCAACGCGCAGAACTGCGTGCACTGCAAGACCTGCGACATCAAGGACCCGGCCCAGAACATTACCTGGGTCACCCCTGAAGGCGCTGGTGGGCCGAACTACCCGAACATGTAAGTGCATCGCGCTGTATGAAAAAGCCCCCTGGCCGCGAGGTCAGGGGGCTTTTTTATCCGACTGGCGGTGGTCCGAGACGCATAACCAAGTGTCTACGTCGCTCGTGAGCGCGAGCGCCACCCGCTTTATTTTTCAGCACACATGACCGGCACCGCCTGCGAATCGAACACCAACCGCTCCCGCCCCTTGAAATAAAGAGCCGTAAGCAAGCCAACCATGCCCATCAGCAGACAAAAGCCGACACACACCCACGGGCTCCACGGCATCAAGGCAATCAGCGCCAACGGCGTGGTACTGGCCCACAAGGCGTAGGCGACGTTGTAGGTGAAGGAAATACCCGACACGCGGATCTGCGCCGGAAACAGCCCGACCATCACCGACGGCACCACGCCCACCACCCCACAGCACAGTCCGGCCAGGGCATAGGCCGGCCAGATCAGGCTCCACTGCCCCACCAGGCTGGCATACAGCGCGCCAATCCCAACAGGCAGCAACAGGCTGTAGATCTTCAGCGCCCGCCAGGCGCCCAGGCGGTCGACCAGCAATCCGGCCAACACGCAGCCGATATTCAAGAACACGATGCCGACGCTGCTCAAGGCAAAGGTCTGCCCGGCAGCAATGCCAAAGCGTTGCTGCATCACGGTCGGGGTGATCACCACCAGCACCACCACCGCCGAGGTCAATACACAGGTCAGCAACGCCGCCGGCAGCAACGCCCGGCGATGCTCGCGCAACACCTGGCGCAGCGGGAACGCCACCGGCTGCTCGCGACGCTCGCGCAAGGCGAGAAATACCGGCGTCTCGCTCAGCCAGCGGCGCAGCCACACCCCGATCACCCCGAACACCCCGCCCAGCAGGAACGGATAGCGCCAGGCGTAATCGAGAATCTCCTGCGGGCTGAACAGTTGCGCCAGCAAGGTCGCCGTCAGCGCGCCAAGCAGGTAACCGAAGGTCAGCCCCGCCTGCAGAAAACCCAAGGCATAGCCGCGCCGCCCTTCGGGTGCATGCTCGGCGACGAAGGTCCAGGCACTGGGCACCTCCCCGCCCACGGCGGCGCCCTGCAAGATACGCAACGCCAACAGGATCAGCGGCGCCGCATAGCCGATGTCGGCATAGGTCGGCATCACCCCGATCAACAGGCACGGCAGGGCCATCATCAGGATGCTCAGGCTGAACACCCGCTTGCGCCCCAGATGATCGGCAAAGTGCGCCATGAGGATGCCGCCCAACGGGCGCGCAAGATAACCGGTGACGAAAATCCCGAAACTCTGCAGCAGGCGCAGCCACTCGGGCATCTCAGGCGGGAAGAACAATTGGCTGAGGGTCAGGGCGAAGAACACGAAGATGATGAAATCGTAGATCTCCAACGCCCCGCCCAACGCCGCCAGGCCCAGGGTCCGGTGGTCGCCACGGGTAAACCGGGGCTGGCGAGCGGTATCGATGGCAGTCATGACAGGGGTCCGCAGATCGGCAAAGGGCAAGAGGATAGCAAATGCCCGCGGCCTGTTGCCGCATGCCGTTCAGCTTGAGCGACTGAATACCGTCTGGGCGAAGTTCAGCCGCTGGCGCGGATAGGCCGAATGACCGGTCAGCCCCGGCGGCAGGGCCACCTGCCCGACCACTACCGGCAAGTCGATGATCGACATGAACGACTCCAGCGCCTCGCTATCTGGCACCTTGGGCAGGCTGATGCTCACCGCCTTGCGCTCGTTCTGCGCCACCGCCGGTACTTTCAGGTGTTGCGAGTGATACAGCAAGGCGTGCTGGATCTGCGTGCTGACCCGACAAAAGCGCGCCAGGTCGACACCGGCATGGCTGGCCAGCTCGATATTGCCAATCAGCAGGTTGAACGGCTGCAATGCGCATTGCACCAGGCGCTGCAGGTCATCGAAGTTGTCTACCGGGGCGATCCGGTAATAACCCAGGGCATTGAGCATCTTCTCCAGCTGCAAGCGTTGGCTGGGGTGCTCGTCGGCGATGAGGATGCGCATGCATTTGTTTGGCATCGATCGAACCTGGGCAGCAAGGTGATGGGAACTCCCTGACCATACTGCGCCAGTACAGGCAATCGCCAGGGCGATGCCTGGAGAGGGTCTTCATTGATAGTTGTCCTGAAACCCGGAGAAATCAAGTCGCCAGCACCGGGATTTGTCGCCCATCGCCCAGGTTTTGCTCAGGATTCCCACTGACGCATGCGCACCCGGCAGTGCTTCATGGCATTGACGATGTGCTTTTCCACGAGACTGCGCGAAATACCCAGGTGTTCGGCGATCTGCTGGTGCGACATGCCGTCGAGTTTACGTAACAGAAAACTGTCACGACACGGTGCACTGAGCTCATCCAAGGCGCGCTGCATCAGCGCCAGGCGCTGGTTCATTTGCATGCTCTGGGACGGGGCCGGGCTGTGCCAGCGCTCGTCAAGGTCAAGCACCTCCAGCGGTTCGGCCTTGCGTACCAGGTGGCGCCGATGGCGATCGATCACCAGGTTCATCGCCGTGCGATAGAGGAAGGCACGCGGATTCTCGATCTGCTCAGGCTCGTTACGCTCCAGCACCCGCAGGTAGGCATCATGGATGACATCTTCCGCCGCCTGACGATTACCCAGACGCGCACTGAGGAAGCTCACCAACTCGCGATAGTAATGTTCCACGACGGCACCTGGCATGTCCCTGCACAACGGCGAAGGAGGAAAAGCTCGAAGGAGTGATATCAAGCTGGAATCTTACAAATTATAATGATTCTCAGCAACACACAGGCACTCGCCTAGGCTAAATCATCTGCGCTGCGCTTCGTTTATCTGGGACCTCCGTGCGCGTCCACTTGGCAGCGCGTGGCCATCCTTCTGGCTGGAAGTCCACATGAGTCGCACATCCAATACCCGCCGTCGCATCCTCCTCGGCGGCCTGGGCCTGCTTGGTCTGGGCAGCCTGCTGGCGTGGCAGGCGCTGCCCTTCGGCGCCCTGCCCGTCAGCACCGTCGCCGTGACCCGCGCCGATATAGAGAGCAGCGTCACCGCCCTTGGCACCTTGCAACCCAGGCGCTATGTCGATGTCGGCGCGCAGGCATCCGGGCAGATCCGCAAGCTGCACGTAGAAGCCGGGGATGAGGTGCGCCAAGGCCAGCTACTGGTCGAGATCGATCCTTCCACCCAGCAGGCGAAATTCGACGCCGCCCGTTTTGCGATCGACAATCTCAAGGCGCAACTGGCCGAGCAACGCGCCCAGTTCCAGCTGGCTCGCCAGCAGTACCAGCGCCAGCGCAGCCTCGCCGCAGCCGGCGCCAGCCGCGATGAAGACCTGCAGATCGCCGATGCCCAGCTCAAGGTGACTCAAGCGCGGATCGACATGTACCAAGCGCAGATCCACCAGGCCCAGGCCAGCGTGCGCAGCGATGAGGCCGAACTTGGCTACACCCGCATCTATGCCCCCATGGACGGAACCGTGGTCGCAGTGGATGCCCGCGAGGGCCAGACCCTCAACGCCCAACAGCAGACACCCCTGATCCTGCGCATAGCCAAGCTCTCGCCAATGACCGTCTGGGCCCAGGTGTCCGAGGCCGACATCGGCAAGGTCAAACCCGGCATGACCGCCTACTTCACCACCCTTGCCGGCGGCAAGCGGCGCTGGACCAGCACGGTCAGGCAGATCTTGCCGATCCCGCCCAAGCCGCTCGAGCAGACCAGCCAAGGCGGCGGTAGCCCGATCAGTGCTAGCTCCGGAGGCAGCGCCAGCCAGGTAGTCCAGTACACCGTGCTGTTGGACGTGGACAACCCCGATGGCGCCCTGATGGCTGAGATGACGACCCAGGTGTTCTTTGTCGCAGGTCACGCCAGCCAGGTCCTCACGGCGCCATTGGCCGCCCTCGACGACAGTGATGGCGACGGCCTGCGCCTGGCCCAGGTGCTCAACCGCCAGGGCAAGATCGAACAACGGCAGGTGCGCACCGGCCTTAGCGACCGGCTGCGGGTGCAGATCCTCGACGGCTTGAGCGAAGGCGAGCAACTGGTCATTGGCGCGCCTCGCGCCAGTGGAGGATAAATGTCAATTCCCCTGATCGAGCTGAGCGACATCCGCAAATCCTATGGCGGCCTCGACACCCCCACCGTCGAGGTGCTGCGCGGGGTCAGCGTGAGCATCTACCCTGGCGAGTTCGTCGCCATTGTCGGTGCGTCGGGCTCCGGCAAGTCGACCCTGATGAACATCCTTGGCTGCCTCGACCGGCCCACCAGCGGCAACTATCGCTTTGCCGGCAAGGATGTTGCCGAGCTAGGCAGCGACGAATTGGCCTGGCTCAGGCGCGAAGCCTTCGGCTTCGTGTTCCAGGGGTATCACCTGATCCCCTCGGGATCAGCCCAGGAAAACGTCGAGATGCCAGCCATCTATGCCGGCATCCCACCAGCCCAACGTCACAGCCGAGCCAGCGCCCTGCTCGAACGCCTGGGCCTGGCCAGCCGCACCGGCAACCGCCCCCACCAGCTCTCCGGCGGCCAGCAACAGCGCGTGTCGATTGCCCGGGCCTTGATGAACGGCGGCCACATCATCCTCGCCGACGAACCCACCGGCGCCCTGGACAGCCAGAGCGGCGCCGAAGTCATGGCCCTGCTGGACGAATTGGCCAGCCAAGGCCATGTGATCATCCTGATCACCCACGACCGCGAGGTGGCGGCCCGTGCGCACCGGGTGATCGAGATCCGAGACGGCCTGATGCTCAGTGATTCGGCCGCAGATCGGCTGCCCGACGCGCTCCACCCCGGCCTGCAAGCGCAGGAGCTACGCCAGCGCCTGGACCGCGGCGCGACCTTGCGCGGTGCCTGGAAGGGCGAACTGCTCGAAGCCCTGCAAGCCGCCTGGCGGGTGATGTGGATCAATCGCTTTCGCACCGCCCTGACCCTGCTCGGCATCGTCATCGGCGTTGCCTCGGTGGTGGTGATGCTGGCCGTCGGCGAAGGCAGCAAGCGCCAAGTCATGGCGCAAATGGCCGCGTTCGGCTCGAACATCCTCTACCTCAATGGCGCACCGGCCACCCTGCGCGAGCCCGCCGGCACCATCACCCTGGACGATGTCGCCGCCATCGGGGAACTGCCCCAGGTCAAGCACATCATGCCGGTCACCGGCGAGAAGATGATGGTCCGCCACGGCAACAACAGCCAGCAGTTCTACGTGGGGGGCAACAACACCTGGTTTCCCGAGATCTTCAACTGGCCGGTGGTCGAGGGCGCTTTCTTCAGCGAAGCCGACGAAGCCAGCGGCGCTGCTGTTGCAGTGATCGGACAGAAAGTCCGGGAAAAAATGCTCGACCCCCAGGCCAACCCGCTGGGTCAGTACCTGCTGATCGGTAACGTGCCGTTCCAGGTGGTCGGCATTCTCGCCGGCAAGGGCGCCAGCTCCGGTGACCAGGATAGCGACGGGCGAATCGTCATACCCTACTCGTCGGCGGCCATGCGCCTGTTGGGTCATCGTGACCCGGACTACATCACCATCGCGGCAGCCGACTCCAGCCGGGTAAGCGAAACCGAGCGCGCCATCGATCACCTGCTGCGCCAGCGCCACCAAGGCAAGCACGACTTCGAACTGACCAACGACGCCGCCCTGATCCAGGCCGAGGCCCGTACCCAGAACAGCCTGTCGCTGATGCTCGGCGCCATTGCCGCCATCTCCCTGTTGGTGGGCGGAATCGGCGTGATGAACATCATGCTCATGACGGTGCGCGAACGCACCCGCGAGATCGGTATCCGCATGGCCACCGGCGCACGTCAGCGCGACATTTTGCGCCAGTTCCTCAGTGAGGCGGTGATGCTGTCGATGGTCGGCGGCGTGACCGGTATCGTCCTGGCGCTGAGCGTCGGCGCCGGCCTGATGCTGGCCGGCATCCCGGTGGCGTTCGCCCTGCCCTCGATCCTCGGCGCCTTTGCCTGCGCCGTGATTACCGGCGTGCTGTTCGGTTTCATGCCTGCCCGCAAGGCCGCCCGCCTCGACCCGGTCAAAGCCCTTACCAGCGAATAACCTATGACATTGCCAAGCCGCATCAGTCTGCTGACCCTGAGCCTGTCCCTGGCCGCCTGCAACAGCTCCCCTGCCCCCAGCGCCGCCATCGAGCCGCCCGCCACCTGGCAGGCGGCAACTGACCAGACGGCAGTCGGGCTTGTCGATGCCCAGTGGTGGCAAGCCTTTGCCAGTAGCGAGCTGGATCAGCTGATCGAACGCGCCCGGCGTGACAGTCACGACCTGGCAGCCGCCGCCGCCAGGGTGCGGCAAGCCCAAGCGCGGGCGACGATCGCCGGCGCACCGCTGCTGCCAGAACTGCAAGTGGGCCTGGACAGCAGCCGCCAACACCTGCTGCATGGCCAAGGCTACGAACAGCTCGATGTCGATAGCAGCGAGCGCACCAGCACCTCGTTCGATGCCCGCCTGAGCGCCAGCTACGAGATCGACTTCTGGGGCGGTGTACGCGCCGCCCGCGACAGCGCGCTGCGTAGCCTTGATGCCAGCCGCTTCGATCGCCAGACCGTCGAGCTGACCCTGCTCAGCTCGGTCGCCAACAGCTACCTGAGCGCCCTGGCGCTGCAGGAGCAACTGCGCATCGCCCGGCTGAACCTGGACAACGCGCGCAACGTCCTGCGCTTGGTCCAAGCCCGGCACAATTCAGGCTCGGCCACCCGCCTGGAACTTGCCCAGCAGCGCAGCCTGGTGGCGGCACAAGAACGCCAACTGCCCCTGTTGGAGCAACAGTGGCAAGACAGCCGCGTCACCCTGGCCACCTTGCTCGGCCAACCGGTTCAGCAGCTGGGGCCAAGCCAAGCGTCGATCAACGCGCTGCGCTGGCCCCGGATCGGCAGCGGCGTGCCTAGCGAGTTGCTGGCGCGGCGCCCGGATATCGCCGCCGCCGAAGCGCGCCTGGCCGCCGCCAGCGCCAATGTGCAGGTCGCCAGGGCAGCCATGCTGCCCAAGTTGACCTTGGGTGCAGACCTGGGCAGCGGCGCACGAACGCTGGTCGATGTCTTCAGCAGCCCCTACTACACCTTGACTGCCGGTCTTGCCGCACCCATTTTCAACAACGGCCGGCTGCGCGCCTCGCATCAATTGGCGCAGGCCGAGCAAGCAGAACTGCTCGAAGATTATCGCGCCAGCATTGTCGCCGCCTTCGCCGATGTGGAAAAAGCCCTCAATGCCACCCATGGCGTCGAGCGCCAGAGGCAGTGGCAGGATCAAGAAGTGGAGCAATCGCGCATTGCCTTCGACCTGGCCCAGCAGCGTTACGCTGCCGGCGCCGAAACCCTGCTGACAGTGCTGGAAAGCCAACGCACCCTGTATCAGGCCCAGGACCAGCAGGCGCGGTTGCAGCTGAGCCAACTGCAAGCCAGCGTGGCCCTGTACAAAGCCCTCGGCGGCGGCTGGCAGGCCGCCCAGGCACCACGCTAGCGCGCCGATCAGTGGCTGTCGCCTGGGTCAGAGCGAGCGTTGCCTGACCTTCAGGTGCCGCGCATACCAAGGACGGCGCGGCACCTTGCGCAGCAGGCCGTCAAAGCGCTCTTCGTCGGCGTAGATGATGCGCAGGGCCAGCTTCATGGTTTCCGGGTCCATCTCCACGCTGCGCCCTGGGCGCAAGCCTGGGACGCTGCTGCAGCCATGGGTGTCGGGGCCCAACCAGGGGTCGGCCACCTGTACCCAGCGCCCCGCGGCGAACCAAGGCACGCCATTGACCTGCACGCGCACCACCTCCCCCGGGTGGAAACGTTCATGGGCGCGAAACCAGTCCTCGATGCGATCGTCGATCCAGCCATGGAAGCGCCAAAACACCGGGTTTACATGGGACGAGAACGGGTCGCCAAGAAAGTCGTTTTCGGCGCCGTACCAGCGCCCTGCGAAATCATCAGGCGTGCGCGCCATCGGCACTGGCATGCCGTTGACCGGGTCGCGCGGCACCGAAGCCCAGCGCATGTGCAACCAGTCATGCAGACCAAGCTCAAGCTCCGAGCCGAACTGCCCCAAGGTCAGTTTGGACAGGTATTGAGGGTCCGAGTAACGCGACTCCCAGACCTCGAAGTTGCCATGAAAGGTCTCGGCGCTCTTGATGTCCCTGACCCACTGGGTGTACTCGTCATCGTCCGAGGCCAGCCAGGTCGGGGGCAAGGCATTGCCATCATGGTTGTCGAAGTAACGCGCGAACCCCTGTCGATCACGCTCAAGCTCAGGCTGGGGTAGCGGGAAGCGGGTCCACGATGGCAGGTCCTCGATGGCCCGCGCCGCGCCGAGCATGTGCCGGTGCATGAACAGGAAATCTTCCCCCGAGCCATTGCGGTCTTTATGTCGACCACGGGCGTCGCGCTCGCGCTCACGTGGACCCGGCTGCCAGCCCAGGCCACGTAGCGCCTGATGCTTATCCTTGGCCAGCTTGTGCCACTTGTCACGTGATGCATGCCATAGCTGGTGGAACAGTCGATGCTCAGGCGTGATCAGCCACTCGACCAGTGATGCAGACAGCGCCGTGCGCTCGCGCGCCTCGGGAAACACCTGCTTGCTGGCCAGGAAGCGGTTGTCCTGCTCGGGCAACGCCAGTGACCGATCCAGGCGCAGGATCCGCCCATTGAGGGTCGCCGGGCCGGCATTGCCGAACTCGCCCCAGACCTCATCCAGCACCACCTGACACTCATAGCGTGGCAGCTGCCCCCCATCGTCGAGGGCAAACAGGCGCCAGCGCAGGGTCCCCGGCTTGTCTGCAGACAGGTCCCCGACGACCCGGTAGCGCGGCTGCTGATCACTGCGCAAGCGCTCGGGCGTGTCGAGGAAGCCACGAATGGCCCGGCCGCGCTGGGCAACATCGAGAAACAACTCCAACGGCTGATGCTCAAGACCCTCAAGGCCTGCATCGCTGCCCTTCAAGGTCCAGCGCCAGATCCCGCGCAAGGTATCGCCCAATTGCTGACCCGGCGTATCGGCAAGCTCCACGACCGCCTCGCCGGCTGTTTCGGGAAACTCATCATCAGCTGTGAGCTGGCGCTGCGCGTACCACGCTCCAGGTACCGCCACACCTGCCAGCGCCACACTTGCGATGAAGCCTCGTCGAGAAATCGTCATTGAACTACCTGTGCCAGTCGTTATGGCCGCAAGCACGGCCCATCGAAGGCTAAAACGTTGTGCGCAGGGGAAAATTTAACCCTGCCCGGCCTCTGCACAGGCACACGCGCACGCGCCCCCAGCCCGCCGCCGAGCGCTAAATTTCTTGCCTTTGCGCTCGTTCTCTCCAGGTAGCAATGGCCTCGAGCCCGAACCTCTGCGGCGAACCTACTGAGACCGAGATGACGACACCACGCTGGAAAAAAGCCCTGTACATCAGCCTGGCCACTACCCTGACCGTAAGTGCCGGGCTTGCCGCCTGGTACTACCTGGACAAGGACGGTTACCCCAAGGAGGTGGTGCGCCAGGCCAATGATCTGCAGGAGCGGATTATTTCGTTTGATAGCCACATCACCCTGCCGCTGAGCTTCGGCACCGAAGGCAATGAAGCCGACCAGGACGGGCCGGGGCGCTTCGACCTGGTCAAGGCTGCCCGTGGGCGACTCTCCGGCGCTGCACTGACGATCTTCGCCTGGCCGGAATCCTGGACCGGCAACAATGGCCCGCACCGCCCTACCGACGGTTTTGTCGACGCCGCCCGGCACACCCAGGAGGTGCGCTACAACGCCATCACCGCCATGGTCCGCGACTTCCCCAACCAGGTTGGCATCGCCTATACCCCACAGGACATGCGCCGGCTGCATGGCGAAGGCAAGTTCGCGGTATTCATCGGCATGCTCAATGCCTACGCCCTGGGCGATGACATCGACCTGCTGGACAAGTGGGCCGCACGCGGTGTGCGCATGTTCGGCTTCAGCTATGTCGGCAACAACAGCTGGGCTGACTCTTCGCGCCCGCTGCCGTTCTTCAATGACACGGTCGACGCGCTGGGAGGCCTGTCCCCCTTGGGTCGCCAGGCGGTTCAACGGCTCAATGACCTGGGCGTGATCATCGACGTGTCCCAGATGTCGGACCAGGCCCTGAGCCAGGTCGCCCAGCTCACCCGCGCCCCGCTGGTCGCCTCGCACTCGGCGCCCAGGGCCGCGGTGGATATCCCACGCAACCTCAGCGACAAGGACATGCAGCTGATCAAGGACAGCGGCGGCGTGGTGCAAATCGTCGCCTTCGGCACTTATCTGAAGCCGCTGAGCGAAAAATCCCAGGATCGGCTCAACGCCCTGCGGGCACGCTTCAGCCTGCCGCCATTGCCTAACCAGGCCTACGCACTGATGCCCGGGGACCCGATCATCGCCGGCTGGCCGGAGCAGAAAGTCGGCGAATATGCCGAAGCGCTGTACGCCATCCTCGATGAGGAACCGCAGGCAACCCTCAAGGACTATGGCGACGCCATCGACTACGCGGTGCGCAAGATCGGTATCGACCATGTCGGCCTCAGCTCCGACTTCAACGAAGGTGGCGGGATCGCCGGCTGGAACGATGCCAGCCAGGCGCGCAACGTCACTGCGGAGCTGATCGCCCGTGGCTACTCGGAGGCCGACATCACCAAGCTCTGGGGTGGCAACTTCCTGAGGGTCTGGGAGCAGGTGCAACACGCTGCCCGTCCGACCACCACCTCCTCCCGTTGAACTGCGAGCCTTGCATGAACGATCGCCGTACTTTTCTCAAGCATGCCGGACTGCTGGCGGCCAGTTTGCCCTTGGCCAGCCAGTTGCTGGGCTCGGCCCAGGCCAATCCAAGGCCGACCACCGGCAGCGACCCATGGGCCGCTTTTCGCCAGCTGTTCGACCTCGACCCTGACTACGCCCACTTCGCCAATTTCCTCATCACCTCACACCCCAAGCCTGTGCGCGAGGCCATCGAGGGCTACCGGGCCAAGCTCGATCGCCATCCGGCGCGCTGGGTGGACTGGGACACCCAGGAAGACTGGAAGCGCGAAGCCGAGGTCCGCGACTGGGCCGCTCGCTACCTGGAGGTCAAGCCGCGCCAGATCGCCCTCACCGGCAGCACCACCGAGGGCCTGGGGCTGATCTACGGCGGCCTGCGCCTGGCGCCTGGGCAAGAGATCCTGACCACCGAGCACGAACACTATTCAACCCGCAACATCCTCGCCTACCGGAGCCAGCGCGAAGGCACGCCGGTGCGCAAGGTGCGCCTGTTCCAGGATCCGGCCAAGGTCTCCGACGACGAAGTGCTCGGCACCATTGCCGCAGCGATCCGCCCGCAGACCCGGGTGCTGGGCATGACCTGGGTGCACTCAGGCAGCGGCGTGAAACTGCCGGTGGGCGAAATCGGCGCACTGGTGCGCGAGCTCAACGGCAAGCGTGACGATAACCAGCGCATCCTCTACGTGATCGATGGTGTGCACGGCTTTGGCGTCGAAGACATGCGCTTCGCTGACCTGCAGTGCGACTACTTCATCTCCGGCACCCACAAGTGGATGTTCGGCCCCCGCGGCACCGGGATCATCTGCGCCGCCTCCACCGAGCTCAAGCACCTGACGCCGACCTTCGCGACCTTCTCGGAAAACGAAGACTTCGCCACCACCATGACCCCCGGTGGCTACCACGCCTTCGAACACCGCTGGGCGCTGGGCAAGGCATTCGAGCTGCACCTGCAACACGGCAAGGCCGCGATTGAGGCGCGCATCCACGGCTTGAACGACTACCTCAAGGAGCGCCTGGCCGAATTCCCCGCCATTGAGCTGGTGACGCCACGTAGCGCCCGGCATTCGGCGGGGTTCACCTTCTTCCGGATCAAGGGCCAGGACGCCGACGCCGTGGCCGCCGAGCTCAACCGCCAGCGCATCGTGGTCGATGCGGTCGATCGCGATGTCGGCCCGGTCGTGCGCACCGCCCCTGGTTTGCTCAATACCGAGACAGAAATCGATCGCCTGATCGAGGCGCTGCGCCAACGCCTGCGCAGCTGACTTTTCCACCCTTTTTCTTGTAGCCAAACGCTGACGGAAACCACTCCATGTCCGACGAACGCTTCACGTCATTGCCCTCTCCCGCGCGAACCTTGCGCCAGCTCAGCTGTTGCGCCGTCCTCGGCCTTGCCGCCAGCGCCCAGGCGGCGGACAGCCCCAAGCCGGGTAGCGTGTTCCAGGACTGCAAGAGCGCCTGCCCGCAAATGGTCGTGCTGCCTGCCGGCAGCTTCCTGATGGGCACTCCAGAGGATGAGCTCGGCCGCGAAGGCGATGAAGGCCCACAGCACACCGTGACCTTTGCCAAACCCTTTGCCATCAGCCGCTACCACGTCACTGCCGGCGAGCTGGATGCCTACATCCGCGAAAGCGGGGTGACAATCGCCGACGGCGATACCCGCCCTGGGCGCTTCTGCGCAGCCAGCAAACCCACCTACAAGCAGGGCCCGCGTCAGCCCGCGGTGTGCGTCAGTTGGTTCGATGTACAGGATTACGCCAAATGGCTGTCGAAAAAGACCGGGCATCGCTACCGCATGGTCAGCGAAGCGCAGCGCGAATACGCCGCACGCGCAGGCTCCAGCGGCCCGTTCCCATTCCCCTTCGATGACAACGATCCGAGCAAATACAGCATCGCCCAGCACGCCAACACCTACGGCCCCACCGACGGCTACTCCTACACCGCTCCCGTAGGCAGCTACCCGGCCAATGCGTTCGGCGTCCATGACATGCACGGCAACGTCTACGAGTGGGTCGCCGATTGCTGGAACGATGGTTACCAGGGCGCGCCGACCGATGGCAGTGCCTGGACCACCGGTGACTGCAGCGTGCGAGTCATGCGCGGCAACGACTGGGGCGAAGCGCCGGTGTTCTCGCGTTCCGGCAACCGCAACAACCGCGCCCCTGACGTGCGCGGTGATTTCCTGGGCTTTCGGGTCGTTCGCGAACTCTGATGACCCTTAACCCCGTGTGATTCAGGAGATACCAATGACCCGCAAACCTCGTGGCGCCGTCAGGGAACTGTTCGGCCTGCTCAAACCCTTCTGGCCCCTGGTGACGGTATCGATCGCGCTGGGCATGGTCGGCGGCCTCAGTGTCACCGCGCTGCTCGCCACCATCAACAGCGCCTTGCACAGCGACAGCGGCCTTACCCAGGGCGTGGTCCTGGGTTTTGCCGGGCTGTGCGTGCTGGCGCTGTTCAGTTCGATCTTCTCCGACATCGGCACCAACTATGTCGGCCAGCACATCATCGCCAGGCTACGCCGCGAGCTTGGCGAAAAAGTCCTGGCCGCGCCCATCGACCAGATCGAGCGCTATCGCAGCCACCGGCTGATCCCGGTGCTGACCCACGACGTCGACACCATCAGCGACTTCGCCTTCGTCTTCGCGCCGCTGGCGGTCTCGCTGACCGTGACCCTGGGCTGCCTGGGCTACCTGGCGAGCCTGTCGTGGCCGATGTTCCTGGTCATCGTCGTGGCGATCGGCCTGGGTTCGGTCATGCAGTTCATCGCCCGCTCGTGGGGCGTGCGTGGCTTCGAGAGCGCGCGCGAGGCCGAGGACGACCTGCAAAAACACTACAGCGCCATTGCCGAAGGCGCCAAGGAGCTGCGCATCCATCGCCCGCGACGCAAGCGCATGTTCAGCCATGGCATCCAGGACACCGCCAACCGCATCTGCGCCACCCAGGTGCGTTCGATCAACATCTTCGTGGTCGCCAAGGCCCTTGGCTCGATGCTGTTCTTCGTGGTGATTGCCGTGGCCCTGGCCATGCAATCGTTGTGGCCCAGCGGCGACAAGAGCGTCACCAGTGGCTTCGTGCTGGTGTTGCTGTATATGAAAGGCCCGCTGGAACACCTGATCAGCACCCTGCCAATCATCAGCAAGGCGCAGATCGCCTTTCGCCGCATCGCCGAGCTATCGCGCCAATTCTCCTCGCCCGAACCGCACCTGCTGCTGGACGATAGCCGCCCTTCGGCAAAAACCCTCGACAGCCTGCAACTCAAGGACGTCAGTTATACCTTCCCACGGGTAGAAGGCTGCGAGCCGTTCCAGCTAGGCCCGGTGAACCTGACCATCAAGCAGGGCGAAATCGTCTTCGTGGTGGGTGAGAACGGCTGCGGCAAGACCACCCTGATCAAGCTGTTGCTGGGCCTGTATGCGCCGCAATCGGGCAGCGTCGTGGTCGATGGCCAGCCAGTCAGCGCGCAGAGCCGGGACGACTACCGCCAGCTGTTCACCACCATCTTCGCCGACTACTACCTGTTCGACGACGTCGTCCAGGGCGACCAACCGGTGCCAGAGGATGCCACGCGCTATCTCAAGCGCCTGGAGATCGATCACAAGGTCAGTATCCGCGACGGCGTGTTCAGTACCACCGACCTCTCCACCGGCCAACGCAAACGCCTGGCCCTGGTCAGCGCCTGGCTCGAAGAGCGGCCGGTATTGGTGTTCGACGAGTGGGCGGCCGATCAGGACCCGACCTTCCGCCGGATCTTCTACACCGAGCTGCTACCTGACCTCAAACGCCTGGGCAAGACCATCATCGTGATCAGCCACGACGACCGTTACTTCGATGTCGCCGACCAGCTGATCCACATGGCCAATGGCAAGGTCAAGCTCGAATCACGGGTTGCCGATTGCATTTAGTTTTCCGGTTTTAGCCGATGGGTGCGTCCTAATCAATAACAAGAACCACTCACACTTAACACCAGACTCCTACATAGAGCTTTCGATAAATGCCAACACAACGCCTTCGTCCCCAGGCCTTGGCCCTGGTCATCCGCCGCACCCTGCGTCAAGCGGCGCCCGCCGCCCTGGGCCTGAGCGCCCTGATGCCGCTATCGGCCATGGTCCAGGCCCAGCAGGTGCAATTCAACATTCCGGCGCAGTCGCTGGCCAGCGCGCTGCTGGCGTTCGGCTCGCAATCGAACCTGCAGGTGCTCTATAGCCCGCAGGACGTCGAAGGCAAGCGCAGTGCCGCCATCTCCGGCGCCATGGAGCCCGCCCAAGCGCTGCCCAAGTTGCTCCAGGGCACCGGGGTCAGCTACCAGATCGAAGGCAACCAGGCCACCATCCATGCCCGGGAGGGGGGCAATGCGGTGGAACTGGGGGCAACCAACATCAATAGCCAGGGGCTGGGGCAAACCACCGAGAACACCGGTTCCTACACCACTGGCGCCATGCAGACCGCGACCAAACTGCCGCTGACACTGCGCGAAACGCCGCAGGCGGTCACGGTGATCACCCGCCAACGCATGGATGACCAGTCGATGCGCAGCCTCGACGACGTGGTCCAGGCCACCCCTGGCCTGCGTATGTCAGCGGCGCGCCCGGCCAACAGCGAGTACTTTTCGCGCGGTTTCCCCATCAGCAACCTGATGTTCGATGGCCTGCCGACCACCTACAACGCCGACTGGGTCGCGGCAGCCGACATGGCCCCCTACGACCGCGTCGAGATCGTCCGTGGGGCAACCGGCATGATGCAGGGTGCCGGCAACCCGTCAGCGGCCATCAACATGGTGCGCAAGCGGCCCACCAAGGAGTTCCAGGGCAGCGTCACAGGCTCCGCGGGCAGCTGGGACAACTACCGTGGCGAGCTGGACCTGAGCGGCCCGCTCAATGACAGCGGCAGCGTGCGTGGCCGTTTCGTCGGCGCCTACAACGACAAGGACAGCTTCCAGGACTATGCCGGCCGCGAGCGTGGCTTGTTCTACGGCATCACCGAATTCGACCTGACCGACGACACCACCCTCACCGTGGGTGCGTCGAACCAGAACGACAACAACAACATCAACTGGGGTGGCCTGCCGGTCAACCGTGATGGCAGCCATGTCGGCTACTCGCGCTCCACCAACGTCGGCTACGACTGGAGCTATCAGGACATCAACAACACCACGCTGTTCGCCGAGATCGATCATCACTTTGCCAATGACTGGCGCTTGCATGTGGCGGCGTCCAAGAACTGGTCCGATTTCGCTCTGCAAGGCGCCGTGTTCGAGCGCACCGGCTCACCGTCCGCCGAAGCATTCCGCCAGCGCGTGTTCAACCAGCGCCGGGACTACGACCAGTCCAGCTACGACATCTACGCTAACGGCCCTTTCAAGCTGTTCGACCGCCAGCATGAACTGGTGGTCGGTGCCAGCAAACGTGAAGTCAAGACATCCGCACACGGCGGTACCGTGTTCATCCCGGTCGACAACCTGTTCGCCGTCAACCCAAGCGGTATCGCCCGACCCACTGTCCCCGACCTGTACGACCTGAGTGAGAAAGTCGAGCAGGAAGGTGTCTACGTCACCACGCGGCTGAACATCGCCGACCCTCTGAAGGTGATCATCGGCGCGCGCCTGGACTGGTATGACAATCAGTCGACCTACAACGAAATCAACGACGGCTACTACACCAACAGCGATTACAAGGTCACCCGTAACGTCACCCGTTACGCCGGGGTGATCTATGACCTGGATGACAACCACTCGGTGTATGCCAGCTATACCGACATCTTCATGCCGCAATCGGAGCAGGGCCAGGGCCGTTCCATCATTCGCCCGATCGAGGGCAAGAACTACGAGATCGGCATCAAGGGCGAGTACTTCGACGGTGCCCTCAATGCCAGCGCGGCGATCTTCCAGATCGACCAGGAAAACCGTGCAGCGGAGTCTGCCGATCAAAGGGGCTGCACCGACTACATCTGCTACGAGGCCTCCGGCAAGGTCAGGACCCAGGGTATCGACCTGGAGTTGATGGGCGCGCTGACGCCAAACTGGCAAGTGGGTGCCGGCTATACCTATTCGCAAACCAAGTTCTTGAAAGATGCCAACAAGGCCAAGGAAGGCAGCAAGTTCGACAGCGACCTGCCCGAGCACCTGTTCAAACTCAGCACTACCTATACCCTGCCGGGTGAGCTGAACCAGTGGCGTGTCGGCGGTAACGTCTACGGCCAGAGCGGCATCTTCAACAAAGGTAGCAATGCCTTCGGTAACTACCGGATCGACCAGGGCTCGTACGCCGTGGTTGGGCTGATGGTGGGCTACAAGGTCAACAAGAATCTCGATACCCGCCTTAACCTCAACAACATCTTCGACCGCAAGTACTACCAGGGCATCGCCAGCAACAATACCTGGAGCCCATACGACGTATACGGCGACCCACGCAATTTCACCCTCACTGCCAAGTACAGCTTCTAAGCAGCACCTGGGGTAAAAAAAATCCGCATCCCTCACAGGATGCGGATTTTTCATTTGCGCTTCGTGCGCGATCTCACAGCCTGTCGCGCAACGCCTCCACCACCAGCGCCAGCCCCTCTTCAGCCTCCTCGATGATCAAGCCCATGCGCATGAAGTCATGGGTCACGCCCGCCATCACCTGCAAGTTCACCGGCACCCCGCCCTCCTCCAGGTGACGCGCATAAGCCACGCCTTCGTCATGCAACGGATCGCACTCGGCCACCAGCAGCAAGGCCGGCGCCGCCTGTGGCGATACCGCGCCGAGCAACGGCGAGAAGCGCGGGTCGAGACGGTCCGCAGGTTGCCGGGCGTACTGTCGATAGAACCATTCGAGGGTCTGTTGTTCGAGCAGATAGCCGCTGGCATAGCGCTGCATCGAATCGCGGCTGCGGCTGGCATCGGTCACCGGGTAGACCAGCACCTGCAGCCGTGGCGCGGGCAGTTGCGCCTGCTCAGCCAACTGGCTTGCCAGCACGGTGGCCAGGCTGCCGCCGACACTGTCGCCCATCACCGCCAGACGGTTGCGGTCGATGCCCAGCTCAGCGGCGTGGTCGACCAGCCAGCGCCAGCCATCCAGCGCATCGTCGACCGCCGTCGGGAAACGCCACTGTGGCGCCAGGCGATAACCCACCGACAGCACGGGCACGCCCGCCTCTTGGGCCAGGTTCCAGCACAAGGCATCGTGGGAGTCGAGGCTGCCTACCACGTAGCCGCCACCATGCAGGTACATCACAGCCGCGCCCAACAGGTGCGGATCGGCCTCCGGTGGCCGGTAGAGGCGCGCCTGCAAGGCATGGCCATCGCGCGCGAGCAGGGTCAGGTCGTCGATCTGCTCGGGCTCCTCGGCCTTCGGCGCCATCAGCGCCGACGACTGCTCGAATTGCTCACGGGCTTGATCTGGGGTCAGCGCATGCATCGGCAGCACCTTGCCAGTCGTGCGGCCCTCCTCCACCAATTTCAGGTAGGCAGCCAGGTCAGGGTTCAGCGACATCGGTATTCTCCAAAAGGGGCTGCACCCGGCAGCCCCGTCAGCTCAAGTAACAGCAACAGTTCAGGCCTGGCCAGTGCTCGGCAAGCGCCCAAGGGCCTGTTCCAGCGCGTCCAGCACGGCGGCGTCATGAGGAACCTGGAAGTGCCCGCAGGACAGCATCGGTGCCTGATCCAGCGACTGCCCGAGCTGGGCGGCCAGCGCCGCACGCTCATCCTCACGGCCAGCGACCCACCAGCTGCGGGGCAGTACCTTGACCCCCTCGCACACCTGCAGCTCACGTGACAGGCGCTTGAGGGTGCGCGCGGTAAGGAACACTTGAAGCAGCTCCTCGACCCCCAAACCTGCGCCTTCGGGCACATCGCCAAGCGCCTGGACGATCAACTCACGGGCGCCAACTGCGCTCTCTTGACGCGGATCGCCGCGATCTACCGTACGCGCTGCCGGTAGCGTGGCCTGGAGCAGTTCGTTCAAGTCATCCAGCCAGTGATCCGCCTGCTGGGCGGATTGGCGGCTCGGCACGAAGCTGTCCAACAGCGCCAGCAACTGCACCTGTTCACCTTCGCGCTCCAGCTGCGCCGCCATCAACGCCGCCAAGGTGCCACCGAGCGACCACCCCAGCAGCCGATAGGGCCCTTGCGCCTGGCGCTCGCGCAGGCAGGCCACGTAGTCACTCGCCAAGGCCTGCAACGATGCCGCCTGCCAGCTTGCATCGAGCAACTGCCGGGCCTGGATGCCGATCACCTGGCAGCGGCCGTTGAGTCGGCGTGCCAATGGCTCGTAGTCGAACACCGTACCGAAGCCGGCATGCACGCAGAACAGCGGTGCCTGTCCGGCGACTTCGCCATTGAGCGACAACAGCGGCGTCTGCTTGCCAGAGGCGGCGGTGAGCTGGGCGATGCTTGGCTTTTGCATCAAGTCACGCAGACGCAGGCTGAAGCCATGTTTCTTCAAGGCCCGCGACTTGGCCACCACCTGCATGCTAAGGATCGAGTCGCCACCGAGCTCGAAGAAGTTATCGGTGATACCGACCTGCTCGACCTTCAGCACTTGCTGCCAGATCTGCGCGATGGCCCGCTCCAGGTCGTTGCGCGGCGGCACATGCTCGCTGCGCGCCTCGATAGCCGGCAGTGCGTTGCGGTCCAGCTTGCCATTGGGGCTAAGTGGCAACTGCTCCAGTACCATCAGCTGGGCCGGCACCATGTACTCGGGCAACTCCCGCTTCAGCCGCTCGCGCAACTGCTCGGCAAGGTTGCCTTGCGCGTTGCCGACCAAGGTCACATAGCCCACCAGCTGTTTACCGCCCGGGCCGTCCCTGACCACCACTGCGGCCTGGCGCACCTCATCCATCTCGCTCAGGCGTGCTTCGATCTCACCCAGCTCGATGCGAAAACCCCGCACCTTGACCTGATTGTCCAAGCGCCCGAGGTAGTCGAAGGTGCCGTCAGGGCGCTGGCGCACCAGGTCGCCGGTGCGGTACAGGCGCTGCCCCGGGCTGTTCGGGTCGGCCACGAATCGCTCTGCGGTAAGCCCTGGACGATTCAGGTAACCCCGTGCCACGCCCACTCCGCCCAGATACAGCTCTCCGGCCACACCGGGCGGCAGTGGATTGAGATCGGCATCCATGACATAGCCGCTGCGCTGGCCGACCAGGTGGCCAATGGGCGCGTAGACTGCGCCGCAGGGTTGCTCAGGGCCGGCTTTCCAGATCAGCGGCGTGACCACGGTCTCGGTCGGCCCGTAGCCGTTGATGATGTAGCGCGGCCGGAGGAACTGGTGGGCCTGCTCATAGCTGGCCTGCGGCACCGCATCGCCACCGAAACAGTAGATGCGCATCGCGGGCGGGTTACCATCCTGGCGCACCTGCTCGATCAACTGCTGCAAATACACCGGCGGGAAGGCCGCTACGGTGACGCCATGGCGATGCATGGCCTGGCAGGTCTGCTCCGGCGTCCATAGCTCATCACCGCGCAGCAGCACGCTGGCGCCGTGGGTCAAGGCGGTCAGCCAGCGTTCATGGGCGCCATCGAAGGCAAACGACATGAACAATAGCTCGCAGTCCGCCGGCGTCATCTCGTAACGCTCGCCCACTGCCTGGCAGTGCATGGCCAACGCCCCCTGGCTGACCACCACGCCCTTGGGCATACCGGTGGAGCCGGAGGTATAGATCACGTAGGCCAGGTTCTCGGGATCGACCGTGACCTGCGGCGCATGCTCCGGCCATTGCTCAGCCGCGAAATCGTCCAGGTGAAGCGTGTGCAAGGTCGCCACTTTCGGCAAGTGGGCGATGGCCGCGGACTCGCAAAGCAACAGGGTGATACCCGAATCCTGCATCAGGTAGCTCAGGCGCTCCTTGGGGTAGGCGGTGTCGATCGGCACATAGGCCGCACCGGCCTTGAGCACCGCCAGCAACGCTACGATCAGTCGTTCACTGCGCTGCAAGGCAACCCCGACGCGAACCTCCGGGCCGACCCCTTCGGCGATCAAGGCATGGGCCAATTGGTTCGCCGCGCGATCGAGCTCGGCAAAGCTCAGGCTGCGCTGATCGACTTTGACCGCGGTGGCCGCGCCGTGCCGGGCTGCCCACTCCGCGATGCGCTGATGCACCAACTGCGCCGGCTGCGCGTGCTCGACCGGGGCCGGGTTCGCAGGTGCCTGAGCCAGCAACCCGAGGTTGCCCAGCGGCGCTTGCGCATCGAGGGTCAGCGCCTGCAACAGCGCCTCCATGTTCGCCCGGATACCTTCGACCGCCTCATCGCTGAAGCACTGGCGCAGGTACATGTACTCGATGATCAGCTGCTCCTCGACAATCACCATCAGGTCCATCGGGAAGTCAGTCAGGCCTGATCCGCCGACATCGCCGAACTGCAAGGTATCGTCCTGCCAATCACGCAGGGTGCGATCAAGCGGCTGGTTCTCGAAGACGATGATGCTGTCGAACAATGCCTGGCCACTGCGGCCCGACCAGCGCTGCAGATCGCCCAGCGGTGTGTACTCGTGATCGCGCAGCTCCAGGTTGATCCGCTGCAGCTCTTGCAGCCACTGGCCGACCCGAGCTTGCGGGTCGACCTGGTGAATCACGGGCAAGGTGTTGATGAACAGCCCGAGCATGCTCTGCGCCCCTGGCAAGGCAGCAGGGCGTCCCGCCACGGTGGCGCCGAAGGTGACGCTGCGCTGGCCACTGTAGCGACTGAGCAGCAACAGCCAGGCGCCTTGCACCAGGGTGTTGAGGGTAATCCGCTGATCCTGGGCGAACGCCTTCAACGCCTCGGTCTGCTGCTGGCTGAACCGGCTGTAGAGGGCTTGGTGTCCGCTGCCACGCTCACCACTTGCGAAGGCGTCCGCCAGGTAGGTTGGCTCCTGCAGAGCGGCCAGTTGCTGGCGCCAGAACACCTCGCTGTGGCGCGGGTCCTGCTGGCGCAACCAACCGATGTAGTCGCGGTAGGGCACCACCTCGCCCAACGCCTGCCCCGAGTAGCAGGCGAGCACTTCGCCCATCAACTGCGAGGTGCTCCAGCCATCGAGCAGGATGTGGTGATAGGTCCAGATCAGTTGCTGACGATCCTCGCCCAGGCGCACCAGCAACAGGCGCTGCAGCGGCGGCTGGTCAAGATCGAAACCACGCTGGCGCTCTTGCTCGGCCAGGGCTTTGAGGGCGTGCTCGGTATCGTCGCGCCCGCGCCAGTCCAGTTCGCGCAGCGGCACTGGCAGCTCGCGCAGGACAAACTGCAGCGGCTCGTCCAGGTCCTGCCAGAGGAAGCCGGTGCGCAAAATATCGTGGCGCGCCATCACCTGCTGCCACGCCTTTAGCAGACGCTCTGCCACCAACCCTTGCACCGGTACGCTCAGCTGGTTGACGTAAAGCTCATCCTCGCGACTGGCGTTGAGGCTCAAGAACAGCATGCCCTGCTGCATCGGCGACAGGCTGTACAGCCCATCCACCTGCGCATGCTCGAGCGGCAGCGCTTGCACCTGGGCCTCGCTCAAGCCATGCAGGGCCACCGGTTGCTGGGCAACCTCGCGCCATTGGCTGACGCTGTCGGCCAACTGCTCGATGGTCTGCTTCAGGAACAGGTCGCGGGGGGCGATGTCCAGGCCCAATTGACGGGCATGGCTGACCACCTGGATGGCGATGATCGAGTCACCGCCCAGGGCGAAGAAGTTGTCCTGGATACCGACTTGCGGCAGATCCAGCACCGTTTGCCAGATGTCCACCAACTGCTGCTCCAGCGGCGTACGCGGCGCCACGTGAGCGGCCCTGGCAGCACTGAAGTCCGCTGCCGGCAGCAGATTGCGCGCCAACTTGCCATTGGCCGTCACTGGCATGCTAGCCAGCAGCAACAGGTGCGCCGGCACCATGTAGTCGGGCAAGCCCTGAGCGAGGAACTGGCGCAGCGCCTCGCGCCATTGTCGTCCGGTCTCGCCCTCATCGGCGACCCGCTGCGGATCGACCGGCACCAGGTAGGCGACCAACTGCTTGCCGCTCGGCCCGTCCTGAGCCAGCACCACCGCCTCGCGCACCTGCTCGTGCTCCATCAGGCGTGCCTCGATTTCCCCCAGTTCGATGCGCAGGCCACGGATCTTCACCTGGTGGTCGATCCGCCCCACGTAGTCGATCACGCCGCCCTCGCGGTAGCGCGCCAGATCGCCAGTGCGATACAGGCGGCCACCCTGGGCGTCGAAGGGGTTGGGGACAAAGCGCTCGGCGGTCAACGCCGCACGCCCATGATAACCGCGCGCCAGCCCCACACCGGCCAGGTACAACTCACCATTGACCCCACGCGCTGCCGGGCACAGGTCGGGTTCGAGGATGTGCGTGCGCAGGTTATCGATCGGTTGGCCGATCGGCACGCTCACGCCCTGCTTGCCGGCGCAGGTCCAGTGGGTCACATCGATTGCCGCCTCGGTCGGACCGTACAGGTTGTACAGGCCAGCTTGCGGCAAGCGCTCCAGGCATTGCTGGGCCAGCGGCGCCGACAACGCCTCGCCGCTGCAGACCACCCGGCGCACGCTCCGGCACTGCTCCACGCTTGTGCTGGCCATGAACGCCTGGAGCATCGACGGCACGAAGTGCAGGGTAGTGACTCGATGCTCGATGATGGTCTGGCACAACCGCTGCGGATCACGGTGATCACCCGGCAGGGCAATGGCCAGGCGAGCACCGGTCATCAACGGCCAGAAGAACTCCCAGACCGAAACATCGAAGCTGAACGGGGTTTTCTGCAGCACCGTGTCGCTGGCATCCAGGCCATAGGCGCGCTGCATCCATTGCAAACGGTTGAGCAAGGCCTCGTGGGTATTGCCAGCGCCCTTCGGCCGCCCGGTCGAGCCCGAGGTGTAGATCACATAGGCCAGGTTGCCCGGCGCCAGCGTCAGCTGCGGTGAGCTGTCGGCATAGGCCGCCAGCCAGCCTGACGGCTGGTCCAGGCACAGGCTACGTACCGTGCTCGGAATGGGCAGGCGCGCGACCAGCGCCTGCTGGGTCAGCAGCAGGCCGATGCCACTGTCCTGCATCATGTACGCCAGACGATCAGCAGGGTAATCCGGGTCCATCGGCACATAGGCGCCGCCCGCCTTGAGCACGGCCAGCAAGCCGATCACCAACTCCAGGCTGCGCTCCAGCGCAACCCCCACCAGCACTTCCGGGCCAACCCCTTGTTCGCGCAGCTTGTGTGCCAGGCGGTTGGCGCGCTGATCCAGCTCGGCGTAGCTCAGGGTCTGTTCTGCGAAGACCAGCGCGGGCGCATGGGGATGGCGCTGGGCGTGGTCCTCGAACAGCTGATGGACCCAACGCTCACCAGGATAGGCCACTTGGGTTCGATTCCACTCGCCGACGATGCGCAGCTGTTCGGCCTCATCGAGCATCGGCAGTTGCACCACCGGCAGGTGCGGGTCGCAGCTCACCGCCTGCAGCAGGTTGCGCCAATGCCGCGCCATCTGCTCGATGGTCTGGCGATCGTACAGTTCGGTGGCAAAGGTAAACGCCGCAGCAATCCCGGCGGCATGTTCGACGGTGTCCAGGGTCAGGTCGAACTGGGTGCTGTACAGCGCCCAGTCCACCGCCTCGATACGCAGCCCACTGACCTCACGCGGCGCGCCCTTGGCCTCGGTCTGGTGGTTGAACATCACCTGGAACAATGGGCTGTGGTTGAGGCTGCGCTCCGGTTGCAGGGCATTGACCAACTGCTCGAAGGGCAGCTCCTGATGAGACTGGGCATCCAGGGCCGTCTGGCGCACCTGTTCGAGCAGCTCGCTGAAGCGCTGGCGCAGGTGGAACTGGGCCTTGAGCACCTGGGTGTTGACGAAGAAGCCGACCACCCCCTCGGTTTCGCCCCGGGTGCGGTTGGCCACAGGCACGCCCACGCGGATATCCGGCTGCGCCGAATAGCGGTGCAACAAGGCCTGGAAGCTGGCCAGCAACAGCATGAACACCGTCACGCCTTGGGCGCGCGCCTGGGCCTTGAGTGCCTGCACCAGTTCATCGTCGAGCACCAGCCGCACCTGGTCGCCCGCTCGACTCGGTTGCGCCGGGCGTGGACGGTCGGTCGGCAGTTCCAGCACCGGCTGCTGGTCACCCAACTGGCCCAGCCAGTAGTCCAGCTGCCGGGCCTGCTCGCCGGCCTCCATCCACTGGCGCTGCCAGGCGGCGTAGTCGGCGTACTGTACCGCCAGCGCGGGCAAGCTGACCTCGCGGCCCTGGCTATAGCCCTGGTACAGGCTGACCAGTTCGTCGACCAGTACCGCCATCGACCAACCGTCCGTGATGATGTGGTGCAGGTTGAGCACCAACACGTGCTCCTGCGCACCCAGACGCAGCAGGTCGACCCGCAGCAGCGGACCGCGCTCCAGGTCGAACGGCTGGCGGGTCAGCGTTTCCACTGCCTCGCGCAATCCATCGGCGCAGACCTGCGCGTGGCCGATCTTCCACTCGAACGCATGTGCTGCATGGATGACCTGGCGCACTTCGCCGGCCTCCTGGGCGAAGGTGGTGCGCAGGCTTTCGTGGCGCGCCAGCAGGGTCTGGAAGGCACGGCTAAGCGCAGCAACGTCCAGCGCCCCTTGCAGGCGCAAGGCCGAGGCGATGTTGTAAGCGCTACTGTGCGGTTCCAACTGCCAGAGCACCCACTGCCGTTGCTGGGCGTAGGACAGCGCCAGCGGCGCACCGCGCTCGAGCACGACCATCGCCGGCTGCGTTTGCCTGCCAGCGGCGCGGGCGACCCGCTCGGCGAAGCCGGCCAGGTCCTGGGCCTCGAACAGGCTGCGCAGCGGCACTTCGATGGACAGTTGCTGACGCACCCGGCCGACCATCTGCGAGGCCAGCAGCGAATGGCCACCCAGTTCGAAGAAATTGTCGCCTAGCCCGACCTGCTCAACCTTGAGCACACTGGCCCAGATCGCTGCCAGCTGCTGTTCAAGGGGTGTACGCGGCGCCTGGTGCACGCGCTGCTGACGACTGAGGTCGACCGCCGGCAGCGCCTTGCGGTCGAGCTTGCCGTTGGGCGTCAGCGGCATGCATTCTAGGAATGTCAGGTAAGTCGGCACCATGTAGTCCGGCATCTGCCCCAGCGCATGGGTTCTGAGTGCCTGGCGCAAGGCCTCCAGTTGCGCATCCTCCAGCTGCAAGGTGGTCGGATCATGCGCGACGATGTAGGCCGCCAGTTGCTTGCCCAGCGGTCCATCGACATCGATCACGGCAATCTCGCGCACCGCCTCATGCCCCTGCAGGCAGGCCTCGATTTCGCCAAGCTCGATGCGGAACCCGCGAATCTTCAACTGATGGTCGATACGCCCCATGTACTCGAGCACACCGTCATCACGATAACGCACCAGGTCACCCGTGCGGTACAGACGTCCGGCACCGAACGGATCCGGGATGAACCGCTCGGCGGTAAGGCCTGGGCGGTTCAGATAACCCCGTGCCAAGCCATCGCCAGCGATGAAGAGCTCGCCGCTGACCCCCACCGGAACCTCCTCGAACTGAGCATCGAGGACATGGAAGGCGGTATTGCCGATCGGCCGTCCCAGCCACACCTGGTGGCTGTCGCTGACCCGTTCGAGCCCCGACCAGATGGTGGTTTCGGTCGGGCCGTAGAGGTTCCACACATGCCCGGCCTGGTCGATCAGGCGCTGGGCCAGTTCGCCGGTCAATGCCTCGCCGCCGCTGAGCAGTTTCTTGCCGCGCAGCGCTTGCGCCGGCGCGTTGTCCAAGAGCATGCGCCAGGTCGAGGGCGTCGCCTGGATGACGCTGACCGCCTGCTGCTCGATAACCTTGAGCAGGGCGAAAGGGTCCTTGTTCTGCTGCTCGGCCAGCAGCACCACGCTGGCCCCATGCAGCAATGGCAGGTACAGCTCCAACCCGGCAATGTCGAACGACAGCGAGGTCAGCGACAGCACGCGATCGCTGGCGTCGATGCCGGGTTGCTCGGCCATGGTCCAGAGGAAGTTGACCAGCGCGCCATGCCGCACACTGACGCCCTTGGGCCGGCCGGTGGAGCCGGAGGTGTAGATGACGTAGGCCGGATGATCCGCGGCTACCTCGATGGCCAGGTTGTCGACCGGGTTGTGCGCGAACTGCTCTGCCTGGCTGTCCAGGCACAGGCAGGCCACCTGCGCCGGTACCTGAAGCCTCGCCACCACGGCGCTTTCGCTGAGCAGCAAGGCCAGGCCGCTGTCCTCCATCATGTAGGCCAGGCGTTCGCTCGGGTAGTCTGGATCGAGCGGCACATAGGCGCCGCCTGCCTTGAAGATCGCCAGCAGGCCGATGATCATCCGCGGGCCGCGGGGCATCGCCACCCCCACCAGCACCTCAGGCCCCACGCCCTGCTCGCGCAGGGTGTGGGCCAACTGATTAGCGCGCAGGTTCAGCTCGGCGTAGCTCAGCGTCTGCTCGCCCCAGCGCAACGCCGTGGCATCCGGGGTGCGCTGCACCTGCTGCTCGAACAGGCGATAGACACTCTGCCCGGCCGGGTAGTCCATCGCCGTCTGGTTCCATTGCGCCGAGATCCGCTGGCGCTCGTGGTCTTCGAGCAGGGCCAACTCGATGACCCGCTGCCCCGGCTCACGACATACCGCCAGCAGCAGGTTGCGCCAGTGGCGGCCCAACTGTTCGATGCGCGAGGCATCGAACAAGTCGGTGGCATAGGTCAGGGATGCGAACAGGCCGTCGGCATGCTCGCGGGTGTCCAGGGTCAGGTCGAACTGGGTGGTGCGTGAATCCCACTCCAAGCCCGCCACATCAAGGCCGCTGACCTGCGCCTGGACGGCGCTGCTGCGCGTCTGGTGATTGAACATGACCTGGAACAGCGGGCTGTGGCTCATGCTGCGCTCGGGCTGCAACGCCTCGACCAACTGCTCGAACGGCAGGTCTTGATGGGTCTGGGCCTGCAGGGCGGTCTCGCGCACCTGCTGCAGGACATCGACAAAGCGGCTGTGCACGTCGAAGTCGGCCTTGAGCACCTGGGTATTGACGAAAAAGCCGATCAGCCCCTGGATCTCGCTGCGGTTGCGGTTAGCCACTGGCACCCCGACACGCACCTGCGGCTGGCCGCTGTAACGGTGCAGGAGGGTCTGGAACGAGGCCAGCAGGAGCATGAACAAGGTCACCCCCTGCGCTTTGGCCAAGGCCTTGAGCGCCTGCAGCAGGTCGGCATCGATGTCGAGCGTGATCCGCTCGCCGCGGCCACTGGGCACGACCGGGCGGCTGCGGTTGGTGGGCAGGCTCAGTACCGGTTGCTCACCGCCGAGGGTGTCCTTCCAATAGGCAAGCTGGCGCTCCTGCTCGCCAGCTTCCATCCAGTTGCGCTGCCAGATGGCGTAGTCGGCATACTGCACCGCCAGCGCCGGCAGGTTGACCGCCCGGCCCTGGCTGAAGCCCTCGTAGAACTGCACCAGATCGTTGATCAGGATGGGCATCGACCAGCCATCGGCGGCGATGTGATGCACGCTCAGCACCAGCACATTCAGGTTGGCGGCCCGTGGCAGCAGATGCATACGCAGCAACGGCCCCTGCTCAAGGTCGAACGGCTGGCCGATGCACGCCTCGACCTGCTGCCTGAGCCCTTCGTCGGTAGCCTCAGGCGCAGCCGGCTGCAGTGGCTCGAGCTGCAGTTGGAAAGGCATCTGAGGATGGATGACCTGCACCACCCGTTCGCCGTCCTGGCGGAACGTCGTGCGCAACACCTCATGACGCTCGATCAGCGCCTGACAGGCGCGTTGCAAGGCTTGAGGGTCCAGTTCACCTGCCAGTTGCAGCGCCGCACCAATGTTGTAGGCGCCACTGCTCGGGTCCAGTTGCCAGAGAAACCATTGCCGTTCCTGGGCGTAGGACAACGGCGTAGGGTCGGCACTGTCACGGGCGAAGATGCGCGTGACCCCATAGAGGTTGACACCCTGCCGCTTAAGCAAGGCGGCCAGGGCCTTGCGCTCCCGTGACGACAATGACTCTACGGAATCGAGCAATGCTTGCACTAGAACATCTCCTACCAGGGCACCGGTCCCCGCCTGCGAGCCAACCAGCCCGCGACATGCCGACGATGCTGCCGAACAAATGAAAGAGCCGGACAGGAGCCGGCTCTGGGTGTACTGAAGTTGACGAGCCAGGCCAGGCCCAGGGTGGTTCCTGGGCCTGGCCAACCGCGCTACAGGGTCAACTCGTCGATCTCCTCTGCAGTAAGACGTTTCAAGGCTGCCAAGGATTTAGCCAACTCGTCCTGAATCGCCTCGCCATGTCCCTGCCGGGCCGCAACGACCTCGCTGAACGCCGCCAGCGTCGGCTGCTCGAACAACTCGCGCAGGCTGACTTCGGTACTCATCTGGTTGCCCACCCGGGCCACCACCTGCACCACCAGCAGCGAATGCCCGCCCAGCTCGAAGAAGTCGTCGTCAAGGCCGATGCGCTCGACCCCCAGCACCTCGCTCCAGATCTGTGCCAACTGCTGTTGCACGGCGGTGACCGGCGCCTGGTACTGCTGCTGCGAAGTGCTTGCATCCGGCGCTGGCAAGGCCTTGCGGTCAAGCTTGCCGTTGGCAGTCAACGGCAGGCTGTCGAGCATCACCCACAAGCCGGGGACCATGTAGCCCGGCAGGCTGCTGCGCAAGTGCTCGGCGAGCACGGCGCGCAGCTCACCCGCCTGCGCGCTCACCTGCCGGGGCACCCAATAGGCGACCAACTGCTTGCTGCCGGCCACCTGCACATCCACCACCACGGCGCTGTGCACCGCCTCGTGGGCCAGCAGTCGCGACTCGATCTCGCCCAGTTCGATCCGGTAACCGCGAATCTTCACCTGGAAGTCGGCCCGCCCTACGTACTCCAGTACCTGGCCATCGGCGCGCACCCGCGCCAGATCGCCGGTGCGATACAAGCGCTCACCCGGGCTGTGGCTGAACGGATCAGGCACGAAGCTCAAGGCCGTGCGCACCGGGTCGCCCAGGTAGCCGCGCCCTACCCCCACGCCAGCCACATGCAGCTCGCCGGTAGCACGCGCCGGCATGGGTTCGAGCAGGTCGTTGAGCACGTACAGGCGGTTGTGATCAGTGGCTGTGCCGATCGGCAGATGCACGGACGGGGCATCATCGAGCACGCGGTACAGCGCCACGTCATCGGAACACTCGGCCGGCCCATAGGCATTGACCAATTCGATCTGCGGATAGCGCTCGCGCCAGCGCCGGGCCAGGGCCGGTGGCATGGCCTCGCCCGTGGTCAGCAGGTAGCGCAGGTTGGGCAGCGCACGGGCCGGCAGTTCCAGCATCGCCTGGATCATCGCCGGGACGCACTCAAGCACCGTCACCCCCGTGGCCTCGACCTGCTGCAACAATGCCTGTGGGTCCTGGGCGACAGCGTCGGGGAAGATCTCCACACGACAACCGCACAGCGCTGCCGTGAGCAACTGCCACACGCAGATGTCAAAACTCTGCGAGGCCGTCTGGGCGATGACGTCATGCTCTTGCAGCCCCAGATAGGGCAGCTTGCTCAACTGGTTGTTGAGCATGCCGGCCTGCTCCACCATCACCCCCTTGGGCACACCGGTCGAGCCGGAGGTGAAGATCACGTACGCCAGCAACTTGCCGGCTGCCTCGGGCAATGGCTTGAGCGGTGCACGCCAGGCGAGCGTCTGCACCTGCTCCCACACCAGCAGCGCCGGTGGCTGGTCCAACTCGGCGAGCAGCGCTTGGGCCAACGGCGCGCAGCGCTGGTCGCAGACCAACAGCGCCGCGCCACTGAGGCCGAGCACCTCGCTCAGGCGCCGCAGCGGCAGCGACGGGTCCAGCGACAGGTAGCCCGCGCCGGCCTTGAACACACCGACGATCATGCCCAGCAGCGACAGGTCGCGCTCGCCCAACACCGCAACCAGGCCATCGGCGCCGACCCCAGCGGCCTGCAACCTCAGCGCCAGGCGGCTGGCCTGCACATCCAGCTCCTCATAGCTCCACTGGCGCCCACTGCAACGGGCCGCAGGCAGCTGCGGCACCCGCGCCACGGTGGCATCGAAGAGCCGCGCATAGCCCTGCTGCAGCGCTTGCGGCAAGGCCTCTGGGGTCACCCTGGCCTGCTCCTGAAGCCGCGCTGCTACCTGGTGGAAGTCCGCATCCAGCTGCTCGCTCAAGGCCAGCAACAGGGCCTGGAAGTCGGCCAGCAATACCGCGATGGTGTCGCCATCGAACAGGCGCTGGTCATACGACAGGTGCAGGCCCAGCACTTCTCCTGGATAGACCACCACCGTGATCGGGTAGTTGGTGTGGGTGCGCGAGCTGCCCGCCTTGACCTTCATGCTCGACGCCTGCGCACCGACGCTGGACTCCACCGGCGCGTTCTCGAACACGAACAGGCTGTCGAACAACGCCTGGCCACTGCCAATCTCGCTGCACGCCTGGATGTCGACCAGCGGCAAATGCTCGTGCTCTCGCAGGTTCAGGTTGTATTCGAGCAGCGACTTGAGCCAAGCCTTGGCGCTCAGGCCTGCTTGCGCCCCTGGCAGTTTCACCCTGAGCGGGATGCTGTTGATGAACAGCCCGACCGTGGTCTGCATCTCTGGGAACTCGACCGGTCGGCCCGCCACTGTGACCCCGAACAGCACATCCCGATCACCGCTGTAGCGCTGCAGCAACAGCGCCCAGGCGCCTTGCACCAGGGTATTGACCGTCAGTTGCGCCGCCTGGGCGCGCTGCGCCAGCTGGGCACTTTGCTCACGGCTCAGGTACACCAGTTGGTCAGCGACGCTGCCCTTAGCCTGCTCGCGCGACGGTGCACGGTCGAACGGCAGCGCGGTGGGACGCTCGAAGCCCGCCAGCTCCTGGCGCCAGAAGCCGCGCGAAGCGTCACGGTCCCAACGCTGCAACCAGGCGATGAAATCGCGGTAACGCGGCGGCGTCGGCAAGTGCACCGTCTGCCCGCCCAGCAAGCCCTGGTAGACCTTGAAGAACTCATCGACCACCCCCATCCGGCACCAGGCATCGAGCAGCACGTGATGGTTGCTGAAGACAAAGCCGAAGCGGTCCGCCGCCAGCTGGATCAGGCGCAGGCGGAACGGCACTTCTTTGTCCATGGCAAAGCCGTGCTGCAACTCTTGTTCAAGCTCGGCCTGCAGCGCCGGCTCGTACTCGGCGGGCGACAGGTGGCGCCAATCGAGCACCCGCAAGGCAGGCTCGGTACGCCGATGGACAATCTGCACCATGCGCTCGCCCAGGTCCCAGCAGAACGAGGTACGCAGGACATCATGGCGGGCGATGACTGTCTTCCAGGCCTGGTTGAAGGCGTCGATGTCGATTGCATGGTCGACTTGGTAGCAGTACTGCATCAGGTAGATACCCGACCCCGGTTCCAGCAGGGTGTGCATCAACAGCCCTTCCTGCATGGGTGACAGGGGGTAGATGTCTTCGATGTCGCGCGCCGCCACCGGCAGGCGATCGAGTTGTTCCTGGCTCAGGCCGGCCAACGGGAAATCAGCCGGGGTCACGCCCTGGGCGCCATCCTCCAGGCAGTGCATGATCACCTCTTCCAGCGCCTGCTCAAGGGCGCGGGCCAAGCCCTGGATGGTCTCTGCGCGGTACATGGCGCGGCTATAGGTCCAGTCCAGACGCAGTTCGCCGTCATAGACCTGGCCGTTGACGCTGAGCCAGTTGCCCAGTGGTGCATCCTCGCCCTGGCTGCGCCCGGCGCTTTCCCCGGCAGGCACGAACAGCGCACCAGAGTCCTCGCTGAAGCTGCCATCGAACTGCCCCAGGTAGTTGAAGGTTATGCGTGGCTGGGCGACGCCGGCCAGCTGGCGAGCGAACTCGGCATCCCCCAGGTAGCGCAGCACCCCATAGCCAATCCCTTTGTTGGGCACCTGCCAGAGTTGCTGCTTGATGCGCTTGATGCTGTCGCCGACACTGCCTTGCGGGCTCAGGCGCACCGGGAACAAGCTGGTGAACCAGCCGACCGTGCGGCTCAGGTCCAGGTCGTCGAACAAGTCCTCACGGCCGTGGCCTTCGAGCTGAATGCTCACCGCTGGCTGTCCGCTCCATTGGCACAGTACGCGGGCCAAGGCGGTGAGCAGCAGGTCATTGACCTGGGTGCGATAGGCCGCCGGGGCAACCTTCAGCAGCTTGTGGGTCAGGGCCTTGTCCAGCCGCGAACTGGCATGGGCTGCTTCACGCAAAGTGGCAGCTGCGCCCGGGGTGTCGCAGGGGAACTGCGCATCCTCTTCACTCAAGGCTTGCAACCAATAGGTGCGTTCGGCCAGCAACGCATCGCTGCGCGCATACTCGGTCAGCCGCTGCGCCCACTGCCTGCAACTGGCAGAGCGCCCCGCCAGGCTGATCGGCTGGCCTTGGCTGGCCTGCTGATAGGCGCTTTGCAGGTCCTCGAGGAGGATCCTCCAGGACACCCCATCGACCACCAGGTGATGGATCGCCAGCAGCAGCCGCTGCTGACCGCCAGGCAGTTCGAACAGCACGGCCCTGACCAATTCGCCACGCTCCAGGCTGAGGCTGGCTTGGATCTGGGTGGCATGCGCTTCGAGCGCCGACGGCTGGTTCAGCGTGACCACTTGCAACACGGCCTCGATAGCCTGCCGACGTGGCTCGACCTGCCACTGGCGGTCATTGCAGGTGAAGCTCAGGCGCAAGGCTTCATGCTCGTTGAGCACTGCCGTCAGGGCCTGGTCCAGCGCCTTGGGCTGCAAGCGCTGCAATGGCGTGAGCAACACGGCCTGATTCCAGTGATGGCGCTGTTCGATGGCGGTGTCGAAGAAGCGCGCCTGGATCGGCAACAGGGCGAGCGCCCCGCCCGCCTCTGGCGTTGCGACAGCGGCGGGCTTGGGCTTGTCTTGCACCAGCTTGGCCACCTGGGCCAACGCGGCGATGTTCTGCTTCTCGAACAATTGCTTGGGCAACAGCTTGATTCCCTGGCGCTTGGCCCGGGCGATGATCTGCAGGCTGAGGATGGAGTCGCCGCCCAGTTCGAAGAAGTTATCGCCCGTGCCGACTTGTTCCAGCTTGAGCACATCGGCCCAGATCGCGGCGAGCTTTTCTTCTATTTCACCGACCGGTGCCACGTAAGCCTTGCTGGCAATTTCCGGCTTGGGCAAGGCGCGTTTGTCGAGCTTGCCGTTGGCGGTCAGCGGCAGACGCTCGAGCATTACGAGGTGGGCGGGCACCATGTAGTCAGGCAGGCGCGCTTGCAGTTGGCTGAGCAACTCCGTTGGCGAGCTCGCGGGGGCTACCACATAGGCGAGCAGTTGCAGGCGCTCCGGGTCACCTTCCAGCGCCATCGGCACGACCACCGCGTCCTGCACGCCGGGCAGGCCACGCAGCAACTCGCCGATCTCGCCAGGCTCGACGCGATAGCCACGGATCTTCACCTGCTCATCGACGCGGCCAAGAAACTCCACCTTGTCCTGCTGCAAACGGGCACGGTCGCCAGCACGGTACAAGCGCGCGCCAACGCCGGTCGGGTCCGGGACAAATCGCTCGGCAGTCATCGCCGGCCGGCCCAGGTAGCCCTGAGCCACGCCCTTGCCGCCCAGATACAGCTCACCGGCAACCCGCTCGGCAACCGGGTTCAGCGCCGAATCGAGCAAGCACACATGGCTGTTGGGCAAGGGCTTGCCGACCGGCACGGTGCGCGTACCGGACTCAAGCGTGGTGACCTCGTGGCTGAGAATGCCGACGGTGGTTTCGGTAGGGCCATAGTGGTTGACCACCCGGCAGTCAGGCCTGAGCTGAGCGACCTTTTCCACCAACGACCATGGACAGGCCTCTCCCCCGACGATCAACAGCTGGCGCGGCAGCACTTTCTGCGGCTCGCTTGCTTGCAGAAGCCCTTGCAGGTGGCTTGGGACGATTTTCAGCACATCGACCTGATGCTCGGCCATGTAGCCGGCAAACGCGTCCGGATCGAACGCGTGCTCGCGCGATAGCAAATGCAGCAGACGGCCACCCGCCAGCGCCCCGAACAGCACGGTATGGCCCAGGTCGGCGGCCACGGTGGAAACCATCGCCATGCTGGCGCCAGCTGGCAGCTGCAAGCGCTGCTCGATGCCCTGCACATAGTTGGCCAGGGTGCCATGCGCCACCACCACGCCCTTGGGCTGGCCGGTGGAGCCTGAGGTGTAGATCACATAGGCCGGCTGGGCAGGCACCACGGCGGTATCGAGCGGCGAATCCGGGCAATGCTGCCAGGCGTCAGGAGCGAATGGCAACGCAGGGCAAGCCTCAAAACCGCTCAGGGCAACCTGCGGATCTCGCAGCAGCAGGACCGCACCACTGTCGCCGACCAGCTGCGCCAACCGTTCGACTGGCTGGGCGCTGTCCAGCGGCAGGAACGCGGCGCCGACCTTGAGCACCGCCAGCAAGCTGATCACCCATTCGACCGAGCGCTCCTGGCACAGGGCAACCAGGTCACCCGGTGCCACCCCCAGGGTTTGCAGATGGTGGGCCAGCTGGTTGGACTGCCGGTCAAGCTCGCTGTAGCTCAGTTGCTGGGCGCCAGCACGCACTGCGGGTTGCTCGCCAGCGCCCTGCACGGCCTGGCGCCACAGGGCCAGGAAGTCTTCACAGGGGAACTCGGCCTGCTCACCTGACAGCAGTGCCCGCTGGCCTTCGCTATGAGCCAGCAAGCGGCTGGAGGGGGTATCGACCAGGCGCTGCAGCAGCGCATGCAGCGCGCCGACCATGCGTTCGATCGTGCTGGCCTTGAACAGGTCGGTGGCATAGGTGAAGTACGCCTGGATCTGTTCGCCGCTGTCGGTAAAGTCGAAGGCCAGGTCGAACCGGGCGTCGGCGCCGCTCAGTGGATACTCCGCCACGCTCAGGCCGCTGAGGGTCTTGCTCTGCTCGCTGCCAGCCGCCTCGCCAGCGACATTCTGGTTGAGCTTGAACTGGAACAGCGGGTTATGGCTCAGGTTACGCTCAGGGGCCAGCGCATCGACCAACTGCTCGAAAGGCAGCTCCTGGTGCGACTGGGCCTCGGCTACCACTTGCCGGACCTGCTCGAGCAGGCTGTCGAAGGTCGCCTGTTCATCGACCTGGACCCGCAGCACTTGGGTATTGATGAAAAAGCCAATCAGGCCTTCGAGGTCTTTGCGATTACGCCCAGCGTTGGGCACGCCGATGCGAATGTCGTCCTGACCGCTGTAACGCGACAGCACCACCGCCAGCGCCCCGAGCAGGACCATGAACACCGTCTGCCCTTTGCTCTGGGCCAGGCTGCGCAGCGCGCTGGAGAGTGCCGGCGGCAGGTCGGCGCGGACCACCGCGCCTTGATAGCTGGGCTGAGCCGGGCGTGGAAAGTCCAATGGCAGGTCCAACAGCGGCTGTTCACTGCCCAGCTGCGCCTGCCAGTACTGCAACTGCCGCTCGCCTTCGCCCGCTTCGAGCCAGGCGCGCTGCCAGATCGCATAGTCGGCGTACTGAATCGCCAGCGGCTCAGGGTTGACCGGCTGGCCGGCGACCAAGGCATCGTAGAACGAGACGAAGGTCTGCACCATCAGTTCGCTGGACCAGCCGTCACTGATGATGTGATGCATGCACACCGTCAATACATGCTGGCTGGGGTCGACCTGGAACAACTTGACCCGCAGCAAGGGCTCATTGAACAGATCGAACGGACGGCGCAGCTCGTCGCGTACCAAAGTATCCAGGTCAGCTTCGGCCACCTTGACCTGCGCCAGGGCCACCGGCGACTGGTCGAGGATCTGCTGGTAGCATTCGCCCTCCTCCATTACCAGGCGGGTGCGCAGGGTCTCATGGCGTTGCACCAGCAACTCCAGGGCCTTGGCCATGGCCGCAACATCCAGCTCACCTTCCAGGCGAACCGCCATCGGCACATTGTAGAACGCACTGGTCGGCTCCAGTTGCCAGAGGAACATCAGCCGCTGCTGGGCATACGACAGCGGGATCCGCGCGACCTCGTGGCGGGTGGCGGCGATCGGCAGCAGCTTGAAGCTCTGGCCACTGGCGCTCATCTTGTCGAGCACCTGGCGACGTTGTTCCAGCGGCAGTGCGACGAAGCGCTTGGCAATTCGTTCAGCAGTTGTCTTGTCCATGTTCAAGCCTCCGTCAATTCATTCATCAGTTGCTCGATATCGGCGAGGCCTTCTTCGCTCAGGGACTGGCCCGCGCTTTCCAGCGCCAGGGCAAATGCCCCCAGTAGCGGGGTTTCGAAGATGAGGCGGATCGGCATATCGATGCCCAATTGGCTGTTGATACGTGAGATGGCCTGGGCAGCCAGCAGCGAATGGCCGCCCAGTTCGAAGAAGTTGTCGTCGAGCCCGACGCGCTCGACGCGCAGCACATCGGCCCAGATCGCCGCCACCTGCTGTTCGGTGGCTGTCTGTGGGGGCACATAGCGCGCCTGCAGCTGGGTCAGGTCGGGGCGCGGCAAGGCCTTGCGGTCAAGCTTGCCATTCGGGCTCAGCGGCAGTTCTGCCAGCCACATCAGGCAGGCCGGGATCATGTAGTCCGGCAAGCTGCCCTGCAGCTGCGCGCGCAACTCTGCCAGCAGCACCTGCTGGGTCTGCGCGTCGGCCTGGGCCACGGCAGGGTCGGCAGGCACCAGATAGGCGACCAGTTGCTTGCCCAGGGCACCCTCGATGTCGATGACCAGCGCGTCGCGCACACGTTCATGCTCGATCAGGCGCGCGCCCACCTCGCCCAGCTCGATGCGAAAACCGCGGATCTTGACTTGATGATCGATGCGCCCGGCGTATTCGATGCTGCCCTGCTCCAGGTAGCGAGACAGATCACCGGAGCGGTACAAACGGCTGCCGTCGGCGCCGAATGGATCAGGAATGAAGCGCTCGGCAGTCAGTGCGGGGCGACGGTGATAACCCCTTGCCAGCAGATCGCCGCCAATCATCAACTCACCAATGGCGCCGTTGAGTACCGTGCCGCCACTGTTGTCCAGCAGGTGGATGGAGCGTCCGGCCAGTACCGCACCGATCGGCATGACCGATGGCAACGCAGGCGCCGGATCACCCAGATAAGGCGTGCAGTCGTGGGCGGTGACCGTGACCGTTGCCTCGGTCGGGCCATAGGTGTTGAGCAGGTGCACATGCCCCAGGCCTGCCGCTTTCCACGCCGCCAGCCCCTCTGGCGGCATCGCTTCGCCGCCGGCATGGAACTGATGCAGCCGCCCGTAATCGCGCGGCCCTCGCTCGGCGAAGTCTTTGGCAAGCATGAACCAGTAAGCCGTGGTGACGTCCACCACGCTGATGTCATTGGCGATCAGCTCGCGGTAGAAGCGCTCGCTGTCCCACAGCTCAGGACCGCGAATAACCACCGAGGCGCCACAGATCAGCGCCGGATACAACTGCTCGACGAAGCCGTCGAAGTTGAACGTGGCGAACTGCAGGATCCGATCGCGGGCAGTGAGATTGAAAAAGCCCAACGACACCTGCGCATGCTGGCTCAACGCACCCTGGCTGATCGCCACGCCTTTGGGGCGGCCGGTGGAGCCTGAGGTGTACATCACATAGGCCAGCGAAGCCGGCTCGATCAGCACGCTCGGGTTGGTTTCGATGGCGCCCTCGAAGGGCTGATCCAGGCACAGTCGAGTGACCCCAGCGGGCACCGGCAAACGCTCGCTCAGGCCAGTTTGGGTGAGCAGCAAGGCCAGGCCACTGTCTTCGATCATGTAGCCCAGGCGCTCGGCCGGGTAATCAGGATCCAGCGGCACATAGGCCGCTCCGACCTTGAGGATCGCCAGCAGCCCGGCGACCATCTCCAGGCCCCGCTCCAGCGCCACCCCGACCAGCACCTCAGGGCCTGCGCCCAAGGCCTGCAGGCGGTGGGCCAGGCGGTTGGCGCGCCGGTTGAGTTCGGCATAGCTCCAGTGCTGGCCATCATGCAGCACGGCGATGGCGTCGGGGGTCTGCGCGACCTGCGCCTGGAAGCGGTGCGCCAACGCGGTGTCGAGCAAGGGCCCGGCCGGCCCCTGCGACCACTGTTGCTCAACCACCCGGCGCTCCTGCGGCGAAGCCAGGGCCAAGCGGTCCAGACTCGCCTGAGGCGCGACCACCAGGGCCTGCAGCAGGTTCAGCCAGTGCTCGCCCATCCGCTCGATACGGGCCCGATCGAACAAGTCGCAGGCATAGGTGAAGGTTGCCAGCACGCCGTCGGATCGTTCCACGGTATCGAGCGATACATCGAACTGCGAACTGCCCTCGTCCAGGTCGACCTCCTCGACCACCAGGCCATCCAGGCTCTGGCCGGTGACCTGCTCGCCGAGGTCGCGCAGGTGGTTGTACATCACCTGGAACAAGGGGTTGTGGCCCAGCCCACGCTCAGGCTGCAAGGCTTCGACCAGCGCATCGAACGGTACGTCCTTGTTGGCCTGGGCTTGCAGGCTGGCTTCTTTGGTCTGGGCCAGCAACTGCTCGAAGCTGGTGCTGTAGTCCACCTCCAGGCGCAATACCAGGGTGTTGACGAAGAAGCCGATCAAGCCCTCGAGCTCCAGCCGGTTACGGTTGGTCATCGGCACACCGATGTTGATCTTCTCACTGGCACTGTAACGGGCCAGCAGCAGCGCGAACGAGGCCAGGAAGACATGGAACAAGGTGGCATTGCCGGCCACCGCCAGCTGACGCAAGCCTGCGGTCAATGCGGCGGGCAGGTGAATGTCCAGCCGCCCGCCCCGATAGCTCTGAACCGCCGGGCGCGGTCGGTCTGCCGGCAGCTGCAACACGCTGAAGTCATCCTCCAGGCGTGCCTTCCAGTAACCCAGCTGATCCTCCATCTGCCCTTCGCCAAGCCGCTCGCGCTGCCAGCTGGCATAGTCGGCATACTGCACCGGCAGCGCGGCGAACAGCGGCAGCGGCGCGCCCTTGGCATGGTGGTTGTAGAGTGCAATACACTCGCGGACCATAATGCCCATCGACCAGCCGTCAGAAACGATATGGTGCAAGGTCAGTAGCAACAGGTGCTCATCGGCGTCGACTTGATAGAGCTTGACCCGTATTAGCGGCCCTGCGGCCAGGTCGAACGGGCGCTGGATCTCGGCCTGCAAGAGCGCGGTCAGCGCCTCGTCCGGCAACTGGCCAAGCCACTGCTGCTCAAGCTTGACCTCAAGTTGCTCGCTGATGCGCAGGCCCGGCACCCCTTGGCGCTCTTCGAAGCGGGTGCGCAGGGCTTCATGGCGCTGCACCAGCGCATTGATGGCAGCGCTCAACGCGCCTTGGTCCAAGGCGCCGCGAATGCGCACCACCATGGGGGTGTGATACGCCGAGCTGTGCGGATGAATTTTCCAGAACAGCCACTGCCGGTACTGGGCATGGGACACCGGCAGCACCTGGTCGCGCGCCAAGCTGATGATCGGCGCATCGCTGACTTGGCCGAGTGCTGCGACCGCCTCGCTGAAGCGGCGCAGATCGCCAGTGTCGAACAACAGCCGCAACGGGATATCGATCCCCAGCTGGCGCCGGGCACGGGAGACGATCTGCGTGGCCATCAACGAATGGCCGCCCAAGGCGAAGAAATTGTCGCCCAGCCCAACCTGCTCGACCGCCAATACCTCCCGCCACAGACCTGCCAGACCGATCTGCAATGGGCTGACGGGCGGGTCATAGTGTGGCGCCCGGCATTCCTGCTCCGGCTGTGGCAAACGGGCCAGGTCGACCTTGCCATTGGCGGTCAGCGGCAGGCTGTCGAGAAACAGCACGCGCGCGGGAACCATGTGCTCCGGCACGGTCGCCTTGAGCGCCCGCTGCAGGGTGTCTTGCGCCGTGGCGTGATCGGCGCTGCGCTGCACCAGCAAAGGCGCGACCACGTAGGCGATCAGTTGCAACTCATTGGCCTGGGCCCGCGGTCGAACCAGGGCTTTTTCGACGCCTTCAAGCCCCTGCAGACAGGCCTCGACTTCACCCGGCTCAACCCGATAGCCACGGATCTTGATTTGCTGATCACGCCGGCCCACGTACAACAAGCGCCCCTCACGATCACGGCTGACCGCATCACCACTGCGGTACATGCGCGCCCCTGGCGCGCCCGACGGATCTGGCACGAAGCGTTCCGCAGTCAAGCCCGGGCGGCCGATGTAACCACGGGCTAGACCGGCCCCGGAAATGCACAGCTCGCCTTTGGCTTGACCCGGTGCGGTCTGCAGCGATGCATCGAGGACCTGTACGCGGCTGTTGAGCAACGGCGTGCCCAGCTGGGCGACCTGCCCCGGCACTAGTTCGGCGGTCAGCACACCGACGGTGGTTTCGGTCGGACCATAGTGATTGATGATCTTCAGCTCAGGGCGCAACGCGGCGATCCGCGACAACAGCGCCGCTGGGCAGGCCTCACCCCCCAGCACCAGGCAGCGGCGCGGCAGTACCCGCGCATCGCCACAGGCATCGAGCAATGCCCCCAGGTGCGAGGGCACGATTTTCAGGGCGTCGATGGCTTGATCATCGAGGTAGCTGGCAAAACCATCGGCGTCCAGCACCGCATCACGTTGCAACAGGTGCAGGGTCTTACCCGTGCTCAATGCGCCAAACAGCATGGTATGGCCGAGGTCGGCGGCGGGGGTAGAGATCATCGCCAGCTGTTCGAGCGCAGCCAAGGGCAGGCGCTCGGCCAAGCCATCGAGGTAATTGGCCAAGGCCGCATGGGACACGCCCACGCCCTTCGGCGTGCCCGTGGTGCCTGAGGTGTAGATGATGTAGGCAAGGTTGTCGCCCTGCACCGACGCCGGCGCCTGCAGCGCAGGCGCCTGATCTGGGCAAGGCGCATCGAACGCCACTTGCTGCACCTGTGGGCCAAGGTTGTCCATGCCGCCCTGCGGCCCGACGACCAGGGATATGCCGGCGTCACCCAGCATGAACGCCAGACGCTGCCCAGGCTGGCCCGGCTCCAGCGGCACATACGCAGCGCCCGCCTTGAGAATCGCCAGCAGGCCAACCAGCATGTCGACCGAGCGATCAGCCCACAGCCCCACCGCCTGCTCGCTACCGACCCCCAATGCCTGGAGTTCAAGGCGCAGCGCTTCGGCGCGCAGCTCCAACTGCTGATAGCTCAGCGAGCCGTGACTGCTGACGGCCGCGAGGCGATCCGGGTTCGCCGCCGCCGCTTGGGCGAAACGCTGATGAACCGGCAGCGGCGCGACTCGCTCGATCGACGGCAGCGGCACTGGCGCAGCGGCCAGTGGCCAATCGCCAAGTGCCGAGCCGTCATCCTGGCTGAGCGCGGCCAGCAGGCGCAGCCAGTCCTGGCTCATGCCGGCGATGGTTGCCTGGTCGAACAGGTCAAGGGCATAACTGAAGGCCGCGCGCAGCTCCCCAGCCACTTCCACAGTGTCCAGCGTCAGGTCGAAACGGGCGATGTTCTTGCGCAGGTCGAGCTTCTCCAGAACCAGGCCGGAGCCGGTCTGGATGGCGCCTACATCGGCCACCTGCGCTTGATGGTTGAACAGCACCTGGAACAACGGGCCATGGGCCGAGTTGCGCTCCACCCCCAGCACTTCGACCAACTTGTCGAACGGCACGTCCTGGTGGGCCTGGGCCTGGGTCGCGCATTGGCGAACCTGGCCCAGCAGCTGGGCGGTGTCATGGGTCGGATCCATGCGGGTCTGCAGGACATGAGTATTGATGAAGCAGCCGATCAGCCCTTCCACTTCGCTGCGATTGCGGTTGGCGATCGGCACCCCGACGCGCACCGTGTCATGCCCGCCGTAGCGATACAGCAAGGTCTTGAAGGCTGCCAGCAGCACCACGAACAAGGTGACGTTGTGGCGCTTGGCGAGGGTCTTGAGGCGCTCGGCCAGGTCCGCTTCGATCGCCACCTCCAAGCGCTCGCCACGATGACTGGGGCGGGCTGGCCGCGGACGATCGCTGGGCAGTTGCAGGACGGGGTGCTCATCGCCAAGCTGCGCCAGCCAATAGCCCAGCTGACGCTCCTGCTCACCGGCCTCCAGCCAGCTGCGCTGCCACAGGGCAAAGTCGCGGTACTGGATGTCCAGCGCGGCCAGGGCCGGTGCGGTCCCGGCGCTAGCCGCATCGTACAGCCTGACCAGTTCGTCGATCAGGATGCCCAGCGACCAGCCATCGGCAATGATGTGGTGCAGGGTGATCAACAACAAATGCTCCTGCTCGCCGATGCGCAGCAGACGCACGCGCATCAGCGGTCCATTGACCAGGTCGAATGGCGCTGCCGATTCTTCCGCGCAGGTCGACTCGATGCGCTGTTGCTGCGCCTGGCCTTGCAGGTGGCCAAGGTCCAGCAGCTGGACCGCGACCTTCAGATGCGCCTGTACGCACTGGCGCACCTGGTCATCGGCTTCGCGAAACACCGTGCGCAGCGCCTCGTGGCGCTGGACCAGGGTGTCGATGGCGCTTTGCAGGGCGGGCACGTCAAGCACGCCGCGCAACTTGACCGCCAGGGGCAGGTTGTAGGCGCCGCTGTGCGGATCGAGCTGCCAGGCGAACCACATGCGCTGCTGGGCGTAGGACAGGCTGTCGCGGGCCGGCACCTGGACCCCCGCCGCGATCGGCAGGAGGGCAAAATCCACCCCCTCGCCCTTCATCGCATCCAGGAACAGACGACGCTTGCCAGCGGGCAGCTCGATGAAGCGTCGAGCCAGTTTGAGTGAATCTTGGGCATTCATACTGTCGGTCCTTACTGATCTGCGGCTCGGCCTTGGGCAAAGCGTTTTCAGTAGAACGAGCAGATGAGAAGTGAATTTAGCGGCGTGGCCCAGGCCTGTGTGCAAGCGCCGGGTTGTACGCCACCTGACACGGTGGCGTACGGCGGGAGCCGTGCGAATGAGCGCTTAGCGCGCCTTCTCGCTGTAGCCCTGCGCCATGGCGACGACGACTTTGCGCGGGCCGGTGAAAGGCGCCCGAGCGTGAGCGGCGAGCATGTTGTCGAGCATCAGCACATCGCCCTCCTGCCACGGGAAGCTGATCGCACACTCGTCGAGTACAGCGCGAATGCGCTCGAGCAGTTCATGCTCGATGGGCGTGCCGTCACCGTAGTAGACATTGCGTGGCAAGTCCTCCTCGTCGACGATCTCAAGCAGGCTTTCGCGCACCTCGGCCGGTAGATTGGAAACGTGGAACAAGTGCGCCTGGTTGAACCAGACCTGATCGCCGGTCCACGGATGAGTGGCCACCGCCTGACAGACCTGACGGGTGCGCAGTTCGCCGTCGTCTTTCCACTCCCACTCGATGTGGTGAGCACGGCAGTAGGCTTCGACCACACTGCGATCTTCGGTGTTGAACACCTGCTCCCAGCCCACATCCAGGCCATTGCCATAGTTGCGTACATACATCAGGCGCTTGCTGGCAAAGCGTTCGAGGATGTCGGCCGGCATCCGCCGGTAGACTTCGCGGCTGTCGGCGATCGGCGTTTGGCCGCCGGTCTGGGCGGCAATCACGCTGTAGAACCAGATACGCATCGGCCAGTCGAGGCTGTAGGCCTGTTCGTTGTGCAGCGGGATACTCTGGTGCGCCGGGTACTCGGTGGAGGTATACACCCCTTGGGTCACATTGCTGCGTGGGGTGGAACCGAACTCGTAATTGAGCAGCGGATGACCGAACGCCTGGGCGAACTCGCGAAACGCCGCGACCTCACCCACTTCGAAACCGCGAAACAATATCCCTGCGCAGTGATCCAGGTGCTGCGCCACGATCTCCTTGAGCTCGTCGAAGCTCTCCAGCAGCCCAAGCCCTGGCTCAGGTGCTTCGACCAGCAGCGGCAGCGAGCCGCGCTCAGGCATCAATGGCCGCACCTTGATATCGGCAAGTTCACTCATCTGTGTCTCCCCATCCGCGTCACACGCCACGGCCAAGGTGGCGTGCGCCGCGCATTGGCGTTAATCGTATTCATCACGGGCAGACCGCCCGCGTTGCTTGGGCAAAACCTGTTCAGGCGCTGCGCACCGCTACTGCCAGCGCGGCGGCAAACCGCTCTGCGACCTCGTCGATCTGCTCGGCACTGATGATCAATGGCGGCAGGAAGCGCACCACCGCGCCGTGGCGACCACCCAGCTCAAGGATCAAGCCGCGCTTGAGGCACTCGCGCTGCACCTTGGGGGCCAGCTCGCGCGCTGCCGGTGGATGGCCCAAGCTATCCAGCGCGCCTTGCGGGTCGACCAGCTCGACCCCAAGCATCAAGCCGCGCCCGCGAATATCGCCCAGCTGTGGGTACTGGCGTTGCAGATGCTGCAAGTGGCCGCGCAGACGCTGGCCCATGGCCTCGGCGTGCTCGGCCAGGCGATGCTCGACCAGGTAATCGATCACCGCGGAACCTGCGGCCATGGCCATCTGGTTGCCGCGGAAGGTGCCGGCATGGGCGCCTGGGGTCCATTGGTCCAGCCACTCGCGGTACACCACCACCGCCAGCGGCAGGCTGCCACCAATGGCTTTGGACAAGGTCACCACATCCGGGACGATGCCGGCGTGCTCGAAGGCGAACATCCGCCCGGTGCGGGCAAAGCCGCTCTGGATTTCGTCGACGATCAGCGCCACCCCGGCCTGCTCGGTGATCCGCCGTACGCCGCGTAGCCATTCGATGTCAGCCGGTATCACCCCGCCTTCGCCCTGCACCACCTCCAGAATGACCGCCGCTGGCAGCGGTACCCCGCCCTCCGGGTCGAGCAGCAGGTTTTCCAGGTAGTGCAGGTTGGCCCGCACACCCGCCTCACCGCCCAGGCCGAACGGGCAGCGGTAGTCATAGGGGTACGGCATGAACTGCACGCCATTGCCGAGCAACGCGCCCAGGGGTTTCTTCGGCCCATGGCTGCCCATCAGGCTCAATGCGCCCTGGGACATGCCGTGGTAGGCACCCTGGAATGCCAGCACGGTGCTGCGCCCGGTGGCGGTGCGCACCAGTTTCAGCGCAGCTTCCACCGCATCGGTGCCGGTCGGGCCGCAGAACTGGATCTTCGCCTCGCGGCGCAAGGCTTCAGGCAGGATGCCGAACAGGTCCTGGACGAAGCGGTCCTTGACCGGCGTGGTCAGGTCGAGGGTATGCAGCGGCAGTTCGTCCGCCAGCACGCGCTGAATCGCCTCGACCACCACCGGATGATTGTGCCCCAAGGCAAGGGTGCCAGCACCGGCCAGGCAGTCGATGAACTGGCGGCCTTCGACGTCTTCGACATACAAGCCACGGGCGCGCTTGAGTGCCAGGGGCAGGCGTCGTGGGTAGCTGCGGGCGTTGGATTCCTGTTGTTGCTGGCGCACCAGCAGCGGCGAATCGGTGAACTCATACAGCGGTTGCGGCGCTGCGCTTGGCAGGATCTGGGCAAGGCTGGTAGCGGTCGACATCGGAGAATCCCTCGCAAATGAATGGTGGGCCCGCCACGTCCCTGTAACCAGATATGTGTCGGGTGAGCATCGTTTGGAGAACGCTTCAGCGCAGGGAGGATTTAGTGATTGGCTAGCAAGTTTTGTCGCCTCCACGGGCCTCTTCGCGGGCAAGCCCGCTCCCACAGGTACCGCGCTGGCTTCGAACCCAACGGGGTGCCTGTGGGAGCGGGCTTGCCCGCGAAGAGGCCAGTGTTGCCACCACAAAACCTGGCTGTGAGCATCGTTTGGAGGACGCTTTGGCGCAGGCGGGATTCAGTGAATGGCTTGCATGTTTTTGTCGCTTCCACAGGCCTCTTCGCGGGCAAGCCCGCTCCCACAGGTACCGCGCTGGCTTCGAACCCAACGGGGTGCCTGTGGGAGCGGGCTTGCCCGCGAAGAGGCCGGTTGTGACACCACAAAACCGGGCTGGCGGCCGATCTCGACAACCAGCCTTCAGCTCAGGCGCCGGCAGTCAAAGCGCCTCCAGCTCGGCCATCAGGTCACTGAGCCGGTCGACCTTGTCGTCATCCAGCGCCGTGTCCTGCAAGCCCTGCACGTAGCTGGCCAGCTCCTCTACCGTGCTGCACTCGAACATAGCCCGCAGCGGCACGTTGAGCTGCAGCTGCTTCTGCACCCGCGAGGCAATCTGGGTCGCCAGCAACGAATGCCCGCCCAACTCGAAGAAGTTGTCGTGCACCCCTACCCGCTCGGCCTTGAGCACATCGGCCCAGATCCCGGCCAGGGTCTGTTCCAGCTCGTTGCGCGGCGCCAGGTAGGCCTGGATGTGCTGGCTAGCGATGTCGATCGCCGGCAGCGCCTTGCGGTCGAGCTTACCGTTGGCGTTGTGCGGCAGGTTGTCGAACCAGCCCCAATGCAGCGGCACCATGTACTCCGGCAGATCGGCGCGCAGGCGTTGCTTGACCTGTTCGAGCAGCGCGGCGTCGGCGACGATGCCCTGATGCGCGACCAGATAGCCCACCAGGTGCTTGCCGTTGACGCCCTCCTGCACGCCTACCGCCGCATCGCGGATCTCGCCCTGCTCGTGCAGACGGGCTTCGATTTCGCCCAGCTCGATGCGATAACCGCGAATCTTCACCTGATGGTCAATGCGCCCGACGTACTCGAGCACGCCATCCGGCCGGCGCCGCGCCAGGTCGCCGGTACGATACAGGCGCTCACCCGGCGCGCCATAGGGATGCGGGATGAACGCCAGTGCCGTACGCAGCGGATCGCCGACATACCCACGGCCAACCCCGGTACCGGCGACGCACAACTCGCCCACCGCGCCCAAGGGCACCAGCGCCTGGTCCTCGTTCAACAGGTACAGGCGGTTGTTGTCGGTTGGCGTGCCAATCGGCAGGTAGCTGCCCTGGGTCGATTGCGCATCGACGCGGAAGAACGCCACGTCATCCGAGCATTCCGCCGGGCCATAGGCGTTGACCAGGCCAATCGCCGGATAACGCTGCAGCCACTGTGCGGCCAGCTCAGGCGGCATGGCCTCGCCGGTCGGCAACATCCAGCGCAGGCCATCCAGGTGCTGGTGCTCGTTGGCGAGCATGCCCTGGATCAGCGACGGCACGCTTTCCAGCACGGTGATGCCGCTGGCCTGGACATGCGCCAACAAACCTTGCGGATCATGGGCGATGGCATTGGGCACGATCTCTATCCGGGCGCCGAACAAAGGCGCGGCGAGGAACTGCCAGACCGAAATGTCGAAACTCTGCGAGGCGGTCTGGGCGATCACGTCCTGCTCATCGAGCACCAGGTACGGTACCTTGCTCAGCTGGTTGTTGAGCATGCCGCGCTGCTCGACCATCACCCCCTTGGGCAGGCCGGTGGAGCCGGAGGTGTAGATCACGTAGGCCAGGTTGTCTGGCCCACTGTGAATGCCCAGGTCATGGCTGGCCACAGCGCTGCCCTGGACGTCTTCCCACACCAGCAGTTTCGGCCGCACCGCACCCGCCACTTCATCGAGCAATTGGCGCGCCTGATCGGCTTGCGCGGCGCTGCACACCAGCACTGGCGTGCGGCTCAATTCGACGATGCGCAACAGGCGCGCCGCCGGCAAGCCCGGGTCCAGCGGCAGGTAGCCGGCGCCGGCCTTGAAGCTACCGACGATCATCCCCAGCAAGGGCAGGCCACGCTCGGCCAGCAGTGCCACCGGTTGATCGAGGGTCACCCCCGCCGCGACCAGGGCATGGCCCAGGCGGTTGGCCGCCAGGTTCAGCCCGGCATAGTCGAACGAGGCCTCCAGGCAGCGCGCGACAATCCGCTCGGGATGCGCGGCAACCCGCGCCTCGAACAGCTCGACATAGCTCTGCTCCAGGCTGTAGGGATGCTCGGTGCGGTTGCACTCTTCGAGCAGCAAGCGTTGCTCCTCGGCACCGAGCAATGGCAGCTCGGCGACATCGCCGTCGAAGCCTTCGACCAGCGCCAGCAGTAGGCGCTTGAACTCGGCCAGCAAACGCTCGACGGTCGGGTAGTCGAAGTAGCGCTGGTCGAACGACAGGTGCAGGCCCAGGTCATCGCCCGGGTAGCACACCGCCGTCAGCGGGAAGTTGGTATGGGTGCGCCCCGAGTCGGAGCTGGCGTTGAGGTGCTGGGCGTGGTCGAGCACGGCGGTTTCCACCGGCGCGTTCTCGAACACGAACAGGCTGTCGAACAGCGCCTGGCCCTTGGGCAGCTCGCTGCGTTCCTGGATCGCCACCAACGGCAGGTATTCGTACTCACGCAGTTCCATGTTGCGCTCCAGCAGGCCTTGCAGCCACTGGCGCACGCTCAGGCGCTGGCCGGGTGCTGGCAACTGCACGCGCAGGGCGACGCTGTTGATGAACAGGCCAACCGTGCGCTGCATCTGCGGCAGGCTGACCGGACGCCCGGCCACCGTCACTCCGAACACCACGTCACGCTCGCCGCTGTAGCGCGCCAGGACCAAGGCCCAGGCCGCCTGGGCGAAGGTGTTGATGGTCAGCTGGTGAGCCTGGGCCAGCTCGCGTAGACGCACCCCTTGCGGCACGTCCAGGCGGGTGTAGCAGTCGCCAACGATCATGCCGTCGCCGGCATGCTCATGGCGCAGCGGACGGTCACTGGGGAGCGCCGTGGCGCGCTCGAAACCGGCCAGGTTGGCCTGCCACCACTGGCGCGCCTCGTCGAGGTCCTGGCGTTGCAGCCAGCCAATATAATCGCGGTAGCGCGGCGGCACCGGCAGTTGCGCTTGGCGGCCTTGGCCGAGGGCCTGGTAGATCTCGAAGAAGTCGTTCATCAACAGCGAGCGGCACCAGGCATCGATCAGGATGTGGTGGTTGCTCATCATGAACCAGTAGCGCTCATCGGCCACACGCACCAGGCGCAGATGGAACGGCGCCTGGCTCAACAGGGCAAAGCCGGCTTCGCGTTCTTCTTTATGCAGGGCCTGCAGGCGCGCCTCCTGAGCCTGCTCGTCGAGGCCGCGCCAATCCTGGTAATCCACCGGGGTCTTGCCCGGTTTGTGGATGATCTGCAGCATCGCTTCGCCAGCGTTCCAGCTGAACGAGGCGCGCAGGGCTTCGTGGCGTGCCACCACCGCTTGCCAGGCCTGGGCGAAGCGCTGCGGGTCGAGCGCGCTGTTGATTCGGTAGCGGTCCTGCATGTAGTAGATGCCGGTGCCCGGCTCGAGCAGGGTGTGCAGCAACATGCCTTCTTGCATCGGCGTCAGTGGGTAGACGTCTTCGATCTCGGCTGCGGCGATGGGCAGGCTGTCGATCTGCTCCTGGCTCAGTTGCGCCAGGGGGAAGTCCGACGGGGTGAAGCTGCCATTGCCCTCTGCCAGGCAGTGCTCGACCAGCGCCAGCAGTTCGCGGCGATAGGCCTCGGCCAGCTCGGCGATGGTGCGCTCGTTATACCGCTGGTTGCTGAAGGTCCAGCGCAGCTGCAAGGCGCCGCCATAGACCTGGCCATCGACGCTGAGCCAGTTGGGCAGCGGCGCGTCCAGATCATGGGCCAGGCCTGCTGGCGCATCCAGCGGCTGGAACAACGCCGCCACATCGAACTGCTGGTCGAACTGGCCCAGGTAGTTGAAGGTGATCCGCGCCTGGGGCAAGGCCGCCATGCGCTCGCGCCCGGCGTCATCGGCCAGGTAGCGCAGCACGCCGTAGCCGAGGCCCTTGTGCGGCACCTGGCGCAGTTGCTCCTTGATGCGCTTGATCGAGCCTGCGCGGGCTTGCTCGCCCTCGCCCAGCTCGGGGCTCAGGGCCAAAGGATAGGCATTGGTGAACCAACCGACGCTGCGGGTCAGGTCGAGATCTTCGAACAAGCCTTCACGACCATGGCCTTCGAGCTGCACCAGCACTTCGCTGTCACCGCTCCAGCGGCACAGGGTACGCGCCAGGGCAGTCAGCAACAGGTCATTGACCTGGGTGTGATAAGCGGCCGGGGCCTGTTGCAGCAGCTGACGGGTCTGCTCGACATCCAGGCTGATCGCCAGGGTCTGGGCATGACGGTGCAGGTTGCCGCCTTGCGGATGATCACACGCCAGCTCGTGGCGGACACTGGCCAACTGGCCTTGCCACCAATCGAGCTCATCACGCACCGAATCGCTACCGGCATAGGCCGCCAGGCGCGCCGCCCAGTCGCCCACCGCATGGGTCTTGGCCGCCAGCGCCTCACCGCGGTACAACGCCTGCAAGTCTTCCAGCAGCACCCGCCAGGACACCCCGTCGACCACCAGGTGGTGGATCGCCAGCAGCAGGCGTTGGCCGCCCTGCCCGTCGCTGACCAGCAAGGCGCGCAACAGCGGCCCCTGCTCCAGGTCGAGGCTGCGCTGCACATCGCTGTACAGCGCCTGGCAGTCGTCGAGATTTGCCACGGTGGCGGTCCACAGCAAGGGCTGGGCGCTTGGCTGGGCGTAATGCCCCTGCCAGCGACCGTTCACCTGGGTGAAATTCAGCCGCAGGCTATCGTGGTGAGCGAGCAAGCCCGCCAAGGCCTGCTCCAGAGTTTGCGCCTGCAACGGTTGGCGCACCTGCAACAGCACGGCTTGGTTCCAGTGCTGCGGCTCGGGCACTTGGCAGTCGAAGAACCAGTGCTGGATCGGCGTCAGCGCAGTGCTGCCCTGGCGCGGGCCTTGCTCGATGTCGCTTGGCGCCTCGCTGCGGCTGACCACCGCCGCCAGGGTCTGGATGGTCTGGTGCTGGAACAGGTCACGCGGGGTGAACTGCAGGCCCAGCTGCCGCGCGCGGCTGACCACCTGGATCGACAGGATCGAATCGCCGCCCAGTTCGAAGAAGTTGTCCTGTACGCCCACCCGCGCGACGTTGAGCACCTCGCACCAAACCTGCGCCAGCTGCACTTCCAACGCGTTGGCCGGGGCCTGGTAGTGCTGCTGCGCCTGCTCCAGGTCCGGCGCTGGCAGTGCGCGGCGATCGAGCTTGCCGTTGCCCATCAATGGCAACTGATCAAGCAGTACCAGGTGCGCGGGCACCATGTAGTCCGGCAGGTGGCGGCGGGCATGCGCCTTGACCGCTTCGCGCAGGCTGGCCTGGGCTTGGCTGTCGGCATTGGCCTGCTCACAGAGCAGATAGCCGACCAACTGCTTGCCGCCCGGCAGGTCGAGCGCCAGCACCACCGCCTCATCGACCTCGGCATGTTCTTGCAGGCGGCTTTCGATCTCGCCCAGCTCGATGCGAAAACCGCGGATCTTCACCTGCTGGTCGGCGCGGCCAACGTACTCCACCAGACCGTCAGCGCGCAGGCGAACCAAGTCGCCCGTGCGGTACAAACGCCCACCGTCATGGCTGAACGGATCTGCGACGAAGCGCTCGGCAGACAGCCCCGGCCGGTCATGATAACCCTGAGCCAAGCCGGCACCGCCGACATACAGCTCGCCGATGCCACCTTGCGCCAGCAGCGCCAGGTCTTCATCGAGAATGTACGCGGTACGCGCGCCGATCACCCGGCCAATCGGCACACTGCCGGCGTCGGCGGGCAGCGTCTGCGGGGCCACACAGGCCAGCGGCATGACCACGGTTTCAGTCGGCCCATAGGCGTTGAAGAACTGTTCTGGGGTGAACGCCTGGCGGATGCGTTGCAGGTGCTCGCCCGTCAATGCTTCGCCACCGGTAATGATCATGCGCACCGGCAATTGCTCGCCAACACTTGCCAGGTACTGGGCGAGCTGGCTGCCGTAGCTTGGGGTGAAGCCGAGGATGCTCACCTGCTGCTCGCGCACCAGTTGGCAGATGTCCTCGGCGCCCCACTGGCCTTGGGCGCGGATCACCACCCGCGCACCACAAAGCAACGGCACCAGCAAACGCTCGGTGGCAGCGTCGAAGTTGATCGAATAAAAGTGCAGCTCGCAATCGTCGCTGCGCATGCCGAAGGCGGCGATTACCCTCTGGCAGTGCATGCCGATTTCCCCATGGCTGACCACCACGCCCTTGGGCTTGCCGGTGGAGCCGGAGGTGTAGATCAGGTAGGCCTGGTGCTGCGGCAGGTTGAGGTTAGCCAACGGCCCATCGCTGTAGCTGGGCAGTGACGCTGCGTCATCTTCCAGGCACCAGCGCGCTACGCCCGCAGGCAACTGGCCGATACTGTCGAACAGCGCACGCTGGCCCAACAGCAAGCCGATGCGGCTGTCCTCGATCATGTAGTGCAAGCGATCGAGTGGGTATTCCGGGTCCAACGGCACGTAGGCGCCCCCAGCCTTGAGGATCGCCAACAGACCAACGACCATTTCCAGTGAACGCTCCAGGGCCAGGCCGACGCGTACCTGCGGCCCGACACCACGCTCGCGCAGGGCACGCGCCAGGCGGTTAGCTTGCTGGTCGAGCTGGGCATAGCTCAGGTGCTGGCCAGCGAAGGTCAGCGCACGGGCGTGCGGCGTGCGCTCGGCCTGGGCGGCGAACAGGCCGTGTAGGGTGTGGCCCAGGTCGAAGTCATGCTCGCCCTGCAATTGGCCGACCAGCACTTGCTGCTCGGCGCCGCTGAGCATCGGCAGTTCGCACAGGCGTTGCTGCGGGTTGTCGATCAGGCCGATCAACAGCTGCTGCCAGTGCTCGGCCATGCGCGCGATGCGTGGCTCGTCGAACAGGTCGCGGCTGTAGGTCAGGCAGCAGCCCAGGCGACCGTCGAGGTCAGTGACTTCCAGATACAGGTCGAACTTGGTCGCGCTGGCGTCGTTGACCAGGTAGTCGACCTGCATGCCGACCAGCTCGCGACTCTGCTGGAAGGCCCAACGCTGAACGTTGCACATCACCTGGAACAGCGGGTTGTAGGCACTGCTGCGCGGTGGCTGCAGGGCTTCGACCAATTGATCGAACGGCAGGTCCTGGTGCGACTGGCCTGCAACGATGGTCTGGCGCACCTGTTCGAGCAGCTCGGCACCGCGCATCTGGCCATCGAGCTCGCAGCGCAGCACCTGGGTATTGAGGAAGGCGCCGATCAGGCCTTCGCTTTCCGGGCGAATGCGGTTGGCCATCGGCGCGCCGATGCGCAGGTCACGTTGGCCGCTGTAGCGGTGCAGCAAGGTGGCCAGGGTCGCGGTCATGGTCATGAACAGGGTCAGGCCACGTTCGCTGTTGAAGGCGCGCACGCGGGCGGCCAGAGCGGGATCGAGGTCGAAGCGATACAGCGCGCCCTGGTGACTCTGCACCGCCGGGCGCGGGCGGTCCGTCGGCAGCTCCAGCACCGGGTGTTCATCGCCCAGGCGCTGTTGCCAGTAGGCCAGTTGCCGTGCGCCTTCGCCCCCTTCCAGCCACTGGCGCTGCCACACGCTGTAGTCCAGGTACTGTACCGGCAACGGCGCCAGTGGCGATTCGCGGTCGTCGACGAAGGCCTCGTACAGCTCGCCCAGTTCGCGGGCGAAGATGTCCATGGCCCAGCCTTCGGTGACGATGTGATGCAGGGTCAGCACGAAGTAGTGCTCACGCTCCTGGGCCTTGACCAGACAGGCACGCAGCAATGGGCCGCGCTCCAGGTCGAACGGCTGGTGGGCCTGGGCGTCGGCCAATGCCTGCAGACGTTGTTGGCGCTGGGCTGCTGGGGTGGCGCTGAAGTCATGCCATTGCACCTTGAGCGCGCTGTGCTCGGCCACGCACTGGTACGGCACGCCATCGATGCTGGGGAAGGTGGTGCGCAGGGTCTCGTGCCGGGCGATCAGTGCATGCAGGGCGCGCTCGAAGGCATCCACGTGCAAGGTGCCGCGTAGGCGTGCCATGCCACCGACATTGTAGGCGGGGCTATCGGGCTCCATCTGCCAGAGGAACCACATGCGTTGCTGGGAATACGACAGCGGCACCGCCTGACGACGGTCGACCCGGGCGATCTCGCCCTGCTGGTTACGTTCGCCACGTTCGCGGATGCTGGCGATTGCGGCGCAGAACGCTGCCAGCTCACTGGCCTCGAACAGCACCTTCAACGGCAGCTCGACATCCAGTGCCTGGCGGGTCCGCGAGACGATCTGGGTGGCCAGCAACGAGTGGCCACCGAGGGCGAAGAAATCATCCTGCAGGCCGACTTGTTCCAGGTTGAGCACCTCACGCCAGATGGCCGCGACCTGCTGTTGCAGCTCGGTCTGCGGCTCGACATGCTCACGCTGCTGCCAAACCGGTGCCGGCAGGGCTTTGCGCTCGACCTTGCCGCTTGGGCCCAACGGCATCTGCGCCAGATGGATCAGTTGCGCCGGGACCATGTACGCCGGCAAGCGCGCGGCCAAGGCAGCCAGCAGCGCAGCGCTTTGCTCGACGCCGCTGTAGTAGCCGACCAACTGCGCGCCGACGGCATCCTGGTGGATCAGCACCACCGCCTGTTCGACACCTGCCTGGGCCAGCAGGCTCGCCTGCACTTCTTCGGGCTCGACGCGGAAACCGCGCACCTTGACCTGCTGATCGAGACGCCCGAGGTATTCCAGGGCACCCTGCTCAACCCACCAGCGGGCGCGGTCGCCACTGCGGTACAGACGCTCGCCGTTACCATCGGCTTGCGGCACGAAGCGCTCGGCGGTCAGCCCAGGTCGGCCCAAATAACCGCGGGCCAGGCCCATCCCACCCAGATACAGCTCGCCGGCGACACCCGGCGCGCTCAGCTCCAGCTGCTCATCGAGGACCCGGCACAGCACATTGGCCAGCGGCCGGCCAATCGGCGAGCGCTCACCGTCCGCGCTCTGGCAATGCCAGTGGCTGACGTTGATGGCGGTCTCGGTCGGGCCATAGCGGTTATGCAGCTGCACCTGGGGCAGCAGTTGCAGGACGCGCTCGCGCAGGTTGGCGGACAACGCCTCACCGCCAGAGAACAGCCGACGCAGGCTGGTGCAATTGGCGGCCAGTGGTTCCTGGACGAACACCTGCAACAGCGGCGGCACGAAGTGCAGCGTGGTCACGCCATGCTGCTGGATCAATTGGGCAATGCGCTGCGGGTCGCGATGCTCGCCGGGGCCAGCGAGCACCAGCGTGCAGCCAGTGATCAATGGCCAGAAGCACTCCCACACCGACACGTCGAAGCTGATCGGCGCTTTCTGCATCAGCACGTCGCTGTCATCGAGCGCGTACGTGGCTTGCATCCACTGCAAGCGCTCAGCCAAGGCCGCGTGGGTATTGCCGACGCCCTTGGGCTGGCCGGTGGAGCCGGAGGTATAGATCACATAGGCGAGGTTGTCGCCGTCCAGGTGCAGGCCCGGCGCCTGGCTTGGCCAGCTGTCCAGGTGCAGTTGATCGAGGGCGATGGTACTGACCCCGGCCACCTGCGGCAGGCGCTCGAGCAAGTTGCTATGGCTCAACAGCAGGCTGGCCTGGCAGTCGCCGAGCATGTACGCCAGGCGCTCTGGCGGATAGTCGACATCCAGCGGCACGTAGGCGCCACCGGCCTTGACGATCGCCAGCAGGCCGACCAGCAACAGCGGCGAACGCTCCACGGCGATGGCCACGCAGGTGTCGGGGCCGACGCCCTTGTCGCGCAGGTAATGCGCCAGGCGGTTGGCCTGCTGGTGCAGGCTGGCGTAGTCGAGGCTACCGCCCTCCCACACCAGCGCGGTGCGTTCAGGCGTCAGCCGCGCCTGTTCGTTGAGTTGCTCGACCAGCAGGCGCTGCGCCACGGGCGCGGGCGCCTGGCCCCAGCCCAACAATTGTGCGCGGGCCTGCTCATCGAGCAACTGCACCTCGCCCAAGGCCAACTGCGGCTGCGCACTGACCTGTTCGAGCAACGCCAGCAGATGATTGGCCAGGCGCTTGATGGTGCTGGCTTCGAACAGCTCGGCGGCATAGTCGAAGGCCAGGCTCAGGCGGCCCTGATGATCTTCTTCGCTGTGCAACTGCAGGTCGAACTTGGCTTCGCGGCTGTGCCATGGCAGCTCTTCAGCGAGCAAGCCCGGCAGGCGGCGCAGCGCCGACAGGTCACGTTGCTGGTGGTTGAACATGACTTGGAACAGGCCCTGCTCGCGGGCCTGCGGCAAGGCTTCGAGCAGTTGCTCGAACGGCAGGTCCTGATTGGCCTGGGCGTGCAGGGTCGCCTGGCGCACCTGGGCCAACAGCTGGGCGAACGGCTGACGGCCATCGAGCTGGGCGCGCAGCACCTGGGTATTGATGAAGAAGCCGACCATGCCCTGGGTTTCCAGGCGTGGGCGGTTGGCATTGGGCACGCCGACGCGGATGTCGCCCTGGCCGGTATAGCGGTGTAGCAGGCCTTGCCAGGCGGCCAGCAGAACCATGAACAGACTCGCCTGCTGCTCGCGGGCCAAGCCCTTGAGCGCGTCGGCAAGCTTGGCCGGGACTTTCACACTCAGGCGTGCGGCGCACTTGTCGCGTTGGCTGGAACGGGGGTGGTCGCTGCCCAGGTCGAGCACCGGCAGCTCATCGCCCAGCTGCTGTTGCCAGTGTTCGAGCTGGCGCGCGGCCTCGCCTTCAGCCAACCACTGGCGCTGCCAGATAGCGTAGTCGGCATACCCCAGCGGCAGCGCCGCCAGGCTCGCCTGCTGGCCCTGGCAGCGGGCCGCGTACAGGCGGGCGAACTCGTCGAGCAGAATATTCAGCGACCAACCGTCGGCGATGATGTGGTGCAGGGTCACCCACAGCTGATGATCCTCCTCATCCAGTCGCGCCAGGGTCACCCGCAGCAACGGTCCTTCGATCAGGTCGAACGGCTGCTGCGCCTCGGCTTCACGCCGGGCAGCGACTTCAGTCGCCTCCAGCCCGTGCAGATCGACCTGCTGTAGAACCAACCGCTGCTCAGGTAGCACCCGTTGCAGGGCCTGGCCATCGACCTCGCTGAACACCGTGCGCAACGATTCGTGGCGGGCCACCAATGCCTGGAAGCTGTGCTCCAGGGCGGCAACATCCAACGCGCCGCGCAGGTGCAAGCCAGCCGGGATGTTGTAGGCAGCCGACGTCGGTTCCAGTTGCCACAGCAGCCACAGGCGATTTTGCGCCAGCGATTGCGCCAATGCCTGGCCACGGCCCAGCGTGTCGATGCGGCCATTGCCCTGTCCGCCCTCGGCGAGCAGCGCGGCCACGGCTGCACTGTAGTCGGCCAGAAGCGGCGCCTCGAACAGCGTGCGCAGGCTCAGGTTGATGCCCAACTCGTCGGCCAGGCGCGCAGTGACTTGGGTGGCGGCAATAGAGTTGCCGCCCAGCAGCAGGAAGTGATCGTCTGGCGCAACCGCCTCGACCTTGAGCAGCTCGCGCCAAATGGCGGCGATGCGGGTTTGCAGCTCATCAGCCGGCGCAGCGACCAGCGCCTGCTCGGCGACGGCCGGGAAGCGTGCGTAGCAATCCAGGCTGCCATCGTCCATGCGCAGGCGACAGGCCGAGCGTTGCAGTTTGCCGCTGGAGGTCTTGGGCAAGGCACCCGGGTTGAGCAGCAGTACCACTGCCGGGGCCTGGCGGCAGGCGTCGGCGATGACCTGACGTAGGGTCTTGATCAGCTCTTGCGGCGGGTGCGCCTTTTGCACATTGCGGCTGATCTCCACGGCAACGCCAATGCCCTCCTCGCCCTGGTCATCGACGGCGAACACCGCCACACGGCCCTTGCGCAGCACATCGACCTCGCGCTCCAAGGTCTGTTCCAGGTCCTGCGGGTAGAGGTTCTGCCCGCGCACGATGAGCATGTCTTTCAGGCGCCCAGTGAGGAATACCTCGCCCTCGCGCATGAAGCCCAAATCGCCGGTACGCAGCCAGGTCTGGCCGTCCAGTTCGACGAAGGTGCGCGCGCTGGCCTCGGGGTTGCGCCAGTAGCCCAGGGCGATGCTCGGGCCATTGGCCCAGATTTCACCGACCAGGTTGTCGCCCAGCACGCATTGGCGCTGCGGGTCGACGATGCATACCGCATGGCCTGGCTGGGGGTAGCCGCAGCTCATCAGCACGCTGCCTTTGCCGGGCTCGGCGCGGTGGCTGGCGAACGCTTGGGCGTCGATCTCCAGCGCGGCAATGCCCTGGCCACGACGGCTGCCGCTGACGAACAGGGTCGCCTCGGCCAGGCCATAGCTGGCGAAGTAGCTCTGCGGGTCGAAACCGCACACCTGGAACTTGCTGGCGAAGGTCTCCAGGCTGTCCTGGCGGATTGGCTCGGAGCCGGAATACGCCACGCGCCAGCGGCTCAAGTCGAGCCCCGCCAAGGCCGCCTCGCTGACCCGCTCGCTGCACAAGCGGTAGGCGAAATCGGGACCGCCGCTGATGGTGCCGCCATATTCGCTGATCGCCTGCAACCAGCGCTGCGGCCGCGCCAGGAAATAGCCCGGCGACATCAGCACGCACGGCACGCCGCTGAAGATCGGTTGCAGCAGGCCGCCAATCAGGCCCATGTCGTGGTACAGCGGCAACCAGCTGACGATCACATCGTCCGGGTTCAGGTCGATGCCAAAGCCGTGGCGAATCAGTTGCTCGTTGGCCACCAGGTTGCCGTGGCTGACTTGCACGCCCTTGGGTAGCGCGGTGGAGCCGGAGGTGTACTGCAAAAAGGCGATGTCATTGCCGGCCAGCTGCGGCTGGCGCCATTGATCGGCCAGGGCCGGGGCCAGGGGGTCGACGGCCAGCAGCTCAGGCGCGGCGTCACCGGCCAGAGCCTCAAGGCCCTGCAAACTGTCGCACAGCGCCTCTACCGTCAGCAGCAAACGCGGCTCGGCATCGTCGATGATCGACAGCAGGCGCTCCTGGTGATGACGGCGCGACGACTCTGGTGGATAAGCCGGCACCGCGATCACCCCGGCATACAGGCAGCCGAAGAATGCCGCGACGTAGTCCGGACCACTGGGGAACAGCAACACCGCCCGATCGCCGAACTCGGCGCGCTGTTGCAGCGCCGCGGCGATGGTTCGCGCACGCAGGTCGAGGTCCCGATAACTGAGTACGGCCTGCTCGCGAGGATCATCGGCCAGAAAGCGCAAGGCGATCCGGTCCGGGGTCTGCGCGGCGCGTTGGGCCAAGGCCTGGACCAGCGAGTGCGGGAGTTCGAAGGCGTCCGTCATGGGGTGTTCCTGCCAGTGTCTGGGTGAGTCGCACCGAACGCCGCCACGCAAGGATGGAGGGCAGGGTTCGGCAGCTGGATGTACACAGGGGAACGGATGGGCGAGGCAAATAATTAACTGCCCAGAGCGCGGAACAGCGCGTCGCGCGGTTAGCGCGAAGTGAACCGGTTCACGCGGGTGAGCTTAGAACCAATCCGAATGGAGTCTCATTAACTTTCGTATTTGACAATCATTATCATTGGGAATAGCTTGTCGACCGTCGTTGGAAGCATGCAGTTACAGGTTGCTTCCTTTCCTCAGAGAACAAGGTGATTTCCATGGCGGAACAACTATCCACAAGTAAGTGCGATTCACCATTACTCCAAGCATTCGTCGACAACCGCAACATCCTGGTCAAAATTGCCGCGCGCATCACCGGCTGCCGTTCGCGTGCCGAAGATGTGGTACAGGACGCGTTCTTCCGGCTCAGCGCAGCGCCGCAGATCACCTCCTCGTTCAAGGCCCAGTTGAGCTATCTGTTCCAGATCGTGCGCAACCTGGCGATCGATCACTACCGCAAGCAGGCGATGGAACTGAAGTACTCCGGCAGTGAGGAAGAAGGCCTCAACGTGGTGATCCAGAACGCCTCGCCGGAAGCCACCCATATCAACCTGGCGGCCCTCGAACACATTGCCGAAGCGCTCAACGAGCTGCCCCAGCGCACCCGCTACGCCTTCGAGATGTACCGCTTGCACGGTGTACCGCAGAAAGACATCGCCAAAGAGCTCGGCGTCTCGCCGACCCTGGTCAACTTCATGATCCGCGATGCCCTGATCCACTGCCGCAAGACCGCTACCCGTCACTGAGCTGCGGCAAGCACAAGCTGCAAGAAAAAGCCGCACACCGCACCGCTTCTCCTTGCAGCTTGCCGCTCCAAACTTGCAGCTCGAGCCGCTAGGCGAGCGTGCAGTGATCGAAGAAACGCTCGCGCCCCAGGATCATCAGCGCCGCGCGCTTGTGCGGAAAATCGAACTCCTTCTCGCAGTGAAAGCACTGATCGTGCATGTAGCCGATCATCTTGGCGTTGTCGGCCCGCGGCTCGGCGACCACCCGTTGGGTGCGCGGATCATCCAGGAACAGGTAATGCACCAGCGCCGACATCCAGCTGGCGACCTTGTGCGGCCCGCGATGGTTTTCTTCACCGACCAGCATGTGGATGCCGCGGTCATAGTCATCGGCCGGGTAGAACGGCGCGATGCGGTCTTCCTTGGCCCAGTAGGCTTCGAAGTAGGCGAACGGCTGATCATCGAAGCAGCCGATCAGGGTGAGGGTATGGGGGTCGGCTTCAAGCTTGCTCAAGTACTCGCGGTGCTGCTCGAGGCTGCCCTGCTCCTGCCAGAAGTGCGCCACTCGCGGGTTGTTCTGCCAGCGGTTGTAACGCTCAAGATCGTGCTCGATCTCAAGCGTGCGCAGTGACACCCAGGCCCCCAGGCGTGCATCGAAACGTCGATACACTTCACCGCGTGGCTTGGGTGCGCGTAGCGGGTGGCGCTTGCCGTTGCTGATGTGCATTTGCTGGGGATAGACGCCGTCATGTGACTCGCCCAACCACGGCTGGGGCAACTGCCAGAACAACGTGCGTTCGCTGCGGTACACGCCGGCGTGTTCGGTCGCCAGCAACAGGCCGCTGGCTTGGGCTTGCGCCACCGGATCGCTCAGGTGCCATTGCAGGCGCTGGCATGCAGGGTCGCGCGCAAACAACCAGTAGCAGGCAGCCCACAGCGCCTGCTGGCGGCGCTCGGCACAGATCGCTTGCACGTGCACCTCAAGCACCTCGCCGGGCACCAGCCGGAGCTGGATCAGCGGGCGTCCTTCAAGGGTCAAACTCAGCCGACAGTCGCCCTCATCGGCACTTAAACTGCGCCAACGTGGCAGGGACAGCGGCTGTGAAGCGGCATCGAACGGCATGGTCTTGGCTCACCGGAAATGAAAGAGAGGCTCACTCCTGAAACGTGGCCACTACCGGCTAATTTAGTCGACGGGGGCTGCGACGGTGATTCGGTAGGGCTGAAAGATGCGCAATAGCTCGCCATTTTCACGCAGGCGCCGCATGAGTTGCGCGAAGGCCTGGGGGCTGATCGGCGCTTGCGGTCGCAGCAAGGCATAGTGATGGTAGACCTGGTCGACCCGCTCGGAAGCCATCAATTGGCTGCGGCTGTCGGGGTTACGTGCCAGGAAATCGCTGAAGAACGAGCGCGTGACCAAGGCAATATCGGCCCGCCCGCGCTGGACCATCGACAGGTTGCTATCGTGCGAATAGGTCAGCGTCGCGCCGTAGGTCTGGCGCAGGTAATGCGGATCGGAGTTGAACTCGGCGAATGCGTAGTGATAGCCGTTGTAGAGTGCCAGACGCTTGCCGCGCAGGTCCTGGAAATACTGCTGATCGCGGTTGCCTTGCTGGTGGGCGACGAAGATCTCGGCATCTTCAAGGCCCATGTCTACCGCCTGGTAGGCAATCTGCTGCCAACCCCATTGGGGGTTCTCGAAGATCGCCATGTCGGTGCGGCCTTGCTGAAAATCACCAAAGCGGCGCTGGATCGAGGTAGGCACCAGGACGAAGCGATAATCGCTTTGCAGCGCGTTGAGCGCCTCGGCCAGTTGCGCCAGCAAGCCACTTTCGCCACCCTGCTCGGGGCGCACGGTATAAGGCGGGAAATGCGCCGCACCGATCCTCACCTCGACCACCGCCGCCGCTTGGCCTGCTGCGCCCAGGCACAACGCGGCCAAGCTCAGCAAGCAGGACACGGCCTTGAGGCTGGGGGCTGGAGTCAAGACGAGACACTCATCACGGTATGCAACCTTAATGCGCCTAAGCTAGGCGTTTTCACCGGCGTACACAACCGACGGATATGCCAAAGTGCCAGGGGATGTCGGACGTCGCAGACTTTGGCTACTCTCTAGCGAGACTTGCGAGGGAGCCTGGCATGGGCCATTGGTTGGTGATCGACCTGGAGGCTACCACCGACGACGGTGGTTGGCCGGTCACGGAGATGGAAATCATTGAAATCGGCGCGAGCCTGGTAACCCGTGAAGGCCGCGAGGTTGACCACTTCCAGTGCTTCGTCAAACCGAAACGGCGACCGCAATTAACGCCCTTTTGCCGTGAGCTGACCCATATCAGCCAAGCTGATGTGGATGCTGCTGCGTGCTTCAAACAGGCCTGGGCGCAGTTCGAAGGCTGGCTTGGCCAGCAGACGCAAGAACTGCAAGCCTGGGTCAGCTGGGGTGACTATGACCGCAGGCAACTGCTACAGGAGTGGCATGACTACAAAGTGCGCAGCATTCTCCAGGAACTGCCGCACATCAACCTCAAGCAGCGCTTTGCCAAGGCTCGGCACTTGCAGCGCCCGGCTGGCCTGAACAGTGCCCTGCAACTGGCTGGCCTGCAGTTCACTGGCCAGCAGCATCGCGCCCTGGAAGATGCGCGCAATACCGCGCGTTTGCTACCGCTGAGCTTGCCTGTCGAAGGCACCTGAAAGCAGATGACGACGGGGCAGGCCTTGGGCATACTGGCCAGCCCTTTTTTCCATCGCTTTTTCAGGAGTCGCCCATGTTCAAGGTCAATGAATACTTTGATGGCACCGTCAAGTCGATCGCCTTCACCGGTAGCGAAGGCCCGGCCACTGTTGGCGTCATGGCCCCGGGCGAATACGAGTTCGGTACTGCCAAGCGCGAGATCATGCATGTGGTTTCCGGCGCTCTGAACGTCAAGCTGCCAGGCAGCGACAACTGGGAAAACTTCACCGCTGGCAGCCAGTTCAATGTGCCGGCCGACAGCAAGTTCCAGCTCAAGGTAGCGGTTGAGACCGCTTACCTGTGCGAGTACCGCGACTGATTTATAGTCATAGGCGCTGCTTTGCAGCCCATCGCAGGTGAGCCAGCGCCTACAGGGATCGCGCAATCCTGTAGGCGCTGGCTCACCTGCGATGGGACGCAAAGCGGCCGCAAAATGCGCTACCCAAGAAACGCCGCAATTCGCTCAGCCGCCGTCTGCAAATGCCCCTCATGGGTCAAGCCCGAAGCCTTCAATGGCTTCAGGTCATGGTCCGCCGCCCCCAGCCAGCACACCTCGATCGCTGGCGACAGCTCATACCCCTCGACCGCCTCGCGGTTACCCAAGGCATCGCGCTCGCCCTGAATGATCAAGGTCGGCGTGCGCAGCCCGGGCAAATGCTCGACCCGCGGCTTCTCCGGTTTGCCCACCGCATAGAACGGATAACCCAGGCACACCAATGCATCGGCCTCAAGTTCATCGGCCAGCAAACTGGCCATGCGCCCGCCCATCGACTTGCCGCCAATGGCCAGCTTGCCCGTGACCAAAGGTCGCACCTGCCGGTACACCTCGCGCCAGCATTCCAATAACACCTTCTGCGGGTTGGGCGGGCGTTTGCCGCCCGTTAGCCGCCGCTCGGCCATGTAGGGGAATTCGAAGCGCACCACCGCTACCCCTTGTGCCGCCAGCCTTTGCGCGATGTCCTGCATAAACCCGCTGTCCATCGGCGCGCCCGCGCCATGGGCCAGGATCAGACCCCCCACATAGCCCTGTTCGCCGCCAATTTGCGCAGGATCGCAGCGCAAGCCTGGGACATTTGCCACTTGCGCCCATTGATCCCCGTCAATACCGGCACTTTGCCCATTAATCATGCTTGCCTCGCTGTTTAGCCTGCCTATAACCGTGGATGGGAACCCATACATGAACACAACAACCAGTACCGCCTATAACTACAAGGTGGTCCGCCAATTCGCCATTATGACGGTGGTGTGGGGAATCGTCGGGATGGGGCTCGGCGTTTTCATCGCCGCTCAACTCGCCTGGCCCGCCCTCAACTTCGACCTACCATGGACCAGCTTCGGCCGCCTGCGACCGCTGCATACCAATGCGGTGATCTTCGCCTTCGGCGGCTGCGCGCTGTTTGCCACCTCCTATTATTCGGTGCAGCGCACCTGCCAGACCACCTTGTTCGCACCAAAACTGGCGGCGTTCTCGTTCTGGGGCTGGCAGCTGGTGATTGTGCTGGCGGCCATCAGCCTGCCGTTGGGCTATACCAGCTCCAAGGAATACGCTGAGCTGGAATGGCCGATCGACATCCTGATCACCATTGTCTGGGTGGCCTATGCGATCGTGTTCTTCGGTACGCTGATCAAGCGCAATACCAAGCACATCTACGTCGGTAACTGGTTCTTCGGTGCGTTCATCCTCACCGTGGCGCTGCTGCACATCGTCAACAACCTGGAAATCCCGGTCAGCCTGACCAAGTCCTACTCGGTGTATGCCGGGGCCACGGACGCCATGGTCCAGTGGTGGTACGGCCACAACGCGGTGGGCTTCTTCCTGACCGCAGGCTTCCTGGGGATGATGTACTACTACGTGCCCAAGCAGGCCGAACGCCCGGTGTACTCCTATCGCCTGTCGATCGTCCACTTCTGGGCGCTGATCACCCTGTACATCTGGGCCGGCCCGCACCACCTGCACTACACCGCCCTGCCCGACTGGGCGCAGTCGTTGGGCATGGTCATGTCGCTGATTCTCCTGGCCCCGAGCTGGGGCGGCATGATCAACGGCATGATGACCCTGTCGGGGGCCTGGCACAAACTGCGCAGCGACCCGATCCTGCGCTTTTTGGTGGTATCCCTGGCGTTCTACGGCATGTCGACCTTCGAAGGGCCGATGATGGCGATCAAGACGGTCAACGCCCTGTCGCACTACACCGACTGGACCATCGGCCACGTCCACGCTGGCGCCCTGGGCTGGGTTGCGATGATCTCGATCGGCGCGCTGTACCACACCATTCCCAAGATCTACGGCAAAGAGCGCATGTACAGCCTGGGCCTGATCAACGCGCACTTCTGGCTGGCGACCATCGGCACCGTGCTGTACATCGCCTCGATGTGGGTCAACGGCATCGCCCAGGGCCTGATGTGGCGCGCGGTCAACAGCGACGGCACGCTCACCTACTCGTTCGTCGAGACCCTGGTGGCCAGCCACCCAGGCTTCATCGTGCGCTTCGTCGGTGGTGCGATCTTCCTCAGCGGCATGTTCCTGATGGCCTGGAACACCTGGCGCACGGTGCGCGCACCGGCCGCCGTCGCCGCCCCTGCGAACGCCCAGCTGGCCTGAGGAGACAAGCCTGATGAAACATGAAGTCATCGAGAAAAACGTCGGCCTGCTGGCACTGTTGATGGTGTTCGCCGTCAGCATCGGCGGCCTGACCCAGATCGTCCCGCTGTTCTTCCAGGACGTCACCAACAAGCCGGTCGAAGGCATGAAGCCCTACACCGCGTTGCAGCTCGAAGGCCGCGACATCTACATCCGCGAAGGCTGCGTGGGCTGCCACTCGCAGATGATCCGCCCATTCCGTGCCGAGACCGAGCGCTACGGCCACTACTCGGTGGCCGGTGAAAGCGTCTGGGATCACCCGTTCCTGTGGGGCTCCAAGCGCACCGGCCCGGACTTGGCCCGGGTGGGTGGACGCTACTCGGACGACTGGCACCGCGCGCACTTGTACAACCCGCGCAACGTGGTGCCGGAGTCGAAGATGCCGTCCTATCCGTGGCTGGTCGCGCACCAGGTCGACAACAGCCATACCGACACCAAGATGCGTGCCCTACGCACCCTCGGCGTGCCTTACAGCGACGCCGACATCGCTGGCGCCCGGGACGCGGTCAAGGGCCACACCGAGATGGACGCGTTGGTGGCGTACCTGCAGGTGCTCGGCACCGCGATCAAGAACAAGAGGTAAGCGATGGAACTGTCAATCGACATCGGCATGATCCGCGGCCTGGGCACCCTGGTGGTGATGATCGCCTTCATCGGCCTGAGCCTGTGGGTTTTCAACCGTCGCCGCGACCGTGATTTCGCCGAAGCGCGCCTGCTGCCCTTCGACGATGACCGCCTGCCCCCCGCCGGGCAGGAACCTGCCATGAGGAGCACCCAGCAATGACCACCTTCTGGAGTACGTACATCAGCGTACTGACCCTCGGCAGCCTGATCGGCCTGACCTGGCTGCTGCTCGGCACCCGCAAGGGCCAGAGCAAGGACACCACCGACCAGACCATGGGCCACGCCTTCGATGGCATCGAGGAGTACGACAACCCGTTGCCCAAATGGTGGTTCTGGCTGTTCGTCGGCACCCTGGCCTTTGGCGTCGGCTACCTGATCCTGTATCCGGGCCTGGGCAACTGGAAAGGCGTACTGCCCGGCTATCAGGACGGCTGGACGCAAGTGAAGGAATGGCAGAAGGAAATGGACAAGGCCGACGCCCGCTTCGGCCCGATCTTCGCCAAGTTCGCCGCCATGCCGGTGGAGGAAGTGGCCAAGGATCCGCAGGCGCTGAAAATGGGCAGCCGGCTGTTCGCCTCCAACTGCTCGGTGTGCCACGGCTCGGATGCCAAAGGCGCTTACGGCTTCCCCAACCTGACCGACAAGGATTGGCGCTGGGGTGGCGAGCCGGAAACCATCAAGGCCTCGATCATGGGCGGCCGCCATGGCGTCATGCCAGCGTGGTCGGAAGTGATCGGTGAGCAGGGCGTGGCCGATGTGGCGGCGTTCGTGCTGACCCGCATGGATGGCCGCAGCCTGCCGCAAGGGGTCAAGGCCGATCCGCTCAAGGGCCAGGAGATCTTTGCCGCCAACTGCGTGGCGTGTCATGGGCCTGAAGGCAAGGGCACTCCAGCGATGGGCGCGCCTGACCTGACCCACCCACAGGCGTTCATCTATGGGTCGAGCTTTGCCCAGCTGCAACAGACCATCCGCTATGGTCGCCAGGGGCAGATGCCGGCCCAGGAAGAGATTCAGGGGCATGACAAGGTGCATCTGCTGGCCGCTTATGTGTATAGCCTGTCGCAGGAGGAGCCTGCTGAGACCGTAACCGCCAAGTAATCGCTGCAAGCCTTATCGCGGGGCAAGCCCGCTCTCACGCACAACGTGGGAGCAGGCTTGCCCCGCGATGCGTTTCCCCCCTCCCCTTGCACCCCCTTCGAACAGAACTAAGCTTGTTGCCCAAGTGACCACGCATCGTGCGCCGGTCTGCGACGCGGCGCATGGCCTGACGCTGCGCAGAACTTTGGAACGCTTTACCTACGGCTTTGGGATGATGTCTTGCGTGCCCTGGCCCTCGAAAAAAAGCTTGACCGATCGATCAGAAAAAGGTGAAAAACGGTACACATTACAAATATTTATTTGTGTACAATCCTCCGAACCCGACAACCGCGGGACGGCGGTGAGAGGGCCTGGACACGGGTCGGCGCAAGGATCCTTGCGTTGCCATAACCCTAGGGGTTACCGATACTGGCGCCGATTTTTCGACCAACAAGAACTACCCAAACCGTGGAACCTTAGAATGAGCACAGCAATCAGTCCGACTGCTTATAACTATAAGGTCGTCCGCCAGTTCGCCATCATGACGGTGGTCTGGGGGATCCTTGGCATGGGCCTGGGCGTCTTCATCGCCTCGCAACTGGTATGGCCGCAGCTTAACCTGGACCTGCCATGGACGAGCTTCGGACGCCTGCGCCCACTGCACACCAACCTGGTGATCTTCGCCTTCGGAGGCTGTGCACTGTTCGCCACCTCCTACTATGTGGTGCAGCGCACCTGCCAGACCCGGCTGATCTCCGACAGCATGGCCGCCTTCACCTTCTGGGGTTGGCAGGCGGTGATCGTCGGTGCGCTGATCACCCTGCCGATGGGCTACACCACCACCAAGGAATATGCCGAGCTCGAGTGGCCGATCGCGATCCTGCTGGCCATCGTCTGGGTCACCTACGCGCTGGTGTTCTTCGGCACCATCGTCAAGCGCAAGACCAAGCACATTTATGTCGGTAACTGGTTCTATGGCGCGTTCATCGTGGTCACCGCGATGCTGCACATCGTCAACCATATCTCGCTGCCGGTCAGCCTGTTCAAGTCGTATTCGGCCTATGCCGGCGCAACCGACGCGATGATCCAGTGGTGGTACGGGCACAACGCCGTGGGCTTCTTCCTGACCACCGGCTTCCTGGGCATGATGTACTACTTCGTACCCAAGCAGGCCGAGCGGCCGATCTACTCCTATCGCCTGTCGATCGTCCACTTCTGGGCACTGATCACCCTGTACATCTGGGCCGGCCCGCACCACCTGCACTACACCGCCCTGCCTGACTGGGCGCAGTCGCTGGGCATGGTCATGTCGATCATCCTCCTGGCGCCCAGCTGGGGCGGCATGATCAACGGCATGATGACCCTGTCGGGAGCCTGGCACAAACTGCGCACCGACCCGATCCTGCGCTTTTTGGTGGTGTCCCTGGCGTTCTACGGCATGTCGACCTTCGAAGGGCCGATGATGGCGATCAAGACGGTCAACTCGCTGTCGCACTACACCGATTGGACCATCGGCCACGTCCACGCTGGCGCCCTCGGTTGGGTTGCGATGATCTCGATTGGCGCTGTGTATCACATGATTCCCAAGCTCTACGGCCGGGCGCAGATGCACAGCGTCGGGCTGATCAACGCGCACTTCTGGCTGGCGACCATCGGCACTGTGCTGTACATCGCCTCGATGTGGGTCAACGGCATCACCCAAGGCCTGATGTGGCGCGCGATCAACGATGACGGCACGCTCACCTACTCGTTCGTCGAGGCGCTGCAGGCCAGCCATCCAGGCTATATCGTTCGCGCCCTGGGCGGTGCGTTCTTCGCCTCGGGGATGTTGCTGATGGCCTACAACGTGTTGCGCACGGTACGTGCCGCTGATGCCACGCAAGCGGAAGAAGCCGCCAAGATCGTCGTCGTGGGAGCCCACTGATGAAGCATGAAGCAGTCGAGAAGAATATCGGCCTGTTGGCCTTCTTCATGGTCATTGCCGTGAGCATTGGCGGCCTGACCCAGATCGTCCCGCTGTTTTTCCAGGACGTCACCAACAAGCCGGTCGAAGGCATGAAGCCGCGCACTGCGCTGGAACTGGAAGGGCGCGATATCTATATCCGCGAAGGTTGCGTGGGTTGTCACTCGCAGATGATTCGCCCGTTCCGCGCCGAAACCGAGCGTTATGGCCACTATTCGGTGGCCGGTGAAAGCGTCTGGGATCATCCGTTCCTGTGGGGCTCCAAGCGTACCGGTCCGGACTTGGCCCGGGTGGGTGGGCGCTACTCCGATGACTGGCACCGCGCGCACCTGTACAACCCGCGCAACGTGGTGCCGGAATCGAAGATGCCGTCCTACCCGTGGCTGGTCGAGCACAAGCTCGATGGCAAGGACACCGCGAAGAAGCTCGAAGTACTGCGCACCCTGGGCGTGCCGTACACCGACGCCGACATTGCCGGCGCCGCCGACGCGGTCAAGGGCAAGACCGAGATGGACGCCCTGGTGGCGTACCTGCAAGGCCTTGGCACCATCATCAAGAGCAAACGGTGACGCTGATGGATATCGGAATGATCCGCGGCCTGGGCACCGTTGTGGTGATGGTGGCCTTTGTCGGCCTGGCCCTGTGGGTGTTCAACCCACGGCGCAAGAAGGAATTCGACGAAGCCACCCAACTGCCCTTCGCCGACGATCCCGAGGCCAGCCGGCACGTCGAGCAAGCGCACGCTAAAGCGCAAGAGAAAGCTTCTGGGAGCAAACAAGAATGACAACCTTCTGGAGTCTGTACGTCACAGTCCTGACGTTGGGCACTATCTTCGCCCTGACCTGGCTGTTGCTGTCGACCCGCAAGGGCCAGCGCGAAGAGGTCACCGACGAGACCGTCGGGCATGCCTTCGACGGGATCGAGGAATACGACAACCCGCTGCCCAAGTGGTGGTTCTGGCTGTTCGTCGGCACCATCATCTTCGCCCTCGGCTACCTGGTGCTGTACCCCGGCCTGGGCAACTGGAAAGGCGTGCTGCCAGGCTACAGCTACCTGGATACCGACAAGCAGACCGAATTCGCCAACGGCGAGCCAGGCTGGACCGGCGTGCATGAGTGGGAAAAAGAAATGGCCAAGGCCGATGCCCGCTTCGGGCCGATCTTCGCCAAATTCGCCGCCATGCCGATCGAAGAGGTGGCCAAGGACCCTCAAGCGCTGAAAATGGGCGGACGGCTGTTCGCCTCCAACTGCTCGGTGTGCCACGGCTCCGACGCCAAGGGCTCGTATGGCTTCCCCAACCTGACCGACAAGGATTGGCGCTGGGGTGGCGAGCCGGAGACCATCAAGACCACCATCATGAATGGTCGTCACGGGGTGATGCCGGCCTGGGCCGAGGTCATTGGCGAGCAAGGCGTGGCCGATGTCGCCGCCTACGTACTGACCAATCTGGACGGGCGCAAGCTGCCGGAAGGGATCAAGGCCGATGCTGCCAATGGCCAGAAGATCTTCGCCGCCAACTGCGTCGCCTGCCACGGACCTGAAGCCAAGGGTACGCCGGCCATGGGTGCGCCTGACCTGACCCATCCGCAGGCGTTCATCTACGGCTCAAGCTTCGCCCAGTTGCAGCAGACCATCCGCTATGGCCGCCAAGGCCAAATGCCGGCCCAGGCCGAGCTGCAGGGCAATGACAAGGTGCACCTGCTGGCGGCCTACGTCTACAGCCTGTCGCACCAGGAGCAAACCACCGAGCAAGCCGAGTGATCTTGCGCAACGGCCCTGCCGCTTCCAACCGGAAGGGCCGTTGCGGATTCGACCGAGCCCGGCACTCGCCCAGCTACAGGAACAGCTTCCGGCTTCTGCCCCGCCACTCGCCTCTCAACACTCCCTCCAGCCAGGCGTATCGCCTGACTTACCAAGAGGGAGCTTGCATGACTACATCTGATCTGGATCGACGCTTCGAAACCGTTCTGCCGCCCAAGCGGCCCGGCCCCGCTGGCAAGCGCGCTACACCGCGTGCGTTCGTCTTCGCCTCCGATCCTCAGTACCCCTGGACCCCAGCTTCGGATTTGAACCTGGAGCAAAGCGCTGCCGACCGGGACCAGGAATCGGCGCAGCTGATCAACCAGCAGTACGCCAATATTGCCGACTACCGCGCACACATGGGTGGCACGGCAATACCGGTGATGATCAACGGCGACATGACGGCCTATGGGCACGCCTGGCAGCGCAGGGTGCTGTATCCGATCCTTGAGCGGCACTTGCAGGACAATTACTACTTCGGCCTGGGCAACCACGATTACGAGAACAACACGACCTTCAACAACGGTGCCGCCCGCGACAGCATCCTGGACCTGATCGACCACCACCGTGAGCGGGTCGACACCATGGACATCAGCGCCATTACAGATCGTCGGCAGACCCATTACAGCGGCAGCCTGGCCTACAGCATGAATTTCGGCAGGGTGCGCCTGATCCAGCTCAATAACGAACCCACCTATGAGCTGGGCTTCCAAAGCGGTTGGGCCTGGCCGCTCGAGCATCGCCATCACTTCGATATCAGTGGCTCTTTGCAGTGGCTCGAAGGCCAATTACAGGAAGCCTACGACAGTGGGCAGATCATCCTGCTGAACCTGCATAAGCCCAATGACTGGCACGGAAGCTGGCAAGAGCGGGCGAATTTTCGCAACCTGATCAATCACTTTCGCGTCGACGCGGTATTCGCAGGGCATGTGCATCGCGAGCCAGGCCGCTGGTACCGCGACTTGAACTCGTTCGGCAACGCCATTCCCGTTTACCTAAGCGGCTCGGCCTCGCAGAGCACCTACCTGATCGCAGAACTGAACGACAGCGCCGACAGCCTGAGCGTACGCCTGGTGCGGGGCAACGACTGGCGCTCAGCCGAGGAGATCGACCAGTTGCAACTGTATAAGCCATGAAGGCAGCAACTAAACGCAATGTTCATGTGGACTGTCAATTGATCCACATCAAATGAACATCGCATACACCAACCCAACGCTTTACCCAATGCGACCAAAAGTCGCAGGGTGAACCTAGGCGCCACGACGGGCGTATCATGCTCGCAGGCGCCTACTACACCTGACCGCGGCCGGCATGCACTGGCCGCGGCATTTACCACTGCCGTGGGACTTGATGATGAGCAAGCAAATTCCGGTACATGATGTCACCCCGCCTGCCAAACAAGGAAAGGACTCTGTCGACCTCTACGCTGCCCGTGAAAAAATCTACACCCGTGCCTTCACCGGGGTGTTCCGCCGCCTGCGCATGGTCGGCGGCGCTGTCCTGTTCCTGCTCTACTTCGGCACCGTGTGGCTGAACTGGGGCGGTCACCAGGCGGTCTGGTGGAACCTGCCTGAGCGCAAGTTCTACATCTTTGGCGCGACCATCTGGCCGCAAGACTTCATCCTGCTCTCCGGGATCCTCATCGTCGCCGCCTTCGGCCTGTTCTTCATCACCGTGTTCGCCGGCCGCGTCTGGTGCGGTTACACCTGCCCGCAGAGCGTCTGGACCTGGATCTTCATGTGGTGCGAAAAGGTCACCGAAGGCGACCGCAACCAACGCATGAAACTCGACCGCGCACCGATGAGCGCCAACAAGCTGCTGCGCAAGACGGCCAAGCACAGCATGTGGCTGCTGATCGGTTTCGTCACCGGGGTGACGTTCGTCGGCTACTTCTCGCCCATCCGCGAACTGGTGACCGAGTTTTTCACCGGCCAAGCTGACGGCTGGGCCTACTTCTGGGTCGGTTTCTTCACCCTGGCCACCTATGGCAATGCCGGCTGGTTGCGCGAGCAAGTGTGCGTGTACATGTGCCCGTATGCGCGTTTCCAGAGCGTGATGTTCGACAAGGACACGCTGATCGTCTCCTACGACCCGCGCCGCGGCGAAACCCGTGGCCCACGCAAGAAAGACCTCGACTACAAGGCCAAGGGCCTGGGCGACTGTATCGACTGCACCATGTGCGTGCAGGTCTGCCCGACTGGCATCGACATCCGAGACGGCCTGCAGATCGAGTGCATCGGCTGCGCGGCGTGCATCGACGCCTGTGACAGCATCATGGACAAGATGAACTACCCCCGCGGCCTGATCAGCTATACCACCGAACACAACCTGTCGGGCCAGAAGACCCACCTGGCCCGCCCGCGCCTGATCGGCTATGCGCTGGTGTTGCTGGTGATGATCGGCGTCCTGGCCACAGCCTTCGCCACCCGCTCGCTGGTCGGTTTCGATGTCAGCAAGGACCGCGTGCTGTACCGCGAGAACGCCCAGGGACGGATCGAAAACGTCTACAGCCTCAAGGTGATGAACAAGGATCAGCGCGACCACGTCTACGTGCTCGACGCCACTGGCCTGCCGGACCTGAAGCTTGAAGGCCACCGCGAGATTCGCGTTGCCGCCGGTGATATCGTCAGCCTGCCGGTGCAGTTGTCGGTTGCCCCCGAGCAGTTGCCCTCGACCACCAACGAAGTCATGTTCATCCTCAGGGACGCCGACGACAACGGCACCCAGGTTGAAGCCAAGAGCCGTTTCATCGGCCCGCAAATACGCTAAGGAATCGCTGCATGCCTGCCACCGCCACCAGCCCCTGGTACAAGCACCTCTGGCCCTGGATCATCATCGCTATCCTGACCACCTCGGTGTGCCTGAGCCTGACCATGGTCAGCATTGCCGTGCGCAACCCGGACAACCTGGTCAACGACAACTACTACGAAGCCGGCAAAGGCATCAACCGCTCACTGGACCGCGAGCTGCTGGCGCAGACCCTCAACCTCAAGGCGCGGGTGTACCTGGACGAGCTGACCGGCGAAGTCGAGCTGCGCCTGACCGGTAACAGCGATCCGCAGACGCTGGAATTGAACCTGATCTCGCCGACCCAGCCGGACAAAGACCGCAAGGTAACGCTGGCCCGCAGCGAGCCGGGGCGTTATGTCGGCCAACTGGATGACAAGGTCGAGGGGCGGCGTTTCGTCGAACTGCTGGGCAGCCAGGATGGTCATGTCTGGCGCTTGTTCGAGGAGGAAAAGGTCGAGCATGGGCTGACCCTGGAGCTGGGTGACGAGGCCCTGCAAGGGGCTGAGCGTCAGCAGTGAGTAATGCCATGAGTTTGGCTTGCGTATATCACCGCGTGGGCACGGGACACGTGGGAGCGGGCTGCATGCGCGTCCTCCAAAGCAAATTGTGCAAGGCAGTAGACCTGTGACCCAGCCCACCCCCTGCTACCACTGCGCCCTGCCCGTCCCTGCCGGCAGTCGCTTTAGCGCCGTGGTCCTTGGTGAACCCCGCGCATTCTGCTGCCCCGGTTGCCAGGCGGTGGCCGAATCCATCGTTGCCGGTGGCCTTGAGCACTATTACCAACACCGCAGCCAGACCAGCGCCAATCCCGAAGCCCTGCCGCAACAGTTGCAGGATGAACTGGCGCTGTACGACCGCAGCGATGTACAGCAGACCTTCGTGCACCATGCCGATGACCTCGCCGAAGCGACGCTGATGGTCGAAGGCATCAGCTGCGCCGCCTGTGGCTGGCTGATCGAAAAGCACCTGCGCAACCTGGACGGGGTCGCCGATGCGCGACTTAACCTGTCCAACCATCGTTTGCTGATCAGCTGGGACGACCGCCAACTGCCCCTGTCCAAGCTGATGGCCGAGCTGCGCCACATCGGCTATGCCGCCCACCCGTACCAGCCCGACCAGGCCGCCGAGCAACTGGCCCGGGAAAACCGCAGCGCCCTGCGCCGCCTGGGCGTGGCTGGCCTGCTGTGGTTCCAGGCGATGATGGCGACCATGGCTACCTGGCCCGAATTCAACATCGACCTGAGCGCTGAACTGCACACCATCCTGCGCTGGGTCGCGCTGTTTCTCACCACGCCGATCGTCTTCTACAGCTGCGCACCGTTCTTCAAGGGCGCTGCTCGCGACCTGCGCACCCGCCACCTGACCATGGACGTTTCGGTCTCACTGGCCATCGCCCTGGCGTACTGCGCCGGGATCTGGACGGCAATCACCGGCAGTGGCGAGCTGTACTTCGACACCGTCGGCATGTTCGCGCTGTTTCTGCTCACTGGCCGCTACCTGGAGCGCCGCGCCCGCGAACGCACCGCCGCCGCCACCGCGCAACTGGTCAACCTGCTGCCCAGCTCCTGCCTGCGGCTGGACCGCGACGGGCGTAGCGAGCGCATCCTGCTGGCCGAGCTGCAACGGGGCGATCAGGTACAAGTGCTGCCCGGCGCGGTGATTCCCGCCGATGGGCGGATCATCGAAGGCCGCTCGAGCATCGACGAGTCGCTGCTGACCGGCGAGTACCTGCCGCTGGCGCGGCGCGCTGGCGACCGGGTGACGGGGGGCACGCTCAATGTCGAAAGCACCCTCACCGTCGAGGTCGAGGCGCTTGGCCAGGAAACACGCCTGTCGGCGATTGTCCGGCTGCTGGAGCGCGCCCAGTCAGAGAAACCGCGCCTGGCGCAGATCGCCGACCGCGCCTCGCAGTGGTTCTTGCTGTTCACCTTGGTCGCCGCAGCCGCTATCGGCCTGCTCTGGTGGCAACTGGACGCGTCGCGGGCGTTCTGGATCGTCCTGGCCATGTTGGTCGCGACCTGCCCCTGCGCGCTGTCGCTGGCCACTCCCACTGCACTGACCGCCGCAACCGGCACCCTGCACAAGCTCGGTCTGCTGGTCACCCGCGGCCATGTGCTGGAAGGGCTGAACCAGATCGACACGGTGATCTTCGACAAGACCGGCACCCTCACCGAAGGCCGCCTTGCGCTGCGCAGCATTCGCCCGCTGGGCGCGCTCGCTGCCGACCGCTGCCTGGCGCTTGCCGCTGCCCTGGAAAACCGCTCCGAACACCCCATCGCCCGCGCCTTCGGCCGCGCTGCGCAGCCTGCCGAGCAGGTGCACAACGTGCCAGGCCTGGGCCTTGAGGGCGCCGTCGACGGCCAGCGCCTGCGCATTGGCCAGGCCAGCTTCGTCTGCGCCCTGAGCGGCGCTGAAATACCTGTCGTACCCGAGCCGCGTGGCCAGTGGCTGCTGCTCGGCGACCGCCAAGGCCCACTGGCCTGGTTCGGCCTGGACGATCGCCTGCGCGAGGATGCCAAGGATCTGCTCGACGCCTGCAAGGCGCGCGGCTGGCAGACACTGCTGCTGTCAGGCGACAGCTCGCCGATGGTCGCCGAAGTGGCCGCCCAACTGGGCATCGACCAGGCCATTGGCGGCCTGCGCCCGGACGACAAACTGGCACGCCTGCGCGCGCTGCAGGCCGAAGGGCGCAAGGTGCTGATGCTCGGCGACGGGGTCAATGACGTGCCGGTGCTGGCCGCAGCCGACATCAGCATCGCCATGGGCTCGGCCACTGACCTGGCTAAGACCTGCGCCGATGCAGTGCTGCTGTCCAATCGCCTGCAAGCGTTGGCGCAAGCCTTCGACCTGGCCCGCCGGACCCGGCGTAATATCCTCGAGAACCTGCTGTGGGCGACGCTGTATAATGGCCTGATGTTGCCGTTTGCCGCCCTGGGCTGGATCACCCCAGTCTGGGCTGCCATCGGCATGTCGCTCAGTTCGTTGATCGTGGTGCTCAATGCCCTGCGCCTGACCCGGCTGAAAGACGACGCCTTATCGCCGGGCAAGCCCGCTGCCACGCTGCAATCGCTGGCCTGAACCGCCCCGCGATGACAGTAACTGAAGGATGACCATATGCCCGCCCTCTACATCATGATCCCCGCAGCCCTGCTGATCGTTGGTGTGGCCGTGTACATCTTCTTCTGGGCGGTGGACAGCGGCCAGTACGACGACCTCGACAGCCCCGCGCACAGCATCCTGTTCGACGACCAGGACCCACAGCACCAGGCCGCGGTCAAAGCCGATGGCGACAAGCCCAAAGACGAGGACCAAACCCCTCGTGGCTGACCTGCTGCCTCTGCTTGGCTCAGCCCTGGTACTCGGCCTGCTCGGTGGCGGCCACTGCCTGGGCATGTGCGGCGGCCTGATGGGCGCCTTGACGCTGGCCATCCCCCCAGAGCAACGCAGCCGGCGCCTGCGCCTGCTGCTGGCCTACAACCTCGGCCGTATCCTTAGCTACACCTGCGCAGGCCTGCTGCTCGGCCTGGCCGGTTGGGCCGTGGCCAGCAGCCCGGCGGCCCAGGGGCTGCGGGTGGTGGCGGCGTTGCTGTTGATCGCCATGGGCTTGTACCTGGCCGGTTGGTGGAGCGGGCTGACCCGCATCGAAGCACTCGGGCGCGGGCTGTGGCGGCATATTCAGCCGCTGGCCACGCGATTGTTGCCGGTATCGAGCTTGCCCCGAGCGCTGCTGCTCGGCGCACTGTGGGGCTGGCTACCCTGTGGACTGGTGTACAGCACCCTGCTGTGGGCGGCGAGTCAAGGCAATGCCGGCTACAGCGCGGCGCTGATGCTGGCGTTTGGCCTGGGCACCTGGCCGGTGTTGCTGGCCACAGGGCTCGCCGCAGAGCGGGTCAATGCCCTGCTACGCCGACGCAGCGTACGCATGGCCGGTGGCTTGCTGGTGATCATGTTTGGTTTGTGGACACTGCCAGGGCCGCACCAGCACTGGCTCATGGGCCACTGAGCAAGCCAGGCGGCTGCACAGCGCCCATGCCCCAACGCCCGTTGATACAAATCAACATGAATTGTTACCGCCCCCCCTAGACTCCGGACACTGCTGCTCCTATACCGGGGACTACCCTCATGCTCGACGACCTGCGTTGGGATGCCGACCTGATCCGCCGCTACGACCTGGCCGGCCCTCGCTACACCTCTTACCCAACCGCGGTGCAACTGCACAGCGAGGTGGGCTCGTTCGACCTGCTCCACGCCCTGCGCGAGAGCCGGCGGGCGGTGCGGCCGTTGTCGCTGTACGTGCACGTGCCGTTCTGCGCCAACATCTGCTACTACTGCGCCTGCAACAAGGTGATCACCAAGGACCGTGCGCGGGCCTTGCCCTACCTGCAACGCCTGGAACAGGAGATCCAACTGATCGCCTGCCACCTGGACCCCAAGCAAAAGGTTGAGCAACTGCACTTTGGCGGCGGCACGCCAACCTTCCTCAGTCACGTCGAGCTGCGCCAGCTGATGGCCAGCCTGCGCCAGCACTTCCACCTGCTCGACGACGACTCTGGCGACTACGGCATCGAGATCGACCCGCGTGAAGCCGACTGGTCGACCATGGGCCTGCTGCGCGAACTGGGCTTCAATCGGGTCAGCCTCGGCGTGCAGGATCTCGATCCGGTCGTGCAGCGTGCGGTCAACCGCCTGCAGAGCCTGGAGCAGACCCGCACGCTGATCGAGGCGGCGCGCACCTTGCAGTTCCGCTCGGTCAACCTCGACCTGATCTACGGCCTGCCCAAGCAGACCCCGGAAGGCTTTGCCCGCACCGTCGAAGAGGTGATCCGCCTGCAGCCAGATCGGCTGTCGGTGTTCAACTACGCGCACCTGCCTGAACGCTTCATGCCCCAGCGGCGCATCGACAGCAACGATTTGCCGGCCCCGGCAGCGAAGCTTGAGATGCTCCACGCCACCATCGAGCAACTGACTGGCGCGGGTTATCGCTACATCGGCATGGACCACTTCGCCCTGCCCGACGACGAGCTGGCCATCGCCCAGGAAGAGGGCACCCTGCAACGCAACTTCCAGGGCTACACCACCCATGGTCACTGCGATCTGATCGGCCTGGGGGTTTCGGCGATCAGCCAGATCGGCGATTTGTACTGCCAGAACAGCAGCGACCTGAACACCTACAAAGAGACCCTGTCCAGCGCGCAACTGGCGACCCAGCGCGGGCTGCTGTGCAACCAGGACGATCGTATTCGGCGGGCGGTGATCCAACAGTTGATCTGCCACTTCGAGCTGGAGTTCGAGCAGATCGAGCACCAGTTCACGCTGGATTTTCGCGGCTATTTCAATGCGCTGTGGCCTGAACTGCAGGCCATGCACCGCGACGGCTTGATCAGCCTGGACAGCAAGCGCATCAAGGTCCTGCCGGCTGGGCGGCTGCTGGTACGCTCGGTGTGCATGGTGTTCGATGCCTACCTGGGGCTGCACAATCGTCAGCGCTTTTCGCGGGTGATCTGACGTACAGCGAGACGATCAACCGCATGGACATCCTCGCGTGGCGAGCACACTATTGGCCAGTGACAGGCTGCGGCCAACCAGAATCGCAGCCCGGTCAGCGCGCACCAAAATAGCGCAAGCTGGCCTACAGCCTATGCCGTCGGTTATCCTTACGGCTTATGTGTGCTTTCCCACAAGGATCGAAGAAATGTCCGAGCCAGTTAAACTGCGCCCACACAACCAGGCCCATTGCAAGGATTGCAGCCTGGCCCCCCTGTGCCTGCCCCTGTCCCTTAACCTTGAAGACATGGATGCACTGGATGAAATCGTCAAGCGCGGCCGCCCGCTGAAGAAGGGCGAGTTCCTGTTCCGCCAGGGTGACAATTTCGGCTCGGTCTATGCGGTACGCTCCGGCGCCCTGAAGACGTTCAGCCTGAGCGACAGCGGCGAAGAGCAGATCACCGGCTTCCATCTGCCCAGCGAGCTGGTCGGCCTGTCCGGCATGGACACCGAAGCCTATCCGGTCTCGGCCCAGGCCCAGGAGACCACTTCGGTCTGCGAGATCCCCTTCGAGCGCCTCGATGAGCTGTCGGTGCAACTGCCGCAGTTGCGTCGCCAGCTGATGCGGGTGATGAGCCGGGAAATCCGCGACGACCAGCAAATGATGCTGCTGTTGTCGAAAAAAACCGCCGACGAGCGCATCGCCACCTTCCTGGTCAACCTGTCGGCGCGCTTCCGCGCCCGCGGTTATTCGGCCAACCAGTTCCGCCTGAGCATGTCGCGCAACGAGATTGGCAATTACCTAGGCCTGGCGGTAGAAACCGTTTCGCGAGTGTTCACCCGCTTCCAGCAAAACGGTCTGATCACTGCCGAAGGCAAGGAAGTGCATATCCTCGACCCGATCCAGCTGTGTGCATTGGCGGGCGGTGCAATCGAAGTCTGAAGCTAACGGTTCGGGGTATACTTGCTGCTTGGTTTTTCAGGATACCCCTTTCATGCACAGCGACACCTTCGACCTCAAAGCCCTGATCCGCCCGGTAGTGGACTTTCCCAAACCGGGGGTGATCTTCCGCGATATCACGCCGTTGTTCCAGTCGCCGCGCGGCTTGCGCTATGTGGCCGACCAGTTCATCGAGCGTTATGTCGAGGCCGAATTCAGCCATATCGGCGCCATGGATGCGCGCGGCTTTCTGATTGGCTCGATCATCGCCCACCAACTGAACAAGCCGCTGATCCTGTTCCGCAAGCAGGGCAAGCTGCCGGCTGACGTGCTCTCTGAGGGCTACCAGACCGAATATGGCGAGGCCTTCCTGGAAGTGCATGCCGACAGCCTGTGCGAAGGCGATTCGGTGCTGATCTTCGATGACTTGATCGCCACCGGCGGCACCTTGCTGGCAGCTGCCAATCTGGTGCGTCGCACGGGTGCTGAAGTGTTCGAGGCGGCGGCGATCATCGATCTGCCGGAGCTGGAAGGTTCGCGTCGGCTGCAGGCGGCGGGTGTGCCGACGTTCTGCCTGACTGAGTTTTCGCTGAGCGAATACTGAGTGCGTTCAGTTGATTGATGGGCCAGCCTGGCTGGCCTGATCGCGGGGCAAGCCCGCTCCCACGATAGCGCTGCCACAATAGTGCTGCCAAGTGGCGCTATTACAGGTTGGCGCTAGACACAGATTGGCGTGGGAGCGGGCTTGCCCCGCGATCAGGCCCTATCAAACGCCAGAGATCAGCGCCCGCCCGGCGAAACGATGATCTTCACATTCTCCTCCTTGTTGTTGACCAACTCCTCGAACCCCAGCTCGACAATCTGCTCCAGGCCAATGCGCCCCGTCACCAGCGGGCGGATATCCAGACGCCCATCGGCAATGAAGGCAATCACATCGGCAAATTCGCCGTTGTAGGCCAACGCCCCAAGCACCTGTTTCTCGGTCGAGACCAGATCGAAGAAGTTGAACGCACTGGGCTCCTCGAAGATCCCCACCAGCACGCACTTGCCCGCTTTGCGAATGGCATCGATGGCAAGCTTGGCGGTGTGCTTGTTGCCGATACATTCAAAACTCACATCCGCGCCCAGCCCCGCCGTTAGCCCGCGGATCTCGGCCAGGGCATCGCATTGGCTGGGGTCGAGCACGGCACTGGCGCCCACTTGCAGGGCCTTGGCCTTGCGTGCCGAGGACATTTCCAGGGCGATCACCTGCGCCGCGCCCGCCGCCTTGGCACACATGATGGTACACAGGCCGATGGTGCCCGCACCGACCACCACCACGTTCTGCCCCAGCAGGCTGCCGGCCTTCTTCACTGCATGCATGCCCACCGCCAGTGGCTCGATCAACGCCCCCGCCTCACGCGGGAAACCTTCTGGCAAGCGGTACAGCAGGTTGGCCGGTACATTCACTCGCTCGGCAAAGGCACCGTTGTTCATCAGCCCGGTAAAAGCCAGCTTTTCGCAGATGTTGTACAAGCCATGGGTGCAGTAATAGCAGCTGCCGCAATGCTGGCAGGCATCGGCCGCCACTGCATCGCCGACGGCGTAGCCGCTGACACCCTCGCCGAGCTTGGCGATCTCGCCGCAGAACTCATGACCCAGGATGCATTGCCCCTGGATCCCGGTCAGCGGATGCGGCGCCTCGACCGGTATGAACACCGGGCCTGCGACGTATTCGTGCAGGTCCGAGCCGCAGATCCCGCACCAATCCACCTTGATCTGCACCCAGCCAGGCGGCGGATCGTCCGGCAGCGGTACCTGTTCGACGCGAATATCGTGGCGGCCATGCCAGACGGCGGCGCGCATATGGGTGTGGCTCAGGTCGTTCATTATTGTTGTCTCCAGGCTCACGTAAGTGACTCAGTGTTTGCGCAGGAACGCCTGCAAGGCTTGGTTGACCTGCTCGGCAGCCTCCATCTGGACCATGTGCCCAACCCCGTCGATCAGCAGCACTTCGGCTTCCACGCCTTGGCTGTGGCTGGCGGGGATGATCGCGTCCTGGCTGCCCCAAACCACCAGGGCCGGATGTTGCCCAAGCACCCCGCGCAAGTCGTGACGCTGGCGATCGCCCTCGGCGATGCTCGCCGCCAGTTGCCGCAGGGCGCTGTCGACGCCTTCCAGGCGCTTGAACTTGAGCATGTCCTCGAGCATCTGCCGGGTTACCAGGCCCTGATCGGCAAACAGCGTGCTCATGTGTGGCTTGAGCGCATTGCGATTGCCCGCCTCGACGAAGCCCTGCAGGTACTGGCCATTGATCTGCGCGCCTAAGCCGGCGCTGGCAATCAGGCTCAGGCTGGCCACCCGCTGGGGTGCCAGGCGCGCCAGGTTGAGGCTGACCGCGCCGCCCATCGAGTGCCCTGCCAGGTGGGCGCGGGGAATGTCGAGGTGATCGAGCAGCGCCAGCAGCGCGTCACTCAATTCATCCAGATCGCCCCGTTGCAGAGCCTTGGCCGACTCACCATGACCGGGCAGATCGAGCGCGATGACCCGACGCTCGGCCGCCAGCGCCGGATGATTGAACAGCCAATTGTTCAGGTCGCCAGCAAAGCCATGCACCAGCACCAGCGGCGTGCCGCCCTCGCCCAGCTCGAACCAGCGCAACAGCCGGCCGCCGACCTCAGCCTTCTGCGGCGTCGGCCCCTGGGCTTGATCGGCGCCGCCGTCGGCCACGAACTCGGCCTGAAAGCGCTGTACCACCGCATCGATCTCAGCCTCCTGCGCCTCGCCCTCGACCACCACTGCCAGCAGCGCACCGACCGGCAAGGTCTCGTCAGGCTTGGCCACCTGCCGGCGCAGCACGCCACTGAACGGCGCCTCGACGCTACTGCTGATCTTATCGGTCTCGACATCCAGCACTTCGTCGCCTTTGTTGATCTGCTCGCCTTCCTGCTTGAGCCAGGTGTCGACCCGGCCCTCGGTCATCGACAGGCCCCATTTGGGCATGGTCAGGGTATGGATCTGGCTCATGCGGCGCTCCTTGCAGCTTCGATGACCTTGCGCACGGCAGCCTCGATCTTCGCCGCAGTGGGGATGTACAGGTCTTCCAGGGCATCGGAGAACGGCACCGGGGTGTGCGGCGCGGTGACCATCTCGATCGGCCCCTTGAGCGATGAGAAGGCTTTCTGTGCCACCAGCGCGCTGATGTCGGTGGCCATCGAGCAGCGTGGATTGGCCTCGTCGATCACTACCAGCCGACCGGTTTTTTCCACGCTTTCCAGGATGCTGTCTTCATCCAGCGGGCTGGTGGTGCGCAAGTCCAGCACTTCGCAGTCGATGCCCTGGCGCGCGAGGTTGTTGGCCGCCTCCATGGCCAGGTGGACCATGCGCCCGTAGGTCACCAGGGTCACGTCGTCGCCGTCGCGCAGGTAGTTGGCTTCTCCGAAGGGCACGGTGTAGAGCTCCTCGGGGACCTCGCCTTGCATGCTGTAGAGCAGTTTGTGCTCGCAGAAGATAACCGGGTCGTTGTCGCGAATCGCCTGGATCAGCAAGCCCTTGGCGTCATACGGCGAAGAGGGGCAGACCACTTTCAGGCCGGGGATGTGGGTCCACAGCGAGGTGAGCATCTGCGAATGCTGGGCGGCGGCGCGCAGGCCGGCGCCGACCATGGTGCGCATCACCAGCGGGGTCACCGCCTTGCCGCCGAACATGTAGCGGAACTTGGCCGCCTGGTTGAGGATCTGGTCCAGGCAGCAACCCGCGAAGTCGACGAACATCAGTTCGCACACCGGACGCAGGCCCTGGGTGGCCGCGCCCACTGCAGCCCCGACGTAGCCGATCTCCGACAAAGGTGCATCCAGCACCCGACCGGGGAACTGGTGGTAAAGACCTTTGGTCACCCCCAACACACCGCCCCAGGCATCGTCCTCGCCAGGCGCACCGGCCCCGCCAGCCACATCCTCACCAATGATGAACACGCTCGTGTCGCGGCGCATTTCCTGGGCCAGGGCCTCGTTGATGGCCTGCTGGTAGCTGATCTTTCTTGCCATGATGATTCTCCTGTCGTTGTTGTTGTGCCGGAGTCAGGGATAGGCGACGTAGACGTCGGTGAGCAGGTCGGCCGGTTGCGGCTTGGGGTCGGCTTTGGCGCGGCGCACGGCGTCCTCGATCAGGTCTTCGACCTGGGCATCGATGGCATCGAGTTGCTCGGCGCTGAGCACGCCGCTACGGGTGGTCTTGTTACGGAACTGCAGCAGGCAGTCGCGGGTTTCGCGCAGGTTCTTCACTTCATCCGGGGCGCGGTAGGTTTGTGCATCGCCCTCGAAGTGGCCGTAATAGCGGGTCAGCTTGACCTCGATCAGCGACGGGCCTTGGCCGGCACGGGCGCGCTCGATGGCAGCGCCAGCGGCTTCGTGCACGGCGAAGAAGTCGAAGCCATCGATGGTGACCCCGGGCATGCCAAAGCCTGCCGCTCGGTCGGCGATATGGTCACAGGCCACCGACCAGTTCGACGCGGTAGCCTCGGCGTAGCCGTTGTTCTCGGCCACGAAGATGCACGGCAGGTTCATGATCGAGGCCATGTTCATCGCCTCGAACACCGCGCCCTCGTTGGAGCCGCCATCGCCGAAGAAGGCCACCGAAACGTCATCGCGGCCCTTGAGCTTGGCCGCCAGGGCAGCGCCCGCGACCAGCGGCGCACCGGCCCCGACGATGCCATTGGCGCCGAGCATGCCCTTCTCCAGGTCGGCGATGTGCATCGAGCCGCCCTTGCCGCCGCACACGCCGGTCTTCTTGCCGTAGATTTCGGCCATCATCCCGTACACATCGACGCCCTTGGCGATGCAATGGCCGTGGCCACGGTGGTTGGAGGCAATACAGTCGGAATCGCGCAGGTGCGCCATGACGCCGGCTGCTGACGCTTCTTCGCCGGCGTACAGATGAACGAAACCGGGGATTTCGCCGGTGGCGAACTCCACATGCAGACGCTCTTCGAAGGCACGGATCGTGCGCATCACTTGATAGGCGTGGAGCAATTGCTCGGAACTGAGGTGAGTGGACATCTTGTTGTTCTCCAGGGTTGTCTCAACACAGGTTTGCAGGGAGCTGCCGGTGACCGCGCGGTACCGCCAGCAGGTGATGACGGGCGGCATGCGCCAGCACGGCCTCGACGTCGATGGTCAGCGGGCCTCGATGGTCGAGGGTGATGGTAGGGGTGTCGTGTTCGGCGAACTCGATCTCACGTTCGCCATCCAGGGCCAAGGTGCCGCTCGGTAGGCTCAATGAGTAGCCGACGCCGGGCGTGAGTGCGCCGCTGGCGGTGATCCCGCAGCCTTGCAGCAGGCCGGGGGCCAGCGGCGCCAACAGGGCCTGCTCAGCGCCGGGATGCAGGCGCACCCAGGCGCCTTCCGCGGCCTGGCGCGACACCGGGCACCACAGCCCGCAGAGCGCCGACAGGCCAATCGCGTGGGGTTCGGCGAAGCAGGCGAACACTTCTGCCAAGTCTTCGCTGCGGCTCAATGCGCGCGCGCCGACGAAACGTTGTGGAGAGACGGCCACTTCAACCAAGGCCCATTCGCACAGGCCTTGCTCGGGCACGCGCACCAGCAGGCGCTTGTTGCGACGCAGACCGATGCTGGAGGGAATGCGACCACTGGCCACCAGGCCACCCGCAAGGCCGGCGCTGGTCGCCTCGCGCAGCTCCGGGAAGGCATTGTTGGTGCCGGTGGAAAGGGTCAACAGCGGCACGTCACCGGCCTCGGCTGCCACCGCCTTATGCGTGCCATCGCCGCCCAGTACCGCGATCAGGCTGGCGCCGCGCTCGACCATCCAGCGCGTGGCCAGACGGGTATCGGCGACCGTCTGGGTCAGTGGCAGATCGAGCACCTGCAGCGCCGGCCAATGCTGGTCGCGGGCAACTGGGCCGCCGCTGGCCTTGAGCACAGCGGCGGCGATCCCGGTCATATCGGTTGGCAACAGCACCTGGGCGATGCCGGTGGCGCCGAAGGCTGCGAGCAGACGCTGGATGGCCGAAGCCTTGTCGGTACTGGAATAGAGCCCTGCGTTAGCGGTCAGGCGACGCAGGTCGCGGCCCGAAGCTGGGTTGGCAATGATCCCGACGATTGGCGCGGGTTGCGGCATGGCGCACCTCATTTTCTTGTTTGCCAGGGCTAGAGCAAGGGCGGTGCCAGCTTTGCAACTACACGCGCCAGATGCCGAGCTAGAGCACTTCCAGCGCGACAAGACAGGCCCCTGCGCCAGCCGCTGCGAGACGCTGCGTACCGGTCAGGCCAGGCGCTGGGCGAGACGCTGAGACGCAGCGTCTCAGCGCCACCGGCAAGCACGTGGCGCTTGTCGCCGCTCGCCCACAAGCGCTTAATGGCCGCATAACGACAAGAACACGAGAACCGGAGGCCCCAATGCTTGCCGCGAACTCCCGAGCCCATGTCGACTGTGTCAGCCGGGTAGTGAAGAACGCCGATCGCCTGCCCCAGGCGCCGGTGCCTGCGCTGATCCTCGACTCCTGGCGCCGGTCCATGGATCTGTACCGTCTCGATCCCGGCTCCCAACAGGGGCCACGCATCCTTTCGCAGAACCTGCTCAACGAATGCCGCGAGCGCGCCGAACTGTTCCTGCGCATCGCCAGCGACGCAGTGGCGCGACTGCATGGCCGGGTGAGCGGCGCCGACTACTGCGTACTGCTCACCGACGCCCAAGGGCGGACCATCGACTACCGGGTGGAAGCGGCGATTCGCAACGACTGCCGCAAGGCCGGGCTATACCTGGGCACCTGCTGGTCGGAAGGCGAGGAAGGCACCTGCGGGGTAGCGGCAGTGCTGACCAACAAGGCGCCGGTCACCGTGCACAAGCGCGATCACTTTCGCGCCGCCTTCATTGGCCTGACCTGCACCGCAGCACCGGTTTTCGACCCGCAGGGCGAGTTGCTCGGGGTGGTCGATGTGTCGGCCCTGCAATCGCCAGATGACCGCCGCAGCCAACATCTGATTCGCCAATTGGTGGAGCAGACCGCGCGGGAGATCGAAAACGCCTTCTTCATGCACAGCAGCCAGGGCCACTGGGTGATGCGCGCCCATGGCACGCCCGGCTATGTCGAGAGCCAGCCAGACTACCTGCTGGCCTGGGATGGCGATGGCCGCCTGCAGGCGCTCAACAGCCTGGCACGCCAGCACTTGCTCGAGCGCCACGGGCGGTTGCCGGAACATATCGGCGAGCTGTTCGACCTCGATCAGCTACGTCGCGCCAGTGACGCCAGTGCCCAGCGCCTGCCCGGCTGGCAACTGTATGGCCGAGTCAGTGCGCCGCGCTGCCTGCGTCCCCGCGCCCAGGCGCCGCAATACACGCAGGACCCACGCATCGAGCAGCACCTGCGCCTGGCCACTCGGGTCAAGGACTGCAACCTGGCGGTGCTGGTGCAAGGAGAGACCGGCGCCGGCAAGGAGGTGTTTGCCCGCCAGCTACATGGACAAAGCCAACGCCGCACAGGCCCCTTCGTCACCCTCAACTGCGCAGCGATTCCGGAAAGCCTGATCGAAAGCGAGCTGTTCGGTTATGTCGCCGGCGCCTTCACCGGGGCATCGAGCAAAGGCATGCACGGGCTGCTGCAACAGGCCGATGGCGGCACGCTGTTTCTCGACGAGATTGGTGATATGCCGCTGAGCCTGCAGACCCGCCTGCTGCGCGTACTGGCCGAGGGCGAAGTAGCGCCCCTGGGTGCGGCGCGGCGTGAGCGGGTGGATATCCAGGTGATTTGCGCCACCCACCGGGATTTGGCAGCGATGGTCAGCGAGGGGCGTTTTCGCGAGGACCTGTACTTTCGCCTGGCCAATGCCCGCTTCGAGCTGCCACCCCTGCGTGAGCGGGCGGACCGGCTCGGGCTGATTCATCGCATGCTGGCTGAAGAGGCGCAGGCCTGCGGCGTTGAAGTGATGTTGGCCGATGCCGCGTTGGAAGCGCTGCTGACTTATCGCTGGCCAGGTAATCTCAGGCAATTGCGCCAGGTCCTACGCTATGCCTGTGCGGTGTGTGATGGCGGCCAGCTGCGGCTTGAGGATTTACCGCAAGAGGTGCGTGGAGAGGTCGAACCTGCTGCCCAGGCCAGTGTTTCCAGCCCGGCGCGACAGGTGCTGCTCGATGCGTTGATTCGCCATCGCTGGAAGCCGGCGGAGGCGGCCCGGGCACTGGGGATTTCACGAGCGACCCTGTATCGGCGGGTGCATGAGCACCGGATCGAGATGCCACGGATGAAGGTTTGACGGGTGTCAGTTCCGGCCTCTTCGCGGGCAAGCCCGCTCCCACAGGGATTGCACAAAGCTCAAGGTCTGCGCGGTACCTGTGGCAAATCACTCGACGCCCAGCCCACAGACACAGCGCAAAGCTAAAGGTCTGCGCGGTACCTGTGGGAGCGGGCTTGCCCGCGAAGAGGCCGCTACAGCCTCACAGCGAAATCGGCCGACACCCTGCAAAGGCTTGCCCCACAGACACAGCACAAAGCTAAAGGTCTGCGCGGTACCTGTGGGAGCGGGCTTGCCCGCGAAAAGGCCGCTACAGCCTCACAGCGAAATCGGCCGACACCCTGCAAAGGCTTGCCCCACAGACACAGCACAAAGCTATAGATCTACGAGGTACCTGTGGGAGCGGGCTTGCCCGCGAAGAAGCCGCTACAGCCTCACAGCGAAATCGGCCGACCCCCTGCAAAGGCTTGCCCCACAGACACAGCACAAAGCTATAGATCTACGCGGTACCTGTGGGAGCGGGCTTGCCCGCGAAAAGGCCGCTACAGACTCACAGCGAAATCGGCCGACGCCCAGCGAAGGCATGGGCCAAGGTGCCGCCATCCACCAGCTCCAGCTCGCCGCCCAGCGGCACGCCATGGGCGATCCGCGAGGCGACCAGGCCCTTCTCATTGAGCAACTGGGCGATGTAGTGCGCGGTCGCCTCGCCCTCCACTGTCGGGTTGGTCGCCAGGATCACTTCGCTGAAACTGCCCTGCTCCTCGATCCGCGCCATCAACTGCGGAATGCCGATCGCCTCCGGCCCCAAGCCATCGAGCGGCGACAGATGCCCCTTCAACACGAAGTAACGCCCGCGATAGCCCGTCTGCTCGACCGCATAGACATCCATCGGCCCTTCCACCACGCACAACTGGGTATCGTCGCGGCGCGGGTCGGCGCACTGCGGGCACAGCTCCTGCTCGGTCAGGGTCCGGCATTGGCGGCAATGGCCAACGCCTTCCATCGCCTGGGTCAGGCTCTGCGCCAGGCGCAGGCCGCCGCTGCGGTCGCGCTCGAGCAACTGCAAGGCCATACGCTGGGCAGTTTTCTGACCAACGCCCGGCAGAATGCGCAGGGCGTCGATCAGTTGGCGGATGAGGGGGCTGAAGCTCATGGGAAAGGCCTGACAGTTCAATGAGAGGCGGTTTATACCGGCCAAGGCAGGCAGCGTCAAATCAGCTACAGCGCAGCGGCAACTGTCCTACCTGCTGTTGCAATTGACACTGGCTGCCCGGCCCGCGTTCACGCCAGGCCGGGCCTTTACCAACGGCCGTCACTCAGGTCGACTTGACCGCCCCGCGCAGGGCGGGGTCTTGGTCGTCGCGCTTGGGCGAGCGCACGGCCAGCACCGCAATCAGCGAGATAGTGACAGTGCCCAACAGATACAGGGCCACCGGTTGCCAGTCACCGTTGTAGCGGCTGAGCAGGTAGGTGGCGATCAACGGTGCAGTGCCGCCAGCCAGTGCCGCGCCTAACTGGTAGCCGAGGGTGATGCCGGTGTAGCGCACGCGGGTGGAGAAGATCTCCGAGCTCATGGTGCCCAACACCGCAGTGATCGGCGCCCAGAGCACGCCGAAGGCGATGATCGTGGCGACCATCAGGCCCCAGGTGCTGCGCGTATCGAGCAGTTTGAAGTACGGCACGATGAACGCCGCCATCAGCAATATGCCACCGATGTAGACGGCCTTGCGCCCTACCTTGTCCGACAGCCAGCCCATCAGCGGAATCATCAGCGAAGCCACGGCCGCGGCGATCATCACCGCATTCAGGGTGCTGACCTTGTCATAGCCCAGGGTACTTACCGCGTAGCTGACCACGAAGGTCGAGAAGATATAGAAAGGCGCCGTTTCCACCACCTTGAGGCCAGCGGCGATCAGCACTTCACGCCAGTGGTCGCGCAGGGTTTCCACCAGGGGCATCTTGGCGACGTTGCCCGACTCCTTGGCCTTCTTGAAGTCCGGAGTTTCATCCAGGCCGTGACGAATCCACAAACCGAGGAACACCAAGCCAGCGCTCAGCACGAACGGCACTCGCCAGCCCCAGCTGAGGAACTGCTCTTCAGGCAACATGGCCATCAGGCTGACCGCCATGGTCGCCAGCAGCATGCCGACGGTAACCCCCACCTGCGGCACGCTGCCGAACAGACCCTTACGCTTGGCCGGGGCGTATTCGTAGGCCAACAGCAGCGCCCCGCCCCACTCCCCGCCGATGCCCAAGCCCTGTACTACCCGCAGTGCGATCAGCAGGATAGGAGCCCAGACGCCGATGTGCTCGTAGGTTGGCAAGCAGCCGATCAGCACCGTGGCACCGCCCATCAGAGACAGGGTGATCACCAGGGTTTTCTTGCGCCCGATACGGTCTCCGATGTGGGCGAAAATCACCCCGCCGATGGGCCGTACGAAAAAAGTCAGAGAAAACGACAGGTAAGCCAGCAACAACCCGACCACCGGATCGAAGTTGGGGAAGAACAGCTTGTTGAATACCAGCGCGGCGGCGGTGCCGTAGAGGAAGTAGTCGAACCATTCGATGGAACTGCCGGTAAGGCTGGCGACCAAAGCGCGGCCGCGCCCCTGGGTCGCGGTGTGGGTTGCACTGGACGGCGTCATGCGAGTCTCCGTTTTTTTGATGTTATGTCGGCGAGCACAGGGTGGAGCAAGGCAAAGAGCAACCAGGTTGCACCCATGCCAGCGGATCTTAGTGAAAGTTATAAAAAAGGTACAACCCAGATTAAACGTTTAACCCGTAATTATTTTCAAAACACAGCAGAAATGCACTGTTTTGGTTCAGGCTTACAGCGGAAATTGCTTTAAAGGCCATAGTGGTGCATCCGGCTGCGCAGTCACCAAGTTGGTATTGCTCAGCACTTTTTCGTTTTTGGATTTTTGTGGTTGCACCCAGTTGCACCCGGATTTAAAAAGCCCTTACTCTGAAAAAGATCACAACAACAACCAAGGGGACTTGCCGGTGAAAACGCTGTTTATTGGGTATGGCCGTATGGGCGCTGCGTTGGGCGATGCGTGGCTCAACGCAGGTTTGATCGAGCAGTTGAGCATCGTCGATCCGGGGCTACCTGGCGCTGGCGGCGAAGGTCGTTATACGCGTCTGGCGGATGTGCCCGACGAGGCTTTCGAGCTGATCGTGCTGGCCGTTAAACCGGCTTATGCCAGTGAAGCCCTGGCAGGGCTCAGCGACCAGCAATGTGCGCAAGCCTGCGTGATTTCGGTGGCTGCGGGAGTTACCCAGGCGACCTTGAGTGCAGCCCTGAGGCAGCGCTGCCCGGTAGTGCGAGCCATGCCTAATACTCCAGTGCTGGCCGGCGCCGGTTGCACCGGGCTGTATGCGGGCGATGAGCTGGAGGCGAGTCAGCGCGCCAGGATCGGCCAGTTGTTCGAGGCGGTTGGCTTGGCCTCCTGGGTCGCGACAGAGAGCCAGCTCGATGCGGTTACAGCCATCAGCGGCAGTGGCCCGGCGTATTATCACTTGTTCAGCGAGGCACTGGCGCAAGCAGGAGTCAAGCTTGGACTTACTGCTGAATTAGCACGTGCCCTGGCGGCGCAAACTGCGTTTGGCGCAGCAACTTTGCAACAGCAGCGGCATGCCAATTTCGCCGAACTTCGTCAGGCAGTTACTTCGCCAAATGGCACGACGGCGGCGGCGATTGAAGTGTTCGAGAACGGGGGAAAGTTGCGCGATTTAGTCGAAGCGGCAACTGCCGCGGCCTGTCGACGATCAGTGGAGTTGTCGCAAAACGGCTAAAGCCATTTTATTAACTAACCGTTCAACTAACAACGTGCGGCGTTATCTTTTGCCGGCAAGTTGAGCGGAGCATCGTTGTTGGACGTTGTGGCCCTATCGCGGGACAAGCGCGCTCCTACAGAAATTGCGCAATTGTGTAGGAGCGCGCTTGCCCGGCGATGAGGTCAGATCAAACAGCGCATTTGCAAAACGCTGGGTCAGAACGGCATCTTGAAGCCTGGCGGCAACTGCATGCCAGCAGTCATGCCACCCATTTTCTCCTGGCTGTTCTGCTCGACCTTGCGTACCGCGTCGTTGACGGCGGCTGCGATCAGGTCTTCGAGCACTTCCTTGTCTTCCTGCATCAGGCTGTCATCGATGCTGATGCGCTTGACGTCATGACGACCGGTCATCACCACGCTGACCAGGCCCGCGCCCGATTGCCCAGTCACTTCAGCGTTGGCCAGCTCTTCCTGCATCTTGGCCATTTTTTCTTGCATCTGCTGCGCCTGCTTCATCAGGCCGGCCATGCCACCTTTCATCATGGGGTACACCTCGATTGGGTCATGTGATGCGGCCAAGCACGCTGCCGGCCGCACGGATATCGGTTCAATCGCCCTGGCTGACCAGGGCCTCTACAGGCTCAATAGTATCCTGACGCACGGTCGCGCCGAACTGCCGGATCATCTGCTGGATGAGCGGATCGCGCTCGATCGACACTTCAGCCTCATGCTGGCGCTCCGAGCGCTTGCGCGCCGCCGCTTGCGCTGGAGTCTCCTGCTCGGGGCGGATCAGCTCGATGCGCAGCTGCAAGGTGCGGCCCAGGTGCTGGTTGAGCGCCTCGTTGAGGCGCCGCTGCTGGGTCGAGTTGAACAGTGCGCCCTGGGCTGGGTCCAGGTGCAGCAGCCAGTCATCGCCGTCGGCAGCGATCAGGGTACAGTTTGCCGCGATGTTGCCTGTCATGCCGGACACAGGCAACTGCGGGAATAATTCCAGCCATTGCAGCGCAAGGCCGGTGGCCGGCTTGGAGGCTGGCAGGGGCTCGGCGACAGGGACCGACTCGGCCTCATGGACATGCTCAGCCAACTCATCCAGGTAGCTGAAGCCTGCCGGATCAGACTCGGGCGCGTAGTAATCTTCATCCAGCGGCGGCTCGTCGTCCCGATCCATGCCAACAGCGTCATAGGCAGAGGGATCGAACGGCGGCTGGTCATCGCTTGGCGGGCCGGCTTGCGGCGCAGGCTGCGCGACAGGCGCAGGCGCTTGCGGCACCGGCTCGGCCGGCACTGTCGCCTCCTCCCACGGCAGATCGACAACCTCTTCCTCAATTGACGCAGGCTCTTGGACGGCAACCGGCGCCTCTGGCGCGGGCTCAGGCTCGATAACCGGCTGCACGGCAACCGGTTCCAGCACCGCAGGCTGCGCCGTCACAGGCGCTGCAACAGGCTCGTGCGCCTCGACCGGCGTTGACATGACAGGCGGTTCAGCGACCGGCGCTGGCGCTGCCACCGGTTTTGCAGAATCAGCTGTGGCCTGGCTGATCCCCACTGGCTTTAGCACCGGGGTCGGCGCGTCGTCGGTATCGGCGGGGCGGAACGCGAGCATGCGCAGCAGGACCATTTCAAAGCCACCGCGCGGATCCGGCGCCAAGGGCAAATCGCGGCGGCCAATCAAGCCCATCTGGTAGTAGAACTGCACATCCTCGGCGGGCAGCGCCGAAGCCAGGCTCAACACCCGCTCGCGGTCGCCCTGGCCGTTATCCACCGCCTCAGGCAGCGCCTGGGCAATGGCTACGCGGTGCAGCACGTTAAGCATCTCGGCCAGCACGCCACTCCAATCCGGTCCCTGCTCGGCCAGATCACGCACCGCTTGCAGCAGCGCCCGCGCATCACCCTCGAGCAGCGCCTGCAGCACCCCGTACACCTGGCCATGGTCGAGCGTGCCGAGCATCGCCCGGACATCAGCGGCCAATACCTTGCCTTCACCGAAGGCGATGGCCTGGTCGGTCAGGCTCATGGCGTCGCGCATCGAGCCATCGGCCGCACGCCCAAGCAGCCACAGGGCATCTTCTTCGAAGGGGACGTTCTCGGCACCGAGCACATGGCTCAAGTGCTCGACCACCCGCTCCGGACTCATGTTCTTCAAAGAGAACTGCAAGCAGCGCGACAGGATGGTCGCCGGCAGCTTTTGCGGGTCAGTGGTAGCGAGGATGAACTTGACGTAGGGCGGCGGCTCTTCCAGGGTCTTGAGCAGGGCGTTGAACGAGTGCGTGGAAAGCATGTGCACTTCGTCGATCAGGTAGACCTTGAAACGCCCACGGCTCGGCGCGTACTGCACGTTGTCGAGCAGCTCGCGGGTGTCTTCGACCTTGGTGCGGCTGGCGGCGTCGATCTCGATCAGGTCGACAAAACGCCCTTCGTCGATCTCCCGGCACACCGAACAGGTGCCGCAGGGGGTCGAGGTAATACCGGTTTCGCAGTTCAGGCACTTGGCGATGATCCGCGCGATGGTGGTCTTGCCGACCCCGCGCGTGCCGGTGAACAGGTAGGCGTGATGCAGGCGCTGGTTGTCCAGGGCGTTGATCAAAGCCTTGAGCACATGGGTCTGGCCGACCATTTCGCGGAACGAGCGCGGACGCCATTTTCGTGCAAGAACCTGATAACTCATTAAAAAACCATCGCAAACTGAACGAGCGGAAGATCGCTAATGCTAGCGGAGCGGGGGCAAAATTGCACCCGGCCAATCTCGTCTAAGCTAAGCAACGCACGACTAGGCTCAGACCCTAGGTAGTCATCAGGGAGGAAAACCGTGCGGCGAATCCTGGCGATCCTGCTGTTGTGCTCCACTCACAGCCTGGCCGAACAGCCGGTGCTGCGCTTCTCGGTCGCCGAAAGCTGGAGCATGCCACTGATCCGCATCGAGCACCAACAGCCGGTCGAAGGCATTCTGTTCGACCTGATGCAAGCCGCCGCGCGCGAGGCCGGGGTACGCGCCGAGTACCACCTGATGGCTCGCCTGCGCCTGCAACAGGCGCTGGAAGACGGCGATATCGACGTGCGCTGTTATGTCACCACCAACTGGCTGATCGAGCGGCCGGGCAACTACGTCTGGAGCGTGCCGTTGATCCAGCAGCGCGATTTGCTGGTCAGCCGCAGCGCCGACCTGGCCCCCATCAACCCAGAGCAATTGCCAGCGCAGGCCATCGGCACGGTGCTGGGCTATCGCTACCCGACCCTTGATCCGCTGTTCAGCCAAGGCCGGCTGCGCCGCGAAGACAGCCGCAACCAGCAACTCGCCCTGCAAAAACTCGAGGCCGGACGTTACCGCTATGCCGTGAGCAACCAATTGTCATTGCACTGGTTCAACCGCCAACTCCCTGCGGCGCAGCGCTTGCGCGTACAGGGCGTGCTCGAGGAGCAATCGTTGGGCTGCATGGTGCGCAACGATCCAACCCTCCCCACTCAGGCACTGCTCAGGGCGCTGGTGCGGATCAAGCAGTCCGGAGAAGTCGAACGGATAGTCCAGCGTTACACCGGCCAGGACGCTGCGGGTCAGATCGTCAGCGGCTCAACTCACTGAAAGCCCCAACGCACTGAGGTACAGGCCCAGACCAAACACGCCATGCGTGGCCAGGCTACGCAGGCAGTTTCGCAACGGTGTGGGAGTATTGTTGGCAAACAGACCTGCGCCAAACGCCGGCTGCACCACACACAACGGCACCAGCACCGAAGCCAAACCGAAGCCCAACGCAGGCGGCAGGGACGGCGTGCGTAGCCAGCCCTCCCCGACCAGGCCGACCAGCAGCGCTGCGAACAGCAAGCCAGTCGCGTAGTGCAGCGCCCATCCCCAGGCCAACTCATGCCTGACCGGCGCAGCCTTGGCGATGGCCGGGTGATACACACGCCCCTGCAGCAAATGCCCGGCCCAGCGCCCGACCATGGCGTAGTTGAGCGTGGTCACGCCCAGCCGTTTGAGCAGTAGCGTCCACAGGTCCATGACCAACGTGGCACCGAGGCCGATCAGCGTAATACAAGTCATCAAGGTGGTAGCAGTCATGGCGAAACCCTTGGCAGATTGACGGAAAAGCCCAATGCCGCGCAGCATAGAAGTTGAAGTCAACTTCAAGTCAAGGGGCCACGCATGGACATCGCCGATGTCGCCAAACGCACCGGGGTACCAGCTTCAACGCTGCGTTACTACGAGAACAAAGGTTTGCTCAAGTCACTCGCAGGCAAAGGCCAACGCCGCCAGTTCGCTGCCGACGTGGTGGATCGCCTGGCACTGATCGCCTTGGGTCAGGCAGCCGGGTTCTCGCTCGATGAAGTGGCGAGCATGCTGGTCGATTTGCAGGTGAATCGCGAAATGTTGGTGGCCAAGGCTGACGATATCGATGCACGGATCACGCGCTTGCAGGCCATGAGCAAGGGGCTGCGCCATGCGGCGGCGTGTCCAGAGCAGGACCATCTGGCGTGTCCGAAATTTCAGCGACTGATGAAACTGTCGGCTACTGGCGTGCTGGCTGTTGAGCGCAGTCGGATGCGGACCTAGACGTTAGGGATGCCGTCGTTTGAACCGGCCACCTCGCAGGCAAACTTGCGAAAAGTCAGACACGATCAGCCACCTACCACGCAGGCAAGTGATGACAATTCTTCGCAAGGAGGCGGCGAAAACACTATCAGGGCAAGGAGGCGGAGCGTTTTCCGACCCCTGAAATGGAGGCGGCCCCACCAGCCACACCCCGGCACTCGATGTCCCCGCCTTGGCTGCTCCCTTCCGGGCCTGACCAGGTACGCATGCAAGCATGCTCGGGAATCAATGCGGGCCTTATGGGGCAAGGGTTTCAGGCTGATGAGGTAGTTCGCCATTTGCTCGTGTAGATAGTCAGCACGGTCACTCAAAACTTGGGGTGTAGCCAGCACTGTCACACTTTGCTGTAACACTTTGGTGCCACACCCATGGCCTATCTGATCCGACGCAAAGCCGTCTACTACCTGAATTTTAAGCTGCCGAAACACCTCTTTCCGAAGTGTCACACTTTGCGTTTGAGCCTGAACATTAGGCACCGGCAGAGCGCACTGTTCCTCGCCGCATCAATCGTTCAAAGGCTACATGGCCACCTCAGCGAGCAACCGCTAACAGACCTTCAGACGCTTCGTGCGTTATGTTCGCAGTGGCGGAACTCAGCCCCCATACCAACCATCTCGATATCACCACGGGCGACCTCGACGGCTCCAGTGCAGGCCGGACACGATACCCCTACCCTCGCCGCCCTATCGAAGCTCTATATAGAAGAAGGGAAACGCGGCGGCACATGGCGGCAGGTCAGTGCGGATGAAGTCGAGCGTGCGTTGTCAGACCTGTTCGAGCTGATGGGTGACATGCCTGCCCTAGCCTTCGATGGCTATCAAGCACCCCTGCTTAAAGAACGGCTCAGCCGCTGCCCCCAGTATTTCGGCCTACGCTCCGAGTTCAGGGGCAAGACCTTAAAAAAGGTAGTGGAGTCGGGCTGCACCTACTGCCCAGTTGTCGTGCATCGAATCGACCGTCTCACACGCGACCATGCTCACTTCGTCACCTTGCAGAAGAAATACACCTTCATCGAGGCAGAAGACGTACATAGCAGCGGCCTGCTGCGGAACATCAAGTCATTACTCGCTGAAGAAGAGCTGATGAAAATCCGTTCCCGTACAAAAGCTGGCTTGGCCGAGCTGGAGAAGCTTGCCGCCAGTGGTGATGCTGAAGCTCAGGAAAAGATCGCCCGTCGTGACGCCAGCCGTGCGAAAGCGTGGGCAGTTGGCAACGGTGCCGCTGTAAGGGCTAAGCAGGTGAATGCAGACAGTCGGGCTGATGCTATCGCTCACCACATCAAGGCGTGCTTGTACGATGGTTGTATTTCCCTCTTTCAGCTATCGCTCAGTGTCTCAACTCAAAGGGTGTGACGACGGCTCGGGGCAGTGCATTTCAACCTATGACTGTATCCCGCCTGATGGCTCGCCTTGGACTGTCCTTCGCAACTAGCGGCTGAGAGTGCGCCCTACTAACCCACGGAAAGCGTTTATGGCAACGTTAGCGGGCAGGCCCAGCTGGCACGATATTCTGATTTCATATCTGCTAGGACTACTGCGTAAGCCCAACGCATTAAGCACCTTTCCACGCCCAGTCGCCCAGGCCGAGCTTGGCTAATCCCCCACAGGATATATCCGCCTCGGATCGATAACGATACCCGACTGCGCGTTAAGGCTGGTTTAGGAAGTGATGGGAAGGCGGAATTGATATGCACCCGCAGCAGTGACGTGTAAGCCTTTTAACTGATACAGGCCAGGTGCCACTTCCGTCGTCCTGCTCATCGATGTAACATAGGCAAATGCAAAATTCCGTCTTAAAAATTAACAACAAGCTTTATCATTCAGGAAGAATCCATGTTTGATGATTATGATTTCAAAGGCACTTCCACAAGAATCAGCCTTAAGTTTGTACAAATAAAAGACGAACCAATGTACCCTTGGGAAATCGCAAGCTTCCTGAACAAGCTCAATACAGCGTACTACAAATTCGAATTACTTAACTCTATTTGTTCAGCTCTCGCTCACGGAATTCTTCCAGAACACATCTTCATTTTCGATCACTCCCTCCCTCTTTACAAGCAATACTCTGAAATGAACTTACTTTCAGAGCCTAACGCAGCCAAAACTTTTTACCCTATCGGGATGCCAATCCCACTAATCCCGAGCAAGTATGTTTACGACTTAAATTGCTTCTACCAAGCATTTCAGCGGATAAATTCAACCCTAAAATCAAATCACGTCCAGCCATTCAGAAGAACAACTGTGGCCTCGGCCTTCGAAGTACTCCAATCGGATGGATTAGAGGCTGCTGAACAGCACATTATCGAGCTTGCAAAAGGCAGAGCTGCGCTCAGCTATGAAAATGCGATGAAAAGGGGAGAAAAAAGAAAAGAAGTTGACCCTGCTGCATTCGAAAATTCCCTAGAGAAGTACCGAAAAAGCAAAGCCACGCTTTTTTCTGATCTGGACATCATTACAAACCTGAGTGATGAAGAGAAGGAGGCTATTCTTTCTCCAGAGCACAAGAGCGATCGCAGGATCAAAAAACGACTTTCTGAATTCTTCACCACCTTTGACGCTACTACCCGCCCCTTAGTTTGTGCAAGAGTTGGAAACAACTACATTCGAGTTCTTGGCAGATCGCTAGTTAACAAACGAGAGCAAACCGGATTAGAGCTCAAAGAAGCAAAAAGAAACAGTCCCCTTGGCGCTTTCATCGAAGGTGGCCTTGCTTTGTATCAGACTATCAACCAAGAGCGTCGAGCCAAAGAACTTCACGAACTAGATTTAAAAAGAAAAGAGGAAGAAATCAAACTCGTACAAGCACAAATTCGCGGACAAGAATTAATCAATCTAGAAACAGAAATAAAAATCTCTGAATCCCTCAACGATGCCAAATCGAAAACAGATCTATCAGCAATTCAAAACATTCCAGACTCGCCAATGAGGCGACAAATCGCAAAAGCTTATAGCATCGAACACGCCAATGCCGGAAGGGTTATTACAGAACAAGGTATGTATTTGGACAGGGGGAGCGTAACAATTAGTACTAACGCTTGACCCCCAAAAAATGGAATTCAAGGAAAAAACGCGATGGACCATGAACCTGTTCATCACCTTGCAGCTCATGACTCGACTAACTGCAGAAGCTGACCAAGTCTGCATTCGATGTGGATTAGATCTTCAGTGCTGCCGGTGAGCTGAAGTATGTGAGGCAGATCAAGAAAGAGGTGGCCTGGTAGTTCAGTCAGCTGAGAGACGACTTCGTAAGTTTTTCGCTACGCGTGTGTACGACTGGCAAGTGCAAATCACCAAGAGAGAATGGGGAAAACGCCACATGAGCGGACTGCAGGGCGGCGAAGATTCGCGTAACCGGAGAGAGGTATTGGAGAGGCGAGATGACGAAGCTAGAATGCCAACACAGTGCACCACCTAGGTGTACCTAAACGCTGTCACACTTCGAGATTTTTGAGCGAAAAATCCTTGTATAATCAAGGACTCATAGGATGGAGGCGGCCCCACCAGCCACACCCCGGCACTCGATGTCCCCGCCTTGGCTGCTCCCTTCCGGGCCTGACCAGGTAAACGGGTAATCAATGCGGGGGGACCGATGGGGCCACCACTACGCTGCTCGCCGTGTGACGAGCCGCGCCATTGTACCGGTCTGAGGCGAAGTTACAACCTCTGCCTCAAGAAAAAACCATCATTTCTCAATGACTTGTCCCGTCGGGCGATTAGACGGCGATGCCCTGCTCGGCCAAGAAGGCGATAAACGTGTCTTCATCCAGCACCTTGACCCCCAGTTCGCTGGCCTTGGCCAGCTTGGAGCCGGCACCTGGGCCTGCGACAACGCAGTGGGTCTTGCCGGAGACCGAACCGGCGACCTTGGCCCCGAGGCTTTCCAGCTTGTCCTTGGCGATGTCGCGACTCATGCGCTCCAGGCTGCCGGTGAGCACCCAGGTCTGGCCGGCCAGGGGCAGCCCTTCGACCACTTTCTTCTCGCTGGCCCAGTGCATGCCAAATGCCTGCAACTGCGCTTCGATAGCACGCGCCAACTGTTGATTGGCCTCGCTCTTGAAGAACTCGCGCACGGCATCGGCCTGCTTGCTATTGAGGGCTTGGCGCAGATCGATGCCATCGGCTTCGATGATCTGGTCCAGGCTACCGAGCTTGGCCACCAGCTTTTCAGCGCCGGTCGGGCCAACCGAGGCGATATCGAGCTTGGCGATCATCCCGGCCAAGGTGGTGCTGGCGGCGAACTCCGCGGCCAGCTCGCCCTCTTCCTGCAACTGCATGCCACTGGCGAGCAACTGCTGGATGACGTCGCGGTTGTGCTGGTCTTCGAAGAAGTTGTGGATCTCGTGGGCGACTTCCAGGCCGATGTCGGGCAGATAGGTCAGCACCTGCGGCAACGCCTGCTGTACGCGCGCCAGACTACCCAGTGAGCGCGCCAGGACCTTGGCAGTCTCCTCGCCGACATCAGGAATGCCAAGGGCGTAGATGAAGCGCGCCAGGCTCGGCCGTTTACTGTTCTCAATCGCTTCGAGCAGTTTGTTGCTGGACACCTCGGCAAACCCTTCAAGCTCGACAATTTGCTCGAACTTGAGGCTGTACAGGTCGGCTGGCGAGCGGATCAGGCCTTCGTCGACCAGTTGCTCGACGCTCTTCTCGCCCAAGCCATCGATATCCATGGCGCGGCGCGAAACATAGTGAATGATCGCCTGCTTGAGCTGCGCAGCACAGGCCAGGCGGCCGACGCAGCGATACACCGCGCCTTCGCTGGTGGTTTCCTTGCCCTTGCTGCGCTTGATCAGCTGGGTGCGCTCGACCTGCGAGCCACACACCGGGCATTGGCTGGGCACCTGCACCGGGCGAGTATCCTTGGGGCGGCGCTCGAGCACCACCTGCATCACCTGGGGGATCACGTCGCCGGCCCGGCGAATGATCACCGTGTCACCGATGCGCAGGCCCAGGCGGGCGATTTCGTCCATGTTGTGCAAGGTCGCGTTGGACACCGTCACGCCGGCCACCTTCACCGGCTTCAAGCGCGCGACGGGCGTGACCGCACCGGTACGGCCGACCTGGAACTCGACATCGAGCACTTCGGTAAGCTCTTCCATGGCCGGGAACTTGTGGGCGATCGCCCAACGCGGCTCGCGGGCGCGAAAGCCCAGCTCACGCTGGGAGGCCAGGTTGTTGACCTTGAACACCACGCCATCGATCTCATAGGGCAGATCATTGCGCCGAGCGCCGATGTCGCGGTAGTAGGCCAGGCACTCTTCGATGCCTGCGGCGTGCTTGAGCTCGCGACTGATCGGCAGGCCCCAGGCCTTGAGCTGTTCAAGAATGCCGATATGGCTGTCGCCGATAGTTTCCGACACTTGGCCCAGGCCATAGCAGCAGAACTCCAGCGGGCGGCTGGCGGTAATTTTCGAATCCAGCTGACGCAGGCTGCCAGCGGCAGCATTGCGTGGGTTGGCGAAGGTCTTGCCGCCGCTTTCGGCTTGCGCGGCATTGAGCCGGTCGAAGCCGGCCTTGCTCATGAACACTTCACCACGCACCTCCAGCACCGCCGGCCAACCACTGCCCTGCAGCTTGAGCGGGATGTTGCGCACAGTCCGCACGTTGGCACTGATGTCTTCACCGGTGCTGCCATCGCCACGGGTAGCGCCCTGCACCAACTGGCCATCGCGGTACAGCAGGCTGACCGCCAGGCCATCGAGCTTGGGCTCGCAGCTGTAGTCGACCGCGCCTGGCTGATCGAGACCTTCCACGACCCGCCGATCGAATTCGCGCAGGTCGCTTTCCTCGAAGGCGTTACCCAGGCTGAGCATGGGGATCTCATGACGCACCTGGCTGAATGCCGCCAGCGCCGCACCGCCGACACGCTGGGTTGGCGAGTCGGGGGTTACCAGGTGCGGGTGCTCGGCTTCCAGCGCCTTGAGCTCATTGAACAAGCGGTCGTATTCGGCGTCCGGAACGCTGGGTTCATCGAGCACGTAATAGCGGTAGTTGTGCTGATCGAGCTCGGCACGCAGTTCATGGATTCGGGATTCGGCGTTCATGGTCATCTTCTCTTGCAAAGCAAAAGAGCAGCCCCGGGGCTGCTCTTGCGCTTGAATCATTCGCGGGCGGGATCGAGGCAGGATCCGCCCGCTCGGGTGTTACAGCTTTGAGCGATCAGCGCTTCTGGGTCAGCGCGCGGCGCTCGAACTCGACGATGCGCTGGCGGTAGTGCTCGATGGTCTGCGCGGTCAGCACGCTGCGCTGATCGTCCTTGAGCTCGCCATTGAGCTCATGGGCCAGCTTGCGCGCTGCGGCAACCATCACATCGAAGGCTTGCTTGGGATGACGTGGGCCTGGCAGACCGAGGAAGAAGCTCACCGCCCGGGTGCTGAAATGGTCGATGTCATCCAGGTCGAAGATACCCGGCTTGACCGCGTTGGCCATCGAGAAGAGTACTTCGCCGTGGCCAGCCATGCTTTCGTGGCGGTGGAAAATGTCCATCTCGCCGAAGCGCAGACCGCTCTCGAGAATGTTCTGCAGCAGGGCTGGGCCCTTGAAGCCGCCTTCATCACGGGAGATGACGCTGATCACCAGCACTTCTTCAGCCGGCGGCAACTCTTTGACCGAGCTGGTGCTGGACGAAGAGCCACTGCTGCGGCTGTTCTCGGCGGCGTAGTCATCGTCGGCCTCGGCGAACAGGTCGGGTTCACGCGAGTCGGCCGCCAGGTTCAGGTCGCCCTGCTGTGGCTCGCTATGGGCACGTTTGCCGCGCTTGGCCGCCTTGGCCGGTTTGGCTTCGCGCTCACGCTCGCGTTCGCGCACCGGGGCGCTCATCGAAGGCAGGTCGGTTTCGTCCAGCTCGGGCTCTTTGTGCTGGCCTTCGAGCACGCGTGCAGGGCCGAGCACCTCGGCGCCGCCCTCTTCATCGGGCAGGTTGGAGTAGCTGCGATCCAGACGGAATTTCAACTTGCCCTTGCCGCCACGCATGCGTCGCCAGCCGTCGAAAAGAATACCGGCGATGACAATGATGCCGATGACGATCAGCCACTCGCGCAGACCGATTTCCATGTAATCCCGTGCCTCTATAAAAAATATGCTTGAAAACAAAGGGTTCAAAGCCCTTTAACACGTGGCGCCAACTCTATGTTCTGACAGGCGTTTTACCCACGCAAAATACACGTGACATTAAGCTAGCACGACCAAAGGCAACTTTACACCGTCTGTCGCACATGACAGGGGGTTTTCCCTACAGAAAACGCCCTATCTTCGCTCATCAGGTATCAACCATGGCCATTGCTTCCTCCACATCAACTGCAACAAGACGTGAACAGCCCGGTTCGTGCATGGTCACCCCCATCAGTTGATCGGCCATTTCCATGGCAATCTTGTTATGGGTGATGTAGATGAACTGCACGGTCTCGCTCATTTCCTTGACCAGCCGGGCGTACCGCCCGACGTTGGCGTCGTCCAGCGGCGCATCGACTTCATCGAGCATGCAGAACGGTGCCGGGTTGAGTTTGAAGATGGCAAATACCAGCGCCAGGGCGGTCAGGGCTTTTTCGCCGCCGGACAGCAAGTGGATCGTGCTGTTTTTCTTGCCCGGCGGGCGCGCCATGATCGTCACCCCAGTATCGAGTAAATCTTCGCCCGTCAGTTCCAAGTAAGCACTGCCGCCACCGAAAACTTTTGGAAAAAGTGCCTGTAAACCGGCATTTATCTGATCAAAGGTATCCTTGAAGCGATTGCGGGTTTCCTTGTCGATCTTGCGAATGACGTTTTCCAGGGTGTCCAACGCCTCGACCAGATCGGCGTCCTGAGCGTCCAGGTAACGCTTGCGCTCGGACTGCTGCTGGTACTCTTCGATGGCCGCCAGGTTGATCGCCCCCAAGCGCTGGATACGTGCCTCGACCTGCTCGAGCTCCTGCTCGGTGCCCTGCTCGCTGGCGTCGGCTTCGAGGGTGGCGAGCACCCCTTGCAGGTCGAAGCCATCGGCGAGCAACTGCTCCTGCAGGGTGGTGCGGCGCAGTACCAGGCCTTGGGATTCCAGGCGCGACTGCTCAAGCTGGCCGCGCAGCAACTGGGCCTGTTGCTCGGCCTGGGTGCGGCGCTTCTCAGCGTCGCGCAATTGCCGGTCGGCTTCGTCCATGTGCAGGCGCGCCAGACGCATTTCTTCATCGACGCTCATGCGCCGTTCGAGCAGCTCTTCGAGCTTAAGGCGCAATTCCTCTTGCGGCGCCTCGCCCTCCTCCAGGTTCAGGCTCAGTTGCTCTTGGCGCTCACTCAGGCGCGCGGCTTGCTGCTCGAGGCGCTCCAGGGCCTGGTGGGTGGAGTCATGCTGGGCGCGCAACGAGCCCAGGCGCACCGCCAGTTGATGGGCGTGATCCTTGTGCTGGCGCGCTTCCTGGCGGACCCGATCGAGGCCTTCGCGCAAGGTATCGCGACGGGCCATCAACTGCTCGCGCTGCTCGGTGTCCTGGGCCATCAGGTCCAGGGCCTCTTGCAGAATCAGCCGCGCCTCACCCAGCTGCTCATGCTCGATGGCGCGTTGTTCGTTTAGCTCGGTGAGCTCTTCTTCGAGACGGCGGCGGCGCAGTTCCAACTGTTCGGCACGTGCGCGGCCAGCGGACAGGCGGGCCTTGAGCTCACCCTGCTGGCGGTTCTCATCCTGGCTGCGGCGGCGCAATTGCTCGCGCTGCTCTTCCAGCTCGCGCTGTTGCTCGCGCTGCGCCTGGAGCTGCTGCTCCAGCTGTTCGAGCTGGGCCTGCTGCTCCAGCTGCTCCTGGGCCAGGCGCTCGATTTCCTGCCCGCGCGCCAGCACGCCACCTTCGGCCTCGCCGGCGCGGCTGACTCGCAAGAAATGCCGCCCCACCCAGTAGCCATCGCGACTGACCAGGCTCCGCCCTTCGCTTAACCCGGCACGCTGAGCCAGTGCCTGCTCCAGGTTTTCTACCGGACGCACCTGCCCCAGCCATGGGCTCAGGTCAGTGCGCCCCTCGACCTTGTCCAGCAGGCTGCCCGGCAGCCGCGCCGCCTCGCCTTCAGCCAGCAGCAGGCGCAGATCGCCCTGCTCGAGCGCGGCGAAATCAAGCTGGGTGAAGTCATCCACCAGCACCGCTTGCAGGTCGGCGCCCAGCACGGTTTCCACCGCCAGCTCCCAACCCGACTCGACGCGCAGCCCCTCGGCCAGCCGCGGGCGCTGCTCCAGGCCTTGGCCGCGCAGCCAGTCGGCGGCGCCAGCGGCAGGCTCCAGGGCCGCTTGCTGCAAGGCTTCGAGGGACGCCAGGCGACCACCCAGGCGCTGCTGATCGCCCTGCAACTGCTGATGTGCCTGAGTGGTTTGCTGGAGCTGTTCACGCACCCCTTCCAGCCGCTCGATCACCTCCTGCTCGGCCATCTGCAGCTCTTCGAGCAGCAGCTCGCTGCTGGCAACCTGCTCGGTCAGCTCAAGCGTGGCGGCGTCCTGTGGGTCGGCGCCAAGCTGGTCGCGTTCCTCGCCTAACTTGCGCTGGCGCTCAGAGAGTCGCTCCAGGCTGGACTCGAGTTGCTGCAAGCGCGACTGCTGGACCTCGGCCTGCCGCCGCGGTTCGGCCGAGCGGGTATTGAAGCTGTCCCACTGCTCCTGCCAGCCGTGCATGCCCAGCTCGGCTTCTTCCAGGGTGGCGGCGGCCTCCTCGGCGGCGGCCAGGGTCATTTCCTGCTCCGGCTCGAGCATCGCCAGCTCTTCACCGAGGGTGGCCAGCAAGGTGCGGTCGTGGCCCAGGTGCGACTCGGTTTCCAGGCGGGTGCGCTCGGCCTCTTTCAGATCATCCTGCAACTGACGCAGGCGCTGTTGGCCGTGCTGGATGCTCTGCTCGACGCGGGCAATATCACCGGCCACCGAATAAAAACGCCCCTGCACCTGGTTGAAGCGCTCGGACAGCTCATGATGGCCATCACGCAGGCGCTCGATGCTCGCATCGGCATTGCGTTGTTCGGCCACCAGGGCCTCGAAGGCCACTTCCTGATCGCCGATGATGGTTTCACGCTGGCCCACCCGCTGGTCTAGATCGCGCCAGCGCAGGGCCGACAGGCGCGCTTTGAGCTGACGCTCGCTGGCCTTGTACTCGCGGTACTTCTCGGCAGCCTGGGCCTGGCGGTGCAGGCGTTCGAGCTGGCGTTCCAGCTCATCGCGCAGGTCGGTCAGGCGCGCCAGGTTCTCTTGGGTGCGGCGAATGCGCGTCTCGGTCTCGCGGCGGCGCTCCTTGTACTTGGAGATGCCCGCTGCTTCCTCGATGAAGTTGCGCAGTTCTTCAGGCTTGGCCTCGATCAGCTTGGAGATCATGCCCTGCTCGATGATCGAATAGCTGCGCGGGCCCAGGCCGGTGCCAAGGAAAATATCGGTGATGTCACGCCGACGGCACTTGGTGCCGTTGAGGTAGTAGGTATTCTGCGCATCGCGCGTCACTTTGCGCCGGATCGAGATCTCGGCGTAGGCGGCGTATTCGCCGACCAGGGTGTTGTCGCTGTTATCGAACACCAGCTCGATGCTGGCCTGGCTGACCGGCTTGCGGCTGGTCGAGCCATTGAAGATGACGTCGGTCATCGACTCGCCACGCAGGTTTTTCGCCGAGCTTTCGCCCATCACCCAGCGCACTGCATCGATGATGTTGGATTTGCCGCAGCCATTGGGCCCAACCACAGCGGCCATATTGCTGGGGAAATTGACCGTGGTCGGGTCGACGAACGACTTGAACCCGGCCAGGCGAATGCACTTGAGGCGCATCGATCAGGTCCGCGCCAACGCCGCCAGCACCAGCTCGCAGCTGCGCTGGCAGTAGGCGACCAGCACCTCGCGGATGCGCGGCAGATCGCGCGCGACCACAGCCTCGAGCAGGCGCGAGAACAGGTCGAGGTAGTCGAGCATGTTCGCCTGGCGCTGATCCAGGGCCAGGTAATAGGCGCGGCTCATGGCCGGCTGCAGGTTTTCTACGGTTTCTTGCAGGTACGGATTGTCGGCGAACGGATAAGCGGCGCGCATCACGGCAAAGCTTTCGGCGACGAAGGTCTTGATGTCGGTACTGCTGTAGGCCTGCTGCAGGCGCTGCTGAATCGCCAGGAACGGCAGCAGGTCGCTGTCAGTCCGCCATTTCTGCGCGACGGCGTTGCCCAGCAGGATATAGAACTCGCCCATCAGCGCGCACAGGCTGCGCACACTGCGCTCGTCGAGCTTGGTCACATGAGCGCCACGACGCGGCAAGATCGCGACCAGATGGCGACGTTCGAGGATCAATAGCGCTTCGCGCACCGAGCCACGGCTGACGTTCAGGGCCTGGGTGACCTTTTGCTCCTGGATGCGTTCGCCCGGCGCCAGCTCGCCGCGGATGATCCGCTCGGCCAGGTAATGGGCGATCTGCTCGGAGAGGCTGTCCGGCGCCTTGAACGTCATGGTTTTCCTTCAAAATCATTGAACTGGGTACAAGGGGCGGATTGTAGCGCACTTGCCTGGAGGGCGAGCAGAGGGGCGTGGCGGTTTATTCGAGCGGTTATTGCCGATGATGGCACGGTAAGCGCATGAACCAGCCAAGCCAAGCGCCTACCCGCCTCAGTGGTCAGATGAATACTGTACCGCGCAGATACAACGCGCCCTTGCCACTGATGATCACCCGGCCATTACCAGGCACCTGGCAGTGCAATTGGCCCTTGCGCGCGCCACCCTGCTCGCAGCTCAGGCTGCTCTGATCCAGGCGCTCGGCCCAGTATGGCGCCAGCGATGTGTGGGCAGAACCGGTCACCGGGTCTTCATTGACCCCTACGCGCGGCCCGAACCAGCGGGTGACGAAATCAAACCCACGACCCGGCGCAGTCACCGCGATCCCGCGCACGTCAAACCCGGCCAACGCGACGAAGTCCGGCGCCAGGGTCTCGATCAGCGAGGCATCGTCAATCACCACCAGGTAATCGTCTGTGCGATAGACCCCGCGGGCGCGGCTCAAGCCGAGCGCTTCGAGCAAGCCCGATGGCGTCTCGACCGCCACCGGCTGTTTGGCCGGGAAGTCCATCGCCAGCAAGCCATCAGCGCCACGGCTGACGCGCAACTCGCCGCTGCGGGTATTGAACCGCAACACCTCCGCCTGCTCCCCCAGCTGCTCGAACAGCACCCAGGCTGCCGCCAAGGTCGCATGCCCACACAGGTCGACCTCCACCGTCGGGGTGAACCAGCGCAAGTCATAGCCCGCCTGGTTTTTCACGAAATAGGCGGTCTCGGACAGATTGTTCTCTTCGGCAATGCGTTGCAGCAGCTCATCGGGCAGCCAGTTTTCAAGGGGGATCACCGCTGCCGGGTTGCCACCAAAGGGCTGGGCGGAAAACGCATCTACCTGGAAGATCTCAAGTTGCATGCAAAAAGCTCCACGGTCGAAAAACCAAAATGCTCAAGGACGAACCGGGGTCAATACCGGCTCGCCAGCGAAGAATGCCTGCAGGTTACGCAGCACCAGGGCCACGGTATCGCGTGCAGCCTCCGGCGATTGCCCGGCAACGTGAGGCGTCAGCACGGTATTGCCCAGCGCCTTGAGCGCATCGGGCACTGACGGCTCGTCATCGAACACATCCAAGGCAGCGCCCGCGATCGTGCCTTGCTGCAAGGCTTCGACCAGCGCCTGGGTGTCGACCACGCTGGCGCGGGCGATATTGACCAGATAGCCCTCGGCACCCAGCGCCTGAAGCACCTGCGCGTCCACCAGATGGTGGGTGTTGGCACCGCCCGGGGTGGCGACCACCAGAATATCGACCGCCTCGGCCAGGTGTTGCGGGCTGTCGTACCAGCTGTATGCAACGTCTTCACGCGGGGTACGACTGTGGTAGCTGATGGGCATGTCAAAACCCAGCGATGCACGCTTGGCAATCGCCAGCCCCACCGCACCCAAGCCGAGAATCCCTAAGCGCTTGCCCGACACCGAAGGGCTGATGACCCGGTTCCACTCAGCGCGGCGGGTACTGGCATCGGCGCGGGGGATATCGCGCAGCAGTGCCAGCAGCAGGGCCAGGGTGTGGTCGGCGACGGCTGGCGCATTGGCGCCAGCGCCATTGGTCACGGTAATGCCGCGCGCCGCTGCGGCAGGCAAGTCGACCTGCTCGTAGCCCGCGCCGATCACGCAGATGATCTGCAACTTGGGCAGGGCGTCTATTTCAGCGGCGGTCAGGCCCAGTGGCCCGCGGGTAAGGACTGCATCGATCTCGCCGGCATGGCGCACGATGGCGTCGGCGCGCAGTTGTAGCGATGGCGCGCGAATCAGGCGGTAGCCGGCCTGTTCGAGCAATGGCAGGTAATCGTCGACGGTTTCAACCAGTACCAGGACTGTCTTGCTCATGCACCCCTCCGGCTCAATGCGAGGGGGGATTATGCGCGGTTAGTGGTCAGTACAGTCAATTGGAGAATTAGGCGCTGACTGTACTGTATTGGTTAGCAAATTCTAGCAGGCCAATCCCGGCCTCATCGCTGCGACATGCCCCGCGATGAGACCGGGATTGACACCCTATTGGGCGAAGGCGCGCCCCAGGCCTCCGGGCACGCCACTGCTATCGGTCTCCTGCCACGGCCCGTCCGGGCTCAGCGACCAGCTCCAGCCGCCGTCATAGCGGTAGTAGGTGCGCTGACGGTAGAAGGTGTTGGTTTTTTTCTCCAGCACATACACGCCCAGCTTCGGATCCCAGTGGCTGGCGCCGCCCGGTGGCGGTGCGAAGCTGGCCGAGGTGCGCGGCATCGGCTTGGGAATCGCCGCTGGCTTGCTCGGCTGGGTACCCGGCTGACTGCCCGGTAGCGGCTTGACTGCCGGACCTGGACGCGGCGGTACGCTTTCGATCGGTGGCAATGGCTGCTCGACCGGCTCGCGCACCGTACACGCAGACAGACCCAGGGCCAGGGTGATCAGGGTCAAGCGGACGGTGCTGTTCATGGAGGGGTTCTCTTAGCGGTCGGGGCTGTCGATGGTCAGGTGCTGAGTGCCGGCAGTGCGGTTGCTCAGCGGTGCGCTCTGGCCAACCCATTCACCTTGGGTCGGCTGGCCTGCGCGCGAGACGCGTGCAACCAGTTGGACTTCGTTGAAATCGGACAGTTTCATCTGCGGCATCATCGCGTCGGCATCGGACAACTCGACGTCGATTGGCAACTGCGCAATGGTCACCCGCTTGGCCGCGACCGGCATGGGCGGACCATTGCTGGCGCGGGCAAAAATGAACACGGTGTCGCCTGGCTGGACTTTGTCCTTGAGCGCCGCAGCCAGTTCCACCCGCACTTTCAAACGCGCCGCAGGCGCCGCTTGCGCAGGCTTGCCAGCACTAGTGGAAAGTTTCTCGGCGGCGCGATCGATCCCCCCCTGCAACGCCGCTCGTGAGGCATCACCCTCGGGCAATTGCGCCAGCAAGCGCTGCCAATAATCGATAGCCTCCTGATAACGCTCGCCCTCGAACGCAGCGATGCCACGCAGCCCCAGGCTGGTCACTTCTTTTGGATCAGCCTTGAGGGCTTCGTCAGTCAGCGCCTGCACCTGCGCGCTCCACTGCTTATCAGCCGCGAAATACAAGGCTTGCGCCCACTGTCCCAGCAATTCGGGCTGACGGCCTGCCAAGGCTACCGCACGCTCGAAGGTTCGCGCAGCGTCCGCCGGGCGCTGGTCGGCCATATAGGCGCGACCGAGGAAATACAGGCCCTCGGCAGAATCAGGCTGCGCCTGAACCGCGCGCTCCAGACGGCTGGTCATCTCCTGCATGGACTTGGGCGCCTCGGCGAATTCGCGGGTCAGCTCGACCTGCTCGGCAGCGCCAAAATGCAGATACAGCCCCAACCCCATCACCGGCACCAGTACCGCCGCCAGCAGCGGCAGCGCCTTGCCCAGATGGCCCTGGCGCGGCGCTTGGGCCTCTTCGGTATCGGCCAGCAGCTCGCGGGCCGCTTCATCGCGGCCGCTCGCCAGTTGCTCGGCATCGAGCACGCCGGCAGCCTGTTGGGCGGCCAGTTCGGCAACCCGTTCCTGGTACAGGGCCACGTTGAGGGCGGTGCGGTCTTCTTCCTGCTGGCGACGACGGCCACGCAGGATCGGGATCAGTAAAAAACCGAGGGCAGCGAGCAACAGCAGGCCCGCGCTAAGCCAGAATTCAGTCATGGGTATGTTCTTTTTCCAGCAGTTTGGCGAGACGTTCGCGTTGTTCGGCAGACAGCACCTGGGAGCCAGCCGGCACTGGTCGCCGACGCCGACGGACGATCACCGCCAGCACCACGAAGCCACCGACCAGGAGGATCCCCGGGCCGAACCAGAGCAGCCAAGTGCGCCCGTTCAGCGCCGGTTTGTAGCGCACGAAGTCGCCGTAGCGGTCGACCATGAACTCGACGATCTGCTGATTGCTCTTGCCTTCGCCGAGCATGCGGAAGATCTCCCGCCGCAGGTCGGCGGCGATCGGTGCGTTGGAGTCGGCAATGTCCTGGTTCTGGCACTTGGGGCAGCGCAGTTCCTTGGTCAGTTGCTGATAGCGCTCGCGCTCGGCGTCGTCACGAAACTGATAGGTATCGATGGCCGCCCTGGCCACCCCGGCCAGGCCCAAGCCGAGAAAGAGCCCCAGCACAGCGGCTGCCAGCCCCCGCTTCATGGCTTGGCCTCATCGACCAGACCCTGGTACAGCGGTGCCAACTGCTCGCGCCACACCGTGGCATCGACGACGCCGACATGCTTGTAGCGAATGATGCCCTTGGCATCGATCAGGAAGGTCTCCGGCGCGCCATACACGCCCAGGTCCAGCCCGAGGCTGCCCTGCTCATCGCGGATGTCCAGCTGATAGGGGTTGTGGAATTCGGCCAGCCATTTCAGCGCGGCGGCGTTGTCGTCCTTGTAGTTGACGCCATGAATCACCACGCCCTGCTCGGCCAACTGGTTCAGGTACGGGTGCTCGACCTTGCACGATGGGCACCACGTGCCCCACACGTTGACCAGCGCCGGGCGGCCCAGCAGATCAGCCTGGGTCAGGGTTCGCTCACCCTGCACCGAGGCCAGGGAGAACGCCGGGAACGGCTTGCCGATCATTGCCGAAGGCAGTTCATCGGGCTTGAGGAACAGCCCCTTGTAGAGAAACACCGCCATCAGCAGGAACACCGCCAATGGCACGACCATGATCCAACGCTTCATGCAGTTGCTCCAGACACGCCCAGGACATCACGGACCCGGGTCTTGACCTTAACGCGGTAGCGCCGGTCGAAGGCCGCCAGCACGCCGCCCAGGCCGGTCAACAGACCGCCCAGCCAGATCCAGCGAACGTAAGGCTTGATGTGCACCCGCACCGCCCAGGCGCCGTTTTCCAACGGCTCGCCGAGGGCGACATACAGGTCGCGGGTGAAGCCGGCATCGATGCCAGCCTCGGTCATCATCGACTGCTGCACGGTGTACAGGCGCTTCTCGGGATGCAGCACCGAGATCTCCCGGCCATCACGCGAGACCCGCACGGTGCCCTTGTCGGAGATGAAGTTGGGCCCCTCGAAGTGCTTGGCGCCTTCGAACAGGAAGTGATAGCCGCCCAGCTCGACACTCTCGCCCGGCGCCATGCGCAGGTCGCGCTCGGCGCTGTTGTTGCTCGACAGCACCACGCCCAGGGCGCACACCGCCAGGCCCAGGTGCGCCAGGTGCATGCCCCAGTAGCTGCGCGACAGGCCGCGCAGGCCCTTGCCCAGGCCTTTGTGGCGGGTCTTGTCGAGGATGTCGCGCAGCCCGGCCAGAACCACCCAGGCCGCGAGGGCGAAGGTCGCCAGCGCCGGCCAGTCGAAATCGTCGGCGATAAAGCCTGCGAGCGGCGCGAGGATCGCGCTGCCAATCAGTACCGGGGTCAGCATGCTTGCCAGCCACTTGCCGGGAGTGTCTTTCCAGCGCACCAGTACGCCGACGCCAAGCACCACCATCAGCAGCGCCATCAACGGCAGGAACAAGGCATCGAAATACGGCGGGCCGACCGACAGCTTGGCGCCGGTCAGGGCATCGAGCACCAGTGGGTAGAGGGTGCCGAGCAAGATCATCGACGCCGCCACCACCAGCACCAGGTTGTTGGCCAGCAGCAGCGTCTCACGCGACCACAGGGCGAAACCTACGTGGCTCTTGACCACTGGCGCGCGCAGGGCGAACAAGGTCAGCGAGCCGCCGACCACGAACAGCAGGAAGATCAGGATGAACACGCCGCGTGAAGGGTCGGCGGCAAACGCGTGCACTGAGGTCAACACCCCGGAGCGAACCAGGAAGGTGCCCAGCAGGCTCAGCGAGAAGGCGGCAATCGCCAGCAGCACCGTCCAGCTTTTGAACACTCCGCGTTTTTCCGTGACGGCCAGCGAGTGGATCAGCGCCGTGCCGACCAGCCAGGGCATGAACGAGGCGTTTTCGACCGGGTCCCAGAACCACCAACCGCCCCAGCCCAACTCGTAGTAGGCCCACCACGAGCCCAGCGTGATGCCGACGCCGAGAAAGGCCCAGGCGACGATGGTCCACGGCCGCGACCAGCGCGCCCAGGCCGCATCCAGACGGCCGCCGAGCAAGGCGGCGATGGCGAAGGCGAAGGCCACCGAAAACCCGACGTAGCCCATGTAGAGCATCGGCGGATGGACGATCAGACCGAAGTCCTGCAACAAGGGGTTAAGATCGCGACCATCGGTTGGCACCTGCGGCAGCAGGCGCTGGAACGGGTTGGAGGTGATGATCAGGAACGACAGGAAACCGACGCTGATCATGCCCATCACCGCCAGCACCCGGGCCAGCATCACCTGCGGCAACTGGCGCGAGAACACCGATACGGCAAAGGTCCAGCCGCCAAGGATCAACGCCCACAGCAGCAGCGAGCCCTCGTGCGCGCCCCACACTGCGCTGAACTTGTAGTACCAGGGCAAGGCGCTGTTGGAGTTGCTGGCGACATAGGCGACCGAGAAGTTGTCGGTCATGAAGGCGTGGGTCAGGCAGGCGAAGGCAAAGCTGAGAAAGGCGAACTGGCCCCAGGCCGCCGGGCGCGCCAGGCTCATCCACAGGCTGTCGCCGCGCCAGGCGCCGAGCAGCGGCACACTGGCCTGCACTACGGCAAAGCAGATCGCCAGGATCATCGCCAACTGGCCCAATTCAGGGACTACCAAGGCTGCGTTCATGGTTTGCGCTCCACGCCATTTGCCGCCTGGCCGCTTTCCTTGAGGGCTTTGGTGACCTCTGGCGGCATGTATTTCTCATCGTGCTTGGCCAGTACTTCGTCGGCTACCACCTCGCCTTGGGCATTGAGTTTGCCCAGGGCGACGATGCCCTGCCCTTCGCGGAACAGGTCAGGCAGGATGCCGCGGTAGGTGATTGGCACGGACTTGTTGAAGTCGGTGACCACGAAGCGTACGTCCAGCGAGTCGGTCGAGCGCTGTACCGAGCCTTTCTCGACCATGCCGCCAGCGCGGATGCGGGTGTCCTGCGGCGCTTCGCCGTTGGCGATCTGGGTCGGTGTATAGAACAGGTTGATGTTCTGCTGCAGGGCACTCAGGGCGAAGCCAAGGGCGATGCCGACACCGACCAGCAGGCCGAGGATGAGCAACAGGCGTTTCTTGCGCTGCGGATTCACTGGTTGTTCTCCCGGCGCAGACGGCGCGCCTCTTCTTGCAGGTAGCGACGTCGGGCCAGCAGTGGCGCCGCGACATTGAGCGCCAGCACGGCCAGGCAGATGCCGTAGGCCGACCAGACGTACAGGCCATGGTGGCCCATGGCGAGAAAATCGCCGAACGAGGCAAAGCTCATCGCACCGCCCTCTGACCCAGACTGTTCAACACTTCCTCCCTGACCCAACTGGCGCGCGCCTCGCGCTTGAGCACTTCAAGGCGCATGCGCACGAGCAGCACCGCGCCGAAGAAGCAGTAGAAGCCCAGCACCGTCAACAGCAGCGGCAACCACATCTCGACCGGCATGGCGGGCTTTTCGGTGAGGGTGAAGGTCGCGCCCTGATGCAGGGTGTTCCACCACTCCACCGAGTACTTGATGATCGGAATATTGACCACACCGACGATCGCCAGCACCGCGCAGGCCTTGGCCGAGCTGTCACGATTGCTGATCGCCTGGCCCAGCGCAATGATGCCGAAGTACAGGAAAAGCAGAATGAGCATCGACGTAAGGCGGGCGTCCCAGACCCACCAGCTGCCCCAGGTCGGCTTGCCCCAGATCGCCCCGGTCAGCAATGCCACCGCAGTCATCCAGGCGCCAATGGGCGCCGCGCACTGCAGGGCGACATCGGCGATCTTCATCTTCCATACCAGGCCGACGATGCCGGCCACCGCCAGCAGCACGTAGCACGACTGCGCCAGCATGGCAGCAGGCACGTGGATATAGATGATGCGAAAGCTGTTGCCTTGTTGGTAATCCTGCGGGGCGAACGCCAGGCCCCAGGTGATGCCCACCGCCAGCAGCGCGATGGCAGCGATGGTCAGCCACGGCAGCATGCGGCCGCTGATGGCATAGAACCATTTGGGGGAACCGAGCTTATGGAACCACGTCCAGCTTATTTTCATCAGGGTACATCCGGTCTTGTCTGGGCTTTAGGCGTCAATCCGTAGGCCCAGATCTCGTTATTCGCCGACGCTGATCTTCAGGCCGGCCGCGATCGCAAAGGGTGCCAAGGTCACAGCCAGGGCAGTCAGGCTGGCCAGCCACAACAAATGGCCGGTCGCTGGCATATTCTGCAACGCCGCTTGCAAGGCGCCACTGCCCAGGATCAATACTGGGATATACAACGGCAAGATCAGCAACGCCAGCAGCAAACCGCCGCGCTTGAGACCGACCGTCAGCGCCGCGCCCACCGCACCGAGCAAACTCAGTATCGGCGTGCCCAGCAGCAGCGAGGCGAGCAGCACCGGCAGGCAACTCGCTGGCAGGCCAAGCATCAATGCCAGGAGCGGAGCCAACAATACCAGCGCCAGCCCGGAAAAGATCCAGTGCGCCAGCACCTTGGCCAGCACCAGCATCGGCAAGGGATGCGGCGACAGCACCCATTGCTCGAGCGAGCCGTCCTCGAAATCACTGCGAAACAGCCCGTCCAGCGAGAGCAATACCGCCAGCAATGCGGCGACCCAGACCAGCCCCGGCGACAAGGTTTGCAACAATTGTGTCTCAGGGCCGACCGCCAGTGGAAACAGGGCGACCACAATGGCGAAGAACACCAAGGGGTTGGCCAACTCCGCCGGGCGGCGGAACAACAGACGGGCCTCGCGCCGCAACAACAGGACGAATACGCTCATGCCGCCCACTGCCCCACATTCAGTTCACGATAACCGGACGGCTTGCGCTCGAGGCTGTGATGGGTGGTCAACACGACCGTGCCACCGGCCTCGCAGTGCGCGGCCAGATGCGCCTCAAGCTGAGCCACACCCTGTTTATCCAGGGCAGTGAACGGTTCGTCGAGGATCCACAGCGGTGGGCTGTGCAGATACAACCGAGCCAGCGCCACGCGGCGCTGCTGGCCGGCCGACAAGGTGTGACACGGCACATCCTCGAAGCCGCGCAGGCCCACCGCTGCCAGCGCCTGCCAGATCGCCTCGGGGGTGGCGGGCTGGTGCAAGGCGCACAACCAGGCGAGGTTCTCTTCGGCAGTGAGCAGGTCCTTGATGCCAGCGGCATGGCCGATCCACAAGAGGATGCTGGCCAGGGCATGGCGCTGTTCGGTCAACGGCTGGCCATTGAGCAGGATCTGTCCGGCAGTCGGCTGCATCAACCCCGCCAACAGACGCAGCAGACTGGTCTTGCCGCTGCCGTTAGGGCCGCTGACCTGGAGCATGTCGCCAGGGCGCAGCTGAAAATCCAGGTGCTCGAACAGCAGGCGCCAGTCGCGCTCGCAGGCCAGGCCAGTGGCTTGAAGGTCCAGGGTCACGGTTTCGCCTTATTCTGTGTCGGGTCTCGGCCAATATCTCAAGTCACCCCCTGCCCTGCCGTTATAGTGGGCAGTGGCGGGCGGCGCGGGCGGCATTATTACATGCGACGACTCGCTGCCAAGAGGGCTGGCTCCACAGGTTGTATACAATCATGACCGAAATCAATAGTCTCGGCGCACAAACCGCGCTAGGCCCGCAAGCGGCCAAGGCCGCCATGACCGGCGAACTGCTGCGCCTGCTGCAGCCGCAGCCCGGTATCGTGCCGCCTGGGGAAACGGCCAAGGCCGAGGTGATGTCCTTGCGCCAGCTCGGCGTCGACTTCCAGTTGCTGCTGCGCCTGACCCTGGCCAACGGTACCCAGAGCCAAGTTCAGACCACTGCCAGCCAGCCACTGCCACCCGGCACTCAGTTGATGGTCAGCCAGGCTGACGGCAACCGCCTGGCGGTCATGGTGCAGCAGGCCAACGCCAGCAACGTCGCCACCCTCACCCGCCTGGACACCGCACAAATACCGGTGGGCACCCTGCTGCAAGGCAAAGTGCTGACTAACCAGGCGCTGCCGGTCAATGCGGGCGAGGCGGCCAGTTTCCGTTCACTGGTCAGCCTGCTCAACAGCAGCCAGGCCGGCGCCACCTTGAGCATCGAAAGCCCCCGACCACTGGCGGTCGGCAGCCTGCTCAGCGCCTTGGTGCAGAGTGATCAATCTTTGCGTTTCGTACCGCTGAGCGGTCGTCAGGATCAATTGCTGATCTCCCAGCAGCTGGCCTCCCAACAGAGCCGACAGGCATCGCTGCCAGGGCTGTTGAGCGCGCTGCAACAGTTGACCAGCAGCGCTGGTGGCAATGGCGAACTGCGTGCCAGCGCCGAGCGCCTGTTGGCCAGCCTGCCGCAAGCCAGTCAACTGGGCGATGCCAAGGCGGTGGCGCAAGCGCTGAACAACAGCGGCGCATTTCTCGAGGCGAAACTGCTGGGCGGCTTGAGCGCAGGCATCGTGCCCGACCTCAAGGCGCAGTTGGTCAGGCTGGTGGCGCAAGCCTTGCCCGGCGTGCCGGGCAACCCACTACTCAACCCAGCCATTGCCGCCAACACCCTAGCCCAGGTGCTGCCTGGCATGGCACGCAGTGCCTTGGGGATGCTCGACAAGGTCAGCCCGCGACCACAACCGGGTAGTTTTCCGCTGCCCTCGCGCCTGCTGCAAAGCCTTGAGCAGGAGGCCGACCTGCAACAGCTGCTGCGCCTGGCCGCCGCCGCCATCTCGCGCCTGCAAAGCCATGCCCTGTCCAGCTTGCAGCAGACCGGCACGCTGGAAAACGGCAACCTGCAGACCACCTGGCAAACCGAGATCCCCGTGCGTCATGGCCAGGACTTCATCCCCTTGCAGGTCAAACTGCAACGCGAGGAGACGCCGCAGCAGCAAGCCGACCCGCAGCGTGAGCAACGTGATCCACAGCAATCGCTGTGGCGCATCGAGCTGGCATTCGACCTGGCCCCGCTTGGCCCGTTGCAAGTGCAGGCGCAACTGAGCCAAGGCCGGCTGTCCGGCCAGTTGTGGGCGGAGCTACCGCGTACCGCCGAGCTGATCGACAGCCAGCTGGGCCACCTGCGTGAGCGTCTGCTGCAGCGTGGCCTGGATGTAGGGGATCTGGAGTGCCGCCCCGGCATCCCGCCGCAAGGCCCTCGGACCCGACTGGAGCAACGCTGGGTGGACGAAACCGCATGAGCAAGCAACCGCCACGTCAGGCCATCGCCCTGAGCTACGACGGCCAACAAGCGCCCACGCTCAGCGCCAAGGGCGATGACGCCCTGGCCGAAGCGATCCTGGCGATCGCCCGCGAACATGAAGTGCCGATTTATGAGAACGCAGAATTGGTGCGCCTGCTGGCACGCCTGGAGTTGGGCGAGCAGATCCCCGAGGCGCTGTATCTGACCATCGCCGAGATCATTGCCTTTGCTTGGCAGTTGCGCGGCAAGGTGCCGGCAGGGTTCAACGACGAGGCTGTAAACGAACGCGATATCACCGCGCCCCCACTTGGCCTGCCGATGGGACCTTGCAAGCTCTAGCCCCCTCCAGATTGCGCCCGCCCTGAATCAATGGCTCTTGCGGCTCAGCCCCCAGCATGCAGTGCTCAACCTCAGTGAGTGGGTACAGCGTGCTCAAGCCCGGCGCCCCTTGGGCCAGAGCGCCTCGATAGGCCATGGGCAAAGTGGCGACGCAGCGGGTGCACTGCGCCACGCCCGGCGGCTCTATCGCAGCACTATGTACCGCACCGCTTAAAGAGCCTTGGGTGAACCTAACTGCTCCTATTAAGCTGGGTGACCGACATGACCCCATCCCTCATCAACGCTGCCGGCGTACAGTACGTGCGCGCCCATCTGGCAAATTTTCCGCGCCCTGACCGTGAGGCCGCTCAGGCCATACGCGACTGGGCATCGAGCAACGGCCTGGCCTTGGATCCAGACCGGATCGATGTGGTCACCTTGCACTATCGCCCTGATGGCCCACAGGGCTATCAGGCGCTGATCAGGCAGCGCCTGAGCCTGACTCAGGCGGTACTGGGCAACTGGCAAGGCGAATCCAACAACGACGCCATCGGCGCCCTGTTTTCGGCCTCCTGGGCGGGCACCTTGCCCAATGGCCCAATCAAGATCGTCGAGCACCTGCCGCCACTCGGGCCGTTCGATAACAGCGCCGCGTTTGAAGTGTTCAATGGGTTGTTCCGCCGCACCGACCCGATGCGCTACGAGCCCGCCACACAGGTACACATACCCGCGGAAAAATTCCAGCGCTTTATCGAAAAGCTCGATTTCCACTCCCACTACCGCGCGCAGCTCGACCGTTATTGGCAACAACATCTGGACAGTCATCGCCTGTCCAGCAAGCTCAACTGCATTGCTGCCTGCAATAAGCAAGTCAGCGAAGGCAGTCTCAGTGACGCGGCACGAAAGCTGGTCTGGCGTGCCGCGAGGCTGATACCACGAGGACGCAAACTGCGCTTGAGCACATTGTCCGTTTACGGGTATGCCGCAACAGACCTTCTGTTCATCAACGACGGCGAGACCGACCTGAGCCTGCTGTACCTACCCGGCAACAGTTCGCCGTTTCTGGAGTTTGCCAACCAAAACCTGCTCAAGGACTGGTTCGGCGAACAGTGTCAGTCCTCCGCCAAACGTCAAGCGCTCAAACAGTATTTCAACCTCGCCGATGGCCCGGATGGCCTCGACTTCAGTGGCCTTGACACAGCGCTGGCGGGCATGGGCGATTACCCTGCCGTCCATCGACTGTCTTCTGATCGACCAGGTTTTACGACTGACGGACGCTGGTCGCCACGCGACTATGTCAACTACCGACCGGTAAAGTACAACCCACGGCTAACCGGCGATCTGTTCATGGCTGTGACGCTGCGACAACAGCAGCGCAGTTATGCCGATGCCGACTTCATCATCACCAGCAACAGCGAGGTCACCAAGGCCAGATGGCGTAGCTATCTCACCTCTGCGCTCAATCTGCTAATGCCAATGACCTTCGTAATACCTGGCCTGGCCCCGCTGCTCGCGCTCGGTGGCATAGCCCAGCTAGGCCTGGGGTTGGATCAGGCGATCAATGGCAAGACGCAGGAGGCGAAGGCTGATGGCGTCAGCAACATTGCTTACGGTTTGTTCAATGCCACGCCCTTGGCAGTGGCGGGCCTGACCAAAAGTGCCGAGGTATTCCGGCTCAAAACCGATGGCTTTGTCTTGCCGAGCCGAGTCAACGACCAGATAGGCTACCCGCTGAGCCCGAGCGACCCGCCGCGGCTGCCCGAACTGGATGTCGCGCCCTACTTCCACAGCCCCGATCCCACTGCCCCACTGGATGACCTGCCCTCTGGAGCAAGCCCGGTTTCACGCATTCCTCAGTACACAGGCATGGCCGACCGGCTCAGCGCTCTGACGATCATTGAAGGTAACGTCCTAGTCGAGCTGGAGCTGGTCTATGACATGGAGTTCGATCTGTTCATTGAGCAAAGCCGCCTCAATGAGGTCAACGCATCCTACTACCAAGCTACTCCAGGTGAATTCGCCGTCGAGCGCGCTGACCCGCATGCTCGAGCCGTCACAAATCCGATGCGGGTCACCACCCTGCGCAGTCTGGGGATAGACCTACCTATACCGGTAGAGCTGCCTGTGCCACTACGTGGCGAGGCGATTCCCAAGACAATCACCTCGCTCTGGGTCGGAGACAAGGTCATCGGCGCAGAGCTGTTGGAAAACGTTGCCAAGAACGCCAAGCGGCTCAAGGGCGGCGCCTATCAGTACCGGTTGTACCTGTCCCACGCAGACGCTGTCGCGCACACGGAAAACCTGCGTCTACTCAAGAGCAAGGCCCCTGACCTGCAAGTTCATACACTGGAGGAGCAACCTTTCTTCATCTCATTCAAGCAAAGCAAGTATTTCGCTCAGTACCAGGACGCTTTGGATGGCAATGCAGGAGTCGCCACCAACTACCCGTCGGCCTGCGATGTACTGCGCTACCCAATGCTGCACCATGAGGGCGGTTTGTACATGGACCTGGACGACGAGTTACTGGCCGCCAGCAGCAGTCGCTTGGGCTGTATTGGCGCCGGAGCGTGCGTGGCAGAGGCGATCGATGAGGTGGAGCTGGCGACCAGCAAAAACGGCTTGCTGCTTCATCCGGCGATGTCCAATGAAAAACTAGGGATGCACTTTCAGTACAATACCAGCATGATCGGCAGCCACCCAGGCAACCCGACCTTGGTGGCCATTTCTGATGAAATGCACGCACGCTATCAGAGCGAACCGGATTTCTATCGTAGCAAGCCAAGCCTGGCTGAAGACCCAACAGGATTTTATGAGTACGCCAGTCGCTTGAATCGCCTCACCGGGCCGGCCCTGTTCACCGATGTGGTCGACCGATTGCTCCCCGATCTGTACCGACTGCGCCAGCTCAGAAAGCTGTATGGTCTGCCCCGCACCAAAAGCTGGTTGTACGTGAATCTGCAGGCTTGGATGCTCGTTGAAAAAGAGCTATTGCCCCTCAGCCGCTTTGCCAAAGTCGGTGGCCAGCATGCGTGGATCACTACCTGAATGAAAACAGGCGACCCTGGTCGCCTGTTCTGCTCACTCGCCACGGTGCAACTTACTCATCAGTTGCGCCTCGGCTTGGGTCAAGCCGCAGGTTTGAGTCAGCTCCTCGATGCTGGCGCCCATCCCCACCAGCTTGGCCGCCTGGGTAAAGGTCACGTCATTAGGATCGCGCTGCTCCAGCTGCTGCAGCTTGTCTGGCAACGGCGCCACCACCGCACGCAGCTCATGGATCGCCTCCCCCATGCGCACGGTGCCATTCTGGTAGTCGTCCAGGCGCTTGGCCAGGTCCTTGATGCGCTGGTCGCGCAGCGCATCACCTTGAGCCTGCTGGGCGGCCAGCTCGCGCTGGCGCTTGCTGTAGTTGAGAAAAAACCACAGGCTCAGCGCCCACAACAGCGCCAGGAAGATGACAGCAACCTCGAAAATCAACTCAGATGTTCTCCAGCTCGGACCATTCTTCCTCGGTCATCATCTTGTCCAGCTCGACCAGGATCAGCAGCTCGCCATTCTTGTTGCACACGCCCTGGATGAACTTGGCCGACTCTTCGTTACCCACGTTTGGCGCGGTCTCGATCTCCGACTGACGCAGGTACACAACTTCGGCGACGCTATCGACCAGGATGCCGACCACCTGCTTGTCGGCCTCGATGATGACAATACGGGTGTTGTCGGTCACTTCGGTCGGCACCAGGCCAAAGCGCTGGCGAGTGTCGATCACGGTGACCACGTTACCGCGCAGGTTGATGATGCCCAGCACGTAGCTCGGCGCACCCGGAACCGGAGCGATCTCGGTGTAACGCAGGACTTCCTGCACCTGCATGACATTGATGCCATAGGACTCGTTGTCCAGGCGGAAGGTTACCCACTGCAGGATCGGATCTTCGGAACCTTGTGCGGACGACTTTTTCATTCCCCTACCCCTCAAAATCCGCCATCGGCGGTGTGCTCGGTGTGGCCGCGGCAGCAGCGGCCGTCATTTATTAGTGTTTGGCGTGCAGCTGCTTGACGGCGCCGCTGGCGATCAACTCGGCCAGTTCAGCGACATCGAGCAAGGCACACATGTGCTCGATCACCGTGCCGGCCAACCACGGGCGTTGCCCGCGCTGGCTGCGCCACTTGATCTCGTTCGGGTCCAGGCGCAACGAACGGCTGACCTGATGCACCGCCAGCCCCCACTCATAGCCCTGGACAGAAATCACGTACTGCAAGCCCTGGCGAAAGTCATCGCGGTAGCGGTCAGGCATCACCCAGCGCGCGGTATCCAGAACCTTGAGATTGCCCGCCTGGCAGCTGAGGATGCCGAGGAACCAGTCCGGCTGGCCAAACAGTGGCGTCAGCTCCTGGCCGGCCAGGCTATAAATCGACCCCAGGCATACCAGGGGTACCGCCAGGGTCAGCCCGGCGACATCGAACAGCAAGCATTCGAAAGGCTCGGCGGCCCATTGCGGCCGGCCGTCAACCGTCGCTGGCGGCGCTGGAACGTTGGGCGCAGGCAGGTGCACCTCGACCAACGGCGCGACCGGCTCAGGCGCCTGAACTTCGGTCAGCACCGGAATACTGGCTTCGACCACCACCTGGGCCTCGACCACGGTGACCACCGGCTCTGCCACTGGCGCGGCAGGCGCCAGCACCGTGGCGAGCACCTTGGGTTGCGGCTCGGCAAAAGGCCGTGAGGCTGACGTTGGCGCAGGCTCGATCTGACGCTGGGCGTCGCGGGCCTGCTCTTCGCGTACCGCAGCCTCGAAGTCTTCGCTCGACGCCGGCTGTGCAGCGGGCGCCTCGAACGTCTCGGTAGCGTCCTGCAGCAAGCCGTCCAGATAAGACTGCAAGGCCAACTGCGGCTTGCTGGTAATGGGCCGGGCTGAGTTCATCAGGCCACCTGCAGTGCGGATTTGTAAGTGAGCAAGTGCTTGAGCAAGGCGCGATAGGCAACCACCCCGCGGCTCTTGCCGTCGAACTGCGAAGGCGTGACGCCCGCCCGGCTAGCATCGCGCAGACGCGTGTCGACCGGGATATAGCCCTGCCAGACGTTCTCGGCGTAGGTATCGCGCAGCACTTTGAGCGTGCCCAAGGAAGCCTGGGTACGGCGATCGAACAGGGTCGGCACGATCTGGTAGGGCAGCGCCTGCTTGCGCGAGCGGTTGATCATGGCCAGGGTGCCAACCATCCGCTCCAGGCCCTTGACCGCGAGAAACTCGGTCTGCACCGGAATCACCAGTTGCTGACTGGCGGCCAGGGCATTGACCATCAGCACGCCGAGCAAGGGCGGGCTGTCGATCAGGGCGAAGTCGAAATCCTGCCACAGCTGCGCCAGACTCTTGGCGATCACCAGGCCCAGGCCACTCTGTCCTGGCGATTGGCGTTCGAGCACGGCCAGCGCGGTACTCGAAGGCAGCAGGGAAATACGCTCATCACTGGTCGGCAGCAGCAACTGCCCCGGCAGCCCCTCAGGCACCGTGCCCTTGTGCAGGAACAGGTCATAGCAGCTGTGCTCCAGCGCATCGGGGTTGTGCCCGAAATAGCTGGTCATGGAGCCGTGCGGGTCAAGGTCGACCACGACCACGCGCTTGCCCGCCTCGGCCAGCAGCCCGGCCAGAGCGATGGTAGTGGTGGTCTTGCCGACGCCACCTTTTTGATTGGCTACTGCCCAGACTCTCATGGTGCCTTGCTTCCTCCCGGTATGGCCGCCTGCCCTGCCGGGAACGGTGTGAAAATGGGTGACGGGGATTTGACGGGGCTAGCCCCCTCCCGCCGCTGCAGGCGTTGCAGGTGCACTTTGTGTGCCAGCGCGGCGCAATGCCGAATCTGGCGTGGCATTGGCGCTGCCGGTAGCCGTGAGACTACGGCGCACTTCCAGATTGCGCGAAATCACCAGCACCACTCGGCGGTTACGCGCACGCCCTTCGGCGCTGTCATTACTTGCCACCGGCTGGTATTCGCCATAGCCCACCGAGGCCATCCGCCCAGGGTTTACACCATTCATCGCCAGCAGGCGGACGATGCTCGCCGCGCGCGAGGCCGACAGTTCCCAGTTGGTTGGGTACTGGGCAGTTCGGATCGGCATGTTGTCGGTAAAGCCTTCGACATGCACCGGGTTGGCGAACGGCTTGAGGATATTGGCCACCTTCTCGATGATCTCGAAGGCAACGTCGCTGGGCATGGCATCGCCACTGCCGAACAGCAGCGCCGAGTTGAGCTCGACCTCGACCCACAGCTCGTTGCCACGCACGGTCATCTGGTCAGATTTGATCAAGTCGCCAAACGCTTCGCGCACATCGTCGCTGATAGTCTGCAAAGGATCGTTGCTGGTCTGAGCCAGGCCCGCATCGGTCTGCTCGCTGTCCTTGATCAAGGGCTCGGCCGGCCTCACACTCAGCGGCTGCTCATCACCGATCGGGATCGGCTTCATGCTCCGCTCAGGGTCATTGAATACCCCGAGCAGGGCCTGGGAAATGACCTTGTACTTGCCCTCGTTGATCGAAGAGATCGAGTACATGACCACGAAGAAGGCGAACAGCAAGGTGATGAAGTCGGCATATGACACCAGCCAACGCTCGTGATTCTCGTGTTCCTCGGTGTGACGACGGCGACGCATGGCTTACTCCATGAAGCCTTGCAGCTTCAGCTCGATCGAGCGTGGGTTTTCGCCTTCGGCGATCGACAGCAGGCCTTCGAGGAGCATCTCGCGATAGCGCGACTGACGCATGACGATGGCTTTGAGCTTGTTGGCGATCGGCAGCAGGATCAAGTTGGCACTGGCCACGCCATAGATGGTGGCAACGAAGGCCACGGCAATGCCATTGCCCAACTGCGAAGGATCGGCCAGGTTGCCCATCACATGGATCAGGCCCATCACCGCACCGATGATGCCGATGGTCGGCGCGTAGCCGCCCATGCTTTCAAATACCTTGGCGGCCTGGATATCGCGGCCTTCCTGGGTCAGGAAATCGACCTCAAGGATACTGCGGATAGCCTCCGGCTCAGCGCCGTCGACCAGCAACTGCAAGCCCTTGCGCGCATACGGATCAGGTTCGCCATCGGCCACCCCTTCCAGCCCCAGCAAGCCTTCCTTGCGAGCGGTGAGGCTCCAGTTGACTACCCGATCGATACCGCCAGCCAGGTCTACCCGCGGCGGGAAGATGATCCAGCGGACAATCTGCAGGGCACGCTTGAACGACGACAACGGCGCCTGCAACAACGCCGCCGCCAGGGTGCCGCCCAGCACGATCAGCGCCGCCGGGCCATTGAGCAGCGCACCCACGTGGCCACCCTCGAGGAAGTTGCCACCGACGATGGCGACGAAGGCGAGGATCAGGCCAATCAGGCTCAAGACATCCATCAGACGCAGGCCTCGACCAGGTGCTTGCCGATCTCGTCCAGGCTGTACACCGCATCGGCCAGGTTGGCCTTGACGATGGCCATGGGCATGCCATAGATCACGCAGCTGGCTTCATCCTGGGCCCACACGGTGCTGCCGCCTTGCTTGAGCAAACGCGCGCCTTCGCGGCCGTCCGCGCCCATGCCGGTGAGTACCACCGAGAGCACTTTGTCGCCGTAGGACTTGGCAGCCGAGCCAAAGGTGATGTCCACGCAGGGCTTGTAGTTCAGGCGCTCGTCACCCGGCAGGATCTTCACCGTACCACGCCCGTCGACCATCATCTGCTTGCCGCCCGGGGCCAGCAGCGCCAGGCCTGGGCGCAGCACATCACCGTCTTCGGCTTCCTTGACGCTGATCTTGCACAGCTTGTCGAGGCGTTCGGCGAAGGCCTTGGTGAAGGCTGCCGGCATGTGCTGGATCAGCACGATCGGCGCCGGGAAGTTGGCCGGTAGTTGGGTCAGCACCCGCTGCAGGGCCACCGGGCCACCGGTCGAGGTCCCAATCGCCACCAGTTTGTAGGGCTTGCGCTTGGGTGCGGGCGAGTGCGTTGCGGCGGGAGCCGCAGCGCTACGTGCAGGTGCAGGCGCGCTAGCACGCACCGGAGCACTGCTGGCAAAGCTGCTGGAAGGCGCGTGGCTGCTCGAGGCCGGGCTTGCGGCTGGCGCAGGCGCGGCGTAGCTGCCCAAGCGGCGGTTGCTGCGCGAAATGGTGTGGACCTTTTCGCAGAGCATCTGCTTGACCTTGTCAGGGTTGCGCGAGATGTCTTCGAAGTTCTTCGGCAGATAGTCCACCGCCCCGGCATCCAGCGCATCGAGGGTCACCCGGGCGCCTTCATGGGTCAGCGAGGAGAACATCAACACCGGCGTCGGGCAGCGCTGCATAATGTGGCGCACGGCGGTGATGCCGTCCATCATGGGCATTTCATAGTCCATGGTGATCACATCGGGCTTGAGCGACAGCGCCTGGTCGATTGCTTCCTTGCCATTGGTCGCGGTCCCCACGACCTGAATGGTCGGGTCGGCCGAGAGAATTTCCGAGACACGGCGGCGGAAGAAACCGGAATCATCCACCACCAGGACCTTGACTGCCATAAACACTCCATTAGGCGGCGCAACCGCCAGGCTGCGCCACCGAAATCAATAACGCTTGGCGGCGTAACGCTTGAGCATGCTCGGGACGTCGAGGATCAACGCGATGCGGCCGTCGCCAGTGATGGTGGCGCCAGACATACCCGGCGTGCCCTGCAGCATCTTGCCCAACGGCTTGATCACCACCTCTTCCTGGCCGACCAGTTGGTCGACGACGAAGCCAATGCGCTGGGTACCGACCGAGAGGATCACCACATGGCCCTCGCGTTGCTCCTCGTGCACCTGGTCCTGGACCAGCCAGCGCTTGAGGTAGAACAGCGGCAACGCCTTGTCGCGCACGATCACCACTTCCTGACCGTCGACCACATTGGTGCGCGACAGGTCGAGGTGGAAGATCTCGTTGACGTTGACCAGCGGGAAGGCGAACGCCTGGTTGCCCAGCATCACCATCAGGGTCGGCATGATCGCCAAGGTCAGCGGCACCTTGATGACGATCTTCGAGCCCTGGCCCTTGGCCGAGTAGATGTTGATCGAGCCATTGAGCTGGGAAATCTTGGTTTTCACCACGTCCATGCCCACGCCACGGCCAGACACATCGGAGATCTCGGTCTTGGTCGAGAAGCCCGGGGCGAAGATCAGGTTGTAGCAGTCCGACTCGCTCAGGCGATCGGCTGCGTCCTTGTCCATCAAGCCCTTTTCCACCGCCTTGGCGCGCAGGATGTTGGGGTCCATGCCCTTGCCGTCATCGGAGATCGACAGCAGGATATGGTCGCCTTCCTGCTCGGCCGACAGCACCACCTTGCCGGTGCGCGCCTTGCCAGAGGCTTCGCGCTCGTCAGGCATTTCCACGCCATGGTCGACTGCGTTGCGCACCAAGTGCACCAGCGGATCGGCCAGGGCCTCGACCAGGTTCTTGTCGAGGTCGGTTTCTTCACCGACCAGCTCCAGGTTGATTTCTTTCTTGAGCTGGCGGGCCAGGTCACGGACCAAGCGCGGGAAGCGGCCGAAGACCTTCTTGATCGGCTGCATGCGGGTTTTCATCACCGCAGTCTGCAAGTCGGCGGTGACCACATCGAGGTTGGACACAGCCTTGGACATGGCCTCGTCGCCGCTATTGAGGCCCAGGCGCACCAGGCGGTTACGCACCAGCACCAGTTCGCCGACCATGTTCATGATCTCGTCCAGGCGCGCGGTATCGACCCGCACGGTGGTTTCCGCTTCGCTGACGTGCTTCTCGCCAGCCGGGGCCGGGGCACGGGCTGGGGCGGCCGGTTTGGCAGCAGCAGCTGCAGGCGCTGCGGCGGGCGTCGGGGCTGGTTTGGGCGCAGGCGTTGGTGCAGGCTGAGCTTGGGCCTTGGCCGCTACCGGTGCGGCAGCAACGGCAGCCGCTGGGGTTTCGGCAGTGGCCGTGTCGCCAGAGAACTTGCCCTTGCCATGCAACTGGTCGAGCAAGGCTTCGAACTCATGCTCACTGATCTCATCGCCCGACGCCGCAGGCGCGCCAGCAGCGGCAGGCGCCGCCGTGGCTGGCAATGCATCGGCGGCGAAGGTGCCCTTGCCATGCAACTGGTCGAGCAGCGCTTCGAATTCGTCGTCGGTGATTTCATCGCCAACCGGCGCCTCAGCAGCGGCTTCAGCAGCGCTGGCCACGACCTCAGGCGAGAACTGGCCCTTGCCATGCAGCTGATCGAGCAGCGATTCGAACTCGGCGTCGCTGATTTCGTCGCCTTCAGCGCTGGGTGCTTCGCCCTGCAGCTGTTCGGCAGCGGCCGCCTCAGCCTTGACCGCATCGAGCGAGTCGAGCAGTTGCTCGAATTCGGTGTCGGTGATGTCCGGTTCGGCGGCGGGAGCCTGGGCAACCGGCACCTCTTCGACGACCGCGGCAACCGGCTCAGCGGCGCCGGGCTCAGCCAGGCGCGACAAGGCCGCCAGCAGCTCAGGCGTGGCCGGGGTGACTTCGCTACGCTCGCGAACCTGGCCGAACATGCTGTTGACCGTGTCCAGCGCTTCGAGGACCACGTCCATCAGCTCGGCGTCGACCCGACGCTCACCTTTGCGCAGGATGTCGAAGACGTTCTCTGCGATATGGCAGCACTCCACCAGCTCATTGAGCTGAAGGAAGCCGGCGCCCCCTTTTACAGTGTGAAAACCGCGGAAAATTGCATTGAGCAGGTCGGCATCATCCGGTCGGCTTTCCAGCTCGACCAATTGCTCGGACAGTTGCTCAAGAATTTCGCCGGCTTCTACCAGGAAATCCTGAAGGATTTCTTCATCGGCGCCGAAGCTCATTAAACGTGCTCCCTAAAAACCCAGGCTGGACAGCAGATCATCGACATCGTCCTGACCGGACACGACGTCTTCACGCTTATCGGCATGAATCTGCGGACCTTCACCCCGAGTCGGATGTTTTTCTTGATCTTTTTCAGCGCGCAGCTGTTGGTGGTCATGTTCGATACCGGCAAAGCGGTCGACTTGACTGGCCATCAGCACGAGCTTGAGCAGATTGCTTTCTACTTCGGTGACCAAGGCGGTGACGCGCTTGATCACCTGCCCGGTCAGGTCTTGGTAGTCCTGAGCCAGGAGAATGTCGTTCAGATGCCCGGAGACCTTGCGGTTCCCTTCAGCGCTGTGCGTCAGGAAACTGTCGACCCGCTTGACCAACTCGCGAAATTCCGGCGCGGCCACTTCGCGGCGCATGAAGCGCTGCCAGTCAGCGCTCAGCGCCTGAGCTTCGCTGGCCAGATCATTGAGCACTGGGGTGCTCTCTTCGACCAGGTCCATGGTGCGGTTGGCGGCGCCCTCGGTCAGCTTGACCACGTAGGACAAGCGCTCGGTGGCATCGGTGATCTGCGAGACTTCCTCGGCCTGCGGCATGGCCGGGTCGATCTGGAAGCTGACGATCGCGCTGTGCAGCTCGCGGGTGAGTTTGCCGACTTCCTGATACAGGCCGCGGTCGCGCGTCTGGTTAAGCTGATGGATCAGCTGCACCGCGTCGCCAAACCGGCCGCGCTCAAGGCTCTCGACCAGTTCCTGGGCATGCTTCTTCAGGGTCGTTTCGAACTCACCCAGAGACGTGTTGTTTGACTCCATGGCGCCCCCTGGCGTGACTTAGCCGTTCACGCGTTCGAAGATCTTTTCGATCTTTTCTTTGAGCACCTGGGCTGTGAAAGGCTTGACCACATAGCCATTGACACCGGCCTGGGCCGCTTCAATGATCTGGTCGCGCTTGGCTTCGGCAGTGACCATCAACACCGGCATGCCCTTGAGGCGCTCGTCGGCCCGTACCTGGCGCAGCAGGTCGATCCCGCTCATGCCCGGCATGTTCCAGTCGGTCACCAGGAAGTCGAAGTGCTCGCTGTGCAGCATCGGCAGCGCGGTAACGCCGTCATCGGCTTCCTTGACGTTGGTGAAGCCCAGATCACGCAACAGATTCTTGATGATTCGCCGCATCGTCGAGAAGTCGTCAACGATGAGGATTTTCATGTTTTTGTTCAAGTAGACCTCCAAGCAGTCTTAAACGCGCTCGGCCCCCGAGCGCGCATTCAATCAATTCAGTACAACGTGAAAACGACTGCAGCGAACCCCGGTTACCGCGCCCGCCATTCACCCAAGCGACTGCGCAGACGCGCCGCGCACTGGCTGTGCAACTGGCTGACACGCGACTCGCTGACCCCCAGCACCTCACCAATTTCCTTGAGGTTCAGCTCTTCGTCGTAGTACAGCGCCAGCACCAGGCGCTCGCGCTCCGGCAGGTTGGCGATCGCATCGGTCAGCGCGGCCTGGAAGCGCTCGTCTTCAAGGTCACGCGACGGCTCGATCTGGCCGCTGGCTCCATCCTCGTGCAGGCCTTCATGTTCGCCGTCCTGCAACAGGTCGTCGAAACTGAACAGGCGGCTGCCCAGGGTATCGTTCAAAATCCCGTAGTAATCATCGAGACTCAATTGGAGTTCGGCAGCAACCTCGTGATCTTTAGCGTCGCGACCGGTTCTTGCTTCAACGGCGCGCATCGCGTCGCTGACCATGCGGGTGTTGCGGTGCACCGAACGCGGCGCCCAATCGCCCTTGCGCACCTCATCGAGCATGGCGCCACGGATACGGATGCCGGCGTAGGTTTCGAAGCTGGCGCCCTTGCTGGCATCGTATTTGTTGGCCACTTCCAACAGGCCAATCATGCCTGCCTGGATCAGGTCTTCGACCTGCACGTTGGCCGGCAGACGCGCCAGCAGGTGATAAGCGATGCGCTTGACCAGCGGCGCGTAGCGCTCGATCAACTCATACTGGGCATCTTTGGACGCCTTGCTGTACATCTTGAAACCGCTTGCACTCATAGGACGGGTCCCGCGCTGGTGGGCTGCACCAGTCGCTCGACGAAAAACTCCAGGTGCCCACGCGGGTTGGCAGGCAACGGCCAGCTGTCGACCTTCTGCGCAATGGCCTTGAATGCCAATGCACACTTGGACCGTGGGAAGGCCTCATAGACCGCGCGCTGCTTCTGCACCGCCTTGCGCACACACTCGTCGTACGGCACGGCGCCGACGTATTGTAGGGCGACGTCAAGGAAGCGATCCGTGACCTTGGTCAACTTGGCGAACAGGTTGCGCCCTTCCTGCGGGCTCTGCGCCATGTTGGCCAGCACGCGGAAACGATTCATGCCGTAGTCGCGATTGAGCAGCTTGATCAGCGCGTAGGCGTCGGTGATCGACGTAGGCTCATCGCACACCACCAGCAGCACTTCCTGGGCGGCGCGCACGAAGCTCACCACCGAATCGCCGATGCCGGCAGCGGTGTCGATCACCAGCACATCGAGGTTGTCGCCAATCTCGCTGAACGCCTGGATCAGACCGGCGTGCTGCGCGGGCTGCAGGTGGACCATGCTCTGGGTGCCGGAGGCGGCCGGGACGATGCGCACGCCCCCTGGCCCCTGCAGCAGCACATCGCGCAGCTCACAGCGGCCCTCGATAACGTCAGCCAGGGTGCGCTTGGGCGTCAGCCCCAGCAGCACGTCGACATTGGCCAGGCCCAGGTCGGCGTCCAGCAGCATGACGCGACGACCCAGCTCGGCCAACGCCAGGGACAGGTTCACTGAAACGTTAGTCTTGCCGACGCCACCTTTGCCACCGGTCACGGCGATCACCTGTACGGGATGCATGCTACCCATATTTGTTCTTTACCTTGTCTCGCTTGGACCGAGGCCACATGTGGGGCTGTTCTCGAAGCCCTTGATGTAGGTATTTTGCATTACGTTCTCCCTCAACCCGCGCGTTTGCCAGAGTTGTGGTAGAGATCAGCGAACATATCGGCCATGGCCTCTTCGCTGGGGTCTTCCTGCATTTGCACACTGACTGCGCGGCTGACCAACTGGTGCTTGCGCGGCAGGTGCAGGTCGTCAGGAATGCGCGGGCCATCGGTGAGATAGGCAACCGGCAGTTCATGACTGATGGCCAGGCTCAATACTTCGCCGAGGCAGGCCGTTTCATCGAGTTTGGTCAGGATACAACCGGCCAGGCCGCAGCGCTTGTAGCTGTGGTAGGCAGCGGTGAGCACCTGTTTCTGGCTGGTTGTGGCCAGCACCAGGTAATTCTTGGCGGCAATCCCGCGCCCTGCAAGTGTTTCAAGCTGCATGCGCAGTGCCGGGTCGCTGGCTTGCAGGCCAGCGGTATCGATCAGCACCACGCGCTTGCGCAGCAGCGGCTCCAGGGCCTGGGCCAGCGACTCGCCTGGGTCGACATAGGTCACCGACACATTGAGGATCCGCCCAAGGGTCTTGAGCTGCTCCTGGGCGCCGATACGGAAGCTGTCCATGCTCACCAGAGCCAAGTTGCTGGCGCCGTACTTGAGCACGTAACGTGCGGCCAGCTTGGCCAGGGTGGTGGTTTTGCCCATGCCGGCCGGGCCGACCATGGCGATCACCCCGCCCTCCTCGATCGGTTCGATCTCCGGCACATCGATCATCCGCGCCAGGTGCGCCAGGATCATCCGCCAGGCCTGGCGCGGCTCGTCGATCTCGGCCACCAGGTCGAGCAGCTCGCGGGCCAGTGCGCCCGACAAACCGACGCGTTGCAGGCGCCGCCAGAGGTTGGCCTGCATTGGCTTGCTGCCTTGCAACTGGCTCCAGGCCAGCGAGCCAAGCTGCACTTCGAGCAGCTCGCGCAGCCCGGAAAGCTCCGAGCGCATGGCATCGAACAGGCGCGGATCGACTGGCGCCGGCGCGGGTACGGCGGCAGCCGGCGGCACATCGACGTGTGGCTCGATCAACGGCTCGGATGCGGTCAGCGACAGACCCGCGAACAACTGGCGGTTGCCTTCATCGGTATCGTTGCGGCTGCTCAGCTCGGCCTGGGCGGTGGCGATGCGCGACTGGGTCTTGCGCAGCTCATCTTCAAGCTCGGCATTAGGCACGCGCGGGGCCAGCGCGGACAGTTTGTAGTCCAGCGCGGCCGTCAACTCGACACCGCCGGCAATGCGCCGGTTGCCGATGATGGCGGCATCGGCGCCCAGCTCATCACGGACCAGCTTCATGGCCTGACGCATATCGGCGGCGAAAAAACGCTTAACTTGCATAACCCACTACCTCAGCCGTTGGGGCCCACGGTGGCAACGATGGTGACTTGCTTGTTGTCAGGTATTTCCTGATACGCCAAAACATGCAAATTCGGTACAGCCAGCCGACCGAAACGCGACAGCATCGCGCGGATCGGGCCGGCCACCAGCAGGATAGCTGGCTGGCCTTGCATCTCCTGACGCTGGGCCGCTTCGATCAACGAACGTTGAAGCTTCTCGGCCATGCTCGGTTCAAGAAGAACACCATCTTCCTGACCTTGCCCGGCCCTTTGCAGACTATTGAGCAAAATCTGTTCCAACCTTGGCTCCAAGGTGATCACAGGCAGCTCGGACTCAACGCCGACAATGCTTTGCACGATGGCGCGACACAATCCGACGCGCACTGCGGCAACCAGCGCGGCGGTATCTTGACTCTTGCCGGCATTGTTGGCGATTGCCTCGGCGATGCTGCGGATGTCACGCACCGGCACTTGCTCGGAAAGCAGTGCTTGCAGGACCTTGAGCAGCCCCGACAAGGAAATGACGCCCGGCACCAGCTCCTCGGCAAGCTTGGGCGAAGCCTTGGACAGCACCTGCAGCAACTGCTGGACCTCTTCGTGGCCGATCAGCTCATGGCAGTGCTTCTGCAAGATCTGGTTCAAGTGGGTGGCGACCACAGTGCTGGCGTCGACCACGGTGTAGCCCAGCGACTGCGCCTGGGCGCGCTGGGCGATATCGATCCATACCGCTTCCAGGCCGAACGCCGGGTCGCGCGCAGCGATACCATTGAGGGTACCGAAGACCTGGCCAGGGTTGATCGCAAGCTCGCGATCCGGATAGATCTCCGCCTCGGCCAGGATCACCCCCATCAGGGTCAGGCGATAGGCGCTGGGTTGCAGGTCGAGGTTGTCACGGATGTGCACGGTAGGCATGAGGAAACCCAGATCCTGCGAGAGCTTCTTACGCACGCCCTTGATCCGTGCCAGCAACTGCCCGCCCTGGTTACGGTCGACCAGCGGGATCAGCCGGTAACCGACTTCCAGGCCGATCATGTCGATCGGGGTGACGTCGTCCCAGCCCAGCTCCTTGGTTTCCATGGCACGCTGTGGCGACGGCAGCAGGTCTTGCTGACGCTGTACTTCCTCCTGCGCCTTGACCTTGGCCGCCTGCTGCTTGCGCCACACCAGGTAGGCGCCACCGGCACACATCAGGCCAAGGCTGATGAAGGCGACATGCGGCATGCCCGGCACCACGCCCATTACCAGCATGATGCCAGCCGAGACCGCCAATGCCTTGGGCGAGTCGAACATTTGCCGATTGATCAGCTTGCCCATGTCCTCGGAACCCGAGGCACGCGTGACCATGATTGCCGCAGCAGTCGACAGCAACAGCGATGGCAATTGCGCCACCAAACCGTCACCGATGGTCAGCAGCGCGTAGACCTTGCCGGCTTCGCTAAAGCCCATGTTGTGCGAGAACATGCCGATCAGGATGCCACCGATCAGGTTGATGAACAGGATCAACAGGCCGGCGATGGCGTCACCGCGGACGAACTTGCTGGCACCGTCCATCGAGCCGTAGAACTCGGCCTCCTGGGCCACTTCGGCACGGCGCGACTTGGCCTGTGCCTGGTCGATCAGGCCGGCGTTGAGGTCGGCGTCGATGGCCATCTGCTTGCCGGGCATGGCGTCGAGGGTGAAGCGCGCGCTCACCTCGGAAATCCGCCCGGCACCTTTGGTCACGACCACGAAGTTGATGATCATGAGGATGGCGAACACTACCGCACCGACCACGTAGTTACCGCCGATCACCACTTCGCCGAAGGCCTGGATGACCTTACCTGCCGAGCCGTGGCCTTCGTGGCCATGCAACAGCACCACGCGGGTCGAGGCGACGTTCAGCGCCAGGCGCAGCAGCGTGGCCACCAGCAGGATAGTGGGGAAGGCGGCGAAGTCTAGTGGGCGCAAGGCGTACACGCAGACCAGCAGGACCACGATCGACAGGGCGATGTTGAAGGTGAAGAACACGTCGAGCAGGAACGGCGCTATCGGCAACATCATCATTGCCAACATCACCAGCAACAACAGCGGCACGCCCAGGTTGCCCCGGCCGAGTCCGGCCAGGTTGTTACGGGCGTTGCTGATTAACTGAGTGCGATCCACCGCGAGTCCTCTTCAAGCAAAACTTTGACGCCTTAAGGGCGCCTGGCGCTGCCTTTGCAAGAAGCTGTCCAACTTTTTCGTTGGTGGGAGATTGAATTGCGCGCATGAAGATCAAGAGCAGGCGAATAGCTACGCTCTCGCCAAAGCCAAATTTTGATTTTCTGTTTTGTGTTGTTTGTTCTGGCCTCTTCGCGGCGGTTCGGCGCCCCGACAAGCCCGCTCCCACAGGTACCGCGCAGATTTTCAGTTCAGCGTTGAGCCAGCACTGACACCACGCAGAGACTGCAAACCCCACGAACCCTGTGGGAGCGGGCTTGCCCGCGAAGAGGCCGGACTATCCACCACACCTGCCACTATCGAAAGATAACGCCAGCCCAGTCGCCGCCACTAACTTCGCGACTTCAGGAGGCCGCGCGGGCCCGGAAGGCACCGAAGCGAGGGGATCGCGCCACGGGCGGGACTGATGGTGGAGCGCAGACTTTTTGGTTACTTTCGGCTGGGCCGGCACACCGGGCGTTTGCCAAAAGTGACCCGCCGTAAGGGCGCAAAGGTGAATCAGCGTCTCCCTCGCAAATGGATCTGCTCACAAACCTAAAAACCTAAAAAACCTACAAATCAAGAATCACGCCGCAAATCCGGCGGAATCGGCAAATCCTTCTTCAACGGATCCGGCGCCTTCCCCTTCCCAGCCCGGTACTGCCGGATCTGGAACACATAAGCCAATACCTGCGCCACCGCCAAATACAACCCAGCCGGAATCTCCTGCTCAAGCTCGGTAGAGTAATAGATCGCCCGCGCCAACTCCGGCGATTCCAAAATCTGCACCTTATGCTCAGCAGCAATCTCACGCATTTTCAACGCGATGAAGTCGGTGCCTTTGGCCAGCAGCAGCGGCGCCGCCGAACCATTATCGGGATCATACTTCAGCGCCACTGCATAGTGCGTCGGGTTGGTGATGATCACGTCAGCCTCAGGCACCGCAGCCATCATGCGCCGCTGCGAAACCTCCCGCTGCAACTGACGGATCCGCTGCTTGACCTCAGGCTTGCCTTCACTGTCCTTGTACTCGTCGCGCACTTCCTGCTTGGTCATCTTCAGCTTGTTGTGGGTTTGCCACAGCTGGAACGGCACATCCAGCGCAGCAATCAGCAACAGCCCCGCCGCCATCCACAAGGCACTCCACCCGACCACCTGGACACTGTGAATGATCGCCTGCTCAAGCGGCTCATTGGCAATCGCCAACAACGCCTGGCGGTCGTTGGAAAGCACCACCAGCGCCACCACCAAGATCATGAAAAACTTCGCCAATGCCTTAAGCAGCTCGGTCAAGGCATTCAAGGAGAACATGCGCTTGATCCCCGCCAAGGGATTCATGCGACTGAATTTGGGCTGCAGCAAGCTGCCTGAGAACAGGAACCCACCCAGAGCAATCGGTGCAATGAAGGCGACCACGAACAACAGGACCAGGATCGGCTGCACAGCCCAGATGGCCATCTTGCCCGAGTTGAGCAGATAGGCGGCCATGGACCCTTCAGCCATCAGCACCTCACGCGGCAAGCTGAAGTTCAGGCGCATCAGCTCCATCAGGGTCTCGCCCAGGTAGCCACCAAAGGCCAACAGCGCACCCGCCCCGCCCAGGGTTACGGCAACGGTGTTCAGCTCCTTGGAGCGAGCCACCTCACCTTTCTCCCGCGCCTGCGTCTTGCGCTTGTCGGTGGGTTCTTCCGTCTTGTCCTGACCACTCTCGCTCTCGGCCATGCTCAGCGCGCCCGTGCCAATTCACGCAGCCATTGCAGCGCTTCGCTGGCCAATGCCTGGTAGTGGGAAAGAATGTCGGCCAGCCCTACCCAGAAGATGGCCATGCCCAACACCAGTGTCAGCGGGAAACCGATCGAGAAGATATTCAACTGCGGCGCTGCGCGGGTCATCACGCCGAAGGCAACGTTGATCACCAACAGCGCAGCGATCATGGGCAGTACCAGCAACAATCCGGCACCCAACACCCAACCCAAACGCCCGGCCAGCTCCCAGAAATGATTGACCAATAGCCCACTCCCGACCGGCAAGGTCGTAAAGCTCTCAGTCAAGACCTCGAACACCACCAGGTGGCCGTTCATCAGCAAAAATAGAATACTCACCAGCATGGTCATGAATTGGCTGACCACCGCGACGTTGACGCCATTAGCCGGATCGACCATCGAGGCAAACGCCATACCCATTTGCACCGCGATGATCTGCCCCGCCACCACAAACGCCTGAAACAGCATCTGCAATGAGAAACCAAACAGCGCACCGATGATCACCTGCTCGCCACACAGCAAAAAGCCCCGCAGGCTCAGCGGCTCGAACTCCGGCAATGGCGGCAGACCCGGCACGATCACCACAGTGATGGCCAGGGCCGCATACAGGCGAATGCGCGCCGGAAGCATCTTGGTGCCGAAGATCGGCATGGTCATCAGCACCGCTGTGACGCGAAACAGCGGCAGCATGAAGGTCGCAACCCAGGTCCCTATCTGCGCGTCGGTCAGCTCCAGCATGGCCGCCCTACCCGATCAGCTGCGGAATGCTGGTGTACAGACCAATGAAGTACTCCATGAACTTCTGGGTAAGCCACGGCCCGACGACAATCAAGGTCACCAGCATCACCAGCAAACGCGGCAGGAAGCTCAGGGTCTGTTCGTTGATCTGGGTGGCAGCCTGGAACATCGCCACCACCAGGCCGATCAACAGGCTCGGTACCACCAGCACGGCCACCATCAGGGTGGTTAGCCACAGAGCGTCGCGGAACAGGTCGACAGCAACTTCAGGTGTCATGCAAGGCTCTCCTTGATGGCGTCAGACGCCACCGAAACTGCCAGCCAGGGTGCCCATGATCAGCGCCCAGCCATCGACCAGCACGAACAGCATGATCTTGAACGGCAAGGAAATGATCAGCGGCGACAGCATCATCATACCCATCGCCATCAGCACACTGGCGACCACCATATCGATGATCAGGAACGGGATGAAGATCATGAAGCCGATCTGGAACGCGGTCTTGAGCTCGGAGGTCACGAACGCCGGCACCAGGATGGTCAGCGGCGCCTGGTCCGGGCTGGCGATATCGGTACGCTTGGACAAGCGCATGAACATGTCCAGATCGCTCTGCCGGGTTTGCGCGAGCATGAAGTCCTTGAGCGGAACCTGGGCCTTGTCGATGGCCTGCTGGGCGGTCATCTGCTCGTTCAGATAGGGCTGGATCGCCGTCTGGTTCACCCGGTCGAACACCGGCGCCATGATGAAGAAGGTCAGGAACAGCGCCATGCCAGTCAGCAACTGGTTCGATGGCGTCTGTTGCAGACCCAGCGCCTGACGCAGGATGGAGAAGACGATGATGATCCGGGTAAAGCTGGTCATCAGGATGACGAACGCTGGAATGAAACTCAGCGCCGTCATGATCATCAGGATCTGCAGGCTGACCGAATATTCCTGCTGCCCGTCCGCACCGCTGGACAGGGTGATGGCCGGAATCGACAGGGGGTCGGCGGCCAGCGCCTGCGGCGCCGCCAACCACAGCACGACTGGCAACAAGGTGCTCAACAGGATGCGCAGGGCGCCACTCATTACTTCTTGTCCTTCTGATCCTTGCCCATCAGCTCGAGCAGCCGCTGGGCGAATTCCGGCGTGGCCGGACGGGCACCCGCGGGCACCTCGACCGGTTCGGCCAGCACATGCAGGGCCTCGATGCTGCCCGGGCTATGCCCGATCAGGATCTGCTCCTTGCCCACCTGTACCAACAACAACCGATCACGCGGACCGATGGCGCGCGTACCGACGATTTCGATCACTTGCCCGCTACGCGGCGCGGCGCCTTGCATCCGGCGCACCAGCCAGGCGAGCAAGAAGATCAGCCCGACCACCAGCAACAGCCCGAAGACCATCTGCGCCAGTTGCCCACCGAGGCTACCTGGGGCTCCAGGGGCAGGCGTGGCAGGGATCGTCGCAGCGATCGCTACCTCACTGGCGAGCAGCGCCGCCAGGGCCGTCGCGGCCCGCATCAGCGCCTTCACTCAGCGCAGCTTCTTGATGCGTTCGCTTGGGCTGATCACGTCGGTCAGGCGAATGCCGAACTTCTCGTTGACCACCACGACCTCGCCATGGGCGATCAGCGTGCCGTTGACCAGCACGTCGAGCGGCTCGCCGGCCAGGCGGTCAAGCTCGATCACCGAGCCCTGGTTGAGCTGCAGCAGGTTGCGGATGTTGATTTCGGTGCTGCCCACTTCCATCGAGATGCTCACCGGAATATCCAGGATCACATCCAGGTTGGGGCCTTCGAGGCTGACGTTTTCGTTCGGCTTGGGCGAGCTGGCGAACTCTTCCATTGGCAGTCGGCCGGCACCGGAGTTGCCCGCGTCCGCCGCCAGCAGCGCATCGATGTCGGACTGGCCGGCATCGCCGGTCTCTTCCAGGGCTGCTGCCCACTCATCTGCCAAAGCCTGCTCCTCGGGGGAGCTGATCTCGTTTTCGTTAGCCATAATGTCCTCGACAAGCATTCAATTCGGGGGTTGCGAGCGGCACGCCTTCAGCGGCGCTCGATCGGATCGATGATCTGCAGCGACAGGGTGCCCTTGTGCGAACCCAGCCGCGCCTTGAACGACGGCACGCCGTTGGCGCGCAGTACCAGATGCTCGGGCAGCTCCACGGGAATCACATCGCCAGGCTGCATGTGCAGGATGTCGCGCAGCTTGAGCTGACGCCGCGCCACGGTGGCCGAGAGCGGCACGCTGACGTCCAGCACGTCCTCGCGCAGGGCCTTGACCCAACGCTCGTCCTGATCGTCCAGGTCGGACTGGAAGCCCGCGTCGAGCATTTCGCGCACCGGCTCGATCATCGAGTACGGCATGGTCACGTGCAGGTCGCCGCCACCGCCATCGAGTTCGATGTGGAAGGTCGACACCACCACTGCCTCGCTTGGGCCCACGATGTTGGCCATGGCCGGGTTGACCTCGGAGTTGATGTACTCGAAGTTGACCGGCATGATCGCCTGCCAGGCTTCCTTGAGATCAACGAAGCACTGGTCCAGGACCATGCGCACAACCCGCAACTCGGTCGGGGTGAACTCACGCCCTTCGATCTTGGCGTGACGCCCGTCGCCACCAAAGAAGTTGTCGACCAGCTTGAACACCAGCTTGGCATCGAGGATGAACAGCGAGGTGCCGCGCAGCGGCTTGATCTTGACCAAGTTGAGGCTGGTCGGCACGTACAGCGAGTGCACGTACTCACCGAACTTCATCACCTGCACGCCACCGACCGCGACATCGGCGGAGCGGCGCAGCAGGTTGAACATGCTGATCCGGGTGTAACGGGCAAAGCGCTCGTTGATCATCTCCAGAGTCGGCATGCGCCCACGCACGATTCGGTCCTGGCTGGTCAGGTCATAGCTTTTGACGCTACCGGGCTCGGCTGCGCTTTCAGTCTGTACCAGCCCATCATCGACGCCGTGCAACAGGGCATCGATCTCATCCTGGGACAGCAGGTCCTGTACGGCCATTGCGGACTCCTACTGCAATACGAAATTGGTGAACAGCAGCTGGTCGACGACCGGCTTGCCGACTTCCTTCTGCGCCACTTCCTGAACCACCGCAGTGGCCTTCTGGCGCAGCATTTCCTGGCCGACCGAGCTACTGGCCAAGGTGTCGAAACCTTGACCGGAGAACATCATCACCAGGTTGTTGCGAATGACCGGCATATGCACTTTCAGCGCATCCAGGTCAGCCTGGTTGCGGCCCTGCATGGTGATGCTCACCTGCATGTAGCGCTGGCGGCCGTTCTGGTTGAAGTTGACCACGAAGGCTGGGGCCAGGGGCTCGTAGATCGCTGCTGGCTTGATGTTGGCCAGGGCTGGGTCCGCTGCCGGAGCCGACTCGCTCTTGTGCATGATGAACCAGGTGGCGCCCACCGACAGGCCGACGGCCAGTAGCAGGGCTACTACCAGCAGCAGGATCAGCTTGAGTTTGCCTTTCGTGGCGGGGTCTTTCACTGCGTCGCTCTTCGCCATGCCAATAATCCGTCGTCCATCGGGGTTTCAAAGGAGGATGACGTGGCTTGAGCAAGTGTTATGCCAGAATCGCCGGGAGGGGCCATTGCCGGGCCAGGTGAACGATAAACCGCTGTGTGCATGGCCAGGGCTGCGCCCTGGTTCGCGGGTAAGCCCGTTCCTACAGCGTTAGCGTCGTCTTTCTAACGCGTGGCCGGCACGAACCCTTTAGGAGCGAGCTTGCCCGCGAACCAGGGCGAAGCCCCGATCAGGCGTAGTAGTCGACCGCACTATCGCCGATCACTACTTGCTGCTCGAGTGGCTGGGCAGCGGTATCCGCCAGCTCGCCTGGCTCGCCAGAGGCGGCTTGTGCACGCCGTGCGGCCACTCCAGAAAGCTGCGAGTTATCTTGTTGCGCCTGCTGTTGCTGACCGCGCGACTGATCGGCAACGTTGACATCAGGCTGGGCCAGGCCCTGCTGGGCAAACAGCTCGCGCAGGCGATGCAGCTGACTGTCGAGGCTGTCGCGCACGCCAGCATGGCCGCTGATGAAGGTGATTTGGGTCGCCTGATCCGCCGCTACATTGACGCGAATATCCAGACGCCCCAACTCAGCCGGCTCCAGTTGAATCTCGGCAGACTTGAGGTTCTGACTGGAAAGGTACATCACCCGGTTCACCAAGCCCTCGGTCCAGGCGTTCTGATTCATCGACAGCGGCTGATGCAATGGCGCCGGGTTGACCGGCAGCGCATTGGCAGTTTTCGCCGTAGCTGCCTGGGTCAGACTGGCCAGGCGATCGGCGAAGTCGTCGACCCGAGTGTCACTGCTGGCACTCTTGATGTCTTTCAGGCCATCTTCAAGCAAACTACCAAAGGCTTTATCGCCCGGCTCGGACTGCTCACCCTCGGTTTGCGATTTGCTGATCAGGTTCGCCAAGGTATTGACGGCTGGCTGGCCGTCGTCAGGCTGCGGCTGGGCGCTATCAGCACTAGTGGCGTGTGCCGAGGTGGTGCCTTTGGACTGAGCGCTCTGCTCGAGGGCCAAGCGCAGGGTGGGCAAGCCCGCCAGCGGGTCCGCCTCAGGATCGAATGCTTCATTGGCGGCTTCGTCGCCCACGGTTGGCGCCAACGGCGCTGCAGGCACGGGCTGTTGGACCACGGCCTGAAGCACTGGCGCCACTGCCTCGGCTTGCGCCTGGATCAATTGGGCGCCGGGCTGCGCATCGGTAACCTGCCCAGCAACCAGGCTGGCATCCAGTGAACTGGCAGCGTCATCCTTAGCGATTTCGCCTGCTGCAAGGGCTGCATCGGCAGCTGGCAAATTCTTGCCGTCATCGGCAACCGATGCCTTATCGCCAGCGTCTTTCTTGCCGCTAGCTGCAGCATCCGGTTTGTCTTTGGGCTTGGCCTGGGCAACCTTGTCGTCACGCACAGGGCTGTTATCCCGCCCCTGCTTGGCCATGACCTGATCGAACCCTTTACCCTGCTCGGCCACCGCCGACTGGGGCTTGTCGGCCGTGCGCGACTGCTTGGCGATAGCGCTGGCTTGCAACAAAGGATTGGGTGCGACAGGCATTGAAAAGTCTCCGCGCCAGATGGCGTAAAAATCGTCTGGGCAGAAACACGCAAAAGTCGCGCCAAGTTTTGATCAGCTGCTAGAAACGCGCGCGCATTCACCGCGGTAGAAGCACTGAACTTCACGGTACTCCTGGTCGATGCGGTTGATCAGATCCTCGATGCCATACAACCGCGACTGGCGGACTTGCTCTTCCAGCTGCTGACACAGCGCCGCCAAGCCAACAGCGCCCATGTTGCTACTGCTGCCCTTGAAGCTATGGGCAGCCAGGCCGAGCTCGGTCGCATTCTTGGCACCGTGCAGTTGGCTCAGGCGGCGTTCGGAGTCCTCCAAAAAGGTCTCCAGCAGCTGTTGATAGCCGCCCTCCATGACGTCTTGCAAGTCGCTCAGGACTTGGTGATCGATATGCATGTCCACCACTTGCTCACTCCTTGATCAAGTCCAGTATGACGTATTGGCGGCCAACCGGGGTCAGCCCTCACCAACGGATTTGTATCCGCGCGCAGCGCCCGCCTTCCAGCCATTGCGCCTGCTGGCTCAAGCGCCGCACCAGATTCACTCCACGACCACTGAAGCCTTGCTCATGCGCAGGTCGAGCTAAAACCTGTTCGACATCAAAGCCTGCGCCACTGTCTCGCACCTCAATGCTCAGATGCCCACCTTGGCCAAGCGGTTCAACCCGTAAATCAAAGCGCACATAGCCATCGACCTGTCGCACCAGGCGCTCTGCGCGCTGCCGATAGTAGTCGGCAAACCCACTGGCATCGCGCTTGAGGCCCGAATCCAAGCCCAGCACGCCATGCTCCAAGGCGTTGGAATACAGCTCACTGAGCACACTGTGCAAGACTCCGCTGCTTGGCCGCAGCCCATGGACCTCTTGCAGCAACTGCAACAGATAGGGCACGGGGTTGAAGCGCTTCAAGCTATCGCCCCGCAGCGTGAACCCCAGCGACCAATCCAGCGGGCTGGATCGACCACTGTCAGAGTAGAGCATTGCCGCAGGCGGCTCGAACCCTGGCGCAACCATGCGGATGTCACACAGACTGATATCGTCGCGAGCACGCCCGCCAAAACGCTCCAGCGCCTGCAACACGTCATCGAACAAACGCTCTGGTTCAAGGTTCTCGGCCATCACCGCCTGCAAGCGCTCGACACCAAACAAGCGCTCTTGATCATCGCTGGTATCGAGCACCCCGTCCGATAGCAACAACAGCCGTTCGCCCACGCCCAGCGGCATTACCTCGGTGCTGTCATCGAACCGCTCTGGCGCCAGGATGCCCAGCGGCAAATGCCTGGAGGCCAAGGTAGCCAGCAGTTCGCCACTGGCCGACAAACGATAGCCGTCGGGCATGCCACCATTCCAGACTTCCACGCTGGCTCGCTGGAAGCTCAGGTTCAGCAACAGCGCACAGCAGAACATGTCCACCGGCAGGATACGCTTGAGCTTGGCGTTCATCTCGCGCAGGGTTTCGGCCAGGCCATAGCCCTTGGCCGTCATGCCGTAGAACACTTCTGCCAGGGGCATGGCGCCGACCGCCGCTGGCAGGCCATGACCGGTGAAGTCTCCCAGCAGCACATGCATATCACCGCTAGGGGTAAAGGCCGCCAACAACAGATCGCCGTTGAACAGCGCATACGGCGACTGCAAGTAGCGGATATTCGGTGAGCGCAGGCAACCGCTGTGGGCCACCTTGTCGAACACAGCCTTGGCTACCCGCTGCTCGTTGAGCAAGTGATGGTGGTGACGGGCTATCTGGTCGCGCTGCTCCAGCACCGTTGCTTGCAACCTGCGCAAACGGTCCATGGCGTGGATCTTGGCGCCGAGAATCACCGCACTGTAGGGCTTGGCCACGAAGTCATCGCCGCCTGCTTCAAGGCAACGCACCAGGTCGTCGTCTTCGCTGAGCGAGGTGAGAAAGATGATCGGCACCAGCGCCTGGCCGGCCAGCGCTTTGATCTGGCGGGCAGCCTCGAAACCGTCCATCACCGGCATCAGCGCATCGAGCAGAACCAGCTGCGGGCGTTTTTCGGCGAACAGGGTAACGGCCTGTTCGCCGTTTTCGGCGGTGAACACTTCATGACCTTGGCGACGGACGATTTGCGCGAGCAATAGCCGGTCGGCCGCTCCGTCTTCGGCAATCAATACGCGCAGCGCTTGGTTGGCTGGCATCGGGCTGTCAGCTGATGTCGAAAAGCTTATCGAAATTGGAAATGGCCAGGATCTTGCGCACATCGGAGCTGGTGTTGATCACGCTGATGCACGAGTCATCACCGCCTTCGTGATCGCGCAACAACAACAGCATGCCGAGTGCGGAACTGTCCAGGTAGGTGGCCTCCTTGAGGTCGACTACGACAGTATCGGGGCGTTCAGGTTGGCGCTCATAGGCGCTTCGAAACTCCTGGTGCCTGCCGAAATCGAAGCGACCCTTGACCTTGATCGTCAGCTTTTTCTCGTCCCGTGAAAAATCAGTTTCGACTGCCATGCTAGCGATTCCTTCGATGATGGCGAATGCAACTTCAGAAGGTTTAGCAGGCCAGCGGCCATGCCGCAAGCGGAGGGTGCGGCAGGCAATCTGCGGCGCCCTTTTCGCGGGCAAGCCCGCTCCCACAAGGTTCAGCGTAGGCCTGGCATTAACGCGCCTGCCCGCAGTCACAATGTCACTGACGCAGCAAGACTAATGCTTAGACGCAACCCCCTGGGGGAGCGGGCTTGCCACAGGATTCAGTGCAGGCCTCGCATTGACGCGCCCGCCCGCAGACAAAATGGCACTGACACAACAAGACCACTGCTTCAGCGCAACCCCCTGGGGGAGCAGGCTTGCCACAGGGCTCAGTGTAGGCCTCGCACTAACGCGCCCGCCCGCAGACAAAATGGCACTGACACAACAAGACAACTGCTTCAGCGCAAAACCCTGTGGGAGCAGGCTTGCCACAGGGCTCAGTATAGGCCTCGCACTAACGCGCCCGCCCGCAGACAAAATGGCACTGACACAACAAGACAACTGCTTCAGCGCAAAACCCTGTGGGAGCAGGCTTTGCCACAGGATTCAGCGTAGGCCTCGCACTAACGCGCCCGCCCGCAGACAAAATGGCACTGACACAACAAGACCACTGCTTCAGCGCAAAACCCTGTGGGAGCGGGCTTGCCGCAGGGTTCAGTGTAGGCCTCGCATTAACACGCCAGCCCGCAGACAAAATGGCACTGACACAACAAGACCACTGCTTCAGCGCAAAACCCTGTGGGAGCGGGCTTGCCCGCGAAAAGGGCGCCGCGTACTACATGTAGTTCTGCCGAGGCAAGCGCTGCGACAACTCATCCAGCAGCTTCTGCTCGCGCTTGTCCTCAGCCCGGCGCGCCTCATCCAAGTAACGCTGAACCAGCTTGCGCAAGCCCTCGACCCGCGCATAGGCCTGCTGCCAGGTATTGCGCGCATTGTTCAGGTTGGTCTGGTGCCAGGTCAGGCTCTGGCGCTGCTGGGTCATGGCCGTTTCAAGTTGCGCAAGGAAGCGCTGGTAGTTGAGCAACCAGCTGCCGTTGACCCCCTGCCCACCGCGGTTGATCCACTGCGCTTGGTAGTCTTCGCGAAAGCGCTCAAGCTCAGCCAACTTGGCCTGCGCCTGAGCCACCTGCTGTTGAAAATGGCCAAGCCGTTGCACGGCCTTGCGCTCGGCCTCCTCGGCCATTTCCACCACCGGCGCCAGGCGCGCGGCTCGACTGGGCATGGCCATGGCCTATCAACCGCCCGCCGGCGCAGCGAACACCGCACCCAGCTGTTCGCGGCTCTGCGCCATGCTGACGTTTTCGTCCAGGCCTTGGCGTAGGAAGCCGACCAGCTTGGCCTGCAGCGCGATGGCCAGGTCCGTCTCCGGATCGCCACCGGCCACGTAGGCACCCACGCTGATCAGGTCGCGGCTTTGCGACAGGCGCGACCACAATTGCTTGAATTTCTGCGCCTGGCGCAAGTGATCGGCATCGACCACTTGGGGCATGACCCGGCTGATCGACGCTTCGATATCGATCGCCGGATAATGCCCTTCTTCAGCCAGGCGCCGCGACAACACGAAATGACCATCGAGCACACCCCGCGCCGAGTCGGCGATCGGATCCTGCTGGTCGTCACCTTCCGAGAGCACGGTGTAGAAGGCGGTGATCGAACCGCCCCCTGCCTCGCCATTACCGGCGCGCTCCACCAACTTGGGTAGCTTGGCGAACACTGACGGCGGATAGCCACGAGTCGCCGGCGGCTCGCCAATGGCCAGGGCGATTTCCCGCTGGGCCTGGGCGAAACGGGTGAGCGAATCCATCAACAGCAGGACATTCTTGCCTTTGTCGCGGAAATATTCGGCGATCCGCGTGCAGTACATGGCTGCGCGCAAGCGCATCAGCGGCGCATCGTCGGCGGGCGAAGCCACCACCACCGAACGCTTGAGGCCCTCTTCGCCAAGGATGTGCTCGATGAACTCCTTGACCTCACGACCCCGCTCGCCGATCAACCCAACCACGATGATTTCGGCTTCGGTGAAGCGGGTCATCATGCCCAGCAGCACCGACTTACCCACACCGGTACCGGCAAACAGGCCCAGGCGCTGGCCGCGACCCACCGTCAACAAACCGTTGATGCTGCGAATACCGACATCCAACGGCTGGCTGATCGGGTCGCGGTTGAGCGGGTTGATCACCGGGCCGTCCATCGGCACCCAATCTTCGGCCTTCATCCCGCCCTTGCCGTCCAGCGCACGGCCAGCGCCGTCGAGCACCCGCCCGAGCATGCTCATGCCCATTGGCAGGCGGCCGCTGTCATCCAGTGGCACCACGCGCGCGCCCGGGGCGATGCCGGCGATACTGCCGACTGGCATGAGGAACACTTTACTGCCGGAAAAGCCCATCACCTCGGCCTCCACCTGGACCGGGTGATAACTGTCGTCATTGATCACCATGCAGCGGCTACCGACGGCGCCGCGCAGGCCTTCGGCCTCCAGGGTCAGGCCGACCATGCGCAGCAGACGACCCTCCACCACGGGCTGCTCAGGCAACTTGATCGCCTCGGCGTAACCGCCCAGGCGCTTGCCGAAACTGGTGCGATCAAGGCGCATCAGCAGCTCCAGAAGGGGCATCCAGTTCGATCGACAGATCTGCCGCCGCCGGGTGCAGGGCCTGGTCATGCAACTGGTCGAACAGTTGCGCCACGGCCTTCTCCATACGGGTTTCCACAGTTGCGTCGATGCGGCTGTGGGCGGTCTCGATGCGGCAACCACCTGGCAGCAGCGCCTCGTCTTCAAGCAACTTCCAACGCTCCTCATGCCGTTCGCGCAGAGCCTTGGCCAGCTCGAAGTCTTGCGGGTTGAGATGGATGCGAATGTTGTCGGCGCCCATGGGCAGCAGCTTGAGCGCCTCGCGCAACACGTGGGTGATATGGCTGGAGTCGGTGCGCAGTTCGCGACCGATCACCTGACGGGTCACATGGGCGACCAGATGCACCAGGGATTTCTCGATCTGGGTATCCTGCTCGGCGATCGGCTCGAGCAAATGCCCCATCAGCTGTTCCAGGCTTTGCAGCTTGGCCGCCAGGGCCACTTCAGCCTCTTGGCGCACCTTCAACTGAGTGCTGTGAAAGCCCTCGCGCTCGCCAGTGGCGAAGCCTTCGTTGTAGGCCTCCTGGCGGATCGCTTCGAGCTCTTCGAGGGTCAGCGGCTGGACTTCCTCCAGCGGCACTTCCTCGACCTCTTCCTCGATGACTTCTGGCTCAGGTTCCGGCTCCGGCTCAGGTGCCGGATCGAAGCTAGGCAGCGCCCACACATCGACGCCCTCGAGGTCGCGGGCACGGATCAGGTCGCTGGGGTGTTCAGTAGTAGACATGCTTGATGTTCCCGAAACCAATTTCAACCAGAGCAGCATGGGTGCGGGCTTGCCCCGCGATAGCGATAGCAGTGACAACCTTGCTGCCTGTTCTGATGCTATCGCGGGGCAAGCCTGCGCCCACGCAACTATCCGGCGAATTCGTTAGATCATCTCTTCGGCGCCCTTGCCGCCAAGCACGATCTCGCCGGCATCGGCCATACGCCGGGCGATGGTGAGGATTTCCTTCTGCGCCGTTTCCACGTCGCTGACCCGCACCGGCCCCTTGGCTTCCAGATCGTCGCGCAGCAGCTCCGAAGCACGCTTGGACATGTTCTTGAAGATCTTGTCCTTGACCCGCTCGTCGGCACCCTTGAGCGACACCACCAGCACGTCCGAGGACACCTCGCGCAGCAGCGCCTGGATGCCGCGGTCGTCGACGTCGGCCAGGTTGTTGAAGACGAACATCAAGTCTTCGATCTGCTCCGACAGATCGTTGTCGATCTCGCGGATCGAATCCATCAACTGGCCTTCGACCGAGCTGTCGAGGAAGTTCATGATGTCGGCAGCGCGCTTGATACCACCCAAGGTGGTGCGCGCGGCGTTGGAGTTGCCGGAGAACTGCTTCTCGAGGATCTGGTTCAGCTCCTTGAGCGCCGCCGGTTGCACGGTGTTGAGCGAGGACACGCGCAAGATGATGTCCAGGCGCACCTTGTGGTCGAAGTTGCCCAGCACCTCACCGGCCTGGTCAGGGTCAAGGTAGGCCACCACGATCGCCTGGATCTGCGGGTGCTCGTAGCGGATGACGTCGGCCACGGCACGCGGCTCCATCCACTTCAGGCTGTCCAGGCCGCTGGTGTTACCACCCAGCAGGATGCGATCGATCAGGCCGTTGGCCTTGTCCTCACCCAGCGCCTGGTTGAGCATCTTGCGGATGTAGCCGTCGGAGCCTACGCCCAGGCTGGTCTGGTCGCCGACGATCTCGACGAACTCGCTCATCACCTGCTGAACCTGTTCGCGATGGACGTTGCCCATCTGCGCCATGGCCACACCGACCCGCTGCACTTCCTTGGGGCCCATGTGCCGCAGCACCTGGGCGGCATCGGTCTCGCCCAGCGAGAGCAGGAGGATCGCCGCTTTGTCGGTGCGGCTCAGCTTGGCGGTAACGGCTCGGTTATCACTCATCAGCGTTGATCCACTCTTTCACGACCTGGGCCACGCGACCCGGGTCTTCGGCCACCAGGCCTTTGATTGCGTTCAGCTGTGCCTCGTAACCCTCGCTTGGGCTCGGCAACAGAATGCTTTGCGGGCCACCGAGGCTGACGCGGTCGTTGGCCAGTTCGCCATCCAGACCGATCATCCCGCCCAGTTCCATGTCGCTGTCGCTGGCAGCCTGCTTGCCGCCACCGGTGATGTTGTTGAGCACAGGACGCAGCACACCGAACACCAGCACCAGGATGAACAGCACGCCGAGCACTTGCTTGACGATGTCCCAGAACCATGGCTGCGAGTAGAACGGAATGTCAGCGATTTCCGTGCCACGGTCGGCGGCGAACGGCACGTTGATCACCGTCACGCTGTCGCCACGGCTGGCATCGAAGCCAACGGCGTCCTGTACCAGGCGGGTGAAGCGCGCCAGATCTTCGGCGCCCCATGGCGCACGGGTCATTTCACCCGTGGCGGCATCGAGCTTGGCCTGGTCATCGACTACCACGGCCACCGACAGGCGGCTCAGACGCCCTTGCTGCTGACGGGTGTGGCTGATCGAGCGATCCAACTCGAAGTTCTTGGTCGACTGCTTGCGCTTGTCGGCCGGGTACGGCGCGAGCATCGGCTGGCCGGTGACCGGGTCCATGATCTGCGCGCCGTTGGCATCGAGCAGCGGCTGGCCAGGTTGGACTGCCCCGGCAGGCGGCGCGGCGGCAGTCGCGTTTTCCGGCGCGGCAGCGCCAGCCGGCGGCTGGTTGCTCAGGGCGCCAGGCACACCTTGCGGGCCTTGGCTGCTGGTGCGTTGCTCATCGACCGACTGCTCGCTGCGCAGCGCCGGCTGATCAGGGTTGAACTGCTCGGAGGTGGACTCGGTGGCACTGAAGTCGACGTCTGCCGAAACTTCTGCCTTGTAGCGGTCGTTGCCCAGTACCGGCTGCAGGATGTTGTGCACGCGCTGGGTGAGCATGCCTTCCATGCGGCGGCTGTAGTCGAACTGCTTGCCGGCCATGGTCAGGGCAGTGTCTTGCAACTGATCGGAGAGCAGGTTGCCCTTCTGGTCGACCACGGTGACCTGCGACTTGTCCAGCTCAGGCACACTGGTAGCGACCAGATTGACGATCGCCATCACTTGACCCGATTCCAGGGCACGGCCCGGATACAACTCGACCAGCACCGAGGCGCTCGGCTTGCGCTCGTCACGCACGAACACCGAGCTCTTCGGGATCGCCAGGTGCACGCGAGCGGCCTTGACGTTGTTCAAGCTGGAGACGGTGCGGGCCAGTTCGCCTTCGAGGCTGCGACGGTAGCGGGTCGCCTCCATGAATTGGCTGGTGCCCAGGCCCTGCTCTTTGTCGAGCAGCTCGAAGCCAACATTGCCATCGCTTGGCGCCACACCGGCGGCAGCCAGTTTCAGGCGCGCACGGGAGAGATCGTCGGCCTTGACCAGCAACGCGCCGGAGTTGGGTTCCACGTTATACGGAATGTCAGCCGCGCCGAGCACTTCCATGACTTGCTTGGTATCCATGCCCGCCAGGCTGCCGTACAGCGGCCGGTAGTCAGGCTGCTGCGACCAGAGCACCACGGCAAAGCCGATCGCCACGCTGGCAGACAGGCCGACCAACAGGCCAACCTGACGCAGCATGGGCATCTGCGAGATGTTTTCCAGGAACGCCATGCCAAACAGCGGCGGCTTTGCCGCTGGCGGGCCACTTTTGGCGGGGGCGTTATCGACGACTGCTTCGGCCATGACTCAATCTGTCCTCAAACCGGCATCTGCATGATGTCCTGGTACGACTGAACAACTTTGTTGCGTACCTGGGTCAGCGCCTGGAAGGACACGGTGGCTTTTTGCGAAGCGATCATCACATCGGTCAGGTCGACGCCGCTCTTGCCGATTTCGAAGGCATTGGCGATCTGCGACGAGGCCTGCTGGGTATTGTGCACAGCACCAATGGCACTGCCGAACAGATCGGCAAAGCTGCTCTGCCCCGGCGCCAGCTCAGGCGCGGCAGCGACCTTGGGCAGCGACATGGCATCGGCCTGCATGGCACGCATGTCCAACATCAGACGATTGAATTCAACACCTTGGCTCATGAACTTCTCTCTCCGGCGGCCGCATTTTTTTGACACTCATGCAGCGGATAGGCTGGAGCTAGCAACAAGAGTGCCAGCCCAATCCACAATCGTTTTAAAAATCCTCGATCAGCCGAACAGGCTGGCTTCCACATCCAGCCCGGCATCACGCATCTGCGCCAGCTTGTAGCGCAACGTGCGCGGGCTGATACCCAAGCGATCGGCCGCTTCTTTGCGGCGACCACGTTCGGCGCGCAGGGTGTCGATGATCATCTGGTATTCATGACGGCGCATGTCGTCGCCCAGGCCACTGGCTTGCCCAGCGGCTTCAGGCGATGCCGGCTCGCTACTGACCGCAACGGGTGCCGACAAGGCAATGGCGCCACTCAGACAGAAATCCGCCGCCTCGATCACGCCACCCTGCTGCAGGATCAATGCGCGCTGCAACGCATTGTCCAGCTCGCGCACGTTGCCCGGCCACTGGTGCCCCTGCAAGCAGGCACGGGCATCCGCAGACAGGCGCACCGGGGCGTGCTTCATCTTCGCCACGTGACGCGCCAGCAGACGCTCGGCCAACGGCAAGATGTCGGCACTGCGCTGGCGCAGCGGACTCCAGGCCAAGGGAAACACCGACAAACGGTAGTAGAGGTCTTCACGGAAGCGCCCTGCCGCCACCTCGCCCGCCAGATCACGGTTGGTCGTGGCCAGCACGCGAATATCCAGGGCGATCGGCTTGCGCCCACCCACCCGCTCCACCTCCCGCTCCTGCAGCACGCGCAGCAGCTTGGCCTGCAAGCCCAGCGGCATTTCAGAGATCTCGTCGAGCAACAAGGTGCCGCCGTCAGCCTGTTCGAACTTGCCCGGCTGGGCGGCGATGGCGCCGGTAAAGGCGCCCTTCTCATGGCCGAACAAAGTGGCCTCGAGCATGTTGTCGGGGATCGCCGCGCAGTTGATTGCGACAAACGCCTGGGTGGCGCGCGACGATTGCTGATGAATGTAACGCGCCAAGACTTCCTTGCCAGTGCCCGACTCACCAGAAATCAGCACGGTCGAATCGCTGCGCGCAACCCGCGCGGCCAGCTCCAGCAGCTGGCGACTGGCAGGCTCGCAGGCTACCGGCCCTTCTTCGTCGACGCCGCCCACCCGCCCACCGGCATGGCACTCGACCAGGCTGAGCAGCGCTTTGGGCTCGAAAGGCTTGACCAGATAATCGGCAGCGCCCTGGCGCATGGCCTCGACCGCACGCTCGACGGCAGCGTGAGCGGTCATCAACAGCACCGGCAACTGCGGATGATGACAGCGCAACTGGGCCAGCAACTGGTGGCCATCCATGCCGGGCATGTTGACATCACTGACCACCAGGCTGAACGCTTCGCCTGCCACGGCTTCGAGCGCTTCTTCAGCAGAACCTACGGCGTGATAGGCAAATCCACCCAGCTCAAGGGTGTCGGCCAGGGCTTGACGCAAGACTCGATCATCTTCGACCAGCAGCACCTTGATACCCATCACACGCTCCCCGCAGGCAGCTCGCCGATCAACGGCAGAACAACCTGCACACAGGTACCACGTCCCACTTTCGAGCGCACCTTCAGCACGCCTTGGTGGGCCCGCACCACTGCCTGGACTACCGCCAGCCCCAGACCGGTACCGGTAGCCTTGGTGGTCAAAAATGGCTCGCCCAGGCGCGCTAACAGCTGCGCATCAATGCCAGAACCTGCGTCACTCACGCACAGGTGCAATGACTGCCCACGGCGGAACAGGTGAACCTTGACCCGCGCCGGGCCCTGGCAGGCCTGCAACGCGTTCTCGATAAGATTGAGCAAGGCACCCACCAAGGTGTCGCGATTGCACAGCAACTCACCCAGGTGAATATCGCACTGCCAGCGCACCGCATGCCCCTGCACATGTGACTGCGCCGCTTGCTGCAGCGCCTGGAACAAGGCCTTTGGGCTGATCCGATCAGACACCGGCAGCTCGCCGCGGGCGAATACCAGCATGTCGCGAACCTGATGCTCAAGCTCATGCAGGCGCTCTTTCAAATTGCCGGCAAAGCGCTGGCGCGTGTCGCGCGGGAGTTCTTGCTCGGCATCGGCCAGGTGACTGGCATAGAGCATGGCCGCCGACAACGGCGTACGGATCTGATGGGCCAGTGAAGCGACCATCCGCCCCAACGACGACAGCCGTTCATGACGGGCCAATTGATCTTGCAGGCGACGAGTTTCAGTCAAATCATTGAGCAGCACCAACTGGCCCGGCTCGGCATCCAGCGAACGGGTGGCGATCGACAAGCGCCGACCATCACGCAGCGACACCTCATGCCCATCGTCCTTGCGCGGAGCAAAGCTGCGGGCGATGACCTGCCGCCACAGCTGACCAATCAGCGGCTCACCGAGCAGCTCGCATGCGGCTGGATTGGCCTCGCGCACAAAGCCCTGGGCATCGATCACGATGACCCCGCCTGGCAGCAGGTCGAGCAGGTTTTGCAAACGATTGGCCAGGCGTTCCTTCTCGTCCAGCTCCGCCATACGCTGGGCACTGACCACCGCCAGCTCGCCCTTGAGCTCGCTGACGCGCGCCTCAAGCATGCCGTACGACTCGCTGAGCTGGCTGGAGACCTGGCTGAACAGTGCAAAGGCCTGCTCAAGGCCCAGTCGACTTTCCTGCTCGACCGGGGTACGCCCCTGCGGATCGGGGGCTCGGGAAATCGTGGCGACTTGGGGCATCGTGCTCTCTCGCGTGACTGACCGTCAAAAACGGTGTGTTGCCTGCGATATAGCAATAGCCGTGCCGGAGATTCGAGAGGGCGTTGCGAAGAAAACCACAAGTGGGCGTGGAGCCCCTTGAATACGGGGCCTTGCGCCCCTGCAAATGGTGTGGACATTAGCTTCGGCGGGCCATCCCTTGCCCGGACCGAAGCGAACAGGCGTCAATCCTCCGCCTGCTCCTCGCCATCACGGCGGCTCATACCGTACTTGCGCATCTTCTCCACCAGCGTGGTGCGACGAATACGCAGGCGCTCGGCGGCCCGAGCAACAATGCCATTGGCGTCGTCCAGCGCCTGCTGGATCAAGCCTTGCTCAAGGCTACCCAGGTAGTCCTTCAAGTCGAGGCCTTCCGGCGGCAACATGGCGTGGCTGGAGAAGTCCGGCGCGTGGCCATTGATCGCCACCCGCTCTTCGAGGTCGCTGCGCAAGCTGTCGACCAACTGCTCGTCCTCGTCATCGACGTAGCGGAATTTCTTCGGCAGCTCCGACACCCCGATCACCCCATAGGGGTGCATGATCGCCATGCGCTCGACCAGGTTGGCCAGCTCACGCACGTTGCCCGGCCAGCCATGCCGGCACAGCGACATGATCGATGCCGAGTTGAAGCGGATCGAGCCGCGCTTTTCGTGCTCCATGCGCGAGATCAGCTCGTTCATCAGCAGCGGGATATCCTCGACGCGCTCGCGCAGCGGGGCCATCTCGATGGGGAAGACATTCAAACGGTAGTACAGGTCTTCGCGGAAGGTGCCGTCCTCGATCATGGTCTCGAGGTTCTTGTGCGTCGCGGCAATGATGCGCACATCGATGCTTTGGGTCTTGTTGCTGCCCACCCGCTCGAAGGTACGCTCCTGCAGCACGCGCAGCAGCTTGACCTGCATCGGCAGCGGCATGTCGCCGATCTCGTCAAGGAACAGGGTGCCGCCGTTGGCCAGCTCGAAACGCCCGGCACGGCTGGTGATCGCCCCGGTGAAGGCGCCCTTCTCGTGACCGAACAGTTCGCTTTCGAGCAACTCGGCCGGGATCGCGCCACAGTTGACCGGCACGAACGGCGCTTCGCGGCGCTTGGAGTGATAGTGCAGGTTGCGCGCCACCACTTCCTTGCCGGTACCTGACTCGCCCAGGATCAGCACGCTGGCATCGGTATCGGCGACCTGCTGCATCATCTGGCGCACATGCTGGATGGCGCGACTGGTCCCGACCAGGCTGCGGAACAGGTTCGGCTCGCGCTGACGACCGCGCTCACGGGCCTGGTCGTACATCTCGCGATAGACCTGGGCACGGTGCAGCGAGTCGAGCAGCTGGCTATAGCTGGGCGGCATTTCCAGGTTGGACAAGACGCGGCGGCGCAGATCTTCCGGGAACTCCGCAGAAGAAATTTCCCCCAAAAGCAGCACTGGAAGGAACTCATCCCAGGCAGCCACTGTCTTAAGGAGCCCCAACACACTGGCTGGCGCATTTACGGTTCCGATGAGTACGCAGAGCACTTCACGACTGGAAGACAACGACTCCACCGCTTGCTGCCAATCCTGGCTGGAGCACGGGAGGTTTTCTTCGCCGAGGAAGTTCAACACCACCGCCAGATCGCGGCGGCGGGCGCTGTCGTCATCGATCAGGAGAATCTTGGTTTCACGCCACATGCAATAGCAACTTCCCTAGTCATATCGGCGCCCGAGGGCGTGCTCGACATCATTCCGACTGAATGGTCAGTGTTCGGACGTCTGAAATTCGAAAACAGCCACTAGTAAAGTCAAAAAACAGCACATAGTCAAATTTATGGCGCGCAGCTTTTTGCATCTTTCAGTGTCAGCTGAACAGATGGTATACCTTCGCCGCATTTTTCGCCTGACGGATTTGCGCCATCTCGTCGACTATTGATTGACGCTCACCACTTGCAACCTCAATTAGATGCCGGTAAGTCTCCAGCAATTGCTCAAGACTTGCCCGCACCGCACCTTCGTTTTGCGATGCCTCTGCCAGCACGTCCTCGACGCACAAGCGGCATTCGAGGTCGAGCTCGCCCACCGCATCCCAGTCACGTCCGGCCAGGGCGGCCAACAACGCCTCACGGGTCTGTTCGATGCGCTCGATAACCTCGCTCATGACACTCTCCTTGAATCAGCCTTCAGGCTGCTGGTCGGCGATAGCATCCCAACCTTCCTTGACCGTGATCAGCAGGCGCGCGACTTCGTCGATGATCGCCGGATCACTGTTGACGTTGGCCTCGACCAGACGGCGGCTCATGTAGGTGTAGAGGTTGTCCAGGTCGGTCAAGCTGTCGGCGTGGTTTTCCAGGTCCAAGCCTTCGCGCAGACCGCCGATGATGTCGATGGCCTTGCCGATCAGAATGCCCTTCTGGGCCACATCCTTGCGCGCAATGGCGCCCTTTGCCTGAGCCAAGCGGTCCAGGCCACCCTGCATGAGCATCTGTACCAGACGGTGCGGGCTGGCCTCGGAGGTCTGCGCCACGCCATTGACTTTCTGGTATTGCCGAAGGGCCAACATCGGGTTCATGGATCTACCTCGTTGCAGCGAAAAAGGTTGCGTATACCCTGTGTATCGCCGTCACGTCAAAAAACTTTAGCGCCAAAGCGAAAAGCCCGGTGCGTCGATATGACGCTACCGGGCTTTGTGCCGCTGCCGCGAATCAGGATTTCTTGGCTTGCGCGTTGATCGCTTCGAAGATCGAGGTGATCTGGTCGGCCTGGGCTTTCATCTTGCCCAGGGCGGTGTCCAGCGCTACGTATTTCTTGGTCAGCGACTCGGTCAGCGACGCGGTGCGACGATCCAGGGCGGCCTGCTGGTCACTGAGGTTCTTGGCTACGATATCCAGGTTGTTCTTGCGGGTGACCAGGCTGCCGTCGGTGGCATTGTACGGATTAATGGCCTTGTTCATGCGCTCGAAGATACCATTGGTGCCGGTGAACAGCTCCTGAACCTCACCACCAAGTTTCTTGTCGTTCATGGCCGCGGTGAACTTGGTGCTATTGAACTCCAAGGTACCGTCTTTCTGGGTGTTGATACCCAGCTGGCTCAAACTGGTCAGGCGATCGCCCGCGCCGACCTCAGCCAGTACGCCACGCACATCCGACAACAACGAGCGAGTGGTCGGGTCGTTGGTCAGCGGGCCGAGCACCAGATTGTCATCGGCGTCACGGCTAGTGCTGGTCAGCGAGGTAATGGTTTTCTGCAGGGCATTGTAGGCGTCGACGAAAGCCTGGACGGAAGTCTTCAGGCCATCGTTGTTGGCCGCAACCGTGACTGCAGTCTTGGTGCCCGCCACGCTGGAACCGGTCAACTCCAGACTCAGGCCGCTGATGGCGTTACTGACCGTGTTCGACGCACTCTTGACCTCTAGACCGTCGATTTCCAGCACGGCATCTGCGGCGGGGGCGGTGATATATCCGGCGCCTTCGGTCTTCATCGACTTGGTACCGTCGATTTTCAGCTCATCTATGCCATCAACAGAAATATCAGTGAATTCACCGGTGGTGGTCGACCCCAAAACCAGGCGCGAGCCGTCCTCACCGCTAATGATGTTGGCGGAAATACCGCTGGCACCCAACTCCTTGTTGATCTGGTCGCGCACAGACTGCAACGTGGCGTTGTCACCCACCTTGACGGTGTAGGTCTTGTCACCCTGAGTGATGGTCAGGTCACCAGGCGAGATCGCCTTGCTAGGACTGTCGAACGCCTGGCTGGCCACCTTCGAACTGGTGGCCAGGTTCTTGACTTCGATGTTGTAGGTACCCGCCACAGCAGCATTGCTGGCAGTAGCCTTGACAATGTTTTCATTGCCAGATTTGGCCGCGAAGGCATTGAACGCCGGCGCGGTCTTATCGTTAAGCTTGTTCATGGCAGTGGTGAAGGTCGTGAGGGCACTGCGCAGCGAGCCGATACCGGAGATGAACGCCGTGTTGTTGGCGGTCTGCCGAGTGATCTGCGCCTGCTTGGCGGCAGTATCGGATTGGACCAGGGCCGTGACGATCTCGGTGATATTGAGACCGGACCCCAGGCCCAAGCTGGGCGTAATCGGACTTGCCATACTGTATTCCCTCTCGTAAATGCGCCAGGAACCACTCCTGTGGACCTAGCCTTCACCACATCATGATGTTCGCCGCAGATCAGACTTTGGCGTCGAACAGAAGACTATTGACATCGCTCAAGCTATTGGCGATCCGCAGAGCCTCTTCGGAGGGCAACTGGCGAATCAACTCACCGGTTTCGCTGGCGATGACCTTGACCACGATCTTGCCGGATTCTTCGTCCGTGGAGAATTCCAGGTTACGTCGGGTCGAACTGAGAAACTTTTCAATCTCCGAAACAGCGCTGCGCACCTTTTCGACGTCTGTAACCGCCGACGGCTCTTTGGCATCGCTGCCACGCTCGGCGTCCGTCGCCCGGGCAACTGACTTATCGGCGATCGATTTATCGGCGACCTGCTCAGCCGGACGTGCGGCCGGGTAAGACAGGTTCAGCTTGACGCTCATGTCCATGCCCACCACCTCCCAATGAAAAGGCGGAGAAGCGCCTTCAGAGCACTTCCCCGCCAGGTACTGTCAGGCAGATTAGCCCAGCAGCTTCAGGACTGCCGATGGCAGCTGGTTGGCCTGGGCCAGAACCGAGGTCGAAGCTTGCTGCAGGGTCTGCTGCTTGGTCAGCTGGGCAGTTTCAGCAGCGAAGTCGGTGTCCTGTACACGGCCACGAGCGGCTTCAGCGTTCTCGTTGATGTTCTGCAGGTTGTTGATGGTGCTGGTCAGACGGTTCTGGGCAGCACCCAGGTCAGCACGAGTCGAGTTGATGGTCTGCAGAGCGTTGTCGATCGCGCTCAGGGCGGAGCTGAAGTTGGCGTTGATGTCAGCGTCAGCACCGGAAATGGCGATTGCGCCGCTGTCCACGCCCAGGGTGGCAGCAGTCATGTCGGCCAGAGTGATGGAGATCTGGTTGTTGCCGCCGCTGTCGGAACCGACCTGGAAGGTCATGGTGATGCCGGAGTTCAGCAGGTTCTTACCGTTGAGCTGGGTGCTGTTGGCGATACGCGACAGCTCTTCGGACATTTGGGTGAACTCTTTGTTCAGAGCTTCACGGTCTTTTTCGCTGTTCGAGTCGTTTCGCGACTGAACTGCCAGTTCACGCATACGCTGCAGGATGTTGGTCTGCTCTTGCATCGCGCCTTCAGCGGTCTGGGCGATGGAGATACCGTCGTTGGCGTTCTTGATCGCCATGGTCTGACCACGGATCTGCGAGGTCATGCGAGTAGCGATCTGCAGGCCGGCGGCGTCGTCTTTGGCGCTGTTGATTTTCAGGCCGGAGGACAGACGGGTCATCGAGGTGCTCAGCGCGTCGGAAGCACGGTTCAGGTTTTTCTGAACGCCCAGAGAGGTGGTGTTGGTGTTAACGGTCAAAGCCATGACGAATTCCTCGTTGGATTGGGTACTACGGCTTCCGGCCTTGGCAATTCGCCGGGTGTGGCACAGAGAACCTTCGTAATAGTTATCGTCGTCAGGGCGGGTTGCTTTAGCGGATTTTCGAAAAAAATTACTGGCATCCTGCCAGCCCAATGAAATCAAGGAGTTGACGCCAAAATACAGACAGCCTGATGCGCACAAAAGGGCAAGCGCATACTCGTTCAAAGCCCGCATACAAAAACGCCGCCCGGGAAACGGCGGCGTTGGTTATCAGGAGCAGCTGTCAGTCACGTCGTTCGATGATCGCCGAGCCCCACGACAGCCCCACACCGAAACCGCTCAGCGCAACGCGCTTGTGCTGCGAGCCAAGCACGTGCTTTTCCAGCAGCAACGGAATGCTCGACGACACGGTATTGCCAGTCTCTACCATATCCTTGACGAACTTGGTCTTGTGCTCCCCCTCATCAAAACGCGCCGAAACCGCATCAACGATCGCCGCGCTGCCTTGATGCAGACAGTACAAATCGATGTCATCGGCCCGAAGCCCGCTGGCCTCAAGCAGCTGCTGCAAATGCGCTGGCACTTTGACCAAAGCAAAATTGTAAACCTGACGACCGTTCATGAAGAACTTGCCATCGGTCGTACGCAGATGTTCAGCGCCGGAGCCATCGCTTCCGAACAGCGACTTGCCAAGCTGCCAAGCGGCGCCCTCGCCCATCCAGGTCGCTGTAGCGGCGTCACCAAACAGCATGGTGGTGTTGCGATCCTCAGGGTCGACGATCTTCGAGTACGGGTCGGCGGTGAGCAGCAAACCATTCTTCAGACCTGCCGCCTCCATGAAGCCTTTCATGGCATAGATGCCATAGACATAGCCGGAGCAACCCAAGGAAATATCAAAGGCAGCGATCGCGGTCGGCAGGCCCAACTTGTGCTGGACGATGGCTGCGGTGTGCGGCAGGCCTTCGGCATCGCCATTCTGGGTAACGACGATGACGATATCGATGGATGCCGGGTCAAATGAAGGATTAGCAGCGAACAGATTCCTCGCGGCTTCGACACACAAGTCGGAGGTTTCCTGCTCATCATCCTTGCGCGGCAAGAAGGTCGAACCAATCTTGCCGAAAATGAAATCCTGATCCTTGCCGAATTTCGCACCTTGGGCGTAGTTGTCGACACCCTCGACAGGTACGTAACTGGCGATACTTTTGATGCCAATCATTGTGGCTTCCCGATAGATATGGCGGAATTTCGCGGACCGTGGCCCATGATACTGGCCTGACGCACAGTGGTGACGGTATTGCCCGCTGACTCAATAGATTAAAGATGCGCGTTTCGACTGCCAAGTCACGTCGCACCCCCAAAGTCACTTCACCCCACCCCTGCTTTCAGATCCTAGCACTCCGTTAGCTACTGCATCGGTGATTGGCAGACCTTTTGCTTACCCTGCCCCAACGCCGGAAGACTGACGCTCGCCTAGCCGCGCCCAGCCAACTGCCACCCCATCACATCAGCACGAGAGAGACTATGACCAGCCGAGGCCGATCAAAAGGTGAGCGGATTGACATCGACTACAGCTCGACCCAGGCCTTTTTCGACAAGCGTGGCAAGGCCGATTACGCCAATGTGCTTAGCGCTACCATGTACCAGGACAGCAATCCGGAACTGGTCGAGCAGCGCGACGCCACTGAGAAGCAGGTACTTTCACCTCAGTTGCGCCTAGGCACTGGCAGCCGCGTCCTCGATATCGGTTGTGGCATCGGACGCTGGGGGTGGTTCGTGCATGACCAGGCGCCGAGCGCTCAGTATCTGGGCATCGACTTCTCCCCCTCACTCGTGGAAAAAGCCCAGGCCGAGGCAGGCTTGCGCGGCAAGCCCGAGCTCCGCTTCCAGGTGATGTCGGCCACCGACATCACCCCAGACACGCTGGTGCTCGCGCCGCCCTACGACCTGATAATCGTTTCCGGACTGCTGATCTACCTCAACGACCAGGACTGTTTGAAGCTGCTCACTCAGGCCGGCAAGCTGTGCGCCCCCGGCGGCCAGATCTACTTACGCGAACCGGTTGGCGTCAGCGAGCGCTTTACCCTCGATCGTTTCTATTCCAATGAACTGCAACACGAGTATTCGGCCATCTACCGCACCATCGCCGAACTTGAGCAACTGCTGGAGCAGGCTCTGACACCCGGAGCCTTCAGCGTTCGGGCGTCGGACTTTCTGTTCGCCCAGGACCTGGAAAAGCGTGCAGAGACTCGCCAGTACTACCGCATTCTGCAAAAGGCAGCGCAGCCATGAGCACCGCTTACTGCTTCGACCTCGACGGAACCCTGACGCGACAGGAACTACTGCCGCTGATCGCGTCTTCCGTGGGTCTTGAAGATGAAATCTCTGTCCTGACCCAAGCCACCATCAATGGCGTGCTGCCATTTGATAAATCTTTCAAGCTGCGGGTGCGCCTGCTTCGTGACGCACGGCTTGACTGGATTCACGCTGCCCTGGCCGAACAGGTCGAGTTCGACCAGCACATGCTCGAGTTCATCCGCCAACGGCCCGAGCAGTGCTTCGTTGTGACCGGCAACCTGGATGTCTGGGTGCGGCCGATTCTCGATCGTCTGGGCATTCAGAGCTTCACGTCCACCGCACAGCTGGAAAACGGCAGCCTTACCGGTATCGCCCACGTGCTGCACAAAGGTGATGCCATCGCCAGCCTTAGAGATCGCTTTGACCGGGTCATCGCCGTGGGCGACGGCATGAATGATGTGCCTATGTTCGAGGCGGCCAACTGGCGCATTGCCTTCGGCGGCACCCACACGCCAAACCCCTTGCTGGTCAAACTGAGTGATTTCGTCATCAACGACGGTAAAACCCTATGTCGCCTATTAAGCATGTTGTGATTTGCGCTGCCGGGATCGGCTCCCGGCTAGGCCTAAACAAACCCAAATGCCTGGTCGAAGTCTGTGGCCGTTCGCTGCTCGACTATCACCTGGAACGTCTGGCATGGGCGGAAAACGTCTGGCTGGTGGTCGGCTTCGAGGAAGAAGATGTCATTGCACACGCCATGGCCCTGCGCCGTGACCTGATCGTGGTGCGCAATCCCGACTACTTGCGGACCAATACCCTGCAAAGTTTGCATCTGGTTTCCCGGCACCTGGGCGAACGGTTCCTGATGATCGATGCCGATACCCTGGTGGAAGACACTTCTTTCCAACAGTTCATCGCGGCCGCCAACGAGCACCGGCAGTTGATCGGCGTATCGCGCTACACCACCAGCGACGGCGTGCGCGTGACACTCGACGCCGCCGGTGAATGCGTCACCGGCTTCACTCGCGAGCCGCACCCCCCACACGAATGGACCGGCATTGCCGTCATCGAACCGAACCTGGTCGTGGACAAACCGCTGTACGTCTACCAGGCGATAGAGCCGTTCCTGCCGATACGCGCCATGGAACTCAAAGCCTTCGACATCGATACCACCGCTGACCTGGACATGGCCGGCCAGGTACTTGCCAGTGGCTGGAAAGCCAGGACCGAACATGCATAAGGACAATTCCGTGAAGGGCAAGCGCCGCCTGGCCATTCTTTATCAACTGCCCGAATCCTGGGGCAACGTGCGCACTCTCTGGGAAGCAGCCCGCGACGACGCCGATACCGAGGTGGTCGTGGTGCTGCTGCCGTTCATCCACAACGACTACCAATGGAAGCGCGAAGTCGCGCAAGCGCACCTGGATGAAATGGGCGTCCCCTTCGTGGCCTGGGATGCGTTCGACCTGCACGCAGCCGGTTTCGATGCTGTGATTTATACCTCGCCCTATGATGAAACCCGCCCACCGGCCTACCGCTTCGCCAACCTGCGCCAGCAGGTGCGTTATACGGCATATATTCCTTACGGCCTTGAGGTTGGTGGTGGCGCACACAACTATGTGTATCAGTACGGGCAGCCGGTGATCACAGGGGCGAGCGCTGTGTTCGTGCGCTCCGAGGGAGTGCGCGAAATGTTCGAGCGGCATTGCCCTACTGGCGCCAAGCATGTCCATGTCACCGGACACCCGCGCATGGATGGGCTGGCAAATCTCGAGCAATTCCCGGTCGACCCGACACTTCGCCAAGCTATCGGTGATCGCCGAGCAGTGCTGTGGAACGCGCACTTCTCCATCGACGGCGACCTGTGGTCCACCTTTGACCTGCTCGCCGCGCCAATCTTCGATGCCTTCGCCCGCCGCCCGGACCTGGCGCTGATCTTCCGCCCACATCCGTTGCTGTGGAAGAAGCTGATCAACCTGAACATTCTCGATGAAGCGGGTATCGCCGCCCTCAAGCAGGCCCTGCAAGCGCGAGGCGTGATCATCGACGAACACACCGACCACCGTCATGCCTTCGCTGCCAGCGACGCGCTGCTCAGCGACGTCGGCTCGTTCCTGATGGAGTACCTGGCAACTGGCAAGCCGGTACTGTACTTGCACAATCCCGATGGATTGGGGCTCAACGAAGAGGGCAGCAGCGTGGTCCGCCATTACCAGGTCGCCAGCGGCGCCGCCCAGATCGAGCAGTTTCTCGATCAGTTGCGCGACGGCCAGGACCAGTTGGGCGAGACCCGTCGCGCCGCCATCGAACAGTTCTTCCACGGTTTCGATGGCCGGGCCGGGCAGCGCGCCCTGGACGTGCTCAAGGAACTGATGGCATGACTACCCAACACCCTTTGGCCGATGTCCAAAGCAGTGCAATCGGCGACGGCACACGTGTTTGGCAATTCGTGGTGATCCTGCCAGGTGCTCGCATAGGCCGTGACTGCAATATTGCCGCGCACTGCTTCATCGAGAACGATGTACAGGTGGGCGACCGGGTCACGGTCAAGTGCGGCGTACACCTGTGGGATGGCCTGCGCGTGGCCGACGATGTGTTCATCGGTCCCAACGCCACCTTCACCAATGACCGTTTTCCTCGCTCCCGGCAATGGCCAGAGCGCTTCCCCGAAACCCGCATCGAACGCGGCGCATCCATTGGCGCAGGGGCGGTGATCCTGCCCGGCCTGACCATCGGCGAGCACGCCATGGTCGGCGCCGGCGCCGTGGTAACGCGAGACGTACCGGCACGGGCACTGGTGGTCGGCAACCCGGCCCGTGTCGTTCGCTATCTGGATGAAGACCATGCATCGCTTTCTTGACCTGCAACAGCTCACCGCACGTGATGAGGCGCAACTGACCGAGGCCTTCGTGCGGGTACTGCGCTCGGGCTGGTACGTGCTCGGCCAGGAAGTGCAAGCATTCGAACGCGAATTCGCAGCGCTGTGCGGCGTTGAGCACTGCATAGGCGTGGGCAATGGCCTGGACGCGCTAACCCTGATTCTCAAAGGCTACCGTCAACTGGGCAAGCTCGCGCCAGGCGCCCAGGTGATCGTGCCTGACAACAGCTTCGTCGCCACCGCCCTTGCGGTGAACGCAGCCGAGTGCGTACCGGTACCAGTGGACCCAGTGCAGGACGGTTTCCTGATCGACCCCGCGCAAGTGCAAGCAGCCATCACCCCGCATACCGGGGCGATCATCGCCGTTCACCTATATGGCCAGTTGGCCGATATGGCCAGGCTGCGGGCCATAGCCGACGCCCATGGTCTGCTGCTGATCGAGGATGCCGCGCAGGCGCACGGCGCCCTGGATGCCCAGGGTGTTTCGGCGGGCGCACTCGGGGATGCGGCAGGCTTTAGTTTCTTCCCAGTCAAGAACGTCGGCGCGCTGGGCGACGCCGGCGCGGTGACCACCCAGGACCTGGCATTGGCCAATGAGGTGCGTCGGCTCGGGAACTACGGCTCCAGCGAGAAGTACGTGCATGCGGTAAAGGGCACCAACTCACGTCTGGACGAGCTGCAGGCTGCATTCCTGCGCGTGAAATTGGCCCGAATGCACGATGATGCCCGGCATCGCGAAGCACTGGCCCAGCGCTACCTGGACACCATCGACAACCCGCTGATCTTGCTGCCGCAACCCAGCGAACCGCGCCAGTCCCACGTCTGGCACCTGTTCGTGGTGCGCTGTGCCCAGCGCGACGCACTACAGGCGCACCTGCACGCCTGCGGTATCCCGACCCTGATCCACTACCCGATCCCGATCCATCGGCAAGGCGCCTATGCCGAGCTCGACAGCGCGCACTTGCCTGTGGCCGACCGGCTCGCCGAACAGGTCCTCAGCCTGCCCTTGTACCCCGGCATGCCCGAAACATTGGTCGAGGCTGTGATCGATGCATGCAATAGCTTCGCACCCGCCGCTGCCCCCAATTCGCCCAAGGATCCGTCATGTCTCTGAAAGACTGCAAAATCATCGATCTGCCAAAGATTGAAGACCCGCGCGGCAACCTGACATTCGTCGAGTCCGACCGGCACATTCCCTTCTCCATAGAGCGAGTCTACTACCTGTACGACGTGCCTGGCGGCTCCCATCGCGGCGGCCACGCGCACAAAGGCTTGCATCAGTTGCTCATTGCCATGTCCGGCAGCTTCGACATTCTGCTCGATGACGGCCGTACACGCTTCAAGTACCACCTCAATCGCTCCTACTACGGCCTATACATACCGCCAATGATCTGGCGCGAAATCGACAATTTCTCCAGTGGTTCGGTGTGTATGGTGCTGGCCTCCGAGCGCTACGACGAAGACGACTACTTCCGCGACTATGACACCTTCCGCGCAGCGGTACAGAAGGAGCAGGCATGACCCAGGTGAACATTCAGGACGCAGCCCTGGCGCGTTTGTTCAACGGGCTGGAACAGCTTCGTGAAATCAAGGCCCGCCAGCGCAAGCCCAAGACCCCTGTGGTAGATGTCACCGTTGCGGTGATGTCCTACAACAATGCCAGCTTCGTCGGGCAGACTGTCGAGTCTGTCCTGGCTCAGGAAGGCGTGAACCTCGAACTGCTGGTATTCGACGATTGCTCGCCCGACGACAGCCTGCAAGTGCTCGAGCGCTACCAGCAGGATCCGCGCTTCACCTACAAGGTCAATGAACGCAACCTGGGGATGATCGGCAACTACAACCAATGCTTACGCTCCGGCAGCGGGCGCTATGTTGTGGTATTGGGCTCCGATGACATAATTTACCCAGGCCACCTGCGCAGCTTGGTCGCGGCCATGGACCAGCACCCGCAGGTCGCCTTGGGTTATACCCAGTGCCTGTGGATCGACCAACACGGCCAGGTGCTCAAGCACGCCGTACACCCGGGGCACCGCGCCAATAATTACGTGGGCGGGCGCGACGAGCTGGTTGACCTGCTGACCCATGACAGCTACATCACCCCCTCGGCGGCGATCTTCAGACGCAGCGCCCTGCCTGGTTTCACCCTCGAAGACGGCTGCATCCACCGTGAGCAAATGCTGGCCGGTGACTGGGAGCTGTGGACCCGCATCGCCCAGGTCGCCCCTGACTTCCTGTTCCTGAACCAAGCGAGCGTCGGCTACCGCATCCATGGCGGACAGATTTCGCAGAAGTTCTATGCCTCTGACAAACCCTTGGCTGAACATACCCGCATCCTGGAGCTGAACCTCGCTGTCCCAGCTGCCCGCCAGCGCATGCAGCAAGGCGCGGGCGGCATTTGGCAGCTGTACCTACGGCGCCTGGCGGGCTACCCGGCGCAGGTCCAGGCACGCTTCGCCGAACGGAAGGAGGCGATTCGCCAGATGCTGTTCGAAGTGCAGCACACGGCGATCGAATCCGACACGCTGTTCAGCGTGATCGTCACCACCTTCAACCGCCCGCGTTTGTTGGTCGATGCCTTGGATAGCCTGACCCGGCAAAGCTGCCAGGACTTCGAGGTGATCCTGGTCAACGACAAGGGGGCTGGGGTCGAGTCATTGCTCGACGGCTACGACTTCCCCATCACCTACCTGCGCCAGGGCCGCAACCAAGGTCCGGCGGCGGCGCGCAATGCGGCCCACCGTCTGGCGCGCGGCCGCTACGTGGTGTACCTGGACGATGACGACCTGTACCTGCCGCACCACCTGCAGACGCTGGCCCATGCCATCGAGAGCCACCCAGGAGAGGTGGTCTACACCGATGCGGTGCTCATCACCGAGACGCTGGAGGGCGATCGTCGGGTGGAGATGCGTCGTGAGCAGCGCTACCGGCAAGCGGAATACTCCCGTGAGCGGCTGTTCTACAACAATTATATTCCGGTCAACACCTTCGCCTGCCCGCGCGCCCTGATCGCTGCAGTGGGCGGTTTCGACGAGGCCTTGCCGGCGTTCGAGGATTGGGACTTCCTCATGCGCCTGGCGCTGCGCGCCAACTTCCGGCATGTGCACTGCGAATCCGTCGAAGCGCGCATGCGCGCCAGCGCAGTCGATCCAACGCGGCGCTCGCAACAAGCGCTCAAGGACTACCCGGCGCTGTACCAGCAGCTCTACGCCCGCCATTGGGACCTGGACAGCGAAACCGTTCGCACGGGCCGGCGCAAAATGCTGGTGCGTCTGGGCCTGATCGAAGAGGATCAAGCCGAGGCGCCGGGTGTGCAGGATTGGCTCGCACAGCGCAACCTTACACCGTTGCAGCGCGGCCTGGTCGAACAGCGCCTGGAACAGCATGGCCAGGGAGCGCGCTTCGCCGTGCTGGTACTTGACCTGCACGGTGACCCTGCCAAGGTCGCCGCGACCCAGCAGTCACTGGCCGCCACCCACCAGATCTATCGGAACATCCACCCCGTGCTGCTAAGCGTCGCCGACGCGCCTGAATTCACTGGCCAGGTCATCCCGGTAACGACACAGCACTGGATCGAGGCGCTCAACCGCCTGCTCAGCGAACCTGCGTTCGACTGGTTCTGCCTGATCGATGCTGGCGACGAGCTGACCGCCAGCGGTCTGCTGGTGGCGGGCCTGGAACTGCTCAATGCGCCTGATTGCCGGGCACTCTACTGCGATGCTCTGTACCGCCAGGGCGACGACAGCCTGGGCGCGGTACTCAAGCCGGACTTTAACCTCGACTACCTGTTGAGCCTACCTGCCTCAATGGGACGCAACTGGCTGCTGCGCCGGGATGCGGTAGTAGCGGCCGGAGGCTTCGACAGCCATTACCGGCAACGACCGGAGTTCGAGTTGATCCTGCGCCTTATCAACCTCGGTGGCCTGGATGGCCTTGGCCATATCGCTGAGCCTTTGCTGATCAGCGATGCACCACAACTGGCTGATCTGACGGAAGAGAAGAACGCCATCACCCAGCATTTGCGCGCACGTGGCTACGAGGCGCCCGAGGTACTTTGCGAAAAGGCCGGCCAGTACCGCATACGCTATGGCCATCGACAGCAGCCTCTGGTCTCGATCCTGATCGTGGCTGGCAGCGACCTGAACTACCTACAGCGCTGTATTGAAAGCGTGCTCGAGCAGACACGCTACCGCAACCATGAGCTGTTGTTGATCGAAAGCGACCCGGAGGCGACAGAGGTCCGCGGCTGGCTCGGCGCCCTCGCTGGGCTGGGCGATCCGCGGCTGCGGCCTCTGCTTCATGACGCCGCCCATGCCAGTGGGGCAAGCGCGATCAACAACGCCGCCGAACAGGCGCGGGGCGACTACCTGCTGCTGCTCTCACCACGCGTCGCTGCCTACGATGACGAATGGCTTGATGAACTGCTCAATCATGCTCAGCGCCCGGAAGTCGGCGCGGTGGGCGCCAAGTTGCTGTCTGCCGACGGCAAGGTCAGCCATGCCGGCCTGATTCTCGGTCTACAGGGTCCAGTCGGGCGCCCCTTCGTCGGCCTGGCTGCAGACGCACCGGGCTACATGCAACGGCTACAGGTCGACCAGAACTACAGCGCCGTCAGCGGCGATTGCCTGATGATTGCGCGCGAGCTGTTCCAGACATTGGGCGGTCTGAGCGATGACGTGTCGCCGCGCTATCAGGATGTCGACCTCTGCCTACGTGCCCGGCAGGCGGGCTACCTGAATGTCTGGGCCGCCAACGCACAGTTGCTGCTCAGCAGCCAGACCACCGAGCCCGCTTCACAGCAAGAGGACGACGCGCTGTACGCGAAGTGGTTGCCGTTGCTCGCCAGAGACACAGCCTACAATCCGAGCTTATCGCTCGTGCACAAAGGCGGCTTCCAGCTCGCTAATACGGCCTTGTCATGGCGCCCTCTGTCATCGTGGAAACCCTTGCCAACCGTACTGGCCCACCCTGCCGATCTATCCATGAGCGGGCATTGCCGCATCGTGCAGCCGTTCACTGCACTGCAGCAGGCTGGCAGCCTCGACGGAGCGTTATCGCTGGGCTTGATGCACCTGCCTGACCTTGAGCGTTATGAGCCAGACAGCATCATCCTGCAGCTGAAGCTCGACGAGGAACGCTTGGTCGCCATGCAGCGGATGAAAGCCTTTAACCGGGCGTTCAAGGTCTTGGAACTGGATAGCTGCCTGCCGGAGTTGCCTGGCGAACTGCGTGATGCCCTCAATGTATCGGGCGACGTGTGCGGCGCATTGCAACGAAGCCTGGCTTGCGTCGATCGCCTGGTAGTTCCCACCGCCTCGTTGGCGGAAGCGTTGGCTGGGTTGCACGAAGATATCCGCGTCGTTGAAAACCGGCTGTATCTACCCGCATGGGCAACCGTTCAGGGGCAGCGCCGCGTCGGCCGCAAGCCGCGCGTCGGCCTGACCGGCCAGGCCCAGGACAGCCGCGACTTGCTAATGTTGCTGGAGGTAGTCAAGGAACTGGCCGCCGAGGTCGAGTGGGTGTTCCTTGGCCACTGCCCCGAGCCATTGTGCGCATTCATGCATGAACTACATGGCGCGGTCCCGCCGGAGCGCTATCCGCAAGCGCTGGCGGGGTTGAATCTGGACCTGGTTCTGGCTCCACGGGAGCAAACTCGTTTCAACGAGTATCAAGGCAATGTGCAATTGCTGGAATATGGCGCTTGCGGCTTTCCGGTAATCTGCAGTGACGTACTGGGTGACCGCAGCGAGGAACTTCCCGTAACGCGGGTAGACAACCGCGACCAGGACTGGCTGCAAGCGATTCGTATGCACCTGAGCGATCTGGACGAGACTGCACGTCTGGGCGACAAACTGCAAACGAGAGTGCGCAGGGACTGGATGCTAGACGAGCGATCCCTGCAAGCCTGGCGCAACGCCTGGTTGGCTGGTTAAGCGAAGTGCCTGTGGGAAGGGGCAAGCCCTTCTCACAGGTCCAACGTCGTTATTGCAAGACGCAGTGAAGAAACCCGCTCAGCACTTCAATCGTCCAGCCAACCTCTTTCCCAAGCCCGCAGTGCATCGCCGCGCAGCACATAATCGCGCATCACTCGCTCATGCAGTTCGTCGCCCATTTTGTAGCTGGCGACCGGGTCGCTCAGATGCATGCGGATAGCTTGCAACCAATCATCGGTACTGTTGCTGCGCACCCGGGTGCAGGGCAAGTCACCGCGATAGGCCTCAGTGTCGGAGCACACCACAGGGTATCGGCAAGCCCCGTATTCGAGCAGGCGCAGGTTGCTCTTGCAGTCATTGAAAATATGCTGCTCCAACGGTGCCAGCGCCAGATCCAGGTTCAAGCTGGCCAACTTGCGCGGGTAATCGTGCAAGCCAATCGCCGGGTGGAACTCATGCACATAGGGCAGCAGGTTATCCGGGCACATACCGAAGAATACCCATTCGACGTGAGCGGCTAATTCCCGCACAACCTCTGCGATCACCTCCAGGTCTCCGCCATGGCTGGTTCCCCCGCCCCAACCGATGCGCGGCTTGGACGAGGTCGCGCGCAGGCTCTGCAAGCCTGTCCATAGGTGCGGAGCCAGCGTGTTAGGGACTACGCGAATGTCGCGATGCATACTCGACAAAGCGTTCGCCAGTGCCTGAGTGGTCACGACCACCCGATCGCATAAGCTGATACTCCTGCGCAGATGCTGTTCGATGTCCGCCGGCTTGTTGCGTGCATGACTGTTCTTCGACGGGGCAGCCAGCACATAGTCATCGATTTCGAATACCCTTCGAGCCGATGAGATTCGCGCGATGCGCTCGATATCCTGCGCCGTCCCTGCGGTGTGCCGAAGCTGCAGGACCACCACGTCCGGATTCATCCGTGCCAACTGCACGGTGTTGGGGGACTCATGGGCAACGTGGCCGATCACCCTTCCCGCGCCCTCAAGCTCAATGAACGGCTGGATGACCCGGTAGTGACCGACCGCCGAGGCATTGATAGGCAGGCAAAGCACCGATGGCACTATTCTCGCGCACAGCGGGTTCCAGCTGCCACGAATGGTTGGCTCGACCGCAAAGTTAGCGACGGTCAGGTTGAGGTTGGGGTTGTATGCCGGGTCCTGGATCAAACGCGGCAGCCATTGATCAACGAAAGCCTGTATCTGGTTATCGGGCCGTGCCAGACCTTTTGCCGATCCTCCACTGGGTAACGCGCGCATGTGCACGTAAGGTGTCCACACCACCAGGTAGCCTTCGCCAGTGACCCTCAGGCACAGGTCAAGCTCACACAAGCCTACGGAGAACTGTTGCGAACGCAAGCCGCCCAGGTCCTGCCACAACGATTTGCGAATGAGCAGGCAGTCGCCGCTGACTGCGCTCCAGTTCTGCACTGACTGCAAGCGCTGCAGATAGCCCCGGGCGTGGGCATCCTCCCCGGCGAACGCCGGGCCTGCGGCCTGACCGACACCCAGCACCCTGCCCGCCTCAAGCACTTGGTCGAAGCGGTCGATGATCTTGGCGCCTACCACACCCACTTCGGGGCGTTGCGCATGTTGGAGCATTTCATCCAGCCAGTCAGGCTGGGTCACACGCAATTGCGCCGATAGCCTGAGCAAGTACTCACCGCCAACTTGCCGGGCTGCACGGTCGAACAGCGCGCACTCGTCACCGCGCATGGGTAAGCGCAGCACCCGTAGGATACCGCCGCCGATATCGGCCATCGCTGCCAGCCAGGCCGTTGTGGCGGGGTCGACTTCGCCCCCGGCAACTACGACCACCTCGTACCGCGGATAGGTGGTTTGCTCAATGATGCTCTGCACACACTGCTGCAGACTTCCAAGGTCGTCCGCGCAAGCCACGACAATCGACACCAAAGGTTTTTCGGCATGCAGATACTGCACGCGGTTGAGCAGCGCCAAGGCGCCTTGGTGGAGCTGATGCTCGATGCCAAGACGTGTCAGATGGGCCTGCACGACCGGGCCGTTGTGCTCCAGCACCACCGCCGACGACATCCATTGCGCGTAGCCGAACGCGGACTGCACCTGCACTTCGGCAATGTGGCCGATCACCTGGGGACCGCGAGCCTCCATCAAGCGCCAGAGCAGATCATGAGGGGCCAGCTCGGCGAATGCCGGGTTGAATCCGTCCAACGCTTTAAGTGCCGAACAAGAAAATGCCAAGGTGCGCCCCACATAGGGGTAGCTGCGGAACAGGTCGATGTTGAAGTCCGGCTTGAACACCGGCTCTTGCGATTGGCCGTCGTGCCAGGTGGCCTCGTCACTGTAGAGGCAAGCCAAGCCAGGGAATAGCGCGATGCGTTCGGCCAACACCAGTAGCGCCGATTCACTGACGCGGTCGCCCGCACGCAGCAGGTAGACCCAGTCGTCCTCGGCCAGCGTTGCCACCTCGTGGTTGAGCTGGGCAACCCAATCTTGTTCAAGCGTCAAGAAGCTTGTCGCAGCGCCGCCGCTGCTGACAGGCAACGCAGAGAATACCCGGCAGGCATGACGCTCATAGATCTGCCCGGCAAGGCTGTCCAAGGTCGCCTGCAACTCAGCGCGATCGCCCTCCAGGTCCAGGACCAGCACAACGATCCGCGGCTGCCGTGGCCATGCCGCCAACACTTGTGGCAACTGCCGGCGCTGGGCATCGCTGAAGCGGCGCGCCTGCAGCCACTGCTGGTAGAACTCAGCATAGCTTTCACAATCGCTACCCACGCGACCCTGCATGCAGGTTTGCCAGTTGCTCAGCATCAGTTGCAGATTGGTTTCCTGCCATTGCCTCGGCATCTCCCCGGCCTGGCTCAGTGGCAACTGTCGAACCCAGCCCTTCGCCGGGGCGGCTTCGCCACCTCGGGCCTGCAGCATCTGCTGCAGCCATCCCCACTCGACGCTGGCTGCCTGCACAACCTCGGGACGCCTGCTCACCCGCTCGGGATGCAGGCGCTCGACTGCCAGGACGTCAGCGATCACCGCCACATCCCCTCGGCGCATCAGGCAAGTGAACAGCGCCTGGTCCAGCAGCGCGACGAAACCCTGGCCATCCTGGGTCAAGGCCCGCAACAGGTCCAGGGCCGGTTGCCGGCGCATCAAGGCGGCGGAAAAGTTGCCCAGGAACTTGAACGCATGCCCGTCCTGGAAAGCCAGTATGTCGTCCCCTTTGAACACGGTGTCGAAGCTCACGAAACGCGCGTTCGACAACCGCATAGGCAGCATGCAGTTACCTGCGTCGGAGAACACGCGCTGGGCCAGCACCAAACTGATGTCGGCGTGGGCCTGGAGCAACGCCGCCTGGCGCTCGATACACAAGGGGAACAGCCGATCATCGTCACAGAGCACCTTGACCAGCTCGCTGCTAGCCAGCTCCACAGCCTTGACCAGGTTGCCCGCGAAGCCCAAGTGGGTCTCGTTACGCACGTAGCGCACAGCGGCGACGCCGACGCCGTCGAAGGAGCGAACGATCGCTTCGATCTCTTCGCCCTGGCTGTCATCGCATACCAGGATCTCCAGGCGTTCATAGGTTTGCGCCAGCGCGCTTTGCAGCGCCATTGCGAAAAAACGCGGATTGTAGGCAGGGATTACGATACTGACGGCGGGATGAGCGTTCACGATATAAGACCTTCGCGGGGCCGTGCATCAGGCCCCGCAAGGGCCTGATGCAGGTGGGATGAGGCAGCAGGAGGGATCAGATGTAGTTGACCAGCGACAACCCGGAGATTTTTACATAGGCCTGTAGCGAAGCTTGCAGCATGTTGGACTGCATCTGCAGACGCAGCATGACCTCGGCGGGATCGCTTTCGCGGATCGAACTCTGCGTCTTGGTGTTCTCAGTACCCAGCGCCTCATTGGTCTCGGCCTGGACATCAAGCGCCGCGCCACGTCCACCGATCGAGCTGATCGAGGCGCTCACCTGGTTCATGGCACTGCCCACGTTGCCAATGGCCGAGTCCAGCGCAGCCTTGAAATTCTGCCGGGCCACCGGATCGGAGTCCACAGGCGTGCTGAGCGCTTTACGCAGTTGGCCGATCGTATCGAGGACGTTCTGGGTCTGGTGCGTGTCGGCCTTGACGGCGAACGAGTCCCCAGCATCCGGCGCTGTGGAAAGCTCGAAAGTCACTCCCGCCGCTGTGGCTGTATACGGATCACCAGCGGTACCGGTGCCGGCCAATGTGCCGCTGCCGATCGGCCGACTGTCGGCGCTCATCGGCGCGGCATACAAATCGAACTGGGTCGGGTCGCTGTCGGAGATCTTGAGAATCGCCCCACCGCCCGGGAAAGCTGCGTCGTACAGTGCCTGATCGGTGATGCTGGCGCCGGTTACCTGGCTCGCCGAAGGACCGTTGCCAGGGCTACGAGTACCAGTGATGCTGTCTTGCTTGGCGCTTAGGGTGAAGACATGACCGGCGATGGCCGCATCACGGTCAGCGTCGTCACCGTCCTTGAAGGAGATATCCAGACGCAGATCGACACCGCGGAAGTTGATCGTAGTGTTTTCACCTTGCGGATCGAACTTGCCACCCTGGCTCGCTTCCAGGGTCACGTCGTTACCGTTGCTATCGGTAATCTTGAATTGAGTGCTGCTGGTGAACTCGATGCTGTACGGCTCGCCGCTGCGGAAGCGGTCGTTGTACAGCGAGCTGCCCGATACCTGGCCATTGGACAGACTGACACGGCCATCGTCGATGGCCGGGGTGGTCAGCTTGGTCTCGCTACGGCTGGTGTTCAAGGCCTGTTCGAAAGCGCTGTAGCCGGTCTCGTTGGCCGCCAGGCTGAGCATGTCGCCAACCTGCAACATCAAGTTGCTTTGGTCGCCCTGATAGCTGTAGGTGCCATCAGCATTGCGCACGTACGGCGGGGTATCACCCTTGGAGCCGGAGAACAGGTATTTGCCGTTTTCATCCCGGCTGTTCATCAGCGAGAACAACTGATCTTCCAGCGACGCCAGCTCATCGGCATTGGCTTTACGGTCGGCGTCTGTGAAACCAGCGTTGCCGGAGCTGATGGCCAGCTCGTTGACCCGCTGCAAGATAGTACCGATCGAGTTCAGTGTGCTTTCGGCAGTACCCAGCGCGTTACGCACGTTGGTGATGTTGCCGGAGTATTGCTTGAGCATGTTTTGCTGTTGCTCAAGCTGCAGCAGACGCGCCGCGCCCACCGGATCGTCGGCCGCTGTGCGGATTCGCAGGCCGTCGCTGGCATCCTGCTGGCTCTTCACCGCGTTAGCGAAGTTGCGCTGATAGTTGGCACTACTGGTGTTGTAGAACTGCGAAGTGGAAATGCGCACGGTCTACGGCTCCTTAAAGGCTGTTGATCAAGGTGGCGAAGGTTTCCTGGGCCGCCTTGATGATCTGCGACGACGCGGTGTAGTACTGCTGGAACTTGATCAGGTTGCCGGTTTCTTCGTCGATCGAGACGCCCGACAACGAGTTACGGCTGTCCAACGCAGAGGTGTGCAGGGCATTGGTAGCATCGCTGTCCATTTTCGCCTGGCCGGTCTTGCCGCCGACGTTGGAGACCAGCTTGGCGTAGGCGTCGGTAAAGCTGATGCCCTTGCCATTGGCGCCGACGTCGACGGTCGACTTGGTCTGCAGGTCGATCACCGACTGGGCATTACGGTTATCCGCCGAGCCCGCACCGGTCAGCGCCACGGTGTAGCTGTCACCGTTCTTCGGTGCGCCGTTGACGTTCATCTCGAAGGTGAAGTTTTCCCCGGTCGGATTGCCGCTGGCATCGACCACCGGCACCGATAACTGAAGCTTGTTGTCCTGCCCAGGGATGATCGTGCCGCTGCCGATCGGGTCGCCCTTGGCGTTGAACAGGGTGTAGGTCTGCGGCGAGCTCGCATCGTCGCCGAACACCAGTTTGACCGGGGTGGAATTCTTCAGACCGTTCTGCATGGCGCTGAGCTGGGCCGAATCGTAGATGTCCAGTTCAGTGGTCAGGGTCGGCTGGGTGATCACCCCGGTACCTTTGTTGCCCGAGCCACTGGTGGCGGTCAACGGCGAGGCCAAGGCCAGGCGCTTGGGATCGGTCAGCACCGATTCGATGCTCGCTGCAGCATTGCGGGTCGGGGTGATCTTGAAGCTGTCACCGGCCGCCAAGCCGCCGCCATTGAGCGACAGGGTGAAGCCGTCGATCACCGGTGGCGGCGTGGTGGTGAGGTCGAAGCTGCCCATCTCGGTGTTGTCCGGCAGGCGGCGCACGGTGTATTCGGTGGCGCTGGTGAAGGTGACCTGGTAGTCGTTGGTGGTCAGCTTGCCGGTGTCCTTGATGGTCACATCGAGGTTGCCGGAGCCTGTACTGTTGCCCAGCTTGGGCACGCTGCGTTCGCTGATGGCCTTGAGGCTGTTGATGTCGCCGAACAGGCTGGCGCCAAAGTTGCCGTTCTTGTCGATGCCCTGGGCCAGCTGGCTGTTGATCGCATCGGCGACGACCAGGGCCACTCGGCCGAGCTCGTTGAGCGCAGGGTCGAGGGTTTCCTTGCGGTAGCGAATCAGCCCGCCCAGCTCACCACCGGTGGTGCTGTTGGTGATGTCCATCTTGGTCGAGCCGCGATTGAGGATCAGGCTCATGCGGGTCGGATCGGTCGCGCTTGGCTCAACGCCAATGGTCTGGGTGGTACTGCCCAGCACCAGTGCCTGACCGTTCTTCAGGTAGATGTCGTAGTTGCCGTTTTTCTGCTCGACGACATCGGCACCGATCAGTGCGGTCAACTCACGCACTGCGCCGTCACGCTGGTCGAGCAAGTCATTGGGCTGGCCGGTAATGGCGCCGACCTTGGAGATCTGCTCGTTGAGATCGGCAATGGTCTTGGTCAGGTTGTTCACCTGAGTGGCGAGCGAGGCCATGTTGCTGTTGAGGTTGCTGTTCTGCTGGTTGAGCTGCGACGACAGGGTGTTGAAGCGCTTGGCCAGGGTCTGGGCACTGGTCAGCAGCAACTGGCGCGAAGCATCCTCGGTCGGCTTGGCCGAGGCATCCTGCATGGCGCTGAAAAAGCTCTGCAGGGCGGCGGTAATACCGGTGTCGGCGCTCGACAGGGCGGTATCGAGCGGCGTGATCTGGTTCAGGTAGGAAGTGGCGTCGCTGGACAGCGAAGTGGTGGTGCGCAGCTGGTTTTCCAGGTAGGCGTTGTACACCCGGCGCACGTCGGCCAGGGTTGTCCCGGTACCGATGAAGACCTGGCCGGTCTGCTGGCCGCCCTTGGTTTTCTGCACGTTCTGCTGGCGCGAGTAGCTCTCGACATCGGCGTTGGCGATGTTGTTACCCAGGGTATACATCCCGGACTGGGCAGCTCCCAGCCCGGACATGCCAATATTGATCAAACTCGCCATGGATCCCTACCCTTAAAGTTGCGTTGTGGTACCGAGCATTGCGTAGCTCTCGTACGACTTCATCTGTCTTGCGATCTGCGAGATCTTGCTGGCGTAGTTCGGGTCGGTGGCGTACCCGGCCTTTTGCAGCTCTCGCACGAACTGTTCTGGGTTATCGGCTGACTTCACCGCATCTTGATAGCGCGAATTGTTCTGCAGCAGGCTGACCAGGTCGTGGAAGCTGTCCTGGTAGGAGTCGTAGGAACGGAACGCTGCGGTCTCCTTGACGAACTGGCCGTCGCGGAACTCGCTGGTGATCGCCCGCGCCTCACCGCCCTGCCAACTACCGGTCGCCTTGATGCCAAACAGGTTGTGGCTGCTGCTGCCATCGGTGTTGCGCATGACCGACTTGCCCCAACCCGTTTCCAGCGCCGCCTGGGCCACCAGGTAGCGCGGATCGATACCGATTCGCTTGGCGGCCTGCTCGGCCATCGGCAGCATGGTGGCGACGAACTCGTCGCTGTTGCCAAAGGCTTTCTTCGGCGCCAGCGGTGGCTGGGCCATGGCCCGCCCGAGGATGCGCGTGCCGCCATCGGCAGCAGCGAAGGCTTGCGCCGGCTCCCAGTCGCCCTTGACCACACCATTGACCAATTGCCCATCGCGCGCAGGAATCGCCGCCGTATTGGTTGCAACCGCAGGATTGCCCGCCGACGGCACGATGCCCGCCAGCAACCGATCGGTCAGCTTGCCCGGCAACGACAGGCGCCGCGAATTGAGCGCCGCCACATCGTTGCGCGTGGCGCTGCCGGCATTGGCATGCACAGGCTCGGCCACCCTGTTACCCCACAGGGCCGGGCCAGCGCCCTCGCCACGAGGGAACGGGCTGGTACTGGCTACTGGGCTCTTCTGCTTGGACAGCTGGCGCACCAGCACGTCCTGCAAACCAATACCGCCACCTTCGCGGGACATGCTCACGGCCAGCTGCTGGTCGTACATGTCGCGGTACTGCTTGACCGTCTCGGTGTTCATCGGGTTGTCTTCGGCCAGCACATCGGTGGCCTTGCGCGAGGCTTTGAGCATCTCGCTGATGAACAGCGACTCGAACTCCTGAGCCACCTTGCGCACGTTGGCCTCGCTGTCGCGATCTCCGTGCTTGAGTGACGTCAGGCGATTGAGGTCGGTGTAGGCACCGCTGTCGGCTGGGCTGGAAACCAGGCTCTTGGAGTTCATGCTCGGTCCTCAGATCACGATCAGGTCAGCTTGCAACGCGCCAGCCTGCTTGAGCGCTTCAAGGATCGCCATCAAGTCGCTGGGTGCCGCGCCGACCTGGTTCACCGCGCGGACGATTTCATCCAGCGTGGTGCCCGGGCCGAACTTGAACATCGGCTTGGCTTCTTGCTCGGCATTGACCCGCGAACGCGGCACCACGGCAGTCTGGCCGTTGGAGAACGGACCTGGCTGGCTGACGATCGGATCTTCGGTAATGGTTACAGTCAGGCTGCCGTGGGTGACCGCCGCTGGTGAAACCTTGACGTTCTGACCGATAACGATGGTGCCGGTGCGCGAGTTGATGATGACCTTGGCCACCGCCTGGCCCGGATCGATCTCAAGGTTCTCCAGGATCGACAGGTAATCGACCCGCTGGCTTGGATCCATCGGCGCAGTCACGCGCACCGAACCACCATCGACCGCCTGGGCGACGCCTGGGCCGAGCAAATCATTGACCTTGTCGACGATGCGCTTGGCGGTGGTGAAGTCAGGGCGATTAAGGTTCAAGGTCAGGCTATTGCCCTGGTTGAAACCGCTCGGCACTGCGCGCTCGACACTGGCGCCACCCGGAATCCGACCGGCCGACGGTACGTTGACGGTAATCTTCGAGCCGTCGCGGCCTTCGGCGTCAAAGCCGCCGACCACCAGGTTGCCCTGGGCGATGGCGTAGACGTTGCCGTCGATACCCTTGAGCGGCGTCATCAACAGGCTGCCACCGCGCAAGCTCTTGGAGTTACCAATCGAGGAGACGGTGATATCGACCACCTGGCCCGGCTTGGCAAACGCTGGCAGGTCGGCATGCACCGACACCGCGGCGACGTTCTTGAGCTGCACGTTACCGGAGCCCGCCGGCACCTTGATGCCGAACTGCGAGAGCATGTTGTTGAACGTCTGCAGGGTGAACGGGGTTTGCGTGGTCTGGTCACCGGTGCCATTCAAGCCCACCACCAGGCCATAGCCAATCAGCTGGTTGGTACGTACTCCAGAAATGCTGGCGATGTCCTTCAGGCGCTCGGCATGAGCGCCGAACGCTGCGGATAAAAGAACGGTTGCGGCAATCAGCTGCCTGAAGTTGAACATGGGCATCCGCACTCAGAAAGGCCAAAGCGGGCTGATGAAGAAGCGATCCAACCATCCGGGCTGGCTGGCGTCGGCAAACGAACCCGTCCCCGAGTAGGTGATGCGCGCATCGGCGACACGGGTCGAGGGCACGGTGTTGTCAGTGGCGATGTCATCGGCGCGCACCAACCCTGCGATACGCACCAGCTCGTCACCGGTATTGAGCGTCATCCACTTCTCACCGCGCACCGCCACGATACCGTTGGGCAGCACTTCAGCCACGGTCACAGTGATGGAGCCGGTCAGGGTATTGCCCTGGGCTGCCTTGCTGTCACCCTTGGTCGCACGGCTCCCGCTGTAGCCGGCTTCGAGCGACAGGTCGCCGCTGCCGAACGGATTGTTGGTGTTGGGCACCGCGCCGAACAACGAGGTCAACCCCAGGTTGGCGGTGCTGTCCTTGTCGATCTGCGAGTTGGCACTCTTGCTCGCCGAGGTGCGCTCGTTGAGGGTGATGGTGATGATGTCACCGACCCGGAACGCCTTACGGTCGCTGTACAGGTTCTGCTCGAAACCGGCCTGGTAGATCGAACCGTTGTTGGCCGACGCCGGCAACGGGGTGCGCGGCAATACCGGCGCGTAGTACGGGTCGTTGGGCTTGGGCGTCGGCGCGACGCAACCGGCCAACAACACCGCCCCCCCCAGGGCGAATACGGACAACAGACGATTCATGACGCTTACCTCACGGTGGAACAGACGCTGCGACAGCGACCTTAGGGTTAGAGCTGCTGGGTAACGAACGACAGCATCTGGTCAGCGGTGGAAATGACCTTGGAGTTCATCTCGTAGGCACGCTGGGTGGTGATCATGTTGACCAGCTCTTCCACGGTGCTGACGTTGGAGTTCTCCAGGGTCTGCTGCAGGGTGGTGCCGAAGCCGTTCAGGCCTGGGGTACCGACCTGCGGCGCGCCACTGGCGGCGGTCTCCAGGAACAGGTTGTTACCAATCGCCTGCAAGCCGGCCGGGTTGATAAAGTCGGCGGTCTGCAGGTTGCCGATGATCTGCGCGGCCGGGTTGCCGGCGGTGGTGATCGAGACGGTGCCGTCCTGGCCGACGGTGAAGGTCTGGGCATCGTTGGGCACGACAATCGCAGGCTCCAGGGCGAAGCCATCGGCGTTGACGATCTGGCCGTCGGAGTTCAGGTGGAAGGTACCGTCACGGGTGTACGAAACAGTGCCGTCCGGCTGCAGGATCTGGAAGAAGCCGCGACCGTTGACGGCCATGTCCAGCGGGTTCTCGGTGGTTTGCAGGCTACCAGTCTGGAAATTCTTCTGGGTGCCGACGATGCGCACACCGGTACCGACCTGCAGACCCGACGGCAGCTCGCTGTCCTGGGTCGACTGGGCACCTGGCTGGCGCTTGGTCTGGTACAGCAGGTCCTGGAACTCGGCGCGATCACGCTTGAAGCCGGTGGTCGAGACGTTGGCCAGGTTGTTGGAGATGACCGTGAGGTTGGTGTCCTGGGCGGACAGGCCGGTTTTAGCGACCCAAAGAGCCGGAAGCATTTAGTGTTCTCCTCGTGCGCCTGTTTTACGGCACCCGTTCAAATGTGGTTAGCCGATTTGCAAAACACGCGCCATGGCTTCATCGCCTTCCTTGGCCGTGTTCATCATCTTGACGTGCAGCTCGAACTGACGGGACAGCGCCAGCACCGAGGTCATTTCCTCGACGGCGTTGACGTTGCTCGACTCCAGGAAGCCCGACACAACCTTGACGTTGTTGTCGACATCCGCTGGCTGGCCGTTGGTGGTGTGGATCATGCCGTCCAGACCCTTGGTCAGGCCCTTGGTGTCCGGGTTGACCAGTTTGATCCGGTCGACCTCGGCCATCACCCGCGGGTCTTCACCCATGGCACGGACGCTGATGGTGCCGTCTTCGCCGACCTCAACCTTCTGCTCCGGCGGAATGGCGATCGGGCCACCGTTGCCGATCACCGGCATGCCGTTGCCGGCACGCAGCACGCCAAGGGCGTCGATGTTCAGGCTGCCTGTGCGCACATAAGCTTCGCTGCCATCTGGCGCCTGGACCGCGATAAAACCGTCACCGCTGACAGCGACATCCAACTCACGGCCGGTTTCGACCATGGCACCGGCACTGAAGTCAGTGGCTGGACGTTCGCTCATGGCAAAGGCGCGCGCCGGAAAGCTGTCACCGAACACGGGCATCGAACGTGCCTGTTCCAGGTCACGCTGGAAGCCGTTGGTGGAAATGTTCGCCAGGTTGTTGGCATGGGCCTTCTGCGCCAGCGCGTTCTGGCTGGCGCCGGTCATGGCCACGTAAAGCATCTTGTCCACAGTCATCCTCCGCTGCACTGGCGATTGCTTGCCGCTCGCCGTTGCTGTGCAAGCAATAAAGCAAGTTCCGAACCAACTTTTCAAAAGCATGAAAAAGCCCGTGAATACGGGCCTTTGCGGTACATCAGGGAAAGGTCGACGCCGGATATCCGGCGCCTGCTTGCCGATGCCGGCAAACCGATTACATTTCGCGGCAACCGCCGTTGTTGAACGGGCCGGCAAATTTCTTCCACCCCTCCCCTGGCGACCACTGGGAGCAGACCAAACGACCATCGACCTGGCTTTCCCAGCGCCACCAGGGCGCGGTGGCCGCCTGGGCCTGGAGCAGGAAGAAGGCGGCGGCGCAGGTGATGATCAGTTTTTTCATGGGCTATTCCGTAGGCTTGAGTGTCTGGGGTCGCAGCGACCCCAAACACGCCGATCATCAGGTCATCTGAATGATGGTCTGCATGATGGTGCTTTCGGTGGAGATGGTCTTGGCGTTGGCCTGGTAGTTGCTCTGCGCCTTGATCAGCTCGACCAGCTCTTGGGTCAGGTTGACGTTGGAGGCTTCCAGCGAGTTGGACTCAACGCTACCCAGGGTGCCGGTCTTCGGCGCATCGATGCCCGGGATACCCGAGGAGAAGGTCTCGGTCCAGCGCGTACCACCTACCTGCTGCAGACCCTGCTCGTTGGCGAAGCTGGCAATCGCTACCTGGCCAATGGCGCGGGATTGCTGGTTGCTGAAGCTTGCGAACATCACGCCCGTGGAGTCGATGCTCAAGCTCGACAGGATACCGGTGGCATAACCATCCTGGGATTGCGACATACGCGCAGTCTCGGTGTTGTAGGAGGTGGTGCTGTTCATCGACAGACGCATGCCTGCGGCATTGCCTTCAGCGCCATTGGCCGCCCAATTACCCGAGGCATCTTTGGCCGCTGGCACCCAGCCGGTCATGGTGAAGACATTGTTGGTAACGCTGAACGAGGCGCCAGCCGGGTGACCGGTGTTATCTGCGGTCATGGAGCTTACCGAACCGTCGCTGTTGAAGCTGATGGTGCCAGTCAGTGGGGTCTCACTGCTTGGGTCGAACGGGTTGCGACCATCGACCAGGGTGTACATGGTCCACTCGTTGGTACCGGTCTTACGATAGAACTGCTCCATCGTGTGCTCGTTACCCTGGCTGTCGTAGACCTTGGTCGGGAACGACTTGGTATAGGTGGTTTCGTCCGACGGGTCGAAGACCTTGTTAGGCACCAGCACTGGCGGCGTGGAATTACTGCCGTCATCGACCATCAGCGGAATGGAATCAGCCGAGGAGTTGAGGTTGATGCCTTGGTCGATCAGGGTCGTGGACTTCGGCGCCAGCGCCGAGGTGTCGATCTTCAGGTCAGTCAACACGCCCTTCTGGATCTTGCCGCTGGAGTCGGCGGCATAGCCTTGCAGGCGCAAGCCGTCCGAGGTGACCACGAAGTTGTCCTTGTTGGTCTGGAACGCGCCGGCACGGGTATACACCCGCGAGCCGTTGTCAGAAAGAACGAAGAAGCCCTGACCCTGGATACCCATGTCCAACACGTTGCCGGTGTTGTTGATGTCGCCCTGGGAGAACTGCTGGGACACCGCGGCCAGACGCACGCCGTTACCGATCTGGTTCTTGCCCACGCCCAGGCGGTTGGCGCCAGCGTAGACATCGGCGAACTCGGCGCGCGAGGACTTGAAGCCGGTGGTGTTGACGTTGGCAATGTTGTTGCCGGTAACGTCCAGTTGCTTGTTGGCCGCGTACAGACCGCTAAGACCGATATTGAAAGACATATAGCTACTCCTTTTGCCGTTCTAGTCGGCCTTAAATCCCGATGGTTTGGACGTCGGACAGGGAAACTTTCCCCACCCCTGCGAGGTTGAGCACCATCTCGCCATTGGCACTGAAGCTGACGCTGGTGACCTTGGCCGGCAGCAGGGTGTTCATCTGCACCGACTGGCCTTCCACGGTGGTGGAGGCAGTGAAGGTATAGGTACCCGGATCGACCTTCTCGCCCTTGTCGTTGGTGCCATCCCAGATGAAGTCGGCATAACCGGCTTTCTGCTCGCCCAACTCGATGGTCTTGACGGTGTTGCCGTCCTTGTCCTTGATGGTGATTTTCGCTTCGCTGATTGCCTGCGGCACAACGAACTGGGCATTGAAGCTCTCAGCCGTGTCGACCACCGCCTTGTCGTTCTGCACGATCACCGAGCGACCAACCAGCGAAGAGGCCTGCAGGGCCTGGGACGAGCCCAGCGAGTTGGTGATGGTATTGACCGACTCGTTCAACGAAGTGATGCCTTCCAGGCTGCTGAATTGCGCCAGCTGGGCAACGAACTCGCCGTTTTCCTGTGGGTCCAGCGGGTTCTGGTGCTGCATCTGGGTAACCAGCAGCTGCAGGAACGCATCCTTGCCCAAGCTATCGGTACCGGTCTTGGACGCCGTATCGGTCGTGGTCTTTTTAGTGCCGGTGCTGACGCCCGATGCCGAGATCACATCGTTGAGGTTCACACCATTTGAAGTATCGATTGCCATGGTCCGGATTCCTTATCACTGACCCAGGGTCAGTACTTTCTGCATCATGGTCTTGGCAGTGTTCATCAGCTCGGCGTTGGTCTGGAACGAACGGTTGGCGGAGATCATGTCAGCCATCTCTTCAACCACGTTGACGTTCGGGTAGTAGACGTAGCCATCCTTGTTCGCCGCCGGATGATTCGGCTCGTAGCGCGCCTCAAGGTTGCTCTGATCTTCCACGATGCCCATGACCTGCACACCCTGACCGGCCTCACCCTGATCCTGGAACAGCGACTGGCCAACGCCACCCTGGGCCTGCTGGAAGGTGGTGGCGAACACGGGGTGACGCGCACGGTAGGTCTGGTCGATGCTCGAGGACACGGTCTCGGCGTTGGCGATGTTCGACGCCACGGTGTTGAGGCGGGTGTTCTGCGCACTCATGCCGCTACCGGCGATATTGAAAACGTTGGCAAGGGACATGGTCACTCTCCGCGCAGGGCCGATACCAGCCCTTTGAATTTACTGTTGAGCAAGGTGAAGCTGGCCTGGAAACCGATCGCGTTTTCGGCATAGTTGGCCTGCTCGATCTGGGCATCCACGGTGTTCTGGTCGATCGACGGCTGCATCGGCGTGCGGTACTGCAGGGTGTCGTCGGCCATGGCCAGGCCTTCGGCCTCGATATGCCGGGTGTTGGTCCGGTCCAGGGCAATACGCCCCTTCTGCTGCTTGTCGGCCTCGGCAGCCAACACCGAGGAGAAATCCAAGTCGCGCGCCTTGAAGTTGGGCGTGTCGGCGTTGGTAATGTTGTTGGCCAGCACTTCAGCGCGCTGGGCGCGGAAGCTCAGAGCCTTTTCGTGAATGCCAAGCGCCTTGTCGAAACTGATGCTCATGTCTGGAAACCTTCGACGGTTGACCGGAGTGTCGTTGGCCAAGCTATAGCAAGGCCTGTGCCAACCTTAAAAAAGCCCGAAAAGCCTGGGCTTGGGCCAACTCGGCCAACGCCGTCATGCCAGAAAAGCGGCAAAGTGCTTCCGCTCACGCAGCGGCAAGCGGCAATCGATCAGCGGCAAAAGCGGCAAAGCAAAAAATTGACGCCAGGCAAACCTATCAATTAGCCATCAATCCCAGTGCGAGCAACGCAAAAAAGAAAAAAGGCCGGTGTCTCGCGACACTGGCCTTTTTTACATGGGCCAATCACTTGGCCTGATAGATGATCCCCGGACTGCACTGAACCATCTGGTAGTGATCCGGCAAGCCGTTGAGCGCCTCCGAAGCGCCCAGGAACAAATACCCGCCAGGCTTGAGCGTGCTGTGAATACGCAGCAGGATGTCCTTCTTGACCTGGGCCGAGAAGTAGATCAGCACGTTGCGGCAGAACACCACGTCGAACTTGCCCAGGCTCGCGTAACTATCGAGCAGGTTGAACGAGCGGAATTCGACGCGGCTGCGGATTGGCGCCTTGACCGCCCAACGCCCCGGCCCTTTCGGGTCGAAATAACGCTGCAGACGCTCTTGCGAGAGGCCACGGGCAATCGCCAGGCTGTCGTACTCACCGCTTTTGCAGTTGGTCAGCATCGCCCCGGAAAGGTCGGTGGCGACAATCTGCGCGCCCATTTTCAACTGGCCCAGGTTGCTGCGCTCGAACTCGTCGATGGCCATCGACAGCGAGTACGGCTCCTGCCCGGAGGAGCAAGCCGCCGACCAGATACGCAGACGCTGCCCAGGGTTACCCTTGAGGAACTCAGGGATGACCTTGTTCTTGAGCACTTCGAATGGATAGGTATCGCGAAACCACAAGGTTTCGTTGGTGGTCATGGCGTCGACCACCTGCTCACGCAGGCCGCTTCGCGGTTGGCTCTGAATGCGCTGCACCAGCTCACCCAGAGACTTGATGCCCTGCTGCTCCATCAGCTTGTTGAGACGGCTGGAGACCAGGTACTGCTTATTCTCGCCCAGCAGGATGCCACAGGCTTTCTCCAGGAAGACCCGGAACTGTTCGAAATCCAAATTACCCGTAGACAATGCTGCCGCCTCTTTTCAATCGCTGGGGCCGGGGACGTGCCCCGGCCGTTTCAATGCGTCGCCTTGATCCGGTCGACCACCCGTTGGGCAAGGTCGTCCGGCTTGAACTTGGCCAGGAAGTCGTCGGCGCCGACTTTCTTGACCATGGCCTGGTTGAACACCCCAGACAGGGAAGTATGCAGGACGATGTGCAATTTTTGCATGCGCGGATCGCTGCGAATCTCTGCGGTAAGGGTGTAGCCATCCATTTCTGGCATTTCAATGTCCGAGATCATCATCAGGAACTCATCTTCCGGACGCTTACCCTCATCGACCAGCTTGCGCAGGTAATCCAGCGCCTGACGCCCATCATTAAGCGCCACCACCTCGACACCGACGGTTTGCAGGCAACGACTGACCTGCTTGCGCGCCACCGACGAATCGTCGACCGTCAGCACTCGCAGCAGTACCGCCTTGTCCTGCACCTCGGCATCAACCACACCGGCAGACACCGACTCCGACGACGGCGCCACTTCGGCCAGCACTTTCTCGACGTCGATGATTTCCACCATGCGGTTGTCGACCCGGGTAACCGCGGTCAGGTAATGGTCGCGGCCGGTACCCTTGGGTGGCGGATGAATCTCTTCCCAGTTCATGTTGACGATGCGCTCGACCGAATGCACCAGAAAGCCCTGGGTCTTGGTGTTGTACTCGGTGATGATCACGAAGCTGTTGCGGGTTTCTTCCTTCAGGCCCGGCAAGCCGGTGGCCATCGACAGGTCGAGAATTGGGATGGTCGCCCCACGTATGTTGGCAACGCCGCGTACCACCGGATGAGACTTGGGCAACACGGTCAGCTCCGGGCACTGCAGCACCTCCCGGACCTTGAACACGTTGATGCCATAAAGCTGATCGCCATTGAGGCGGAACAGCAAGAGTTCCAGGCGATTCTGCCCAACCAGCTGCGTGCGCTGGTTGACCGAATCCATAACACCAGCCATGCCAGACTCCTTTACATTTTTTGCCTGCCTATAAAGTCGGCACGGGCTTTGCTTTTTTGAGCGCTATGTACACGAAAACGACATTTTTCCGACGACTGACGCGCCTGCTGGCCGGCCACTTGGCCGTGTTGTGCCTGCTCGCCCCCAGCACTCGCACGCTGGCGGACGCAGTAACCTTGCCTGAACAGCTTATCGGTGTCACCCAAGGGTTTCTTGAATTCACCGTCGAAGATTACCTGGCCACCACCCAGACCCCGGGGCGTTACGAGATCCAGGTCAACACCCTCGACCCACGCCTGCGCATGCCGCTGTGCAGCCAGGCGCTGGACGCCTCGCTGGAAAGCCCCGCACAGCCGCTGGGTCGGGTCACGGTGCGGGTACGCTGTGACAGCAGCGCACCGTGGACGGTGTTCGTCCCGGCGCAGGTCAAGCTGTTCCGTGAGGTGGTGGTGATGGTCCGTCCGCTCAAGCGCGAGAGCGTGGTGGGCGAAGGCGATGTCGCCCTGCGTGAACGCGACGTCGGCACGCTCAACCAAGGTTTTCTCAGTGACCTGGACCAGGCGCTGGGCATGAAGCTGTTGCGCCCGGCCGTGCTTGATCAGGTCTTGACCCCGCAACACCTGGAACAGGCTGAGGTGATCCGCAAGGGCGATCACGTGGTGATCATCGCCCGCAGCGGCAGCCTGAGCGTGCGCATGCCCGGTGAAGCCCTGAGCAAGGGCGGCCTGAGCGAACAGATCCGGGTACGCAATCTGAACTCAAAACGCGTAGTAAAGGCGCGGGTCACCGGACCCGGGCAGGTCGAGGTGGCCATGTAGCAGGGCTGGCGGTAAGGAACCGCTTTACCTAAACTGTGTCAGAAAACGGGTTGCGCGAGCTTGCTGACAAGCGGCTATGCATTTGTGCCTAAAGTTTTTTTCGGGGTGGCCGAAAACAAGGCAAGCGTCCAAATACCCAGAGGTTTCTGATCATGGTCATCGACTTCAGTCGTTTGAATAACTCTCCGTCCGTTACGGGCGGCGTTCGCGGCACTGCCGCGACCGGCAACGCCGAAAAAACCGGCGAAACCAGTGAAGCGCCAGCGCGCTCCAGCGTCAGCGGAGAAGCGGTACACCTCAGCCAAGAGGCCCAGCAGTTGCAGAAGATCAGCGACAAGCTGCGCGATCAGCCGGTGGTCAACAGTGCCCGTGTGGCCGAGTTGAAGCAGGCAATCGCAGATGGCAGCTACCAGGTCGATGCCGGCCGGGTCGCCAGCAAACTGCTAGATTTCGAAGCTCAGCGCTGACCCTTCGTCGCGCTGACTTCTAGGACGCTTTAAGCCAAGAGCCAGCCATGCACGATACTACCCTGCTGCAATTGATCGAAGACGACATCGCCCCTACCCAGGAGCTGCTCGAGCTGCTACAGAGCGAAGCAGTGGCCCTGCATGGCCGGGAAATGGTCGCGCTGGAAGAAATCCTGGCGCGCAAACAGTCGTTGATCATTTTGCTCGAACAGCAGGGCCAGCGGCGCAACAACCTGCTCGCAAGCCTTGGCCTGAGTGCCAATCGTGCCGGCGTGCAGGCACTCGCGGCGCAGTCGCCGAATGGCGACTTGATCCTGCAGCAACTCGATGTGCTGACTCACCTGATGGACACCTGCCAGCAGGTCAACGAGACCAATGGCCGGATCATCCAGATGCAGCAGCAAGTCACGGCCAACCAGATCAGAATCCTCAACGGCGGCGATTCTCCGTCGCTGTACGATAGCCGTGGCGCGACCTCGCCATTGGCCAAGCCTCGGGCGCTCAGCCAAGTGTGATTATTTCTATCAAGGCACGGAACATACTGGCAAAATGCCGTTACTTGCGTGTGTTGTTTTTGCCTGGAGATTGATAACCCGTGTTCAATGAATCCGATGCTCCCCAGCCGCCCAAGGTGCTGAGCACTCCATTGGAGATCGCCGCCAACCTGCGCCAGCTGCTGGATAGCCACGATCCGCTGATCATCACCTTCCATGAGCGCAGCCAGCGATTCCAGAGCTACGTGGTGCATGTGGACCGTGACAGCAACACCCTGGCGCTGGACGAGATGATCCCGCGCGATGGCGAAAAATTCATCGAGAATGGCGAACCCTTCCGCGTCGAAGGCTTCCACGACGGTGTCCGTATAGCCTGGGAATGCAACACCCCGCTGACCATCACCGAAATCGACGGCCACCGCAGCTACCGTGGCCCACTGCCGGAAGAAGTCACCTATCACCAGCGGCGTAATGCCTTCCGCGCTGCGTTGAAGCTGTCGCAACTGGTCGATGTCACGCTCGATGGCACTCACCTCAAGGGCAATGGCGCGCTGCGTGGCAAGCTGCTGGATATTTCCGCCACCGGCTGCAAGATGCGCTTTGACGGCAACGTCGAAGAGCGCCTGCAATTGGGGCAGGTGTATGAACGCTTCAAGGCAGCCAGCCCGCTGGGGCTGAACGATGTGATGGTGGAGTTGCGTCACCTGCATTACGAAGAGCGGATCAACACGACGTTTGCCGGTGTGCGCTTCCATAACCTCAATGGTCAGGCGCAGCGCAAGATCGAGAGTTTTGTCTACCAGCTGCAGCGTGAGGCGCGGCGGTTCGACAAAGACGATTATTGATTTTGCTGCAGAAATAAAAAAGCCACCTGAGGGTTAATGCTGTTTACTTAAGATTTTGGGGCCGCTTTGCGCCCCTTCGCGGGCAAGCCCGCTCCCACAGGTACGGCGCCGCTCGGACAGTCGGCGCCGTACCTGTGGGAGCGGGCTTGCCCGCGAAGGGGCGCAAAGCGGCCCCAAACAGGCGACAAGGGCCTTAAGTGAACAGCATTAACCCGAGAGTGGCTTTTCTATTTGTGCGGGCAGGATTCAAGCCGGCTTGTCGCCTTGCGCCGCAGGCATGTCCTGCTCTTGCTGCTCATCCTCGGTATCTTCTGCCGCAATCGGCGCCTGCATCACGTCTTGCACCGTCTGCTCATCGACCCGTGGGTCGAGGGCTGCCGACAGCGGCGAGCCAGCGGCCGGCATCGCCACGTGGCCCAGCGGTGCGTCTTGCACCTGGTGCAAGCCAGTGACGGCTTTAGGCCGAATGCGCCATACCAGCACCAAGGCGAAGAACAAGAAGAACGCATAGAGCATCTGCGGCCCCAACAGCTTCATCAGCACCCCCGCCGCCAACGGCCCGATACAAGCGCCCACGCCATAGGTTACCAGCAGCATGGCGGTCAGCGAGACCCGCCGCTCACTCTCCACATGGTCGTTGGAAAACGCCACCGCCAAGGGATACAGGCAGAACTGCAGCAAGGAAATCACAAAGCCAATGGCGAACAGGACCTCCAGCGGCACACTGGGCAAGATCGCCAGCGGCGCCGCCGCCAGCGCCAGCCCCACCGCCGCACTGCGGATCAGCACCGCACGGTCGTAGCGATCAGACAGCCAGCCCAGCGGCCACTGCACCACCAGCCCGGCAAAGATGCAGCAGCCCATGAACAGACCGATCTGCTCGGTGCTCAAGCCTTGGCTGGAGGCATACAGCGGCGCCAGGCCATAGAACGAGCCGACGATCAGCCCCGAGCCGAGCACCGTACTCAACGACTGCGGGACCCGCTTGATGAAGAACTTCGGCTCCATCGGCGCCGGCCGCAGGGGCGCCGGGTGAATCCGCCGGGTCATGGCCACCGGCACCAGGCACAGGGCAAAGCACATGGCGACCAACATCAACAGCTCTGGGCCAAGCTCAGGGTGCACGACCAGGATCAACTGACCGAGCACCAGGCCCAGGTACGAGGCGATCATGTAGCCACTGAATACCGCACCGCGTTGCTTGGCGTCGGCCTGCTCGTTGAGCCAGCTCTCGATCACCATGTACTGGCACATCATCCCCAGGCCGACGATCATCCGCAGGCCCACCCATACCGGTAGCAAGTCGGTCAGGCCATGGCCCAGCACCGCTGCGCCGACGATGCCGGCGCAGGTGGCATAGGCGCGAATATGCCCCACCCGCCCAATCAGCCGGTGACCGATCTTGCCGCCCAGCGCCAGGCCGAAGTAGTTGGCCGCCATCAGCGCACCGACCCACAGGCTGTCGACATGGTCGGCAGCCAGGCGCAGGGCCAGGTAGGTACTCAATAGGCCCGAGCCGATCAGCATCATCAGGGCGGCGAAATACAGCGAACGAAAAGACTTCCAGATCTGTCGCATGCGTCCCGAAGGGCTCCCTGGTCAGGTGGAGGGGGTGCTGGCAAGCATAAGGGCAAATCCGTGGCGGCGCAGGCCCCCACCACGGAAAAAACTCATGCCGGACGTGTCCAGTGTCAGTTGTGTCGCGATCAGGCTTGTGCCGCCAGCACGCGGCGCTCCCACGGGGTGATCTCATCGAAGAAATCGCTCAGCTCCAGGGTCTTGGTCGCGACATAGCCTTCGATGAACTCCTTGCCGAACAGTTCCCGCGCCAGCGTGCTGCGCTTGAGCCGCTCCAGCGCCGCATGCAGGGTACAGGGTAGGCTCAGGTGCTCCGGCACTTCGAATTCACCTTGGATCACCGGCGTCGGCTGCAACTGCCGCTCGATGCCGTGCAAGCCGGCACCCAGGCTGGCGGCGATCGCCAGGTAGGGGTTGGCGTCGGCGCCGGGCAAGCGGTTTTCGACCCGACGCGCCAGCGGCGAACTGGCCGGAATGCGCAAGCCAGCGGCGCGGTTGTCTTGCGACCAGCAGGCGTTGTTGGGCGAGGCGTAGGGATGGCACAGGCGCTGATAGGAATTGACGTTGGGGGCGAACAACGCGGTGAAGTCCGCCATGCACGCCTGCAGGCCGCCGATGAAATGATGGAAGATCTCGGTGGGCTGCCCTGCCGCATCACTGAAGACATTGCGCCCACTGCCGATCTCGACCAGGCTCTGATGGATGTGCATCGAGCTGCCTGGCGTTTTCGCCAATGGCTTGGCCATGCACACCACGGTCAAGCCATGCTTGAGCGCGACTTCCTTGAGCAGGTGCTTGAACAGGAACGTCTGGTCAGCCAACAGCAGCGGGTCGCCGTGCAGCAGATTGATCTCGAACTGGCTGACGCCCATCTCGTGCATGAAGGTGTCGCGCGGCAGGCCGAGTGCGGCCATGCAGCGGTACACCTCATTGAAAAATGGGCGCAAGCCGTTGTTGGAGCTGACGCTGAACGCCGAATGGCCCAATTCGCGGCGACCGTCCTTGCCCAGCGGTGGCTGGAACGGCTGGCCAGGGTCGCCATTAGGGGCGAAGACAAAGAATTCGAGCTCGGTGGCCACGACTGGCGCCAGGCCCAGTGCAGCATAACGGGCAATGACTGCCTTCAACTGGCCCCGAGTCGACAACCCGGATGAGGCGCCATCGAGCTCGTTGGCATCGCAGATGGCCAGCGCCCGCGCCTCGTCGCTCCAAGGCAGGCGGTGGACCTGCGCGGGGTCGGCGACCAATGCCAGGTCGCCGTCGTCACCGCCGTAGAACGTGGCGGCGGGGTAACCGCCCATGATGCATTGCAGCAGCACCCCACGAGCCATTTGCAGGCGCCGGCCTTCGAGGAAACCTTCGGCTGTCATCACTTTGCCGCGCGGGACGCCATTGAGGTCAGGGGTTACGCACTCGATCTCAGCAACGCCCACGAGGTGCTCGGCGAAGGCGCGCAGGGCTTCGGTCGTCATGACTCTATCCTTGTCGTTTTTGTATGCCGGGGACGGCGACAAGCACAACATAGGCTGGGGGTGTTTAAAATATCAAGCAGCTGATTGCGGATACATGCGGGTTTAGTGAACAGTCGTGGGGGTCAGATCACTCACGCAAGGTCATGCCATTGGCCGGCAGCGGCAAGGCGGTCTTGTAGCGCACCTGCTTGAGGGCAAAGCTGGAGCGAATGTTGGCCACTCCCGGCAAGCGCGTCAGGTAATCGAGAAACCGCTCCAGCGCCTGGATGCTCGGCAATAGCACCCGCAGCAGATAATCCGGATCGCCCGTCATCAGATAGCACTCCATCACCTCAGGCCGCTCGGCGATCTCTTCCTCGAAGCGGTGCAGCGACTGTTCGACCTGTTTCTCCAGGCTGACATGGATGAACACATTCACATCCAGCCCCAGCGCCTCAGGCGAGAGCAAGGTCACCTGCTGGCGAATCACCCCCAACTCCTCCATTGCCTTGACCCGGTTGAAACACGGCGTCGGTGACAGGTTCACCGAGCGCGCCAGCTCCGCGTTGGTGATCCGGGCGTTTTCCTGCAGGCTGTTGAGAATGCCGATATCCGTGCGATCGAGTTTGCGCATGAGACAAAATCACCTGATTTTTGTGTTTATCCGGAATGTTTATCTTCCCCTCAGGACAAACGCAATGAACTTGAGAGAAAAATTCTCCTGAGCTCCCTCTAACATGTAATTAGCGCTGACCTACCAGTCACGAGCCAGTAGTCAGCGGCGACCGCTTCAAAGCTCACAAAAACAACATCCGAGCGAGCGTAAACAGCATGAACGAGTACGCCCCCCTGCGTTTGCATGTGCCCGAGCCCACCGGCCGGCCAGGCTGCCAGACCGATTTTTCCTACCTGCGTCTGAACGATGCAGGCCTGGTACGTAAACCCCCTATTGATGTCGAGCCTGCCGAAACCGCAGACCTGTCCAAGAGCCTGGTCCGGGTTTTGGACGAAAACGGTAAGGCCGTCGGCCCGTGGGCCGAGGACATTGACCCGCAGGTGCTGCGCCAAGGCATGCGCGCCATGCTCAAGACGCGCATCTTCGACAGCCGCATGGTGGTTGCCCAGCGCCAGAAGAAGATGTCCTTCTATATGCAGAGCCTGGGCGAGGAAGCCATTGGCAGCGGTCAGGCACTGGCCTTGAACCGCAGCGACATGTGCTTCCCGACCTACCGCCAACAGAGCATCCTGATGGCCCGCGACGTGTCGCTGGTGGACATGATCTGCCAGCTGCTGTCGAACACCCGCGACCCGCTCAAGGGCCGCCAGCTGCCGATCATGTATTCGGTCCGCGAAGCCGGCTTCTTCACCATCAGCGGCAACCTGGCCACCCAGTTCGTACAGGCGGTCGGCTGGGCCATGGCGTCGGCGATCAAGGGCGACACCAAGATCGCCTCGGCCTGGATCGGCGACGGCGCCACGGCGGAGTCGGACTTCCACACCGCCCTGACCTTCGCCCACGTCTACCGCGCGCCAGTGATTCTCAACGTGGTCAACAACCAGTGGGCGATTTCCACCTTCCAGGCCATTGCCGGTGGTGAGTCGACCACCTTCGCCGGACGTGGCGTAGGTTGTGGCATCGCTTCGCTGCGCGTCGATGGCAACGACTTCATCGCCGTCTACGCTGCCTCGCGCTGGGCCGCTGAACGTGCCCGTCGCGGCCTGGGTCCGACTTTGATCGAGTGGGTCACCTACCGCGCCGGCCCGCACTCGACTTCCGACGATCCGTCCAAGTACCGCCCCGCCGATGACTGGAGCCACTTCCCGCTGGGCGACCCGATCGCTCGCTTGAAGCAGCACCTGATCCAGATCGGCCAGTGGTCGGAGGAAGAACATCAAGCGGTGACTGCCGAGTTCGAAGCCGAGATTCTCAAGGCCCAGAAAGACGCCGAACAGTTCGGCACCTTGAGCGATGGACATATCCCAAGCGCCGCCTCGATGTTCGAGGACGTGTACAAGGAAATGCCCGAACACCTGCGCCGTCAGCGCCAAGAGCTGGGGGTCTGAGATGAACGATCACAACAACAGCATCGACCTGGAAACCGCCATGTCCACCACCACCATGACCATGATCCAGGCCCTGCGCTCGGCCATGGATGTCATGCTTGAGCGCGACGACAATGTGGTGATCTACGGCCAGGACGTCGGCTACTTCGGCGGCGTGTTCCGTTGCACCGAAGGCTTGCAGACCAAGTACGGCAAATCGCGGGTGTTCGATGCGCCGATTTCCGAAAGTGGCATCGTCGGTACCGCCGTGGGCATGGGCGCCTATGGCCTGCGGCCGGTGGTGGAAATCCAGTTTGCCGACTACTTCTACCCGGCCTCCGACCAGATCGTCTCGGAGATGGCCCGCCTGCGCTACCGTTCGGCCGGCGAGTTCATTTCGCCACTGACCCTGCGCATGCCCTGTGGCGGTGGCATTTATGGTGGCCAGACCCACAGCCAGAGCCCAGAGGCGATGTTCACCCAAGTGTGCGGCCTGCGCACCGTGATGCCCTCCAACCCATATGACGCCAAAGGGCTACTGATCGCCTCGATCGAATGCGACGATCCGGTGATCTTCCTTGAACCCAAACGCCTGTACAACGGCCCGTTCGACGGCCACCACGACCGCCCGGTTACGCCCTGGTCCAAGCACGCCCAGAGCGCGGTGCCGGATGGTTACTACACGGTGCCACTGGACAAGGCGGCGATCACTCGCCCGGGTAACGACGTTACCGTACTGACCTATGGCACCACCGTGTACGTGTCGCAAGTCGCCGCCGAGGAAACCGGCGTCGACGCGGAAGTCATCGACCTGCGTAGCCTGTGGCCGCTGGACCTGGACACCATCGTCGAGTCGGTGAAGAAGACCGGCCGCTGCGTGGTGGTCCACGAAGCCACCCGCACCTGCGGCTTTGGCGCCGAGTTGGTATCGCTGGTTCAAGAGCACTGCTTCCATCACCTCGAAGCGCCGATCGAGCGCGTCACCGGTTGGGACACCCCCTACCCTCACGCGCAGGAATGGGCTTACTTCCCAGGCCCTTCACGGGTAGGTGCGGCATTGAAACGGGTCATGGAGGTCTGAATGGGCACGCACGTCATCAAGATGCCGGACATCGGTGAAGGCATCGCGCAGGTCGAGTTGGTGGAATGGTTCGTCAAGGTCGGCGATGTGATCGCCGAGGATCAGGTAGTCGCCGATGTCATGACCGACAAGGCTACAGTGGAAATCCCCTCGCCGGTCAGCGGCAAGGTCTTGGCCCTTGGCGGCCAACCTGGCGAAGTCATGGCGGTGGGCAGCGAGCTGATCCGCATTGAAGTCGAGGGCAGCGGCAACCACGTCGACGCACCGCAGGCCAAGCCTGCGCAACAGCCAGCCCCGGCGCCCGCTGCGAGCACGCCTGAGCTGCGCCCCGAGCCAGCCGCCGTGGCCAGCCAGCCGGCCAGTAGCGCTGCTGCGGCGCCTATCGTGCCGCGCCAGGCCAATGAAAAACCGCTGGCCTCCCCGGCTGTGCGCAAGCGCGCACTGGATGCCGGTATCGAACTGCGTTATGTACATGGCAGCGGGCCTGCCGGACGCATCCTGCACGAAGACCTCGATGGCTTCATGAGCAAGCCACACAGCAGCGCAGGTCAAGCGCCCAGCGGTTACGCCAAACGCACCGACAGCGAGCAGGTGGCGGTGATCGGCCTGCGCCGCAAGATCGCCCAACGCATGCAGGACGCCAAGCGCCGGGTCGCGCATTTCAGCTATGTCGAGGAGATCGACGTCACCGCCCTGGAAGCGCTGCGCCAGCAGCTCAACCAAAAGTACGGCGATAGCCGCGGCAAGCTGACCCTGTTGCCGTTCTTGGTACGCGCCATGGTCGTGGCCCTGCGCGATTTCCCGCAGATCAACGCCACCTACGACGACGAAGCCCAGGTCATCACCCGCCATGGTGCGGTCCACGTCGGTATCGCCACCCAGGGCGATAACGGCCTGATGGTGCCAGTGCTGCGCCACGCCGAAGCGGGCAACCTGTGGGGCAACGCCAGCGAGATCACTCGCCTGGCCCATGCGGCGCGCAACAACAAGGCCAGTCGCGAAGAACTGTCCGGCTCGACCATCACCCTGACCAGCCTGGGCGCCCTGGGCGGCATCGTCAGCACGCCGGTGGTCAACACTCCGGAAGTGGCGATCGTCGGCGTCAACCGCATGGTCGAACGGCCGGTGGTGATCGACGGCCAGATCGTCGTGCGCAAGATGATGAACCTGTCCAGCTCGTTCGACCACCGGGTGGTCGATGGCATGGATGCCGCCCTGTTCATCCAGGCCGTGCGCGGCCTGCTGGAACAGCCCGCCTGCCTGTTCGTGGAGTGAGCATGCAACAGATTATCAACACGACCCTGCTGATCATCGGTGGCGGCCCGGGTGGTTACATCGCCGCCATCCGCGCCGGGCAACTGGGCATCCCTACCGTGCTGGTCGAAGGCCAGGCGTTGGGCGGAACCTGCCTGAACATCGGCTGCATTCCGTCCAAGGCGCTGATCCATGTGGCCGAGCAGTATCACCAGACCTGCCAGCACAGCGCGCAATCAGCGTTGGGCATCAGTGTTTCTGCGCCGCGCCTGGACATCACCCGCAGCGTGGCCTGGAAGGACGGCATTGTCGACCGCCTGACCAGCGGCGTCGCGGCCTTGCTGAAAAAGAATGGCGTTACGGTGATTCATGGCTGGGCGAAAATCCTCGACGGCAAGAGTGTCGAAGTCGATGGCCAGCGTATCCAGTGCGATCACCTGCTGCTGGCCACAGGATCGAGCAGCGTCGAATTGCCGATGCTGCCGCTCGGCGGGCCGATCATCTCCTCGACCGAGGCACTGGCACCCAAGGCGCTGCCCACGCACCTGGTGGTGGTCGGCGGTGGCTATATCGGCCTGGAACTGGGCATCGCCTACCGCAAGCTAGGCGTGCAGGTCAGCGTGGTGGAAGCGCGCGAGCGCATCTTGCCGACTTACGATGCTGAGCTGACTGCACCAGTGGCCGAATCGCTGAAGAAGCTGGGCGTTAGCCTGCACCTGGGCCATAGCGTCGAGGGCTACGAAAACGGTTGCCTGCTGGCCCGTGATAGCCAAGGGCAGCAACTGCGGGTCGAAGCTGACCAAGTCCTGGTGGCGGTGGGTCGCAGGCCGCGCACCCAGGGCTTCAACCTGGAAAGCCTGGGGTTGCAGATGAAGGGCGCTGCGGTGGCCGTGGATGAGCGCTGCCAAACCAGCATGCGCAACGTCTGGGCGATTGGCGACTTGGCCGGCGAACCCATGCTTGCCCATCGGGCCATGGCCCAGGGCGAGATGGTCGCTGAGTTGATCGCCGGCCACACGCGACGCTTCGAGCCCACCGCGATTGCCGCAGTATGCTTCACCGATCCGGAACTGGTGGTGGTCGGCAAGACGCCGGAGCAGGCCAGCGAGCAAGGGCTGGACTGCATCGTCGCGCAGTTCCCGTTCGCGGCCAACGGCCGAGCCATGACCCTGGAATCGAAAACGGGCTTCGTGCGCGTGGTGGCTCGGCGCGACAACCACTTGATCCTCGGCTGGCAAGCCGTGGGCGTAGCCGTTTCGGAGCTGTCGACTGCATTTGCCCAATCATTGGAAATGGGCGCTCGCCTGGAAGACATCGCCGGCACCATCCACGCCCACCCGACCCTGGGTGAAGCGGTCCAGGAAACCGCATTGAGGGCGCTGGGCCAGGCTCTGCACATCTGACACTGAAGCGGCGAAGGCCGATTTGACCCGCTGCGCTAGCTGCGCCGCGGGTCTTTTTTTATTCGCTGATGACGTTCTTACCTGCTGCCTTGGCGCGGTACAGGGCTTTATCGGCTCGCCCGAGCAGCCCAGCTGGGTCTTCGCCTTGCTGGCACTGCACCACACCGTAACTGAGGGTCAGGCGGCAATCGCCGACCGGCTCGATCTGCTCCAGTGCCCGGCGAATCTTCGCAGCGAGCTCAAGCGCTTCATTCAAGGACGTTTGCGCCAAGACCACGGCAAACTCATCACCGCCCCAACGGGCCAACAGGTCTTGCTCGCGCAAACACAGGCGAATGCGCTCGACCAATTCGATCAATGCCGCATCGCCACGGGCATGGCCATAGCGATCGTTGATCGGTTTGAAATCATCGACGTCCATGGCGAGCAGGGAAAACGGCTGACGAAAGCGTCGCGCCCGTTCACATTCTTGCTGCAAGGCCTTTTCCAGCCGATAGCGGTTGGCGATTCTGGTCAACGCATCGCGTTCAGCCAGTTCACGGTTTTCATCCAGCTGGCGTTGCAGCTGCTGGTTGACCCAGGACAGCTCGCGGGTGCGCTCGGCGACCTGGGCTTCCAGGCTATGGTTTTTCTGTTCGAGTTCGGCCACCAGGCGCTTGCCCGCATCGATGTTGTGATGGGCACCGAGCATGCGCGCCACCGAGCCGTCCGGGTTGTGGGCAATGATATGGCCGCTGTCTTCGATCCACAGGTAACTGCCATCCTGGCAGCGGCAGCGGTACTCGATCCGGTAATGTTCATTGCGCTGGTTGATGTAGGCCTCGAAGTGCGCCATCACCCGTGGATAATCTTCAGGGTGGATCACGCTTTCCCAGGTCAGCACGCTGTTATCCAGCGAATGGCTCTGGTAACCCAACATGGCGTACCAACCAGGATTTCGATAGACGTAGCCGCTATTGGCATCCCAATCCCAGATACCATCGCTGATCAGCTCGAACAGGGTGTGCAACTGCTGTTCACTGAAGCCGGCAGGCACCGGCCTTGATTCCTGACTCATGGACGCTCTCCGTAGTGTCCAGCAACTGCGCCCCTGTGCGGGGCTACTGAGCAACATTGCTTTTGCCGCTGGCGGCAATCCTGTTCCTGTGCGTGGCAAGCATATTCCTACCGGGGTGGCGGCTGGAATACTCCCGATGGGCTATTTAGCCGTATTCCCAGGCTGGCACAGCTTTTGCCCCTTCTGCCCTGCCTTTGATATTCCAAGGAGGAGTCACGATGATCAGCCTCAATGGGCTGGGCTGGCAGAATGCTGTACAGCCACAAAGCCGTATCGCTAACGAACAGGCCCTGGCCGAGGTCATGCCGGTACGCCAGACCGTCGCAACCAACACCACCGGCCAGCACAACAGCCAAGCCAACACCTCACAGCAAAACGCTGAAGATGCTCGCGAGGAAGCCTTCGCCAAGCTCAAGGTAGCGCTGCAAAATCCTGATATCAGCGCCCGCCAGCAGGCCAGTATCGGCACGCAGGACGGCAGTAACGCGCTGCAGGAGTTTCGCGACTACATGAGCAAGACCCCGGAGGAGAAAATCCAGGAGAAGATTCTTGCGCAGCTCGGCCTGACCCCTGAGGAGTTCGAGGCCCTGCCGCCAGAACAAAAGCAGAAGATCCTTGACCAGATCGCCCAGCGACTGAAAGAGGACATCGAGCTCAAGACCCAGGCCAAGCTTCAGCAACAGGCCCTGAATACGGCGGCAGCTGATCCGGGATCGAATCCGGCCGCGGCCCAGAGCGCAGAACAACACAAGGATCACCTGCACGTCATGGCCAGCTGATAGGCTGGCCGGGGCAGCGTAAACGGATACGCCCGCCCCTACCCGTTAGCACTCAGAATTTTTCTGCTACGCGCTTGAACTGATAATCCGACTCGCGATAGTTCCCGGGTTTCTGCCGCTTGGGCAACTTCACTTTCTCGCGTGGCACGTCCTTGTACGGGATTCGGCTGAGCAGATCGGCAATGATGTTGAGGCGGGCGCGGCGCTTGTCATTTGAGTCAGCGACAAACCAGGGGGCATGGCCGGTGTCAGACGCTCTGAACATCTCGTCCCGTGCGCGCGAATAGTCATACCAGCGGCTGTAGGACTTAAGGTCCATTGGCGACAGCTTCCATATTTTCCGCCCATCCTCGATGCGCGCCTCAAGGCGTCGGGTCTGCTCCTGCTCGCTGACTTCCAGCCAGTACTTGAGCAGTATCACCCCCGAATCAATGATCGCCCGCTCCACGCTTGGCACGGCATTGAGAAAGCTCTCGGCCTGCTCCTGGGTGCAAAAACCCATGACCCGCTCGACGCCGGCGCGGTTGTACCAACTGCGATCGAAGATCACTACCTCTCCTGCGGCAGGCAAATGCGGCAGATAGCGCTGCAGGTACATCTGGCTTTTTTCCCGGTCGTTCGGTGCTGGCAGGGCCACTACCCGAAACACGCGTGGGCTAACCCGCTCGGTCAGGGCCTTGATGGTCCCGCCCTTGCCCGCACCGTCACGGCCTTCGAAGATGATGCAGACCTTGATGCCCTTGGCTTTGACCCACTCCTGCAACTTGACCAACTCGACATGCAGATGACGCAGGTGTTCGAGGTAGTCCTTGTTCTTCAGTTTCTCGCCCTTCTGCGGTTTGCCTTTCTTGCTCTTGGACATGCCAATACCTCCTGGTGACACGTGGCTGGGTGCTGCGGGTCGCTGCACTCAAGGCGTGACCTGATAGCCCTTGCCTTGCAGGCAGCTGGTGTACGCGCTGGCATTGGTCGATTCAGCGTTATGGCGTTGCTGGCGACGTTCCTGGCGCTGCCTGGCGCCACCCACTACAGCACCGGCAGCCGCAGTCTCGCGTGCGCGGTTTTGTCGGTACTCCTGTTTCACGTCATCGTCGATACGGTCATAGACTTCTTCGTGTTGGTTGCCGCGAACCTGGGCGCCGACTGCCCCGGCCGTGGCGCCGACCGCCGCACCTCTGAGCCGACCACCCGAGGCAGGCGGGGTGCTGCTGGCGCTGTTGGCAATGGAGTGGCATTCACTGATGTCAGCTTGAGTCTGCTGTGAGTTCTGGCCGCGCAAGGGCACCACAGATTCGGCTACCCCTTGGGCACTAGCCAGCAGCAAGGCGATAAAAAGGCTGAGCGACGATGGCCTGAGCATGATGATTTTTGCAACCTGCGCCTGAAAGCGGGTGAGAGGAAACAGCCTGGTTCAGTGTAGGTCGCGCCACCTACCCTGCCTGCATCTACCGCCCAGCGGTGTGCAGAGGGTCGGCGTTGCCATCAATGGAACGGGAAGATGTAGTTCATCCAGGCCGACATGCGCAGAAGAATCTTACGCATGGTGCCGATGTGTTCGAAGTGCTTGCTGTAGATCGCCGCCTGGCCATAAGCGCCGCCCGGCATCTGCGCGCTGTACTGGGCAAACGCCGGATCGGTGATTTCGATGATCACCGGCACCCGCCCAGGCGGTGGCGAGCCGGTGTAGCTCACCAGCGTGCCAGAAGGCTGCACCTGGCCTTCGGCAATTACCGTGATGACACTCTTCACCCGGCCTTTGAACACCTTGCCCGGGATGCCATCGAACGCCACTTCCGCTTCATCGCCCGCGACCAGGCGCAGCAGGCTGTTCTGGCGCATCCACGCAGCGAAGTACTGGCCCTCCTGCGGGATGAACACCATCGACGGGCGAAGTGGCAAACGCGTCGCCATCATCCCGCGCCGCAGTGACACATGGGTGACAAAGCCCTTGCTCGGGGCGCGTACCACGGTGTTGTCCAGCTCGAACTGGGCATTGTCGATCTGCGCCTGCAGGTCGCCGACCCGGGCCAGCGCTGCTTCTTGCTCACGCCGGGTGCCGAAATTGCGCTTGATCAGCTCGTTAATGCGAAACAGATCGCCCCTTGCCGCCACCTGCTGGGCCTTGAGCGATTGCAGGCGGTACTGAAAAGGCGCGGGATCAATGCGAAACAGTACATCGCCCTCCTGCAAGAGCTCGTTGCCCTTGACCGGCACATCAATCACCTTGCCGCTGACCACTGGCACCACCGGCACTGAAACGAAATAAGAACGCGCCACCTCCGAATAAGGGTGGTTGTAGTTCATGGTGAAAATCAGTGCGCCGATCATCACCACACCGCCCAATACGGCGGTGGGCACAGTCCACTTGTTCAGCGGAATGTTGAACAGCTTGAAGATGGCAATGCAGATCGCGGCGTAGGTGAGGATCAGCAGCAGGTCCATGGTCTAGATCGCCCCGCCGGACTCGTACTCACTGTCTCGAGGGTTGGCCTGCCTCGCTTCCAGATGCGCCACACGCTGTTGCAGTTCAACGATCTGCTGCTGCAACTCAGCTGCTGGGCTATGGCGATCCAAGCCTGTGCTTGTACCAATGCCCCAGCCGCGATCCTCGCGGTAGAGCATTGCCCAGATCCACAGGAACGGCCATAACGCGTGCAGGGTGAACAAGCTGACCCAACCGGTGGCGTGGATAGCGTCTTGGTGCGGATGGTTGCGATGAACGGCAATTTCGTAAGGGATGTCGTGCAGCACGATGATGCCGTAGAACAACACCAGACCTGCGAAAATCAACACACCGAGTGCGAAGTAATCAAGCATGGCTGCTCCGTACATCCAAAAGAGAGATGTGGTGGAAGCAGTTTAGACAAGCTTGGCCTAACTATTAGGCTGAGTCGCTGGAACCAGCGTCAAAGGCAAAAAAGACGAGCGATAGAGATTATATGGTGTCCCAGGGCAGGTTCGAACTGCCAACCTTCCCCTTAGGAGGGGGATGCTCTATCCAATTGAGCTACTGAGACACAGTTGCCGTCAATGACTGACGAACGGGCGTGACGGCGAGCATGTTAACCAGCAGGCTGGCGTTTGTCATGCTTGATTCGGGCTTTTTGCAGGTAATCCCTTTCTCTGAGTTCTAACAGGCGTGGCCCTGCTCTACGGCCTCAAGCAAGCCCTGCTGATGCAACAAGTCAAATAATCCCATCACCGCCTTGTGCAACGTGCCCGAGTTATCCAGCACCTGCACACTCTGATCGTCCTGCTTGGCTAACTGGGCATTACGTTGCAGGCGGCGCTCGATCTCTTCGAGCGTTTCCCGACCGCGCGCCAGCAGCCGTTGCCGTAGCACCTGCGGAGCAACATCCAGGCGAATGGCCAGTAGATCAGGGTAGCGCCGACGGGCCTCAGCCAGGTAAGCACGCGAGCCATTGACCAAAACGTGATGCCCCGCCTCCAACCAACGATCAATCTGAGCAGGAATGCCGTATGCAAGGCCATTAGCACGCCAATGCATGGCAAACTGCCCCGCCTCGCGCATTGCTTCGAATTGCTCCTGGGTCACGCCGTGAGCTGATTCGCCCTTGGCCTCGGCCGAGCGGGTAATGACCCTACGGACAACTTCGACGCCGTGTGTAGTCAATTTCGCGCGAGCGGCGTCAATCAGGGAATCTTTTCCCGATCCAGAGGGTCCAATCAGGAATATCAGGCGCCCTGGCTTAGTCGGAACGCCGCTTGCGTCATATTGCATAGCCACTATGCTCTCTAGTAGGGAACCTGCGCATTCTAGGTGTTTTCCCCTGCCTTTGCCGACCGTTACCAGATTTTGCCGACAAAGGTCTGACGTCAAAGACCATCCGACTAAAGCAAAACTTTTCAAACCAGTGCTCATTTCTGATAATTGGTACTGGCAAAAAGCCTTTATCCGGATCACTATTTGTCACAGAATTGACGCCAAGGAAACGGCGACATTGAGGCAAGATGAGCACCCAAAATTACATCACGGTTGAACATTTTGTCGTCGCCACGGTCGTACTTCCACCGTGCGGCCAATTTGAGAACCGCTTCCCCTGAACCAGTAAACCGGTCAATTTATATGCGCCCAATGAAACAGGCTATCTATTCGAGCCGCACCGCTGACAAGTTTGTCGTCCGCCTGCCTGACGGGATGCGTGAGCGCATTGCCGAGGTAGCCCGCAACCATCACCGCAGCATGAACTCCGAGATCATCGCCCGCCTGGAACAGAGCCTTATCCAGGAAGGCGCACTGGGCGACGAGCTGAGCATGCGTTTGGATAGCCCCGAGCTGAGCCTGCACGAGCGCGAGCTGTTGCAGCGCTTCCGGCAGCTCTCTCACCGCCAGCAGAATGCCCTGGTGGCACTGATCGCCCACGACGTGGAGATGGCCGCTGACGCGTCCTGACCCCTTCCAGCGATCAAAAAAAGAGCCAGCTTATGCTGGCTTTTTTTCGTCTGGAGTTTGTTCACTCACATGAGGAACAAGGTGGCCAAGCCAAGGAAGATGAAGAAACCACCACTGTCGGTCACTGCAGTGATCATCACGCTCGCGCCCATTGCCGGGTCGCGCCCCAGACGTGCCAGGGTCATTGGAATCAATACGCCCATCAATGCTGCCAACAGCAGGTTCAAGGTCATCGCCCCGGTCATTACCAGCCCGAGTGACCAGCTACCGTAGAGCCAGTACGCCACCGCCCCGATCACCCCACCCCAGATCAGGCCGTTTATCAGAGAAACCGCCAGCTCTTTGCGCATTAGCCGCGCGGTGTTGCCAGGGCTGACTTGGTCCAGGGCCATGGCGCGGACGATCATGGTGATGGTCTGGTTGCCCGAGTTGCCGCCAATGCCCGCCACGATCGGCATCAATGCCGCGAGCGCCACCAGTTTCTCGATGGAACCTTCGAACAGTCCGATCACCCGCGAAGCGAGAAACGCAGTCACCAGATTGATCGCCAGCCACGCCCAACGGTTGCGCAGCGAACGCCAGACCGAGGCGAAGATGTCTTCCTCTTCGCGCAGACCGGCCATGTTGAGGACTTCGCTCTCGCTCTCCTCACGAATCAGGTCGACCATTTCGTCGATGGTCAGACGGCCGATCAGGCGGTCGCTCTTGTCTACCACCGGCGCAGAAACCAAGTCGTAACGCTCAAAGGCCTGGGCCGCATCGTAGGCATCTTCGTCCGGATGGAACGACACCGGATCGGTCGCCATTACTTCGGCCACCTGCTTGTCCGGGTCGTTGACCAGCAGGCGCTTGATCGGCAGCACGCCCTTGAGGATGCCGTCGTAGTCGACTACGAACAGTTTGTCGGTGTGGCCAGGCAGCTCTTTGAGACGGCGCAGGTAACGCAATACCACCTCAAGGCTGACGTCTTCGCGGATGGTGACCATCTCGAAGTCCATCAGCGCACCCACTTGCTCCTCATCGTAGCTCAGGGCCGAACGGACGCGTTCGCGCTGCTGGGCATCGAGGGTTTCCATCAGCTCATGAACGACATCACGCGGCAGCTCAGGAGCGAGGTCCGCCAGTTCGTCAGCGTCCATCTCCTTGGCGGCGGCGAGCAGCTCGTGATCGTCCATGTCGGCGATCAGGGTCTGACGGACCGCGTCGGATACCTCAAGGAGGATGTCGCCATCGCGCTCGGAGCGAACCAGCTGCCATACGGTCAGACGGTCGTCGAGCGGCAGGGCTTCGAGAATGTAGGCGATGTCGGCAGGGTGCAGATCGTCGAGCTTGCGCTGCAGCTCAACCAGATTCTGGCGGTGGACAAGATTTTCCACCAGGTCATGGTGATGACCTTCCTGACGATGAGTCAGGTCTTCAACTACCCGCTGGCGCTGCAATAGATCGATCACCTGAGCCAGGCGATCCTGCAGGCTCTCTTGGGCTTTCTTTACTTCTACTTCGGTCATAGGCGAACTCCACTCCCAGCAGCGGAGCACGCCGGGGGAATCAATCGGTCAGATCTAACTTGGCAAATCGTGTTAGGGAGTAACTACTGGGTAAGTCCATGGTGGTATTCCACAAGCCCCGGCGGGGCTGACGGGCGCAATCATACACTGCAAAAGCTGTCAGATCGCTTAAATTTTTGGCAAGAACAATCGTTTGCGCGATAAAGCTATGACAACGCTCGAAGCCATCAGTGCGACGGCGGCTGCCTATAAAAAAGCACAAGGACAATGCTCAAGCCGTGAGGTAATGATTGCCTGGCTAAGCGCTGCAGCCCTAGTGGGCTTATCTGAGAGTCTAGCTGGACATCACTGACAATTCAGTGAATAGCGGAAAACAAAAAGCCCGCTATAAAAGCGGGCTTTTTGCTGTATATGGTGGACTCAGCAGGATTCGAACCTGCGACCGCTCGGTTCGTAGCCGAGTACTCTATCCAGCTGAGCTATGAGTCCAAGTTGGTAGTTTTAGACCAGGTTACCACTGGTTGAAACAAGGCGACCGTGCAAGCACAATCGCCGTGCTATATGGTGGACTCAGCAGGATTCGAACCTGCGACCGCTCGGTTCGTAGCCGAGTACTCTATCCAGCTGAGCTATGAGTCCAAGTTGGTAGTTTT
>NZ_JBJDNG010000003.1:0-348509 GCF_044900155.1 Pseudomonas sp. NPDC088890 | reverse complement strand
AGACCAGATTACCACTGGTTAAACAATCCGACCCTGCAAGCAAAATCGTCATGTTGTATGGTGGACTCAGCAGGATTCGAACCTGCGACCGCTCGGTTCGTAGCCGAGTACTCTATCCAGCTGAGCTATGAGTCCAATTCTTGCCGCGCATTATAGTTCGCTTTACCGTTTTTACAAGTTCTTTTTCGTTTAAAATCAACGACTTAGCAATCTTGTCCAGCTGAAGCGCCCTACGCAAATAATGGCGGTGAAGGGGGGATTCGAACCCCCGATACCCTTATGAGGTATACTCCCTTAGCAGGGGAGCGCCTTCGGCCACTCGGCCACCTCACCGCAACACGAGGCGAATATTAAACAGCCTCCTCCTCGTTTGCAACCCTTTTTTTGAAAAAAACTTCAAAAGAATTAAAGGCTTGGCTCCTCATCCTTCTCTTTCTTGATTCGCAGGTAGATTTCCTCGCGGTGAACGGCCACTTCCTTAGGGGCGCTGACGCCAATACGCACCTGGTTGCCTTTGACACCCAGGACCGTAACGGTGATCTCACCGTCACCAATGATCAGGCTCTCGGCGCACCGACGAGTCAGAATCAACATAGCTTTCTCCTTACGCAGTTCAATCAGGGATAACAGTCTGTGGTAGCCGGGCCGTGCACTAGGGACGAAGGCAGGGCCCGTGTGGCTGCCATAGTGAGTAGGACAGGACTCTCCATGGCATCCAGAAACGCGAAGGGCGCGGCAAGCCGCGCCCTTCCCCAGGCAGCGCCTTACTCGCCCTGACGGGCAGGGGCGTCCAGCTCGAATGCGGTGTGCAGAGCACGCACCGCCAGCTCCAGGTACTTCTCTTCGATGACCACCGAGACCTTGATCTCGGAGGTGGAGATCATCTGGATGTTGATGCTCTCCTTGGCCAGCGCTTCGAACATGCGGCTGGCAACACCGGCGTGCGAGCGCATGCCAACACCAACGATGGACACCTTGGCGATCTTGGTGTCGCCGATCACTTCACGGGCACCGATCTCACGAGCGGTGTTCTCCAGTACCTTGAGCGCCGCTTCGTATTCGTTGCGGTGCACAGTGAAGGTGAAGTCGGTGGTGTTATCGTGCGCGACGTTCTGCACGATCATGTCCACTTCGATGTTCGAAGCGCTGATCGGGCCGAGGATCTTGAAAGCAACGCCCGGGGTATCCGGTACGCCACGAATGGTCAGCTTGGCCTCATCACGGTTGAAGGCGATACCGGAAATGATCGGCTGTTCCATGGATTCCTCTTCATCAATGGTAATGAGGGTACCTGGACCCTCCTTGAAGCTGTGCAGCACGCGCAGCGGGACGTTGTACTTGCCGGCGAACTCCACCGAACGAATCTGCAGCACCTTGGAACCGAGGCTGGCCATTTCCAGCATCTCTTCGAAGGTGATCTTCTCCAGGCGACGTGCCTGGGGCACCACACGCGGGTCGGTGGTGTAGACGCCGTCGACATCGGTGTAGATCTGGCATTCGTCGGCCTTGAGCGCCGCGGCCAGGGCAACACCGGTGGTGTCCGAGCCGCCACGGCCCAGGGTGGTAATGCTGCCGTGCTCGTCGACACCTTGGAAACCAGCAACCACCACCACGCGACCTGCCTTGAGGTCGGCACGGATCTTCTGGTCGTCGATCTGCAGGATGCGCGCCTTGTTGTGCGCGCTGTCGGTAAGGATGCGCACCTGGTTGCCGGTGTAGGACACCGCATCCACGCCACGCTTGATCAAGGCCATGGCCAGCAGGGCAATAGTCACCTGCTCGCCGGTCGAAACGATCACATCCAGTTCACGCGGAACCGGCTTGTCGCTGATCTGCTTGGCCAGGTCCAGCAGGCGGTTGGTTTCCCCGCTCATGGCCGACAGCACAACCACCAGGTCATCGCCCGCGTCACGGAATTTCTTGACCTTGTCGGCAACCTGCTCGATTCGTTCGATGGAACCGACAGAGGTGCCGCCAAATTTCTGTACGATCAACGCCATTTCAAAGCTGCCTCTGCCCACGATGGGCACCCAATAATCAATCCAACATGAAGCGGCCCGCTACTAGACAGCGGGCCGCTTCATCTCAAAGCCCCTGTTCGGCGAACGGCACAGCCAGGGCCAGGGCATTGTCCAGCGCAGCGACGTCAACGCCGCCACCCTGGGCCATGTCCGGACGACCACCGCCTTTGCCGCCTACCGCTGCAGCGGCCTGCTTCATCAGATCGCCGGCCTTGAGTTGGCCGGAGAGGTCTTTGGTCACGCCAGCCACCAGCACGACCTTGCCCTCATGCTCGCTGCCCAGCAGGATCACTGCGTGGCCGAGCTTGTTCTTCAGCTGATCGACCAGGGCCAGCAAGGCCTTGCCGTCCTGACCATCCAGGCGTGCGGCAAGAACCTTGGCGCCCTTGACCTCAACAGCCGCGTTGGAGAGATCGTCCCCGGCGGCGCTGGCGGCCTTGGCCTGCAGCTGCTCGAGCTGCTTCTCCAGCTGACGGTTGCGCTCCAGCACAGCCGACAGCTTGTCGATCAGATTGTCACGGTTGCCCTTGACCAGTTGCGCGGCTTCCTTGACCTGTTCTTCAGCAGCGTTCAGGTAAGCCAGTGCCGCAGCACCGGTGATCGCCTCGATACGACGCACACCGGAGGCCACGCCACCTTCGCTGATGATCTTGAACACGCTGATATCGCCAGTGCGCTTGGCATGGATGCCGCCGCACAGCTCCACCGAGAAATCGCCGCCCATGCTCAACACACGCACGGTGTCGCCATACTTCTCGCCGAACAGCGCCATGGCGCCCTTGCGCTTGGCGGTTTCGATATCGGTCAGTTCGGTCAACACCTCGGTGTTCTTGCGCACTTCGCGGTTGACGATGTCTTCCAGAGCCTTGATCTGCTCTGGCTTGAGCGCCTCGAAGTGGCTGAAGTCAAAGCGCAGGCGCTGGCTGTCGACCAACGAGCCCTTCTGCTGGACGTGCTCACCCAGCACCTGACGCAGCGCTTCGTGCAGCAGGTGAGTGGCCGAATGGTTCAGCGAGGTGGCGTGTTGCACCTCGGCGTCGACCTTGGCTTCAACCGGCGAGCCGATGACCAGAGCACCGCTGGCGACCACGCCATGGTGCAGGAATGCCCCACCGGTCTTGGTAGTGTCTTGCACGTCGAAGCGCACGGCACCGGACTGCAGGTAGCCAGAGTCACCGACCTGGCCACCGGATTCGGCGTAGAACGGCGTGCGATCCAGGACGACCACGCCCTGCTCGCCTTCGCCCAGCTGGTCGACCGCCTGGCCATCCTTGTATAGGGCAATGACCTTGCCCTGGCCTTCGGTGGCGTCGTAGCCGAGAAACTCGGTGGCGGTGTCGACCTTGACCAGGCTGTTGTAGTCCATGCCGAAGGCGCTGGCGGAGCGGGCACGCTCACGCTGGGCGTCCATCTCACGTTCGAAGCCAGCCTCGTCGATGCTCAGCTCGCGCTCCCGGGCGATGTCAGCGGTCAGGTCCATCGGGAAGCCGTAAGTGTCGTACAGCTTGAACACCACGTCGCCTGGGACGACAGTGCCCTGCAGCTGCGACAGGTCTTGCTCGAGGATACGCAGGCCCTGCTCGAGGGTCTTGGCGAACTGCTCTTCTTCAGCCTTGAGCACGCGCTCGATATGCGCCTGCTGGCTGGTCAGCTCAGGGAAAGCTTCGCCCATCTCGGCCGCCAGTGCCGCAACGATCTGGTAGAAGAAGCTGCCCTTGGCACCCAGCTTGTTGCCGTGACGGCAAGCACGGCGAATGATCCGGCGCAGCACGTAGCCACGGCCTTCATTGGACGGCAGCACGCCGTCGGCGATCAGGAAGCCGCACGAGCGAATATGGTCGGCGACGACCTTCAGCGAAGCCTGGCCGTCGTTGCTGCAACCGATGGCCTTGGCCGCAGCTGCCAGCAGGTTCTGGAACAGGTCGATCTCGTAGTTCGAGTGCACGTGCTGCATGACCGCACTGATCCGCTCCAGGCCCATCCCGGTGTCGACCGACGGCGCTGGCAGCGGATGCAGGACGCCATCGGCGGTGCGATTGAACTGCATGAAGACGTTGTTCCAGATCTCGATGTAGCGGTCGCCGTCTTCTTCTGGCGAACCGGGTGGGCCGCCCCAGATGTCGGCGCCGTGATCGTAGAAGATCTCGGTGCATGGGCCGCACGGGCCGGTGTCGCCCATGGTCCAGAAGTTGTCGGAGGCGTAGGGCGCGCCTTTGTTGTCGCCAATGCGCACCATGCGCTCGGCTGGCACGCCGACTTCCTTGGTCCAGATGTCGTAGGCTTCATCGTCACTGGCGTAGACGGTGACCCAGAGCTTTTCCTTGGGCAGGTTCAGCCACTTGTCGGAGGTCAGGAAGGTCCATGCGAAGGTGATCGCGTCGCGCTTGAAATAGTCGCCGAAGCTGAAGTTGCCCAGCATTTCGAAGAAGGTGTGGTGACGCGCGGTGTAGCCGACGTTTTCCAGGTCGTTGTGCTTGCCGCCGGCGCGTACGCACTTCTGGCTGCTGACAGCGCGGGTGTAGGCGCGCTTTTCCTGGCCGAGGAAGCAGTCTTTGAACTGGTTCATACCGGCGTTGGTAAACAGCAGGGTCGGGTCATTGCCCGGAATCAGGGAGCTGGAGGCGACTCGGGTATGCCCCTGCTCCTCGAAGAAGCGGAGGAAGGCTTCACGGATTTCTGCGCTTTTCATAGGTTCTTCCACGGAAACGGCGGCCGTTAAGGCAAACGCGTCGAAACGACGGCAAAGGGCCGCATTATATCGGTCCTGCAATCTCGGTGCAGTGTGTTTATGCGATGGAGACCGTCGATTGGACGGAATTTCAGCTCAACGCGGGCAAAAACATGACCGGGATGCTAAGGCGAGCGTTTGGCCGGTGGCAAGCCAATTACCGCTCAGGGGAAGGGAAAATGGAATAGGTGGTGAATTAAAAGGTTTTCATCGGTGTTTGGATCCAAGGATTTGCTTGGGTGCAGTGACAGAACGGGAGGCGAATCGCTAACCGCTATCGCGGGGCAAGCCCGCTCCCACGCTGTTTCTTTCTCTCGTTCTCTCGCTGTCACGCCAACATGCACGCTCAACCCAGCAGCTGTTCAGAAGTCGGCACGATCAGGATGCCGGCGCGCAAGCCGTTACGCACTTTAGGGTTGGGGAAGATGATCCGCGCGCCCTCCTCCTCGACCACCCAGCGCATCTCGGCCAGGTCTTCGGCCAACAGATAGCCTTTGGCCAACTCGGAGAAGTTTTCGATATCCGTCGGCAGATGCAAGTTGAAAGAGTCGCTGTGCTTGATAATCTCACGCGCCACGCTGAACAGCTGCAAGCCATCGAGCGTCTCATCGGTCGGCGGTTCGTTGCCTTCGATGATCTGCCGCAGGCGAGTCTCGAGCCGGTCGAGATTGACTTGCTGGTTGTGTCGCAATGGCCGCGCCTTGCCCAACTCCAGGGTGAAGGCCTCAGCATCCAGCTGCTCATAGGTAAAGGCACTGAAAGTGATCGAAGGCTTGCTCTGTAGCAGTACCGCTTGCATGCCCGCCGCTGCCAAGCGCGCCAGCTCCCGGCGCGAATGCTTGCGCCCTTCCTTGTACGGATACAGCGCGAACTGCTCGATCTTCGAGCCGCGGATGGCAGTATGCAGGTCGTAATGCAGGCGGGTGCGCTCAGGCTTGCTGAAGAACACCCGGGCGAACTGCTCCAGCTCAGCAGCGCGCAACGCTTCGAAACCACTGGAAAGCTCGTGACGGCCATTGAACAGGCGGTTGATATCCTGCTCGATGAAACGCTCGCCCTTGCGGATCGCAGGCGGGTTGCCGAACAGGAATAGCACTCGCGCGCGCGGTCTGATCTCGCCATTGGCCACACCGTGCAGCAGCCTTTCGAGCAGCTCGATCGGGGCAGTCTCGTTGCCATGAATGCCGGCTGACAACAGCAGGTCGAGGCCGCAATCCTCACCTTCAGGCGGGCGCACTTCCAACGCACCCTCGCCCAGCCAGCGCAAACGCACGCCCCGGGTGGTCACTTGGGTCTTCTCGGCCGGTTCGTGATCGGTCAGGGTCAGCTCAAGCAATTTGCCGAGGGCGAGCATAGGCGTTTCCTTAGTGGTGGTGACCGCAGTCAGGACCGTGGACGTGGTCGTCATCGTCGCCGACTTCTGCCGACTCCATTTCCAGCTCCAGGCTGACCAGGTTGGTGGCCATCGGGCGCAGCAGCAGGTTGGCGTACTCGGTGTCGTCTTCGGCGACATCGACGCCGATCAGCAGCTGGCCGCGGCCGTCCTGCTGGATCCACACTTCTTTACCTTGCCAGACCACGGCAAACCGCGTGCAGGAGGTTTCCAGCTGGGTGCCGTCTTCATCTTCAAGGATCAGGTGCAGGGCGTCGGACATTACAATTCTCTCTTCAAGGTTGGCGTTGGAACGGATAGACCGAGCCCAACATGAGGATCTGGGTCAATTCATCCAGGGCCGTACGGCACTCGACCAGCAGTTGCGGGTCGGCAAGGTCGGTCTCGCTCATGCGATCGCGGTAATGCTTGTCGACCCACTGGACCAAGGTGTCGTACAGCGACGGCGACATGATAACGCCTGGATTGACCGCTGCCAGTTCCGATTCCTTCAAGGCCACGCGCAAGCGCAGGCAAGCCGGGCCACCGCCGTTTTGCATGCTCTGCTTGAGGTCGAATACCTTGACCTCCTTGACCGGGCCGCCATTGCGGGTCAGCTGGCCAAGAAAACTCCAGACCCGCTCGTTGTTACGGCACTCCTCCGGCACCACCAACAGCATCGAGCCATCTTCGTGCGAGAGCAGCTGGCTGTTGAACAGGTAGGAGCGCACCGCGTCCTCTACCGCTACCGCCGCCCGAGGCACCCGGATGGCCTGGAAGTTGGCGCCCTTGCTGGCCAGTTTAGCTTGCAGTTGCGCAAGTACCGCATCGGTCTCGAGGAAGGCGTCTTCGTGGTAGAACAGCACCTCGCCGTTGCCCACCGAGATTACGTCGTTGTGGAACACGCCCTGGTCGATCACTGCCGGGTTCTGTTGAGCGTAGACCACCCCGTCGTCGCTGAGCCCATGCAGCCGAGCCACGGCCTGCGAGGCCTCGAGGGTTTGCCGGGCCGGGTACTTTTGCGGCGCCGGGAAGCGGCTGTCAAAGGCACTGCGGCCATAGACAAAGAACTCGACCCCTGGCTCGCCATAGCTGCGACAGAAGCGCGTGTGGTTGGCCGCACCTTCGTCGCCGAACTGCGCCACCGCAGGCAGCGCCTGGTGATGAGCGAACACCTGCTCATCGGTAAACATGGCTGCCAATACTCGACTAGTGGTCGGATGCTCGATGCTGCGGTGGTACTTGCAGTTGAGGTTGGCAGCGGTGAAATGCACGCGACCATCGGCGGTATCGGCGCTCGGGCTGACCGTGGCGGCATTGGCCACCCACATGCTCGACGCCGAGCAACTGGCGACCAGCAGCGGCATGGCCTCTTTCGCGGCGCGGTTGATCACCTCGGCATCGCTGCCAGAGAAGCCCAGCCGACGCAGGGCGGCGACATCCGGCCGCTCCTGCGGGGCCAGTACGCCTTGCTTGAAGCCCAGGTCGCTCAACGCCTTCATCTTGGCCAGGCCCTGGCGCGCCGCTTCACGCGGGTTGGAGCACTGCTGGCTATTGCTCTGCGAGGCCACGTTGCCGTAAGACAGACCGCCGTAGTTGTGGGTCGGCCCCACCAGGCCATCAAAATTCACTTCGTAGGATTTCATCGGCTAGGCTCCGAGACCGTTTGTTATAGGGTGACGCCCGGCGTCAAAGTCGCCGGCAGGGCGAGGCTGGCGGTCTCCAGCGAAGCCACCGGATAGGCACAGTAGTCGGCCGCGTAATAGGCACTGGCGCGGTGGTTGCCGCTGGCACCCACACCGCCGAACGGCGCACTGCTGGCCGCCCCCGTCAGCTGTTTGTTCCAGTTGACGATGCCGGCACGGCTGCGCAGCCAGAAGTACTGGTAGCGCGCACGCGAGTCTGACAACAGGCCTGCCGCCAGGCCGTACTGGGTAGCATTGGCTTCATCGATGGCGGCGTCGAAATCGCTGTAGCGGATCACTTGCAGCAACGGCCCGAAGAATTCCTCGTCCGGACGCTCAGCCACAGCGGTGACATCGAGGATGCCCGGGGTCAACAGCGCGGCGTCAGGCTGCGGCTGGGTCATTTCCAACAGCGCTACAGCGCCATTGCCGAGCAACGCGTGTTGCGCATCCAGCAATGCCCGGGCGGCCTGCAAGGAAATCACCGAGCCCATGAACGGTGCCGGCTGCTGATCGAACGGGCCAACGCTGATCGTGCGACTCACCTCGACCAGGCGCGCCAGCAGCGCGTCACCCCATGCACCTTGCGGCACCAGCAAGCGGCGGGCGCAGGTGCAGCGTTGCCCCGCAGAAATGAAGGCCGACTGAATGATGGTGTACACCGCAGCGTCCAGGTCCTTGACCTCATCGACCAGCAGCGGATTATTGCCGCCCATTTCCAGAGCAAGGATCTTGTCCGGGCGCCCTGCGAACTGTTGGTGCAGCAGATTGCCGGTACGGCTGGAGCCGGTGAAGAACAGGCCATCGATACCTGGATTGGCGGCCAGGGCGACACCCGTCTGGCGAGCGCCCTGCAGCAGGTTGAGAACACCCGCAGGCAAGCCGGCGGCAATCCAGCATTTGACTGTCAACTCGGCGACCTTGGGGGTCAGCTCACTTGGCTTGAACACCACGCAGTTCCCCGCCAACAGCGCCGGCACAATGTGACCATTAGGCAGGTGGCCGGGGAAGTTATACGGGCCAAACACCGCCACCACGCCATGCGGCTTGTGCCGCAACACCGCCGTAGCGTCCGCCAGCGGACCACTCTTTTCGCCGGTGCGCTCGCGATAGCTCTGCACCGAGATCGCCACTTTGTTGACCATGCTGGTCACTTCGGTGGCCGACTCCCACAAAGGCTTGCCGGTTTCTTCACCGATGCAACGCGCAAGCTCGTCGGCATTGGCCTTGAGCTGATCGGCAAACGCCTCGAGCACGGCAATACGCGCATCCAGGCTCAGTTGCGCCCAGGCCGGGAAGGCCTGCCGCGCGGCTGTCACCGCCGCCTGGACTTGAGCGGCAGTGGCGCCCTGACCTTGCCAAACGACTGCCTGAGTGACCGGATTGAGCGATTGCAGTGGCTCGCCCTGCCCCGCTTGCCAGTGTCCCGCGATGAAATGAGTCGTCATTACTGAGCCTCCCGCGCGGCCGACAGCGGCACCGCCCGCACATGATCGCCCGCGCCCAAGCGCAGGCGCTTGGCGGTCTGCGGATCGACCACCAAGGTGCCCGCCGCCAGGCGAGCGGGCGCGGCGGTGATGCGGCAGTCTTCGCGCTTGCGGTTGTGAATCAGATAAGGCGTAGCGTCGTCGCCTGGCGTACCCACCGCCAACACCAGGTTCTGGCTCTCGCGCACGGCACGGATCTTGGCGGTCTCGCACTCGATCGCCGGGCCTGCGTCGAAGATGTCGACATAGCCTTGATAGTTGAAGCCTTCGCGCTCGAGCATGGCCAGTGCAGGCTCGGTGTCGGTATGCACCCGGCCAATGACCTCGCGCGCCGCTTCAGACAGGAAGCAGGTATACAACGGGAACTTGGGCATCAGTTCGGCGATGAACGACTTGTTGCCCACGCCAGTGAGATAGTCCGCCTGGCTGAACTCCATCTTGAAGAAATGCCGCCCCAGGCATTCCCAGAACGGCGAGCGACCGGCCGCGTCGGAGATACCGCGCATTTCAGCGATCACCTTCTTGCCGAACAGCTCGGGGAACTCAGCAATGAACAGCATCCGCGCCTTGGACAACAGGCGGCCATTGAGGCCATTGCGATAGTCGCTACGCAAGAACAGCGAGCACAGCTCGGAATTGCCGGTCAGGTCGTTGGCCAAAAACAGCGTGGGGATTTCACGATAGATGTTCAGCTCCTGCGAGGCGCTGACCGTCAGCCCGACACGGTAGTTGTACCAAGGCTCACGCAAGCCGACCGCACCGGCGATGGCACTGATACCCACGACCAGGCCTTCGTCGTTCTCCAGCACGAACAGGTAATCGGTGTCACCGCGCCCGGCTTCGCCGTTAAAGCTCTTCTCGGCCCAGCGCACCCGCTGGCCAAGGCGCTCCTCGTTGGCCGGCAAGGTGGTGAGCCCGGTCGTGCCGGTGCTGCGGGCCAATTCGATCAGCGCGGGTAAATCGCTGCTGCGTACAGGACGAACGATCATGCTATCTCCTTGTGCGGCGGTCTGTGCCTGCCGCGAAACTCTGCTGCCGGTCGCGCCCCGTGGCTATCCGGCCACGGCCATCAAACGGCGACCAGACGCACGCTTGCCCCTTCACCGACACCCAGGGCCTCGGCGGCGTCGCTACTGAGGCTGACCGGCTTGCCCGGCACCCAATCGAGCTCCAGCAACACAGCGCGGTAATCCTGCAACTGGCCGTTGCACACCAGGTACGGGCGACCACCCTTGGCCGGCACCGGCTCAAGCTTGACTGGCACCACGCGGCTTTGCGCGATGGTGCGGATCCCCGAAGCCCGCGCATGCAGGGTGGGGCCGCCGTCGAAGATGTCGATGTAGTGCTCGGTCTCGAAGCCTTCGCGCATGAGGATGTCGAAGGTGATCTGCGCGCGCGGGTGCACTTGGCCCATGGCCTCTTGGGCCAGGTCCGGCAGCAACGGCACGTAGATTGGGTAGTGCGGCATCAGCTCGGCGAGGAAGGTGCGGCTCTTCAGCCCGCACAGGCGTTCGGCATCGGAATAATTGAGGTCGAAGAAGTTGCGCCCAATCGCATCCCAGAACGGCGACTCGCCGTGCTCGTCGCTGTAGCCGACGATCTCGGTGACCACCGAATCGGCAAAACGCTCGGGGTGAGCGGCCATGAACAGCAAGCGACCCCGCGAATTGAGCTCGGCCAAGCCAGTGCCGACCAACTCGGGCAGCACATAGAAGCTGGTCAGCAGGCTGTTGCCCGTGAGGTCATGGCACAGCGACAGCACGTGGATCTTGTTATGGATCTTCAGCTCGCGCGACGCATGCACGAATGTCTCGTTGCGAAAGCTGTAGAACGGTTCGGAGTAGCCTGCCGAAGCGACGATCGCCGAGCAGCCGGCCAACTTGCCGGTTTCGCTGTCTTCGAGGACGAAGAAATAGCTTTCCTCACCGTTGAAGCTGACTTCAGCGGCGAACGATGTCTCGGACGCGGCGATCTTGTCGCCCAGGCGACCGGCATCATCCGGCAGCGAAGTGACACCAACGGGGCTGTCCGCAGCCATGCGCTGCACTTCATTGAGGTCAGCCATTTGCGCGGGGCGCATTACCAGCATGGTGTCACTCCTTTGGAATACGGGCCGAGTGGCTCGGCACGGAAAAACGGCGGGCGCCGTGATTATTGGCTTGGCAGGCACCCGCACTGGAATTCAGCGATCGCCGGCCCGCGTTACGGACCGGGCCGGCGACAAGGGCGGTCAGCCCTGGGTCAGCTTGGCGATGGCGCGCTCGAAGCGATCCAGGCCTTCATCGATGTCGGCATCTTCGACCACCAGGCTTGGCGCGAAACGCACCACGTCCGGGCCTGCCTGCAGGACCATCAGGCCTTCCTTCTCGGCCGCGTTGAGCACATCCTTGGCCTTGCCTTTCCAGGCATCGACCAGTACGCAGCCGATCAGCAGGCCAACGCCGCGCACCTGGCTGAACAGCTCGATTTTCTCCAAGCGCGCCTTGAAGCGCGCGTGCTTGGCGGTGATAGCCGCCAAGGTCTCGGGAGTATTGACCACATCCAGCACCGCGCAGGCGACGGCGCAGGCCAGCGGGTTGCCGCCGTAGGTGGTGCCGTGGGTGCCAACGGCAAGGTGCTTGGCCAGGTCTTCGGTGGTCAGCATGGCGCCAATCGGGAAACCGCCGCCCAGGCTCTTGGCGCTGGTGAGGATATCTGGGGTGACGCCGTAGTGCTGGTAAGCGTACAGCGAGCCAGTACGGCCAACACCGGTTTGCACTTCATCGAAGATCAGCAAGGCATTGTGCTCGTCGCACAGTTTGCGTGCGCCTTCCAGGTAGGCCTTATCGGCCGGCACTACGCCGCTTTCACCCTGGATCGGCTCGATCACTACCGCGCAGGTCTTGTCGGAAATTTGCGCTTTGAGCGCTTCCAGGTCGTTGTACGGCACGTGGCTGATGCCGGTGATCTTCGGACCGAATCCGTCGGAGTACTTCGGCTGGCCACCGACGCTGACGGTGAACAGGGTGCGCCCGTGGAAGCTGTTGACGGTGGCGATGATCTCGTGCTTTTCAGGGCCGAAACGGTCGTGGGCGACGCGACGGGCCAGCTTGAAAGCCGCCTCGTTGGATTCGGCGCCAGAGTTGCAGAAGAACGCTTTGTCGGCAAAGGTCGCATCCACCAGTTTATGCGCCAGGCGCAGGGCCGGCTCGTTGGTGAACACGTTGGAGACGTGCCAGAGGGTATTGGCCTGTTCAGTCAGGGCCTTGACCAGTGCCGGATGGCAATGACCCAAGGCATTTACCGCGATGCCGCCCGCGAAGTCGATCAGCTCGCGACCCGACTGGTCCCAGACTCGGGAACCCTCGCCTCGCACAGGAATGAAGGCCGCCGGGGCGTAGTTGGGAACCATGACCTGGTCAAAATCGGCACGTTGCACCGGGGCTTGCTCAACGGACATCTGAGTCTCCTGAAGAGGAACGCTGGCCTGAAAGTGGCGAGCGATGGGGGGATTGTAAGGACTGATCAGCGCCTGTCCTTGCGGCCAAGCGACAACTTGTTACAGCGCAAAACCCTGTTTTAGCCAGGCTTTCGGCAATGCGACAAACAGTGTCGCAATCGCGCAGTGTAAAGGAGGCAGGGTGTGTCGGGGAGATGTCAGCCGCAAATGGGTGAACGGTTGTTCACAGCCAATTGCGACAGCTTGGCAGCGAGCGTGACAAGCGAGCGTTTCTCAGTTGGGAGCGGTGTAGGCTCTGCTGACGCAATCGCGGGGCAAGCCCACTCCCACGCAATCTACCCGGGGCAGATTTCAGCCGCGTTCAGCAGGGGCCGAGCTGAGCTCGAACGGGCTGTTGCTACGGCGCTGGTTGCGATCTTCGCGCGGGGTGGCGCCAAAGAAGTTGCGATAGGCGCTGGAGAAATGCGGCCCGGAGGAGAACCCGCACGACAAGCCAATCTGGATGATCGACTTGCTGGTCTGCATCAACATCTGCCGCGCCTTGTTCAAGCGCAACTCCAGGTAATACTGGCTCGGCACCCGATTGAGGTACTGCTTGAAGATCCGCTCCAGCTGTCGGCGAGACACGCACACATGCTGGGCGATCTCGTCAGTGGTCAGCGGCTCTTCGATGTTGGCCTCCATCAGCAGCACTGCCTGGGTCAGCTTCGGATGGCTGGAACCCAAGCGGTTTTGCAATGGAATCCGCTGACGCTCGCCACCCTCTCGGATGCGCTCGACCACCAACTCCTCCGACACCGCTCCGGCAAGTTCGGCACCATGATCACGGGCCAGCACCGCCAGCAGCAGGTCAGCCACGGCCATGCCGCCACAGGCGGTCAGGCGGTCGCGATCCCAGTCGAACAGATGGCTGGTGGCGATCACCTTGGGGAAGCGCTCACCGAAATCGTCCTGCCAACGCCAATGCACCGCAGCCCGATAGCCGTCGAGCAAACCTAACAGCGCCAGCGGATACACGCCTGCGGAAAGCCCACCGATCATGCAACCACTGCGCGCCAGCTGCTTGAGTGCGGTAGACAACGCGGCATTGACCGCCGTGGGCGGCTCATCGGCCAGCAGCAACAGCTTGTGCAAACCTTCCAGACGCCCATTCCACGGCTCACCGGGCAGACGCCAGCCCTGTTGCTCGGACGGCTCGGCCTGGAGGAACACCAGCTCATAGACGACATCTGGATGCACCCGCTGGGCCACCAGCAATGCCTCCTCGGCCAACGCCAAGGTCAACGGCTTGGTGCTGGGCCAGATGAGAAAACCGATTCGCTGGGTGGTCATAGGGCGTGGTCCGAAACCTTGGGAAGTTCGAGTCAGTGGCGCCGGGTCAGGCTGCGCTCGCTGCGCAGCATGCCCTATTATGGTGCAAAGGTGCAGCCTTTACTTCAGGCTGCCAGAGAGAAACTGCTTGAGCCGCTCCGATTGCGGATTGACCAGCACCTCGCGCGGATTCCCCGCCTCCTCCACTACACCCTTGTGCAGGAACACCAGCTGATTGGACACCTCGCGAGCAAAGCCCATCTCGTGGGTGACCACCACCATGGTCCGGCCTTCCTGGGCCAGCGACTGCATGACCTTGAGCACATCGCCCACCAGCTCTGGGTCCAGCGCCGAGGTCGGCTCATCGAACAGCATCACTTCCGGCTCCATCGCCAGCGCCCGGGCAATCGCCACACGCTGCTGCTCGCCACCGGACATATGCCCGGGGTAGGCGTCCTTGCGGTGCGATACGCCAACCTTGGCCAGGTAATGCTCAGCTTTTTCCAGCGCGTCTTTCTTACTCATGCCCAGCACATGCACCGGTGCTTCGATGATGTTTTCCAGCGCCGTCATGTGCGCCCACAAGTTGAAGTGCTGGAACACCATCGACAGGCGCGAGCGCATGCGCTGCAGCTGCTTGGGGTCGGCAGCCTTGAGTGCGCCATCCTTGCCAGCGACCAGCTTGAGTTCTTCGTTGTTGAGCAGGATCTTGCCGGCATGCGGCTGCTCGAGCAGGTTGATGCAGCGCAGGAAGGTCGACTTGCCCGAACCGCTGGAGCCGATGATGCTGATCACATCGCCTGCCTTGGCGGCCAGGGACACGCCCTTGAGCACTTCATGGCTGCCATAGCGCTTGTGCAGGTCTTGGACTTCGAGTTTGTACATGCTGTCGGTTCTCACAGAGCGTTCAGTGCTTGCGCGGCGCCAGGTAGCCGAGCCAGCGGCGTTCGGCCATCTTGAACAGGCGCACCAGAATGAAGGTCAGGCACAGGTAGAACACGCCCGCCGTGATATAGGCCTCGAAAGGCAGGTAGTACTGGGCATTGACGGTGCGCGCCGCGCCGGTGATGTCGATCAGGGTGACGATCGAGGCCAGGCTGGTGGTCTGCAACATCATGATCACTTCGTTGCTGTACTGCGGCAGCGCCCGGCGCATGGCCGACGGCAGCAGGATGCGCCGGTACATCTTGAAGCGTGACATGCCCATGGCCTTGGCCGCTTCGATCTCACCATGCGGGGTGGCCTTGAGGCTGCCGGCGATGATTTCTGCAGTGTAGGCACTGGTGTTGACGGCGAAGGCCAGGCAGGCACAGAACGTCGCGCTCGACAGCCACGGCCAGAAGATGCTCTCGCGCACCGCCTCGAACTGGGCCAGCCCATAGTAGATCAGGAACAGCTGCACCAGCATCGGCGTGCCGCGGATCACATAGGTGTACAGCCAGGCGGTCATGTTCACCAGCGGCTGCTTGGAAACGCGCATCAGGCCCAGCGGTACCGCCGCCAGCAGACCGAACAACAGCGACAGCGCCAGCAGCTTGAGGGTGGTCAGCAGGCCGCCAAGATAAAGCGGCAGCGCCTCCCAGATGACGTTGTAGTCGAAGATCATAGTTCTGCCGCCTTAACGCCCACCGAGTAGCGCCTCTCGAGGTACTTCAGCGCCAGCAGCGAGACACTGGTGATCACCAGGTACAGGGCTGCCACCGCCAGGAAGAAGGTGAAGGGTTCGCGGGTGGCATCAGCCGCCTGCTTGGCCTTGAACATCATGTCCTGCAGACCCACCACCGAGATCAGCGCGGTAGCCTTGGTCAATACCAGCCAGTTGTTGGTAAAGCCTGGGATCGCCAGGCGAATCATCTGCGGCACCATGATGCGGAAGAACACCTGGCGACTGCTCATGCCATACGCCACGCCTGCCTCGGCCTGCCCCTTGGGAATGCCCAGGAAGGCACCGCGGAAGGTTTCCGACAAATAAGCACCAAAGATGAAACCCAGGGTGCCGATACCGGCCACCAGCGGGTTGAGATCGATATAGTCTTCGTAGCCGAGCAGCGGCGCCACCCGGTTGAGAATGTCCTGGCCGCCATAGAAGATCAGCAGGATCAGCACCAGATCCGGAATGCCGCGAATGACCGTGGCATACATATCGCCCAGCCAGGCCAGCCAGCGCACTGGCGACAACCTTAGCGCCACGCCGATCAGGCCAAGCACGATGGCCAGGGCCATCGACGACAGGGCGAGCTGCAGCGTCAGCCACGCCCCGTCGAGGATGACTGCCCCGTAGCCTTTCAACATGATTGGGATTCCTCTAGACCCAGGGAATGAAAAATGGTGCAAACCTCAGAGTCTCTGCTGTTTGCACCATTGCACAGGTGAAACTCGATGTCTTACTGAGCGTCAGGCCCGTAGATGTCGAAGTTGAAGTACTTGTCCTGGATCGCCTTGTACTTGCCGTTGGCGCGAATGGCGTCGATGGCGGCGTTGATCCGCTCAGCGTTGGCCTTGTCGCCTTTGCGCACGGCAATGCCGATGCCGTCGCCGAAGTACTTGGCGTCGGTGAAGGCCGGGCCTACGAAGGCAAAACCCTTGCCGGCGTCGGTCTTGAGGAAACCATCTTCGAGCAGGGTAGCGTCAGCCACGGTGCCGTCGAGGCGACCGGCAGCCACGTCCAGGTAGATTTCGTTCTGGGTGCCGTAAGGCACGACGGTTGCACCTTTAGGCGCCAGGACTTCCTTGGCGAAACGGTCGTGGATCGAGCCGCGCTGCACGCCGATCTTCTTGCCACTGAGCTCAGCCAGGCTGTCACTGACGGTGACGCTCTGCTTCATGACCAGGCGGGCCGGGGTCAGGTAGTAGCGCTTGGTGAAATCGACTGACTTCTTGCGATCGTCAGTGATCGACATCGACGACAGGATGGCGTCGATCTTGCGCACTTTCAGTGCTGGGATCAGGCCGTCGAACTCTTGCTCGACCCAGGTGCATTTGGCCTTCATCTCTTCGCACAGGGCGTTGCCGATGTCGTAGTCGAAGCCGGCGATGCTGCCATCGGGCTGTTTGAAGGCGAAGGGTGGGTAGGCGGCCTCGATACCGATCTTCAACGGTTTCTCATCGGCGTGCGATACCAGGGACAACACGGACAGCGCCAGGGCGCCAAGCAGTGCGAGCTTCTTCATCAGGTAACTCCATCGGTACGGGGCAATACAAGGCAGGGGTAACAGCTGCCCGAATGCGAATGGGTACAACGCGAGCCGCGAGGGGTATCGACCAAGGTCGCAGACCACGAGCGAGTGAGTGGCATTTTAACGACAGCCCGGTAGTCGATATTTCTTCAAAGCGACAACTAGTTACAGAAGCGCTTGAAACCGCGGCGGGCGATATTGACAGCTCTCACTCATTATGCAAGAGCAAAAAGAAAACAACCTGTAAACGAAGCAATAAGTGCGCCTATTATTGGCAAACCCTTGTATTCCGGCAAGTGTAGCGTGCAAACCTGCACGAAATGTCTGCAGGATTGCCCCACAATGGCACAGGAATGTTTCTGACGGCCCCGTTATCGTGCGACCAAGGTGACAGAAAACGGTTACCGATGAATGTCGAGGTAACAGAATGCAAAAACCCCGCCGTTGCTGGCGGGGTTCTGTGCAGACTGGCCGCTATCAAGCCGAAGCGCGGCTCATTTCCTTGTGGGTATCGATCAGGTGCTGCACCACACCCGGGTCGGCCAAGGTCGAGATATCACCCAGCGCGTCGTATTCGGCCGTGGCGATCTTGCGCAGGATCCGCCGCATGATCTTGCCCGAGCGAGTCTTGGGCAGGCCTGGCGCCCACTGGATGACATCCGGCGAAGCAATCGGACCAATCTCCTTGCGCACCCAGTTTTTCAGTTCCAGGCGCAATTGCTCGCTCGACTCGACCCCGGCATTGAGGGTCACATACACATAGATGCCCTGCCCTTTGATGTCATGCGGCACGCCGACCACCGCCGCCTCAGCGACTTTCGGGTGGGCAACCATCGCACTCTCGATCTCGGCGGTACCCATCCGGTGACCGGAAACGTTGAGCACGTCATCCACGCGACCGGTGATCCAGTAGTAGCCATCCTCGTCACGGCGCGCACCGTCACCGGTGAAGTACATGCCGCGGAAGGTCTTGAAGTAGGTGTCGACGAAGCGGTCATGATCGCCATACAGCGAACGCGACTGACCCGGCCAGGAGTCGAGGATCACCAGGTTACCCTCGGCGGCGCCTTCGATCAGGTTACCCAGGTTATCCACCAGGGCCGGCACCACGCCAAAGAACGGACGGGTTGCCGAACCCGGTTTCAAGCCAGTCGCCCCTGGCAGCGGGCTGATCAGGATGCCGCCGGTTTCGGTCTGCCACCAGGTGTCGACGATCGGGCAACGCTCCTTGCCGACAGTCTGGTAGTACCAGTTCCAGGCCTCAGGGTTGATCGGCTCACCCACCGAACCGAGCAAGCGTAGGCTGGAGCCATCTGCGCCGGCAACGGCGGCCTGACCTTCGGCCATCATCGCGCGAATCGCGGTCGGTGCGGTGTAGAGGATATTGACCTTGTGCTTGTCGATGATCTTCGACACGCGGGTGATGTCCGGGTAGTTCGGCACACCTTCGAACAGCACGGTGGTGGCGCCATTGGCCAGCGGGCCATAGACGATGTAGCTGTGACCGGTGACCCAGCCAACGTCGGCGGTGCACCAGTAGACTTCGCCCGGGCGGTAGTCGAACACCCGCTCATGGGTCAGCGAGGCGTAGACCATGTAGCCACCAGTGGTGTGCAGGACACCCTTGGGCTTGCCAGTCGAGCCAGAGGTATAAAGGATGAACAGCGCTTCTTCGGCGCCCATCTCTTTCGGTGCGCAGTGGCTGGAGGCGACCTTCATCAGGTCTTCGTACCAGATATCGCGGTGCTGGTGCCAGGCGATGTCGCCACCGGTGCGCTTGCACACGATGATCTTCTGCACGCTGCTGGTTTCAGGGTTGGTCAGGGCCAGGTCGACGTTGCCCTTGAGCGGCGTATGCCGACCGCCACGCACGCCTTCGTCGGCAGTGATGACGATCTTCGATTTGCAGTCGATGATTCGACCGGCCAGGGCCTCAGGCGAGAAGCCACCGAACACCACCGAATGGATCGCGCCAATTCGGGCGCAAGCCAGCATGGCTACCACCGCCTCGGGGATCATCGGCATATAGATGGTCACCACATCGCCCCGGTGCACATCCTGGCCACGCAGGGCGTTGGCAAATTTGCACACCTGCTCGTGCAGCTCGCGGTAGGTAATGTTGCGGCTTTCGGAAGGATCGTCGCCTTCCCAGATGATCGCTACCTGGTCGCCGCGCTCTTCGAGATGACGGTCCAGGCAGTTGTAGGAAACGTTCAGAGTGCCGTCAGCAAACCATTTGATATCGACATGGTGATCGTCGAACGAGGTCTGCTTGACCTTGGTGAACGGCTTGATCCAGTCCAGGCGCTGGGCCTGTTCGCGCCAGAAACCGTCGGGGTTGATCACCGACTGCTGGTACATGGCCTTGTAGGTGGCCTCGTCGGTCAGGGTAGTAGCCGCAACCTCGGGACGAACGGGATACAGTGGAGCCGCACTCATCTGTGTTACCTCGGTGTAATAGTTGTTTTTGTATGGAACCGTTTGTAACTGTACCAGAGCGGCAAAGGCCATTCGACGTTGGTAGTAGCACGCCCCTCCTTCGCCGCAGAGATTTCGCACAACCGCTCTAGCCCGCACAACACCGGCATTCGACCAGTAATCAAAAGCTGTTTTCCGGGCGATTGTTACAGATTCTGTCAACAGTCTTTATCAAAACCCCCACTGTTTCAGCTGTAGGCCGGGCCATAAAATTCACCTCGCCAGCAACGGCAAGGCGATTAACTTCTGGTAACAGCCCCCACGAAGGCAACGTTAATCCCCTCTTCATCCCGATAGTTAAACACTCGTTGTACTCGCGGCGTCACAAGCGCCGCGTGCCCCCTCACGACCTTAGACAGGTAAATTGAAAATGAAAGCGTTACTGGTATTGGCACTTGGCGGTCTTTGCAGCGCGGCGATGGCCGACGAAGTTGCAAACGATGTCGAGCAGATTCCGGTTGAACAGTACAGTTACTCGCAGCACTTGGACATTGCCCGTGTTCTGTCCATGAGCGAAGTCCCTAACGTCTGTGAAGTAGTGCCCGCCCGCATGACCTACGAGGACTCCAAGGGCCAGAAGCACATTCTCGAATACCGCGTGATGGGTAACGGTTGCTCCAACGGTTGATCCCTGTGAATGGGGCCGCCTAGCGGCCCCTTCAACTGTTTACTCGGACGATTTGCCCAGGGCGTATTCACGCAACTTGTTGGCAATGGTTGTATGCGAAACCCCTAGTCTTTTGCCTAATGCCCGACTACTTGGGTATTCACCAAGCAAACTTTCCAGTACCGCTTTTTCAAAGCGTCCGACAATCTGCGAAAGTTCCCCTTCCAAGGAAAACTCCCCCAACGGTTGGCGCACGCCATAATCCGGCAGACGGATATGTTCGCTCTTCACCAGTCCGCCCTCACATAATGAAACGGCCTGGAATAAAACGTTTTCCAATTGCCGCACATTGCCCGGCCAATGGTAGTGGCTGAGTTTTTCCATGGCGGCGGGCGCCAGCCGCGGCATCGGGCAGCCAATCTGCCGGCTGGCTTGATCGAGAAAGTGCTGCACCAGGCCTTCGAGACCATCCATGCACTCTCGTAGCGGCGGGATGTGTAGCGACAGCACATTCAAGCGGTGGTACAGGTCCTGGCGGAATTCGCCCCGCGCGCAGAGCTCGGACAGGTCGACCTGGGTGGCGCAAATGACCCGCACATCCAGATACACCTCCTCATCGCTGCCCACCCGGCGAAAGCAACCATCCTGCAAGAAACGCAGCAACTTGACCTGTAGGCGCGGGCTCATTTCGGCCACCCCATCAAGAAACAGCGTGCCTCCTGCGGTCAGTTCCAGCAGACCCAGCTTGCCCTCCGCGCGTGCGCCCTCGAAAGCGCCCGGACCATAGCCAAACAGCTCGGTTTCGGCCATCGACTCCGGCAACCCCGCGCAGTTGAGCGCCATCAGCGGCGCCTGCCCACGCGGGCTGGCCAAGTGGCAGGCACGCGCCAGCAATTCCTTGCCAGTACCTGTTTCGCCCTCGATCAACAACGGCGCATCCAACGGCGCCATGCGCCGCGCTTCGCGCACCACGGCGGCCATCACCCGCGAGCTCTGGAAAATACTGTCGAATCCGCGCAGCTCCTGCTTGCGCACGTTATAGATGCGCTCGCCAATGCGGTCGGCGCGATGCAAGGTCAGCACTGCCCCGGCCAACGCCTCGCTTTCGTCATGCTCGGACTGCAACGGGGCGATGTCGGCGAGAAACACATCTCCCTTGACCTTGATGCGCAGGCCATTGATGCGCGACTTGTTCGCCCGCACCAGCTCGGGCAGGTCGAAGTCCTCGACGTAGCGCGCCAGCGGCAGGCCTGGTACCTCATCGACCCGCACCCCAAGCAACTGCGCCGCCGCACGGTTGGCCGCCACGATACTGCCGCCCATGTCGATCGACAGCACCGGGAACTCTAACGCGCCCAATAACGCATTGAGCTCCATATGCCGACGCTCGCTGGGCATCAGGCCGACGCGCTTGACGCCGAACACCCCGGCGATCGCTTCGAATTTCGGCCGCAAGGCTTGGAACTGCAGGTTCACCAGGTTCGGACAATGCAGGTAGATGGCATTGCCGTGGTCGCCGCCAACCTCGCCGCGCAGCACGTTGATGCCGTACTCGACCAACAGGTTGAGGATGTCTCGCAAAATGCCGATGCGGTTCTGGCAATGCACTTTGATACGCATGGAAATGTCCCGAAGCCGCCGATTTTTTCATCGGCACGCGTAAAAGTCGTAAAGATAAGCTGACAAATTTACATAATAGGTCAGCCGGATCTCCGTGATTTTCCGGGATAAGCGGTTTTTTGTAAAATTTACGTTACGAAATCACCCGCTTCACCTGATCAGCAAACACCCCACACCCGGTGCAAAGGCTGCGCTGAAGGGCTATTCCTAGGGCATGTCGCATCCATAACAAGAAAGACCGCCCTCACCAGGAGAGCCACATGAAACAGACGCAGTACGTGGCACGCGAGCCCGACGCGCACGGCTTTATCGACTACCCGCAGCAAGAGCATGCGGTATGGAACACCCTGATCACCCGTCAATTGAAGGTGATCGAAGGCCGGGCCTGCCAGGAATACCTGGACGGCATCGAGCAGCTCAAGCTGCCCCATGACCGCATCCCGCAGCTGGGCGAAATCAACAAGGTGCTGGGCGCCACCACGGGCTGGCAGGTCGCCCGGGTGCCAGCGCTGATCCCGTTCCAGACCTTCTTCGAACTGCTCGCCAGCAAGCGCTTCCCGGTGGCTACCTTCATCCGCACCCCGGAAGAGCTCGACTACCTGCAAGAGCCGGACATCTTCCATGAGATCTTTGGCCACTGCCCGCTGCTGACCAACCCTTGGTTCGCCGAATTCACCCACACTTATGGCAAGCTCGGCCTGGCCGCGACCAAGGAAGAGCGGGTGTACCTGGCGCGTCTGTACTGGATGACCATCGAGTTCGGCCTGATGGACACCCCGCAAGGTCGCAAGATCTATGGCGGTGGCATCCTCTCCTCGCCCAAGGAGACCGTCTACAGCCTGTCGAACGAGCCGGAACACCAGGCGTTCGACCCGATCGAAGCCATGCGTACGCCGTATCGGATCGACATCCTGCAGCCGCTGTATTTCGTTCTGCCGAACCTCAAGCGTCTGTTCGACCTGGCCCACGAAGACATCATGGGCATGGTCCACAAGGGCATGCAGCTGGGCCTGCACGCGCCGAAGTTTCCACCCAAGGTCGCTGCCTGAGCCGCCTTGACGATAACAACTCAAACCGGAATGAACCCATGAATGCCTTGAACCAAGCCCACTGCGAAGCCTGCCGCGCCGATGCGCCGAAAGTCAGCGATGAAGAACTGGCGGAGCTGATCCGCGAGATCCCGGACTGGAACATCGAAGTGCGTGACGGCCACATGGAGCTTGAGCGGGTTTTCCTGTTCAAGAACTTCAAGCACGCGCTGGCGTTCACCAATGCCGTTGGCGAAATTGCCGAAGCCGAAGGTCACCACCCAGGCCTGCTGACCGAGTGGGGCAAAGTCACCGTGACCTGGTGGAGCCACTCGATCAAGGGCCTGCATCGCAACGACTTCATCATGTGCGCGCGCACTGACAAAGTTGCCGAGACGGCTGAAGGCCGCAAGTAACTCGCTACAGCTCTGATCGCGGGGCAAGCCCGCTCCTACGCCCTCTGCAATGAAGCAAGCGCGTGGGAGCGGGCGTGCCCCGCGATTGCATTTAGAAGGGCCAAACGGCCTGTTGCCGTCCGGTATCCGCCCGCAAAACCGACAACTGACAGGCAAAAAGTTCAAACTGTCATGCAGACTGCTGTATCCTGCCCCAGCTTTCCAAAGCCATAAACGCGCCTGGCGCAGCCTTTTCACTCACACTTGCGAGGAACGTCGAGATGCATGAAATCCCGAATCTTCCCTTCCCAAGCCTGAACCCCGAAGAGCAAACCGTTGCCGCCCACTCCGAGCCGACGCCTGCCGTCGAGCAGGATGGCGACGATACATCCAGCGCTGATCAGGAATAACCGCGCACGACAGTGTGAAAACGGCTGACCTTCGGGAACTCCCACGTCATCACGTTTTCACACCGTCCAGATCCCCTGCCACGAAGACCCTCCATGCCCGATTCACCGCGCCCCCTTGCGGTCACCCTGCAAGTCGTCTCGATCGTCATCTTCACCTTCATCGGCTACCTGAATATCGGCATCCCCTTGGCCGTACTGCCAGGCTACGTGCATAACCAACTGGGCTTTAGCGCAGTAGTCGCGGGCCTGGTGATCAGCGTGCAGTACCTCGCCACCTTGCTCAGCCGCCCCACGGCCAGCCGCATCATCGACAACCTGGGCAGCAAAAAAGCGGTCATGTATGGCCTGTTCGGCTGCGGCCTGAGTGGCGTGTTCATGCTCGCCTGCAGTTTTCTCAACCACATGCCATGGCTCAGCCTGACCTGCCTGTTGATTGGCCGACTGGTATTGGGCAGCGCAGAAAGCCTGGTCGGCTCCGGCTCGATCGGCTGGGGGATCGGCCGAGTGGGCGCGCAGAATACCGCCAAGGTAATCTCCTGGAACGGTATCGCCAGCTACGGCGCGCTGGCCGTCGGCGCCCCGCTGGGAGTGCTGATGGTCAAGCAGTGGGGGCTGTGGAGCATGGGCGTGAGCATCATCCTGCTGGCAGTGACGGGCCTGCTGCTGGCATGGCCCAAGCGCGCCGCGCCCATTGTCAGCGGTGTGCGCCTGCCGTTTTTGCAAGTGCTGGGCAAGGTGTTCCCGCACGGCTCGGGGCTGGCCCTGGGCTCGATCGGTTTCGGCACCATCGCCACCTTCATCACCCTGTACTACGCCAGCCGCGACTGGCCCAATGCCGCATTGACCCTGAGCCTGTTTGGCGCCAGCTTCATCAGTGCTCGACTGTTGTTCGGCAACCTGATCAACCGCATCGGCGGCTTCCGGGTGGCAATTGCCTGCCTGTCGGTGGAAACCCTGGGGTTGCTGATGCTGTGGCAGGCGCCGAGTGCCGAGATTGCCTTGGCGGGCGCGGCGTTGAGTGGGTTTGGCTTCTCGCTGGTCTTCCCAGCACTGGGGGTCGAGGCGGTGAATCAGGTATCAGCAGCCAACCGCGGCGCCGCGGTGGGGGCGTATTCGCTGTTCATCGATCTGTCGCTGGGCATTACCGGGCCGCTGGTGGGCGCAGTGGCATCTGGGTTTGGCTTTGCCTCGATGTTTCTGTTTGCCGCAGCGGCGTCGGCTTGCGGACTGGTGCTGAGCCTGTATCTGTATCGCCAGGCGCGGCGGTTGCGCCAAGCCTGAATGACCATCGCGGGGCAAGCCCGCTCCCACAGATCTGTGGGAGTGTGCTTGCCCCGCTCTGCGCTTGAGGGTCAGCGCAGGGCGTACTGCAACACCACCTCCAGCGGATGGCGCATCTGCTTGTCGGCCATGCGCTTGACCTGGCTACGGCACGAATAGCCAGTCGCCAACGGCTCCCCTTGTTTATCCAGCTTGGTCGCCCACGACTGCTCGAAGATGGTCCGCGACGTCTGCTGATTACGCGCCTCATGCCCATAAGTGCCGGACATCCCGCAGCAGCCGGTCGCCTCGGTCACCAGCTTCAGCCCCATGCGGGCAAACACCTGCTCCCACTGCTTGGTACTGGCCGGCACGTTGGTCTTCTCGGTGCAATGAGCCATCAAGCGGAAGTGGCCAGCCTCCGCCACCGCCTGTTCAGGCAGCACATCGATCAACCACTCCTGCGGTAGCAACACCTTCGGGCAATCTTCCAGGCCAGGCACCTTCTGATACTCCTGGCGATAGACCAGCGTCATCGCCGGATCCAGGCCCACCAAAGGCACGCCGCAGTCGGCCAGCGCCTTCAACTGGCTACCATTGCGGATCGCCGCCTTGGCGAACGCACCGAGAAAGCCCTGCACGTGCAGCGGCTTGCCGTTGGCGCTGTAGGGCGCCAGGAACACACGATGCCCCAGACGATGGGCAAGCTCGATGAACGCGGCCAGCAGCGGCGTCTCGAAGTAACGGGTAAAGGCATCCTGGACCAGCACGATGCTGCGCTCACGCTGGGCCGGGGTCAGCTCGCGCAGCGCCGGCACGCTGGCAACACCGACCCGGCAACGGCTCAGGGTGGCCTGGAAGTTGAAACGGCTGATCAGTGGGCTGTCGACCATGCCGATCTTGTCCGCCAGCAGTTTGCTCACCCACGTCGAGCCCATCACCGCGTTGTACAGGCCCGGCGCATGGGCAAGATAGGGAATGCTGAACTCCAGCGAGCCGATCAGGTAATCGCGCAGCGGGCGCTGGTAGCGGCCGTGGTACAGCTCAAGGAAGCGCGAACGGAAATCCGGGACATTGACCTTGATCGGGCATTGCCCTGCGCACGACTTACAGGCCAAGCAACCGGCCATGGCCTCGTACACCTCGTGGGAAAAGTCCGCTTGGCCCTGCTGCTGCGCACGGTTATTGCGCAGGCGGGTCGGCAGCCCTTTGAGCCAGGACACTTTGCTGCGCGCCGCCGCCAACACATCGATATCCGCCGCACCTTGCAGGCGCAGCCACTCTCGGATCAGCGAAGCGCGACCTTTGGGCGAATGTTGCCGTTCACGGGTGGCCTTCCACGACGGGCACATGGCGTCGTTGGGGTCGTAGTTGTAGCAGGCGCCATTACCGTTGCAGTGCACAGCACTGCCGAAACTCTGCCAGACGCGCTCATCGATGGTTCGATCAAGATCACCGCGCAGGGTCACGCCATCGACCTTGGTCAGGCCCTCCGAGCTGTTCGGTGGCGTGCAGATCTTGCCCGGGTTGAGCTGGTTATACGGGTCGAACGCGCCCTTCAGGCGTTGCAGCGACGGGTACAGCTCGCCGAAGTAATCCGGCACGTATTCCGAACGCAGGCCCTTGCCATGCTCGCCCCACAGCAGACCGCCGTAACGCTGGGTCAGCGCCGCCACCGCATCCGAGATTGGCTTGACCAGCGCCGCCTGGGCCGGGTCCTTCATGTCCAGGGCCGGACGCACGTGCAACACCCCGGCATCGACGTGGCCAAACATGCCATAGGCCAGGCCGTAGCTGTCGAGCAGCGCGCGGAAGTCAGCGATATAGTCAGCCAGCTGCTCGGGCGGCACTGCGGTGTCTTCGACAAACGGCTGCGGCCGCACCTCGCCCTCGACGTTGCCCAGCAAGCCCACCGAGCGTTTGCGCATGGTGTAGACCCGCGTCACGGCCTCGGCCCCCTCGGCCAGGGTATGACCCAAGCGCTCGACCCCCTTGTCGCTCTGCAGATGCGCGATGAACGCCTGCACCCGCGCGTTGACCTCGCCCGGCTCGTCGCCGCAGAACTCGATCAGGTTGATACCCAGGGTCGGCCGCTCAGGGTCAGCCGGGAAGTACTCGGCAACGCTGTGCCAGACGATATCTTTCATCGCCAGCATGAGCACCTTGGAGTCGACGGTTTCGATCGACAGTGGCTTGTGCGCCATCAGCGCATTGGCGTCTCGCAGGGCATCCATGAAGCTGGTGTAGCGCACATTGACCAGCACTGCGTACTTGGGGATCGGCAGCACATTGAGCTTGGCCTCGACCACGTAGCCCAGCGAGCCCTCGGCGCCGCACAGTACGCTATTGAGGTTGAAGCGGCCCTGCTCGTCGCGCAGGTGCGCCAGGTCGTAGCCGGTCAGGCAGCGATTGAGCTTGGGGAAGGTGCTTTCGATCAGCTCGGCCTGGTTCTGCTGGATGTCGCGGGCAACCCGATAGACCTCGCCAGCACGGCCCGGCGCGGCGCAAGCCTGCTCCAGCGCCGCATCGTCGATCGGCAGGCTATGCAGGCGCTCGCCACCGAGCAACACGCTGTGCAGTTCAAGCACGTGGTCGCGGGTCTTGCCGTAGGTGCAACTGCCCTGGCCGCTGGCGTCGGTATTGATCATGCCGCCCACGGTAGCGCGGTTGGAGGTGGACAGCTCCGGGGCAAAGAACAAGCCGTGTGGCTTGAGCGCCGCATTGAGCTGATCCTTGACCACCCCGGCCTGGACGCGCACCCAGCGCTGCTCGACGTTGATCTCCAGGATCTGGTTCATATGCCGCGACAGGTCGACGACGATGCCGTCAGTCAGCGACTGGCCGTTGGTGCCGGTACCACCGCCACGCGGGGTCAGCTTGATCTGCTGGAAACGCGACTCGCCCATCAGTGCGGCCACCTTGGCCACATCGTCGGCATCCAGGGGGAACACCGCCGCCTGCGGCAGGCGCTGATAGATCGAGTTATCGGTGGCAAGCACCGTACGGGTGGCGTAGTCGGCACTGATCTGGCCGCGGAAACCGCTGCTGCGCAGGGCTTCGAGAAATTCCGGGTAGTTGACGGCAGGGGCGCTGGTCGACAGCTGGGCGATCATCGTTGGATGGCCTCTTGATATGGGCTGATTCACGGTAAACCTGTCTTCCCGGCATAGGTTACACAGCCAGGGATGACGAATATGCCAATGTTCCTGTACTTTCCGGCCAGGGGCAAACGGATATTCCTGCCGCTATTGATGAGCTTTATGAATGAATTACCGCCACCTGACCCCATCGATGTCGCTGCTGCTGGCGTTCGAGGCCGCCGCTCGGCATGAAAGCTATACCCGCGCCGCTGCCGAACTGTCGCTGACCCAGAGCGCGGTTAGCCGCCAGGTGCAGGCACTGGAGCAGCAGTTAGGCCTGACCTTGTTCCGCCGCGAAGGGCGCCAGGTGCAGTTGACCGACGTCGGGCGCCTGTACCAGCGCGAGCTCAGCGAAGCCCTCGGGCGGATCCGCAGTGCCACCTTGCAGGCACTGGCCTACCAGACAGGCGTCGGCACTTTGCGCCTGGCCACCCTGCCGACGTTCGGCTCGAAATGGCTACTGCCGCGCCTGCACGCTTTCTACGCAGCCCATCCTGGGATGCTGGTACATATTCATTCACGCATTGAAGCGATCAACTTCGACACCAGCGAGATCGACGCCGCCATCGGCGTGGCCAGCCATGACCTGCCAGGGCTGATCTGCCACCGCCTGCATGCCGAAGAGCTGGTGGTGATTCTGCCGCAGGAGGCCGCCAGTGAGGCGCAGGGTTGGAGCCCGGCGCGAATCAGCGAACAGGTACTGCTGAATGTGGCCAACAACCCGCACGCCTGGGGCGAGTGGTTCTCCCACCATGACCTGCCACACCGAGCGATGCGCCTGGGGCCGAGCTTCGAGTTGACCTCGCACCTGATCCAGGCTGTACGAGCAGGCATTGGCATTGGCCTGGTGCCGCGGGTTCTGGTCGAGGGAGAACTGGCCAAGGGCGAGCTGTTCAGCCCGGGCGTCGCGTTCGCCAGTCAGCGCAGTTACTACCTGATTTATCCGCCGCGTAATGAGGCATTGCCGTCGTTGCGGGCATTTCGTGGCTGGCTGCTGGAGCAGATTTAAAGCCCAGTGGGCGCTATCGCGGGGCAAGCCCGCTCCCACTCAGTCATGCCTGCCGTCATGCCTAGCCGTCATGCCTGGCCGTCATGCCTGGCACGCATGCTTGGCGGCCTGCGTGGGAGCGGGCTTGCCCCGCGATAGCGCCCGTACAGACAACAAAAAACCCGATGCCAGTCACCGGTCATCGGGTTTCAAGTAAAACGCTCAGCGCTTACTTGGCTACAGAGCTTGCCGCCCGGTTAGCCTGCGTCCCACGTCTGCCCTTGAGCATGTAGGCCACGAACATCGCGAACAACCATACCGGGATCGCATACACCGATACCTGAATCCCCGGGATCATGAGCATGATGCCCAGGATCAGCACCACGAAGGCCAGTACCACATAGTTGCCATAGGGGTACCACAGTGCCTTGAACAATGGCTTCTGCCCGGTACGGTCAAGGTGCTGACGGAATTTCAGGTGCGAGTAGCTGATCATCGCCCAGTTGATCACCAGCGCCGCTACCACCAGCGACATCAGCAGCTCCAGGGCATGCTGCGGCATGAAGTAGTTGAGCAGCACGGCAACCAGGGTGACCACTGCCGAAGCCAGAATCGAACGCACCGGCACGCCGCGCTTGTCGATCTTGGCCAGCGCAGCCGGGGCATCGCCCTGCTCGGCCATGCCATAGAGCATCCGCGCATTGCAGTAGGTACCGCTGTTGTACACCGACAGCGCCGCAGTCAACACCACGAAGTTCAGCAAGTGCGCAGCCACGTCGCTACCGAGCAGCGAGAACACCTGCACGAACGGGCTGCTGCCATAGCTGCCACCGGAGGCATCGATGCTGGCGACCAGGCTGTCCCATGGGGTCAACGACAGCAGAATCACCAGGGCGCCGATGTAGAAAATCAGGATCCGGTAGATGACCTGGTTGATCGCCTTGGGAATCACGGTCTTTGGCTTGTCGGCCTCGGCTGCGGTGAAACCGAGCATTTCCAGGCCACCGAAAGAGAACATGATGATCGCCAGCGCCATGACCAGGCCGCTCACGCCATTAGGGAAGAAGCCGCCATGCGCCCACAGGTTGGTCACCGAGGCTTCAGGGCCACCGCTACCGCTGGTCAGCAGGTAGGCGCCCAGGCCGATCATGCCGACGATTGCTGCGACCTTGATGATCGCGAACCAGAATTCGGCCTCGCCGAAGACTTTCACGTTCATCAGGTTGATGGCGTTGATCAGCAGGAAGAACGCCGCGGCGGTGACCCAGGTGGGGATCTCCGGCCACCAGTAATGGACGTACTTGCCGACTGCCGAAAGCTCCGACATGCCGACCAGGATATACAGCACCCAGCAGTTCCAGCCCGACAGGAAGCCGGCGAAACCGCCCCAATATTTGTGCGCGAAATGGCTGAAGGAGCCGGCAACCGGCTCTTCGACGATCATCTCGCCGAGCTGGCGCATGATCATGAAAGCGATGAAGCCGCAGATGGCATAGCCAAGGATCATCGACGGACCGGCAGACTTCATCACACCGGCCGAGCCCAGGAACAATCCGGTACCGATCGCGCCACCCAGGGCGATCAGCTGGATATGGCGGTTTTTCAGGCCCCGCTTGAGCTCGCCTGACTGCATGTTTTGTCCACTCATGAACGAAGTCACCTGCTTGTTTTTATCTGTGACGGAATCGGACCCACCGCGCTCGTGGCGCAGCGGAATGGGCAAGGTGATTACCTTGGATTTTTCTTGGACTCGGGCGACACGATAGGCACTGGGCCAGGACGGTCAACCGGGAGTCAGCAAGAGTGCGCGGTACGCAAAGGGGTCACAGGTAAAACGCGGCGCATTGTATACCCCTGCAAACGCGCAGGCGTCAACGCGTTGCGTCATTTCCTGATGAAAAAACGCAGCGGTCCTGGGGCGAAGGCCTGAAAAGGCGCAGTGATCGGCGTACATGGCGCCTCCATTTGTTGTTTTGATGCCCGGCGCTGTGGCCAGGCTGTGCACACGGCATGGCGCTATATCAGCGTGCTGCGGGGGGTTGGGCAAGAGGGGGTGGGGCTGAGGGGCAGGCTCAAGCGCGTAGGACTTGGCAAGTTTTATTTACAACGAAGAGAAAGGGCAGTTGAAACGGGTAATGTCGTAAACCTTTCTTTACGAAGCGGTTCAAAATATTGCCATTTGGTGAAAATTTCTGATGAATCAGTACGTTGGAACGTACACATAGTTTGAGGGGGTGTCTAACGGACACAAAAAAGCCAGCCGGAAGGCTTAACTCTGTTCACTTAGGGCCCTTGTCGCCTGCTTTGGGGCCGCTTTGCGCCCCTTCGCGGGCAAGCCCGCGAAGGGGCGCAAAGCGGCCCCAAAATCTCAAGTGAACAGCATTAAGCCCGAGGGCTGGCTTTCTGAGCTACAGACTTGATCAGCCGCGAGGCTTACCGCGACCGGTGCCGGCAGGCTTGCCACCCGCAGGCTTACCGCCTTCTGGCTTGCTGGTGCGCTTGCGCATATCGCTCGGACGCTCGGCAACGGTACTGCTGCTACGGCCACCCTTGCGCGCAGCACCGTCTTCACGGGCCGCCCGCGCCGGGCGCTCAGCTTGACCTTCCTGCGCCGGACGCAAGGTACGCACGCGCTCGCCACGGCCCAGCGGACGGGTCGATTTGCGCTGCATACGCTCCATCTTGTCCTTGGCCTTGAGGTTCATGGTCGGCAGCGCTACCGGCTGCAGGCCCACTTCAGCGGCAAGGATATCGATCTCGCCCTGGCTCATTTCGCGCCAGCGGCCCATCGGCAGGTCGGAGTTGAGGAACACCGGGCCGAAACGCACGCGTTTCAGACGGCTGACGATCATACCCTGGGACTCCCACAGGCGACGAACCTCACGGTTACGCCCTTCCATCACCACGCAGTGATACCAGTGGTTGAAGCCTTCGCCACCAGGCGCTTTCTGGATGTCGGTGAACTTCGCCGGGCCATCTTCGAGGACCACGCCAGCCTTGAGCCGGTCGACCATCTCGTCGTCGACTTCGCCACGCACACGCACGGCGTACTCGCGGTCCATCTCGTAGGACGGGTGCATCAGGCGATTGGCCAGTTCACCATCGGTGGTGAACAGCAGCAGGCCCGTGGTGTTGATGTCCAGACGGCCGATGTTGATCCAGCGGCCTTCTTTCGGACGCGGCAGGCGGTCGAACACAGTCGGGCGCCCTTCTGGGTCGTCACGGGTGCAGATCTCGCCATCAGGCTTGTTGTACATGATCACCCGGCGGGTGGCCTCGGCAGCCTCCACGCGCTTGATCAGCTTGCCATCGACGGCAATTGCGTCGTGCAGGTCGACGCGCTGACCGAGGGTGGCGGCGACGCCGTTGACCTTGATCCTGCCTTGGCTGATCCAGGCCTCGACGTCACGCCGCGAGCCCACGCCAATGCGCGCGAGAACTTTTTGCAGTTTCTCGCCGGATGGGGGGATGGCTTGGGTTTCTTGCAGGTCTTGCTCACTCATCTGGGCACCTCCCGGTGTAGGAATGAAATTGGCTATTGGCGACGAATGCGCCAAAGGGGCGCGCATCATACGCGGTTCGCAGGGCGAACGCACTGCAGAGTAGCGGGTTTTGTGCAGGGGGCTGGGGTTTGCGCTGAACGGTCAGCCTGTGCTGTGTCAATTATGGCCTCATCGCGGGGCAAGCCCGCTCCCACGCAGCCCGAGCCACCCAGCCAAATGAGCCGCATCAACGTGGGAGCGGGCTTGCCCCGCGATGAGGCCAGCACTGACACTGCTAAATCAGGACTTCACCCCAGGCTCATCTTCAACCGAGGACTCTGCTTGATCGTCCGGCGTCTCATCGCGCAGATCATCGAAATCAGTCTTCAACCCCTCTTCCATGGCATCCAGCTCCACCAGCAAGGTGCGGAAGCTGGTCTCTTCCCGTGGCTCCCCCCCTTCGCCCAGCTCTTCATCGCCAAGACTGGCATCGGCCAGCGCCTGCAAATGCGCCGGCACTGGAGCGTCATCGGGGTCAACCAGCGGCTCCGGCTCCATCTCGCGCAGCTCGGCCAACGCCGGCAATTGATCGAGACTGTGCAAGTTGAAGTGATCGAGAAACGCCTTGGTGGTGGCAAACATCGCCGGCCGCCCGGGTACTTCGCGGTAGCCGACGATGCGAATCCACTCGCGCTCCATCAAGGTCTTGATGATATTGGTGTTGACCGCCACGCCACGCACATCTTCGATCTCGCCGCGGGTGATCGGTTGGCGATAGGCGATCAATGCCATGGTCTCGAGCAGTGCCCGCGAGTAGCGCTGTGGCCGCTCCTCCCACAGCCGCCCGACCCACGGCGCGAAGTTTTCGCGGATTTGCAGGCGGTAGCCGCTGGCCACTTCCTTGAGTTCGAAAGCCCGGCCATTACACGACTTGGCCAGCACCTCGAGGGCTTTCTTGAACACGGCAGGCGCCGGCCGCTCGGCTTCTTCGAGCAGCTCATACAGGCGTTCAAGCGATTGCGGTTTGCCCGAGGCCAGCAGAAATGCCTCGATCAGCGACGCCAGGTCGCGCGGTTCATTCAGGTTCATGGGTCTTCAGGTCTGCTTGTTTCACTCGGTCCGGGCGCGGACATGGATCGGGGCGAACGGCTCATTCTGCACCAGTTCGATGAGCGATTCCTTCACCAGTTCGAGAATCGCCATGAAGGTGACCACCACACCCAGCTTGCCTTCCTCGGCGCTGAACAGCTCGACGAAGGGCACGAAGGCACCACCCTTGAGGCGTTCGAGCACTTCGCTCATGCGCTCGCGGGTCGACAGGGTCTCGCGGGTGATCTGGTGACTTTCGAACAAGTCATTGCGGCGCATGACTTCGGCCATCGACAGCAGGATCTCCTCCAGGCTGACCTGCGGCAACAGCTTGCGTACCTTGGCCTGCGGGGCTTCCAGGCGCGGGATAAGCACATCGCGGCCAACTCGCGGCAGTTCGTCGATGCCCTCGGCGGCAGCCTTGAAGCGCTCGTACTCCTGCAAGCGGCGGATCAACTCGGCACGCGGGTCGCCCTCTTCTTCCTCGACCTCGGTGGAGCGCGGCAGCAGCATGCGCGACTTGATCTCGGCAAGCATCGCGGCCATCACCAGGTATTCCGCCGCCAGCTCCAGGCGCACCGACTTCATCAGCTCGACGTAGGACATGTACTGGCGAGTGATCTCCGCCACCGGGATGTCGAGGATGTCGATGTTCTGTTTGCGGATCAGGTACAGCAGCAGGTCAAGCGGCCCCTCGAAGGCTTCGAGGATCACTTCCAAAGCGTCTGGAGGGATGTACAAGTCAAGCGGCAGCTCGGTAACTGCCTCGCCATACACCAGCGCCAGTTGCAACTGCAGGGGGACGTCGCTGTCGCTCGGCGGCGCTGCTACTTCGATCACCTGATTCACGCAGGGGCCAGGAATGGCGCGGGATCACCACAACCGACGCGGATCACTTCCGGCTCGTCGCCGGCCAGGTTGATCACTGTCGAAGCTTTGAGGTCGCCAAAACCGCCATCGATGATCAGGTCGACGTGGTGCTCCAACGCCTGGCGGATCTCGTAGGGGTCGGTCATCGGTTGTTCTTCGCCAGGCATGATCAGACTGACGCTCATCAGCGGCTCGCCCAGCTCTTCCAGCAAGGCCAGCACGATGGGGTTGGAAGGCACTCGCAGGCCGATGGTGCGGCGTTTTTCATGCAGCAGCAGGCGCGGCACTTCGCGGGTGGCGTTGAGGATGAAGGTATACGGCCCTGGGATATGCGCCTTGAGCAAGCGGAAGGTGGCGGTGTCGATCTTGGCGAACAGCCCCATCTGCGACAGGTCGCAGCACAGCAGGGTGAAGTTGTGATGCTTGTCCAGTTGACGCAGCCGGCGCACCCGCTCGACTGCGTTCTTGTCGCCGATCTGGCAGCCCATCGCGTAGGCCGAATCGGTCGGGTACACCACCACCCCGCCCTTGCGGATGATTTCGACGGCCTGTTTTATCAGGCGCGCCTGCGGGTTTTCCGCATGAATCTGGAAAAATTGGCTCACGAAGTCGTCCTGTTCATATCGCCATAGGCTGTTCATGCTTGAATCGGCGCCACAGAGGTGGCAGGTCCTCGGGCAATGGCCGGTAAGCACCGATTTCGCCCCAGGTGCCAGGGCCGTGGAAATCACTGCCAGCGCTTGCCAGCAGGCCGAACTCACGGGTGAGGATGGACATAGTGCCCACCTGCTCGGCCGGCATCATCCCATTGACCACTTCAAGTGCCTGCCCGCCTGCCTGAATATAGTCGGCAATCAGCCGTCTGCGCTTGCTGCGGGTCAGTTCGTAGTGCATGGGATGGGCCAGGCTCACCCAGGCATTCGACCGGCGCAGGGTCGCGACAGTTTCCTCAAGGGTTGGCCAATGCAGCTTGACGTCGCCCAGCTTGCCCGCCCCCAGCCACTTGCGAAAGGCTTCGCCACGGTCCTTGACGTGCCCGGCGCGCACCAGGTAGTCGGCAAAGTGCGGCCGCGCCGGGGCGTTGCCGCTATCGCCCAGCGCTTGTTGCAGCGCACGGGCGCCGTCAAGCGTGCCCGGCATGCCCTTGGCCGCCAGACGGCGGTCGATTTCCTCGGCGCGCAACCAGCGCCCCCGGTGCAGGGCCTCGATAGCCTCCAGTAGCGGCGGTGCATCGAGGGGAAAATCGTAACCCAATATGTGAATGGTCGCGCCGCCCCAGGTGCACGAAAGCTCCACCCCGCTGACCCAATGCATACCCTTGGCAAGGCAGGCCTGGCGGGCTTCGGCCAGCCCTTCAAGGGTGTCGTGGTCGGTCAGGGCCAATGTCTGCACACCGTGCTCGTGGGCGCGGGCGACCAGGACCGAGGGCGACAGGGCGCCATCGGAGGCCGTGCTGTGACAGTGCAGATCAACATTCATGGAGGAGCGCTACCGCTGGAATCGATGTTTGATATTATGCCGTCACATCCCGCTTCTGGCTGCCATTGTGAAACAATTCATCGATTTCATCCCGCTGCTGCTGTTCTTCATCGTCTACAAGCTCGACCCGCGCCCCCTGGAATTCGCTGGCCACAGCTTCGAACTGGGCGGTATCTACAGTGCCACGGCGGTATTGATCGCAAGCTCGCTGGTGGTCTACGGCGCGCTATTCATCCGTCAACGCAAGCTGGAAAAAGGCCAGTGGCTGACCCTGGTCGCGTGCCTGGTGTTTGGCGGCCTGACCCTGGCATTCCATAGCGAGACTTTCCTCAAATGGAAGGCGCCGGTGGTCAACTGGCTGTTCGCCCTGGCCTTCGCCGGTAGCCATATCATCGGCGACCGGGTGTTGATCAAGCGCATCATGGGCCACGCGCTGAGCTTGCCCGATGCCATCTGGACGCGGTTGAATCTGGCCTGGATCGGCTTCTTCCTGATCTGCGGCGCGGCCAACCTGTTCGTCGCCTTCACCTTCCAGGACTTCTGGGTCGACTTCAAAGTGTTCGGCAGCCTTGGCATGACAGTGTTGTTCCTGGTCGCCCAAGGTGTTTACCTGTCGCGCCACCTGCACGACAGCGACCCTACCACCCCCAAGACCGAGGATTGACATGCTCTACGCCATCATCGCCAGCGACGTCGCCAACTCCCTGGAAAAACGCCTGGCCGCCCGCCCTGCGCACATCGAGCGCCTGCAGCAACTCAAGGCTGAAGGCCGCGTGGTGCTGGCCGGCCCACACCCGGCCATCGACAGCAACGACCCGGGCGAAGCAGGTTTCAGCGGCAGCCTGATCGTTGCCGAGTTCGACTCGCTGGGCGCCGCGCAAGCCTGGGCCGATGCTGACCCGTACATTGCCGCGGGCGTGTACGACAAAGTGGTTGTGAAGCCGTTCAAGCAAGTCCTGCCTTGATCTGACACCGCGTTGCACTTTTCGCGGGCAAGCCCGCTCCCACAGGTTTGTGCATACTTCGTTCGTGGGGTTGACCCAGCGCTTTGTGGGAGCCTGCGATTGGGCTGCCAAGCAGCCCCAATTACAGGCCCTGGGTCTTACTGAATGGCATTGGCCCCCACCCTCATTAATTCCGACCAGCGGCCGACAACCTCCTGAATCGATATCAATCAGGAGTTCCAATGCGCCAAGGTCCGTTGTTCCTGCTGCTTTGCCTACTGTTGCTGAGCCCGTTGGCCTGTGCCGAACAAGCGCTGTCGCTGGAAGCCGGCGCCCGGATCACCGAGCTGCAACAGCGCCTTGAAGAGAGTGAAAAGCAGCGTGCAGCCCTCACCGAGCAATTGCACAACGCCGACAGCGAGCGAGAAAGCGCCCAGCTCACGCGCCTGCGCCAGGATAACCAGCGCCTGAAGCTGTCGATCAAGCAAATGCAGGCCGATACCGCGCAATCGCCACTGAGCGATCAACAATTATGGTTCCTGATTGGCTCAGGCGTTGCACTGTTCTCGGTACTCTGCGGTATCTTTGCCAGTGGCGGACACAGAAGACGCCGTCAATGGTTGAATTGAGTGAGTCATGAGCGAGCTGTTACTGATTGATGATGACCAGGAACTCTGCGAGCTGCTCGGCAGCTGGCTGACCCAGGAAGGTTTTGCAGTGCGCGCCTGCCACGATGGCCTGAGCGCGCGCCAAGCCCTGGCTGCCCACGCCCCGGCAGCCGTGGTGCTGGATGTAATGCTGCCCGACGGCAGCGGTCTGGAGCTGCTCAAGCAATTGCGCAGCGAACATGCTGAACTGCCGGTGCTGATGCTCTCAGCGCGCGGCGAGCCGCTGGACCGGATTCTTGGCCTTGAACTGGGCGCCGACGATTACCTGGCCAAACCGTGCGACCCGCGTGAGCTGACCGCCCGCCTGCGCGCGGTGCTGCGCCGCAGCCATCCGGCTGCGACCACCACCCAAGTCGAAATTGGCGACCTGGCGTTCAGCCCGGCCCGCGGCGTGGTCAGCATCGAGGGCCGCGAGATGACCCTGACCCTTTCGGAAAGCCGCATCCTTGAAGCCCTGCTGCGCCAACCTGGCGAGCCGCTGGATAAACAGGAACTGGCGCAGATCGCCCTGGGCCGCAAGCTGACCCTGTACGACCGCAGCCTGGACATGCATGTCAGCAACCTGCGCAAGAAGGTTGGGCCACACCCCGATGGCCGCCCGCGCATCGTCGCCCTGCGCAGCCGCGGCTATTACTACAGCCTCTGAGCAGCGACCAGCCGCAAGCGACAAGAGCATGCAATCGGTGTGTTCTTGACGCTTGAAGCTTACAACTTGCAGCCAAGGTCTTTACCCAGCCTTTACCCTCACCTGACCGCGCTTGACCTTGATCTCCCTAAACTGGGCTCATCCGGTAAACACCGGCCCATGAAAGGAGAAACACCATGCGCAAGACCCTTATCGCCCTGATGTTCGCCGCCGCCCTGCCGACCGTTGCCATGGCCATGCCTGAAGGCGGCCCGCGCCACGACGGCCCGCATCACCGCGGTGACGCGCCTTTCGCCCAACTGGATTTGTCCCGCGACCAGCGCCAGCAGATCGGCAAGCTGATGGGCGAGCAGATGAAACAACGCCGCGATATCACCGAGCGCTACATCGCCAAGCTGCCGGCCGCCGAGCAAAAGGCCATGAAGGACGAGATCAAGGCCAGCCGCGACAAGGCCGATGGCCAAGTGCGCGCCCTGCTCAAGCCTGAGCAGCAGAAGAAGTTCGACGAACTGAAGAAGGAGCGCGAAGCGCGCAAGGCTGAATGGAAGGAGTTCCAAGCCTGGAAAGCTGAAAAAGCCGGCAAGGCCCAGTAAGCTGACCGCCCCATGCCCGGCCCGCTCTTGAGCGGGCCGGGCTTTTCCCGCTTGTAGGAGGTGCGTGTCTTGCGTTCACTGTTCTGGCGCATCCTGGCTAGTTTCTGGCTCGCCATCACCCTGGTCGCCGGCCTGTCGATCCTGCTCGGCCATATGCTCAACCAGGACAACTGGATACTCAGCCGCCACCCGGGCCTGAACACCCTGGCCAGCCGCTGGGCCCAGCATTACGAGCAAGAGGGCATTGGCTCGGCCCAGCGCTTCCTGGAACGACGCAAGCAACGCTTCAAGGTCGATGTGCAGGTGCTCAACGATGCCGGCGATGCCGTGGTGCCAGGCACCTTCCCGCGTCGCGCGGCCGACTTCGAAGCCCGCCAGCACAATGACCAACGCCGCCTGCCATGGCGCCGGCTGACCGAGGAATACACCAGCCCGACCACCGGCGAGACCTACTTGCTGATCTATCGCATTCCCCATCCCGAGCTCGACGCCTGGCACCGCGAGAGCCTGCTCTGGCCACTCAGTGCGCTGGGGATTGCCCTGGTCGTGCTGACCCTGTTCAGCCTGTTGGTAACGCTGTCGATCACTCGCCCGCTCAGCCGTTTGCGCGGCGCGGTGCACGACCTCGGCCAGACCAGCTACCAGCAGAACAGCCTGGCCCGCCTGGCGGCCCGGCGTGACGAATTTGGCGTGCTGGCCAACGACTTCAACAAGATGGGCGCGCGCCTGCAAAGCCTGATCGGCAGTCAGCGCCAACTGTTGCGCGATGTCTCCCACGAACTGCGCTCGCCGCTGGCACGCCTGCGTATCGCCCTGGCCCTGGCCGAACGTGCCGAGCCCGAGCAGCGCCAGGCGCTGTGGCCGCGCTTGACCCGTGAGTGCGATCGGCTAGAGGACTTGATCAGTGAAATCCTCGCCCTGGCGCGCGTCGACGCCGAGCAGGCGCTGGCCGAACCGGTCGACCTCAATGCGCTACTGGGCAGTGTGCGCAAGGATGCCCAGCTCAGTGCCCCGGATCAGGAGATTCGCCTGGAGGCGGCGCCAGGGCTGACCTTGCAAGGCTGGCCGACGCTGGTCGAGCGTGCCGTCGACAACCTGGTACGCAATGCACTGCGCTTTAATCCGGCTGGGCAACCCATCGAGATCAGTGCCAGCGTTGATCAGGACCGAGTGCTGGTGACTGTGCGCGATCATGGCAAGGGCGTGGCGCCGGAGTACCTGGGCCAGCTGGGCGAGCCGTTCTTCCGCGCACCGGGGCAGGAAGCAGCGGGGCATGGCCTGGGCCTGGCGATCGCCCGGCGGGCGGCGGAGCGCCATGGCGGCAGCTTGAGCCTGGGCAATCATCCGCAGGGGGGATTTGTTGCGCGCTTGGCGTTTCCGGTGACGGCGGTGGTGGGCAGTTGATCTTGGGGGCCGCGTTGCGGCCCCACAGCACTTATTCCCAGGCGCTAACGAACTCGGCAGTGGCCAAAATCGGCGCCGTACGCGGCTCATTTACCGGCGTCCCCACATACAGATAGCCAATCAACTCCTCATTGGCCTGCAACCCCAAGCCCTGATGCACATGGGCATCGAATGCCATGTCCCCGGTCCGCCACACCGCGCCAATGCCCTGGGCATGGGCAGCAATCAAAATCCCGTGGGCGGCACACCCCGCCGCCAGTCGCTGCTCGGACTTGGGCACCTTGAAGTGATCCTGCAACCGGGCAATCACCACGATCAGCAGCGGCGCACGCAGCGGCATGGCGCGGGCTTTGTCCAGTGCCGCCTGGCTTGCGTCGCCTTTTTTCGCTACAGCGCTTGCAAACAGCTCACCGAGCTTTTCCCGCGCCTGACCCTCGATGGTCAGGAAGCGCCAGGGGCGCAGCTGACCGTGATCCGGGGCGCGCAACGCCGCCTGGAACAGCGCCTCGCGTTGAGCTGCATTGGGCGCAGGGTCAGTCAGGCGAGGAACGGATACACGGTTGAGCAATGCGTCGAGAGCCTCCATCGGCTACCCTCCTGGCAGATAAAATGTGTGCCCATTCTCAAGTTGCCGGCCGCAAGCTGCAAGCGCCAAGAAATCTCGGACGCATGCCGAGCCCCTGTTTCTTGCAGCTAGGCGCTAGAAGCTTGCAGCTCGCCGACCCACAGGTAGAATGGCGCCCTTTCCGTTGCGAGTCAGAGCAGATCACATGGCGTTGCCGACCTTAAGGATCATTGGTTTCATCATCGGCATCTTCCTGATCACCCTGGCGGTCAGCATGGTCGTTCCCATGACCACCCTGGTGATCTTCGAACGCACCGGCGACATGCCGTCGTTCCTCTGGTCGAGCCTGATCACCTTTATCGCGGGCCTGGCCTTGGTCGTTCCCGGCCGCCCCGAACATGTGCACCTACGCCCGCGCGACATGTACCTGCTGACGGTCAGCAGCTGGCTGGTAGTGTGTGTGTTCGCCGCCCTGCCGTTCCTGCTGACCCAGCACATCAGCTACACCGATGCCTTCTTCGAAAGCATGTCGGGCATCACCGCCACCGGCGCCACGGTGCTCAGCGGGCTGGATAACATGTCTCCGGGGATCCTGATGTGGCGCTCGATGCTGCACTGGCTCGGCGGCATCGGCTTCATCGCCATGGCGGTGGCGATCCTGCCGCTGCTGCGCATCGGTGGCATGCGCCTGTTCCAGACCGAATCCTCGGACCGCTCCGAGAAGGTCATGCCGCGCTCGCACATGGTCGCCAAATCGATCGTGCTGGTGTACATCGGCATCACGTTCATCGGCAGCCTGGCCTTCTGGTGGGCGGGAATGAAGCCGTTCGATGCGGTCAACCATGCCATGTCGGCGATTTCCACCGGCGGCTTCTCCACCTCCGACCAATCGCTGGCCAAGTGGGACATCCCCGCCGTGCACTGGGTCGCGGTGGTGGTGATGATCCTCGGCAGTGTGCCATTCACCCTGTACGTGGCCACCCTGCGCGGCAATCGCCGTGCCCTGATCAAGGATCAACAGGTGCAAGGCCTGCTCGGCCTGTTGGTGGCCACGTGGCTGGTGCTGGGCACCTGGTACTGGGCCACCACCGATCTGCACTGGTTGGATGCCCTGCGCCACGTCGCACTGAACGTGACCTCGGTAGTCACCACCACCGGCTTCGCCCTGGGTGACTACAGCCTGTGGGGCAACTTCTCGCTGATGCTGTTCTTCTACCTCGGGTTCATTGGGGGTTGCTCGGGCTCCACCGCAGGCGGGATCAAGATCTTCCGCTTCCAGGTCGCCTACATCCTGCTCAAGGCCAGCCTTAACCAGTTGATCCACCCACGCGCGGTGATCAAGCAGAAGTACAACGGTCACCGCCTCGACGAAGAGATCGTGCGCTCGATTCTGACCTTCTCGTTCTTCTTCGCCATCACCATCTGCGTCATCGCCCTGCTGCTGTCGCTGCTCGGCGTGGACTGGATGACAGCACTGACCGGCGCCGCCGGTACTGTCTCGGGGGTCGGCCCAGGCCTGGGCGAGGTGATCGGCCCGGCGGGTAACTACGCGACCCTGCCGGATGCCGCCAAGTGGATCCTGGCCGGCGGCATGCTGCTCGGCCGGCTGGAGATCATTACGGTGCTGGTGCTGTGTATGCCGGCGTTCTGGCGTCACTGACCGGCTCGCCACCCAGTCGCGCGCGATATTCGCTGGGCGTAGCATCGAACCAGCGGCGAAACGCCCGGTAGAAGTTGCTGGGGTCGGCGAAGCCCAGCAGGTAGGCGGTTTCCAGCAAGGTCATGCCCGGCTGGGCCAAGTACTGCTCGGCGAGCTCCCGACGGGTATCGTCGAGCAGGGTCTGAAAGCTGGTGCCCTCCTCCTGTAGCCGGCGCTGCAAGGTACGCTGCGACAAGTGCAGGGCCTGGGCCACGGTTTCCCGCTTGGGCTCGCCCTGCGGCAGGATGCGGCACAGCACCTGGCGCACCCGATGGGTTACCCGGCTTTCGGAGAAACGCGCCAGGTATTCACCGGCAAATCGGTCATGCAGAATCGCCATCGCCTCGTTGGCGGTGGGTAGCGGCGCCTCCATGTCGGCGCGTTCGAACACCAGCGCGTCATGCGGTGCGTCAAACACCAGGGGCGAATGGAAGGCCACTTTATAAGGTTCGACGTTTTTCGGCTGTGGCCCCTGGATTAGCACCCGGCGCGGCTGGATCGGCCGCCCGCTGAGCCAGGTACACAACGACAACGCGCATGCCAGCGACGCCTCGGCGCTATGCCGGGTCGGCGGTAAGTGGTCGCCATGCACGGTCAGCACCAACGCGTAGCCTTCAGGCCCGAGACGAAAACTCAGGTCGGAGCTCTCGGCGATGATCCGTTGATAACGCACCAGGCGCTCGAAACCCTCAGCCAAGGTGCGGCTGGACATCAGCGCATAGCCCACGACATGAAACGACGCCGGGCGCACCACCCTGGCCATGTTCAGACCGATCGCTTCGTTGCCCGACAGCTCGACTGCCAGCTGCCACAGCCGGGTCATCGAGTCCTGCGGGAAGCGCGCATCGGGGTCATCGAGGGCAGCGAAGTCCAGCCCTAGCTGTTTGAACATGGCACGGCAATCGAGCCCTTCCAGCTCGAGTGCCTTGACGATCCCTGATGCCCAGCTCGCTGACGTGGTTCTTTCGCTCATGACAGGCTTCTTGTGCTGACCGCTCCTGCGGTGAATGCCAAGGATACTCAAATGGCGCTTATTGTCACTGGCCCGCTGTGCTAATCACTCTAGACTCGATTCAGGCTCCACGCCGTGTATCCTTCATAAATGACAGGCAGCTCCGGGAGCACAGCCATGAACCGCACAGCGCAGTTTCGCAGTTTTGCCGAGTTCTATCCCTACTATCTCGGGGAGCACAGCAACCCCACCTGCCGGCGCTTGCACTTCGTTGGCACCAGCCTGGTGATTGCGCTGTTGGCTTATACCATTGCCAGTGGCAAGTGGCTGTTGCTGTTGGTCGTGCCATTTGCCGGCTATGGGTTTGCCTGGGTTGGGCACTTTTTCTTCGAGAAAAACCGGCCGGCTACGTTCAAGCACCCTTGGTATAGCCTGATCGGGGATTTTGCGATGTTTCGGGATATCTTGCGGGGCAAGGTCAGCCTTTAGGGTTTGCGGCATCTGGTCGGTCTTGGGGCCGCACAGCGGCCCCAAGATCCCCCGTCCTAGGCGGCCGCTAAACGCTCACTTTCCCGCGCCTGGGCCTCTGCCAGCCGATACAACTCGATGCTGCCATCCCAGTGCTCGATCAACGCGCTGCATGATTCCACCCAATCCCCACAGTTAAGGTACTCAACCTCGCCCACCTGACGAATCTCGGCATGGTGGATGTGCCCGCATACCACCCCATGAAACCCGCGACGGGTGCATTCGTGGGCAATGGCATCCTCGAAGTCGCTGATGAAGTTCACCGCCCCTTTGACCTTGTGCTTGAGATAGGCCGACAACGACCAATAGCCGTACCCATAGCGGGCACGCCAGTGGTTGAGCCAGCGATTGAGCACCAGGGTGAACTCATAGGCGCGGTCCCCGAGAAACGCCAGCCAGCGGTGATAGCGGGTAATCACGTCGAACTGGTCGCCATGGATCACCAGCAAGCGCCGACCATCGGCGGTCAGGTGCTCGGCCTCGTCGACCAACTGGATATTGCCCAGGATCAGCTTGGAATAGCGGCGCAGGAACTCGTCGTGATTGCCGGTGACATAAATCACCTCGGTGCCGCGCTTGCTCATGGTCAGCAGGCGGCGAATGACGTTGGTGTGTGCCTGCGACCAATAGATGCCACCGCGTAGCTTCCAGCCATCGATGATGTCGCCAACCAGGTAGATGCGGTCAGCCTGAAAGCCCTTGAGAAACTGCGACAAGTGCTCAGCCTGGCAATCACGCGTGCCCAGGTGCACGTCGGAAATCCACAGGGTGCGCACGCGCTGCTTGCGTGACGGGCGGGCGAGTTCGGCGTGGGTCATGGCAGGCTCCGGCGCTGTTTGCTGGAGACTGGCAGTTGCAAGTGACAGGTTGGTGGCAGCGCCGTGACGACTGATCGCAGGGCGATGGAGCGCACAACCGCAGCGAGCAACGATGTGTACAATGCCCCTCTGCCCCGCGAGGAAGCCCCTATGAGCGCCGGCCCAGTCCTTTCTCTGCGCCACTACCGCGATGACCTGATCGCCCACAGTCACGACCACCCTCAGTTGGTGTTCGGCCTGCATGGGCGCCTGGATTTTGAAGTGCAAGGCCACGGTGCGCGGGTCGACCGCCAGCAACTGATGGTGGTTCCGGCCGGCGCTCATCACACCTGTGGCAGCGCAGCCGGTAGCCACTGCCTGGTGCTGGACGTCCCCGGCGAGCATTGGCTGCGCGAGCAGCTGGGTGAACACGCCGAGGCCAGCCGCCGCCTGCTCGATCGTCCCGGGGCCGTGGGCCTGGACAGTCGCCAGCAGCAACTGGTCGTTTGGCTGGCGGCAAGCCCGGTGGATGATCCGCTGATTGCCCGCCAGGGCGCGAGCCTGTTGCTTGCCAGCCTCAATGCTCAAGCCACACCCCACCAGGTTGACAGGCGCCTGCCCTATTCGGCCTTCGATGCGCACATCGAGCGCTACGCCGCCTACCCGCTGCAGGTGGCTGATCTGGCGCGGCTGGCCGGGTTATCCAGTGCTCGCCTGCATGCACGCTTTGCTGACGAGTGTGGCGTAACGCCGATGGACTATATCCGCCAGCGCCGCTTGCTCAAGGCTCGACAACTGCTCAAGCAGACCTGCTTGCCGATTGGCGAAGTTGCCGCGCAGGTCGGCTACAGTTCGCAGAGCGCTTTTGCGGCCGCGGTGCTGCGCGCCTTCGGGCGCTCACCGATGGCGCTGCGACGCGAGTCTGGCGACAACTGACGCGAGTTCGGCGACAGACAGCCGCGGCGCTAGGCCGTACAGTTGCCGTATCGCGCTTTTGGGTCCGCTGCGCGGCCCTTCGCGGGCAAGCCCGCTCCCACAGGGTATGCGTCGTTCACAAATGGTGTGGTGAGCACAATTCATGTGGGAGCGGGCTTGTCGGAGCGCCGAACCGCCGCGAAGCGCCGCGCAGCGGACCCAAAGCAGGCAACAGAATTTATCAAGGGACACCCATGAACCACCGCACCGCCCTCGGCGCCCTGCACATCGGCGCGCTGTTCTTCGGCCTGACCGGCGTGTTCGGCAAACTCGCCGCCAGCGCCAGCCCCACCATCATCGTATTCGGCCGCGCCGCCTTCGCCGTGCTTGCCCTGGGCCTGTTCGCCAGCCTCGCCCGCCAAGCCTGGCAGCCGCTCAAAGCAGCAGACCTACGCCGCCTGCTACTGGGCGGGGTACTGCTGGCAGGGCACTGGGTGAGCTTTTTCGTCGCAGTGAAAGTGGGTGGCGTGGCCATCGCCACCTTGGGCTTTGCCAGTTTCCCAGCGTTCACGGTAATCCTCGAAGGCCTGTTGTTCCGCGAACGCATCCGTCGTAACGAGGCAATCTTGGTGGTGCTGGTCAGCATTGGCCTGATCCTGGTCACCCCCGAATTCGACCTGGCCAGCGAAGCCACCACCGGGCTGCTCTGGGCACTGCTTTCAGGCCTGCTGTTCTCGCTGCTGTCGCTGATCAACCGCGCCGGCTCCGGGCGCCTGCCCGCGGTACAGGCAGCGCTGTGGCAGAACCTGGTGGTTGGCCTGTGCCTGTTGCCATTTGCTGCGCCAGGCCTTAGCGGCGTGACACCGATGGATTGGCTATGGATTGCCCTGCTCGGCATTTTCTGCACCGGCATCGCACACAGCCTGTTCGTCGCCGCCCTGGCAGTGATCAAGGCGCGCACGGCTGCGGTCGTGTTCGGCATGGAGCCGGTATATGGCATCGCCGTGGCCTGGGTGGTGTTCGCCGAAACGCCCACCTTGCGCATGCTCGCCGGCGGCGCACTGATCATCTTTGCCATCGTCTTGTCCAGCCGTTTGGCCGCCGAGCAGCCAGCCAAGCAACGGCCTGTGGCAGAGGGCGCCTGATCAGCGATCGTTGTGGCCCAGGTCGCGCTGCGGGTCGATCTGGTCGCGCAGGCGCTGCTTGAGCACCTTGGCCTCGGGGAAGCCACCATCAGCCTTGCGTTCCCAGATCTGCACGCCATCGCAGGTGATGCGAAAGATCCCGCCGGTGCCCGGTTCCAGGGCGACGCGGCCAAGATCGTCGGAGAAGGTGCTGAGCAGCTCCTGGGCCAGCCAGGCTGCGCGCAGCAGCCACTGACATTGCGTGCAATAGGTGATGACAATTTCCGGCTTGGCGTTGGACATGATCAAGCAACTCCTGGTAGGTGGCCGCTTATACTAGCGGCCTTTCTTCCTGGTTTTGAGACTCACGATGCGCCGTTTGCTGTTCTGCTTGTTGCTGACGCTTACCACCTTTGGCGCGCTTGCCACCGAACACGCTCGGCCCAAAGTCGGCCTGGTACTGTCCGGCGGTGCTGCCCGTGGCCTAGCGCACATTGGCGTGCTCAAGGCGCTTGAAGAACAAGGCGTGCGCATCGACGCCATTGCGGGCACCAGTATGGGCGCGGTGGTCGGCGGCCTGTATGCCTCAGGCTACAGCGTCGAAGAGCTGGAAAAGCTCGCCACCACCCTCGACTGGCAGCAGGCGCTGTCCGATGCCCCGCCACGCAAGGACGTGCCGTTTCGGCGCAAGCAGGATGACCGCGATTTCCTGGTCAAGCAGAAGCTCAGTTTTCGCGACGACGGCAGCCTCGGCTTGCCACTGGGTGTGATCCAAGGGCAGAACCTCGCCTTGCTTTTGGAAAGCAAACTGGCCCACACCGCCGACACCCGCGACTTCGACAAGCTGCCAATCCCCTTCCGCGCCGTGGCCACCGACATCGCCAGCGGTGAAAAAGTGGTGTTCCGCCGCGGCCACCTGCCCCAGGTGATCCGCGCCAGTATGTCGATCCCGGCGGTGTTCGCCCCGGTCGAAGTCGACGGCCGATTACTGGTGGACGGTGGCATGGTTGACAACATTCCGCTGGATGTCGCCCGCGAAATGGGCGTAGACCTGGCCATCGTGGTCGATATCGGCACCCCGTTGCGCGACCGCAAGCAACTGAACACGGTGGTCGATGTGCTCAATCAGTCGATCACCCTGATGACCCGGCGCAACTCCGAAGAACAGCTGGCCAGCCTGCGCAGCGAAGACGTGCTCATCCAACCGCCGCTGGCCGCCTTTGGCGTCACCGATTTTGGCCGTACCAGAGAGATGATTGAAGCCGGCTACCGCGCCACCCGCGCCCTCGATGCGCGCCTTGCCGTCCTGCGCCAGAGCGAAGGTGATGCGGTGCTGGCGGTAGCCCGCTCACCGCGCCAGCGTACCCCGGTGATCACTGCAATCAAGGTCGAGAACGACTCCAAGGTCAGCGACGACGTGATCCGCTATTACATCCGCCAGCCAATCGGCGAGCCGCTGGAGCTGGAGCGGCTGCAAACCGACATGGGCACGTTGTATGGCCTGGACTACTTCGACGGCGTGCAATACCGCGTGGTGCACAAGGGAGACAACAACACCCTGGTGATCAACGCCCGCGGCAAGCGTGGCGGCACCGACTACCTGCGCTTGGGCCTGAACCTGTCGGACGACATGCGCGGCGACAGCGCTTTCAACCTGGGCGCCAGCTACCGAGTCAATGGCATCAACCGCCTGGGTGCGGAGTGGCTGACTCGCGCCCAGATCGGCGATCAGCAGGAGCTGTACAGCGAGTTCTACCAACCCCTGGACGTCGGCTCGCGCTACTTCATCGCGCCCTACCTGGACCTGGGGTCGCAGAACATCGAAGCCACCCTGGACAATGACCCGATCGCCGAGTATCGCCTGGAGCGCTATGGCTTCGGTCTTAACCTGGGGCGCCAGATCGGCACCTACGGTGAAGTTCGCGCGGGGGTGGGCAAGGCCTGGGGGGAGGCCGAGGTACGCATCGGCGACCAGGACCTGCCCAAGGTCAGTTTCAACGAGGGTTTCTATGAGCTGAAGTACTCGTTCGACACCTTGGACAACGTCTACTTCCCCCACAGCGGAGAGGATATCGGCCTGACCTTGCGCAAGTACGACGCTTCGCTGGACTCCGACACCGATTACCGGCAATGGGAAGTGAATGTCGACAAGGCGTTCAGCAGCGGGCCGAATACCTGGGTACTGGGGGGGCGTTACGGGCGCACCCTGGATGAGACGGAGGTGGTGACGTCGAGCTTCGTACTGGGTGGGGCGCGGCAGTTGTCAGGGTTCCGCCAGGATTCGGTGTCGGGGCAGAACGTGAGCCTGATGCGGATGGTGTATTACCGGCGCTTGACGCCGCGGGCGTACTTGCCATTGGACTTCCCGCTGTACATCGGTGGGTCGTTGGAGCGTGGGCGGGCTTGGAACAACGATAACGAATTCGACAGTGGCTATATCAATGCGGCGAGTGTCTTCCTGGGGCTGGAGACGCCGTTGGGGCCTTTGAATTTGAGTTATGGGGCCAATAGTGAGCATCAGAAGGCGGTGTATCTGAATTTGGGGCACACGTTCTGAATTTTGGGGTTGGGGTTGGGGTTGGGGTTGGGGTTGGGGTTGGGGTTGGGCTTGGGCTTGGGCTTGGGCTTTTAGAGGTTTGAGCATATCCATTGGCGTGGGTGGCGCTGAATCACCTTTCCGCCCTTACGGCGGGTCACTTTTTGGCAAACGCCCCAAAAAGTAACCAAAAAAGGCTGCGCTCCACCATCCGGCCCTACGCTGCGCTCCGGGTCCCCTCGCTTCGGTGCCTTCCGGGCCCGCGCGGCCTACGATTTGCTGCGCAAATCTACATCTCGCGCCTTCGGCTACGCCGAAGGGTGCTGCGCACCTGGCCCTACAGTCACCTACGCTCGGCCTCCTGAAGTCGCGAAGTTAGTGGCGGCGACTGGTCTGGCGTTATCTGGCGATAGTGGCAGATGTGGTGGATATACCGGCCTCTTCGCGGGCAAGCCCGCTCCCACAGGTACCGCGTAGTTTAAGTCCAGCGTTGAACCAGCACTGACACCACGCAGATACTGTGAGTCCCACAAACCCTGTGGGAGCGGGCTTGCCCGCGAAGAGGCCGGAACAAACAACACAAAAGAAAAATTCAAACCTTGCCTTTGCCTTTGCCTTTGCCTTTGCCTTTGCCTTTGCCTTTGCCTTTGCCTTTGGCGAGAGCGTAGCGATTCGCTGCTCTTGATCTTCGTGCGCGCAAGTCCAGGCGACGCAGATTCGCGACTTCAGGAGGCTGAGCAGAGGTGCCTGGAGGGCCAGGTGCGCCAGCACCCTTCGGCGTAGCCGAAGGCGCGAGATGTAGATTTGCGCAGCAAATCGTAGGCCGCGCGGGCCCGGAAGGCGCCGGCGCGAAGGGACCCGTAGCGCAGCGCAGGGCCGGATGGTGGAGCGACAGACCTTTTGGTTACTTTTGGGGCGTTTGCCAAAAGTGACCCGCCGTAAGGGCGGAAGGGTGAATCAGCGTCTCCATCGCAAATGGATATACACGCCAATCCCAAAACCATCCCAAAACCACCCCAGAGCCGCAAAAAACTAAGCGCCCTCAGGACTTCTCAAGATTACCCAGAATCCGCGCATGTACCCGCATGCAAATCTCCAGATCCGTCTCATCAACCCCACTAAACAACTCAATCCGCAGCTGGTTGGCAATGGTCTCGATCTGATCGATCAACGGCTTGGCCGGCGGACAGAGCACAATCTTCTTCGCCCGCCGATCCTCCATCACCGCCTGGCGCCGCACCAATCCCTGGCTCTCCAGGCTATCGAGCAAGCGCGCCAGGGTAGGCCCTTCAACGCCGACACTCTGCGCCAGCTCACGCTGGGTCGGAGCCTCTTCGAAACGGGCCAGGTGCAACAGCACCAACCAGCGTGCCTGGGATAGATTGAGCCCGGCCAGGCGCCGGTCCAGCTCGGCGCGCCAGCCGCGGGACATCTGGGCCAGCTGCATGCCGAAGCGATGTTGGTTGTCAGTCAGGGGCATAAACAACTCTATGGATAGAACTAATTATTAGTCAGCTAACCATGCTCCAGCCCTCCAGGCAAGGCTGGCTGAGCCATAAGCGTCCGATAAACGTCAAAAAGCATGACAAAGGTCATCAGTACGGCCCGTTACAGCTCAAACTCCGCAGCCAGCGCCGCACGGATGCAATACAGCACCCCTTCCGGCACCCGCTGGCCGAATTGCGGGGCGATAGCCGACACCGGCGGCAGCTCGCCCTCGCCATCGAGGAAGGCATCCTGCACTTCCATCAGCAAATCCTCAGGCAGGTCCAGGGCCTGATCCAGGCTCAGTTCCTGGCGGCCAATGGCTTCGGCCAGCAGGCTGTAGACGTTCTTTTCACTGCAGTTGAGCTGGCCGGCAATCTGCGCAGGCGTCATACCGGCGCGGGCCAGGCTGACCAACTCGTGACGCAAGTCGAGCACCACCTTCGGTGCCTCGGCGCTCTCGCCGCCGTTGAGCACTTCTAGGAACGCCTGGCCATAACGCTCCAGCTTGCGGGCGCCGACGCCGCTGACCTGGGCCATGTCGCTGAGGCTGGTGGGTTGGCTGCGCAGCATTTCCAGCAGGGTCGAATCGGGGAAGATAACGTACGGCGGTACGCTGTGCTCTTCGGCCAACTTGCGCCGCAGGGTGCGCAAGGCCTCCCACAGCTCGCGCTCTTCGGCACGCACCAGCTGGCTGGCTGGGCTACCGCCGCTGCTGGAGGATTTGGCCGTAGTCTGCGGCTTGAGGTCGCGGCGCAACTGCAGGTTCACTTCGCCTCGCAGCAGCGGCCGGCAACTGTCGGATAAGCGCAGACCGCCATAGCCCTCCAGGTCGATGTCGACCAGGCCACGGGCAACCAGTTGGCGGAACAACGAGCGCCATTCGTTTTCACCGACGGATTTGCCGACACCGAATACCGAAAGCTTTTCGTGGCCAAAATTACGCACCTTCTCGGTGTCCTTGCCCACCAGTACATCGACCAGATGACCCACGCCGTAGCGCTGGCCGGTGCGGAACACCGCCGACAGGGCCTGACGCGCAGGCTCGGTGGCATCCCAGGTCTGCACCTGGTCGACGCAGTTGTCGCAGTGCCCGCAAGGTTGCTCGAGCACCTCGTCGAAATAGGCCAGCAGCGACTGCCGACGGCAGCGGGTTTCTTCGCAAAGCGCCAGCATGGCATCGAGCTTGTGCTGTTCGATGCGCTTGTGGCGCTCATCGCCTTCGGAGTTCTGCAGCATCTGCTTGAGCATCACCATGTCCTGCAGACCGTAGGCCATCCAGGCATCCGAAGGCAGGCCATCACGGCCGGCACGACCGGTTTCCTGGTAGTAGGCCTCAAGCGACTTGGGCAGATCCAGGTGGGCGACGAAGCGCACGTTGGGCTTATCGATGCCCATGCCGAAAGCAATGGTGGCGACCATGATGAGGCCTTCCTCGTTGAGGAAGCGATGCTGGTTGCTCGAACGGGTCTCGGCAGGCAGGCCGGCGTGATAGGGCAAGGCCGGGAAGCCCTGCTCGCAGAGGAAGGCGGCGGTCTCGTCGACCTTCTTGCGCGACAGGCAGTACACGATACCGGCGTTTCCCCGGCGCTCGCCGAGAAACGCCATCAGCTGCTTGCGGGGCGACTCCTTGGGCACGATGCGGTAGAAAATGTTCGGCCGATCGAAGCTCGACAGGAAGCGCTCGGCACCTTGCAGGTGCAGGCGCTGGACGATCTCCTCGCGGGTGCGCATGTCGGCCGTGGCGGTCAGGGCAATACGCGGTACATGCGGGAACAGCTCGGCCAGTTGGCCCAGTTGCAGATACTCAGGACGAAAATCGTGGCCCCATTGCGAGACGCAGTGGGCCTCATCGATGGCGAACAAGGAGATATCCAGGTCGCGCAAGAAATCCAGCATGCGCGGCTGCACCAGGCGCTCGGGGGCAAGGTAAAGCATCTTCACTTCGCCCCGGCGCAAGCGCCCGGCCAGCTCGCGTTGCTGCTCGGCGCTGAGCGTCGAGTTCAAGGCAGCCGCTGCCACGCCCAGCTCGTCGAGCGTGGCAACCTGGTCGTCCATCAGAGCGATCAGCGGCGAGACCACCACGGTAAGACCTGGTCGCAGCAGCCCGGGGACCTGGAAACACAGCGACTTGCCGCCACCAGTGGGCATCAGTACCAGCGCATCGCCGCCGTTGGCTACGCATTCGATGATCGCTGCCTGGCGCCCGCGGAAACTGTCGTAGCCGAAGATGTCCTTGAGGACGCGCTGAGCCTGTTCGAGCATTGCTAACTCCGAAATCGCCGTACCATCCTGGACACAGGCTGGACGATAAACCCGCCCTGCACACGTGCGAATGCGTAAGCAGCTTTTGCCAAAGGCCCCGCAAAAGGCTGCTCTGGCTGAAAAATCGCGGATTATACCCCACTGGCTGCTGCGAAAGGACGCTGTGCTGACAGACGTTCCCTTTGCCCCGTCGCGCCAGCAAGGTGCTAGAATTCCATATCGATTATTCCCCAAGGTAGCCCCGTAATGTCCTTCGCCGAGCAACTGACCCGCCTGCAAGCCTTCCTCGACGCCGACGAGCTGCACGAAGAAGCGCTGGACTACGTCGCCGCCCACGGCTACCTGACCGCGCTGTCGATCACTGCCGAAGACGTCCCAGAGCGTGAATGGATCGATGCGCTGTTCGCCGAGGAACCTCATTACACCAGCGATGCCCAGCGCGTCGAAATCGAAGCCACCCTGGTCGCCCTGAAAGCCCATATCGGCCGTCAGCTGGCCAGCGACGATGAATTCGAGCTGCCATGCGATCTGGACCTGACCGAAGAGCCGGACGATTCCGACCTGCGCGGCTGGTGCATCGGCTTCATGGAAGGGGTGTTCCTGCGCGAAGAAGCCTGGTTCGAGAACGCCGAGGAAGAAGTCAGCGAGATGCTGCTGCCGATCATGGTCGGTTCCGGTCTGTTCGACGAGCAGCCAGAGTTTGCCGACATTGCCAGCGATGCCAACCTGCAGGACGACATGATCGTGCAGATTCCCGAAGCACTGACTGCGCTGTTCCTGCTGCTGCACGCTCCGGACGAGAAGCCAGCCCTGCTAAAACCGCGTCATCACTGATACAGCCGTGCGCTACCTGCTGCTGGCCATCGGCTGGCTCAGCGTCGCGCTGGGAGTGCTGGGGATCTTCCTGCCGGTGTTGCCCACCACTCCCTTTCTGTTGCTGGCAGCGGCCTGTTTCGCCCGCAGCTCGCCGCGTTTTCATGATTGGTTGATCAACCATCCCACGCTCGGTCCATGGATCCGCGACTACCTCAGCGGTGAAGGGATCCCACTCAAGGGCAAGGTCTACGCCATCGGCCTGATGTGGGCCAGCATAGGCCTGTCGTGCTACCTGGTGCCGCTGTTCTGGGCCAGGGCCTTCATGCTCAGCAGTGCGGTGCTGGTGAGCCTGTACATCCTCAAGCAGAAGACCTTGCGCCGGTCCTGATACTCATCCGTTTCAGTACCGGCCTCATCGCTGCGCGTTTGTCCTGCGATGAGGCCAGCCCTGCCAATCCGCCTACACGTTATCCACCTTCAACGAGTGATCATTGAGCATGCCGTGGATGATGGTCGCGGTGTCATGCCCCGAGGCGATCAACCCACCCGCCCCCGCCGAGACGCCATAGTGCTGGGCCAGATCGACCCCGGCCAGGTCAATGGTCTGGGTAGGCGTAGCCCCCGCCACACTGCTGACCTCGATGGTCGAGACCACGTTGCTGCCGGTACCACTGACCTTGAAGTGCAGGTAATCATCCAGCGATGCCGCCGTGGCGTTCTCGCCTTGCAGCAACTGCGACAGGTCGAGGTGATCGCTGCCTGGGGTAAAGTCGGTGACCCGATCATGGCCGCTGTCGCCCTTCTGCCAGACGAACGTGTCGTTGCCGCTGCCGCCAGTGAGGGTGTCGTCGCCCGGGCCACCAATCAGGATGTCATTGCCCGCCCCACCCTTGAGCACATCATTGCCCAGCCCAGCGCTGAGCAGGTTGTCCGCACCATTGCCGATCAGCGTATCGTGGTAGTCCGAACCGATCAGGTTTTCGATACTGACCAAGCTATCCAGGCCGCCCCCTCCGGTGCTCTGCTGACCCGCAACGGTCAGATCGACAGTCACCGCACTTGGCGCCGAGGCATAACTGGCCGTGTCGTTACCCGCCCCCCCATTGAGCAGGTCATTGCCTGCCCCGCCAATCAACAGGTCGTCGCCATCACCGCCGTATAGGCTGTCGTTGCCCGCCCCCCCTACTAGCACATCGTGTCCATCACCACCGTTAAGGGTGTCGTCGCCGGCGCCCGCCAACAGCACATCATCGCCTGCGGTGCCGTTGACGACACTGCCCGCCTGGTAGGTGATATCCAGCGCAGCCGCGGTCGTGCCCCCGTGGTTGTCGCTGGCCGTGTAGCTGCCGTGATAGACCTCATTCTGGGCATTGGCGTAGTCGATCACCATGCTCAGTTTGTACAGCTCGGCCGCCTTGCTATTGCCATAGGCGTTCTCGGTATTGACCACGTGGATGCTGTACAGCCCATCGTGGTCGGCGGTGAAGCTACTGCCATTGGCGACGGCCTGATAACTGCCGCCGGCTTCTTTCCACTCCAGCAGCAGGTTGCCTTGCGGCCGATCGTGATCGAGCTTGAGCGTCTCGCCTTTGCGCAGGCTAACGCTGATCACATCCTCATCGTTGGCGTTGCCGTTACTGATCGAGCCGAGGTAGCCAGCAATCACCAGCGCAGCGGTCATCGAAGCCGAGTTGGCGACGAAGGCGCTGCGCTCGAGCGTCTTGAGCTGATTGGCAGACTTGTTGTCGCTTCCGTCGAACTTGATCGGCTGGCCGCTACCACTGGCAGCGAAACCTGCCCCCTTGTCGGCGAAGCCTGTGTTGAAGGTGATCGGCGCGGCGCTCAAGCGGTCATGATCAGGGTCGCTGTCATTGGCCAGCAGGGCCTCGGCTGGAACGCTGAGGCTAGCACCGGCGATATTGGTGATGATGTGATCATCGCCCGCCACGGGGGCATGGTTGCTATTGATCTTGACCACCAGGTTGGCGCTGCTGGTATCGCCATCGTTGTCGCTGACGGTGAAGCCGAACTTCTCGACCTGGCTGCTACCGCTGTCCTTGGGCGGCTTGTAGGTGAACTCGCCAGTGTCCATGTCGACCATTAGCACGCCACCCAGGGCGGTCTTGATACCGAGGGTATGGGTGGCAGGATCGAACGCCGCCTTGTCCACGCCGCCCACGGCGCTATAACCGCCCTGCCCGGCATTGGCTTTCGGGTCGAAGGTGTAGGTCACGCCATCGACCAACAGCGCCTTGATGAAGCCCCCATCGGCACCGAAATGACCGCCACTGAGCAAGCTGCCGGTGATCGGCGAGCCCTGCACTGTACCCGTAAGCACTGCACCGAGCTGACTGAGGTCGGTAACCACCACCGAGTTGGTGTCGGTGTGGCTGGTGCCATCGTAGGCCAGTGGGTTGAGGTTGGTTTCATTGACTCCCGTGCCCATGCCAATGGCGTAGGACTTGATGCCATTGCTATCGAGGAAGTTTTCCCAGCTGGTTTCCCGTACCGGGGTCATCGCATGCCCTGTGGTGGGCTCGCCATCGGAGAAGAAGTAGCTGATGTTCTGCGCACCCAGCAACTTGCCCTCTTTGCCGAACGCCGTCTGCGCGCTGCTGGCGGCGGAGTCGTAATAGGTCGAGCCGTCCGCCTTGAGACCGGCGACGATGGCCTTGGCCTGGTCGATCGAGACCCAGACATCGGACTTGACCGAAGCACCGGTAGCGAAGGTGACGATCTGCACCTTGATATCGCCCATGTCATCGTACTTGTCGAGCAAGGCGTTGATCGCTTCCTTGGCCAGATCCAGACGGCTCAGGCCTGGTACACCGGATCTTAAGGTCATGCTGCCGGATACATCGATCACCAGCAGGATGTTGGAGTCCACCTGGCCTGGTGTGATCGAGCGTTCGGCGCAGACGGCCTTGGGCACGTCATCGACGATGTTGATGGCAATGGTGCTGGTGATGCTGTTGCCCAAAGCGTCGGTGGCTTTGTAGGTGAAGGTTTCGCTGATCCGGTTGGCGCCGTCGTCGGCCCCTCCCGGTGTCTTCGGTGCCGAGGTCAGGGTATAGGTGTAGGAGCCATCGGCCTTGAGCAACAATTGCCCGAATTGGCCGGCAGCGTCGCCGACCAGGCTGTAGGTCAGCGGGCCGACACCGCCGCCGACCGAACCGACCAATGTGCCCGATGCCGTCTCGGCGGTGGAGCCTGGATTACTGCCGGTGACGTTGCCGGCCGCCAGGTCGTTGCCGTCCTTGTTCAGGTCCAGGGCTTTCTCGTACACCGTGACGTCGTTGTCGGCACACGCGACCAGTTTGCTGTCATGCACCTTGATGCTGATGGTGGTGGTGCTCTGGTCTCCATCGGCATCACGAATGGTGTAGACGAAGGTGTCGGTGGCCCCCGCAGGTGCCACGCTATTGGGGTTGGCGTGATAGACCGCATTGCCCTTGGCATCCAGGGTCAGGTAGCCATAGTCGCCCTGCACCTGGGTGGCCAGCTGGCCGACCGCCGAGGTCGAAGTGTCGGAGCCGGCACGCACGCCGACCACGTACTTGCCATCCGCCGCAACGTCCGCCCCAATCACATCGTTGTCCAGCACGTTGCCAGTGACCGTACCGCCCTCGATCACGGTTGCCGTGTCGCAATGGGCCTTGGGCACATCGTCGACGATGCTGATGACGATGGTGCTGGTGGTGCTGTTGCCGGCCGCGTCTTTCACCTGATAGGTGAAGGTCTCGGTGGTGACATTCGCCCCGTCGTTGGCCGGTACCGGCGACTTGGGCGCCGACGTCAGGGTGTAGGTGTAGGAACCATCGGCGTTGAGCTTGATCTGGCCATACTGGCCTTCGGCATTACCGACCAGGCTATAGGTCAAGGCACCCACGCCCCCGGTGACGGCGCCGAGCAATGTGCCAGAGGCTGTTTCGCCGGTCGACCCTGGCTGGCTGCCGACGACTGTGCCGGGCGCCAGGTCTTGGCCGCCCTGCTTGAGATCGAGGGCTTTTTCGTAGACCTTCACGTCAGTGTCTTCACAGGCAACCAGCTGGCTGTCGTGGACCTTGATGGTGAGGGTGGTGGTGCTTTCATCACCGTCGGCATCACGGATGGTGTAGACGAAGGTGTCGGTGGCACCGGCCGGCGCCACGCTGTTGGGGTTGGCGTGATAGACCGCATTGCCCTTGGCATCCAGGGTCAGGTAGCCATAGTCGCCCTGCACCTGGGTCGCCAGTTGGCCGACTGCCGAGGTCGAGGTATCGGAGCCGGCGCGTACGCCGACCACGTATTTGCCATCGCTCGGTACATCGGCGCCGATCTTGTCGTTGACCAGCACATTGCCTTCGACCACGCCACCCTCGTAGACACTGACGAAATCGCTGTAGGCCTTGGGCACGTCATCGACGATGCTGACGACAATGGTGCTGGTGGTGGTGTTGCCCAGCGAGTCTTTCACCTGGTAGGTAAAGGATTCGCTCAGGGTATTGGGGCCATCGTTGACATGATTGGGCGAGTTGGGCGCCGATGTCAGGGTATAGGTGTACGAGCCATCGCCATTGAGCTTGATCTGGCCATACTGGCCGACCGCGCTGCCCACCAAGGTATAGGTCAGGGCGCCAACGCCTCCAGTGACCAGGCCCGCCACCGTGCCAGAGGCGGTTTCCGCCGTGGAGGTGGGGTTGCTGCCTTGGACGTTGCCCGCCGCCAGGTCATTACCATCCTTGCTCAGGTCCAGCGCATTTTCGTACACCGTGACCCCACCCTCACCGCCCACCACCCACGAACAGTCGTGCACCTTGATGGTGACAGTGGTGGTGCTTACGTCACCGTCCGCATCGCGAATGGTGTAGACGAAGGTGTCGGTCGCACCGGCTGGCGCCACGCTGTTGGGGTTGGCGTGGTAGACCGCATTGCCCTTGGCATCCAAAGTCAGGTAGCCATAGTCGCCCTGCACCTTGGTTTCCAGCTGGCCAATCGCCGAGGTCGAGGTATCGGAACCGGCGCGCACGCCCACCACATACTTGCCCTCGCCTGGCACGTCGGCACCGATCTTGTCGTTGATCAGCACATTGCCTTCGACCGTACCGCCTTCGTAGACACTGGCAAAATCACTTTGGGCCTTAGGGATGTCATCGACGATGTTCACATCCAGGCTGCCCGTTGCGGTGCTGCCGTCGCTGTCCTTGGCGATCACCGTGAAGCTTTCCTGCAGGCTGTTGGTGCCATCGCCAGGGGCATGGGTCTCGTTGTCGAGCAGGGTGTAGCTGTAGCTCACCACCCCGGTGCTGGGGTTGTAGCCGGTAATGGTCAGGGTGTTGCCAAGGGGGGTGGTGAGCGACTGTGGGAAGCTCACCGGCACACCGCCGCTGACCAAGGTGATGCCGCCAACGCTCAACGTCTGCAGACCGTCCGGCGCGCTCACGGTGAAGCTGCCGCTTTGGGTCAGCGCACCCTGGTTCGGCGCGCTACCGTCGGCCAGGTTCTTCTCGAACACGGTCAGTTCGCCGCCATTGACCTGCAGCCCACCCAAGGTCACCGGGTCGTTGAAGTTGCTCACGTTCAGGGTCAGGGTGGCGCTGCTGGTATCGCCATCGGCGTCTTTGATGGTGTAGGTGAAAGTCTCCACCCCACTGGCGCCACCTTTGAGGCCTTTGAAGTCCGGATCGTTAGTGTTGAGCGTGTAGGTATAGCTGCCGTCTGCCGCCAGCACCAGGGTGCCGTAGGTGCCGGTGAAGGTGCCGCCGATGATCGGACCACCCGCCACCCGATCAGCGCCTTGCTGGTCATTGACCAGCACATTACCAGTCAGCTCGGTGTGCTGCTCGGTCGCGGTAACGGCGTTGGTGTCGTGCTCGGCCTTGGGCACGTCATCGACGATGTTCACGTCCAGCTTGCCGGTGGCGCTGCTGCCGTCGCTGTCCTGGGCGGTGACCGTGAAGCGCTCATGCAGGCTGTTGTTGCCCTGGCCGTTGGCGTGGGCCTCGTTGTCGAGCAAGGTGTAGCTGTAGCTGACGACCCCAGTGCTGGGGTTGTAGCCAGTGATGGTCAGGGTGTTGCCCAGCGCCGTGGTGACTGACTGCGGGAAGCCCACTGCGACCCCACCGCTGACCACCGTGATGCCGCCGACACTCAGGTTCTGCAGGCCATCGGGCGCGGTCACGGTGAAGCTGCCGCTCTGGGTCAAGGCGCTCTGATTCGGCGCGCTGCCATCGCCGAGGTTTTTCTCGAAGACGGTCAGTTCAGCGCCCTGCACATCCAGCCCAGCCAAGGTCACTGGATCGTTGAGGTTGCTGACGTTCAACGTCAGCGTGGCGCTGCTGGTGTCGCCGTCTGCATCCTTGATGGTGTAGGTGAAGGTTTCCTGGCCATTGCCACCGCCCTTTAGACCTTTGAAGTCCGGGTCGTTGGTGTTGAGCGTGTAGGTGTAGCTGCCATCTGCTGCCAGCACCAGGGTGCCGTAGGTGCCGGTGAAGGTGCCAGCGATTACCGGACCACCGGCGACACGGTCGGCGCCCTGCTGGTCGTTGGTCAGGACATTGCCGGTCAGCTCAACATGCTGCTCGGTGGCCGTCACCGCATTGCCGTCGTTGACAGCCTTGGGTACATCGTCACGAATCACCACATCCAGGCTGCCGCTGGCGACGTCACCATCGGTGTCGCTGACCAGCACCGGGAAGTGCTCACCGAGACTGTTGTTGCCAGCGCCGTTGGCGTGTTGCTCGGCACCGCTGAGGGTGTAGCTGTAGCTCACGACGCCGGTTGCCGGGTTGTAGCCGGTGATAGTCAGGGTATTGCCCAGAGGCGTAGTTATCGACTGACCGACACCCGTGACCGCCCCTGCCGTGACCACGTTGATCCCGCCGACGCTGAGATTGAACACACCGTCAGGCGCCACCACGGTAAAGGTGCCCTGCTGAGTCAGCGCTGCCGGATCGCTGTGCGAGCCCTGGGGCAAGTTGGCTTCATCCAGGATCAGTTCACCGGGGCTGAGGTCCAGCCCTCCCAGGCTGACCGGATGATCTGGCTGGTCGACTGGCGGTGTGGGCGGCAGCGGGCGAGCGATCGAGGTATCGATGTCCAGGTCCCCCAGCTCACGGCTGGCCAACTCCGGAATGCCATTGAAGCCTGCGGTGGGGAAGCCGATCTGGGGGTCGACCTGCCCAGCCACTTCACTGAGCATGACGAAACTGTGCCCGCCCCCCAACGCGCCCGGAGCGCCGCCGGGGTTCTGACCCGCCGCTGGCGCCTCGCCTTCTTCGGTTGGGTCGGCACCCGCTGCGATGGCTTGTTGCAAGCGCTCGACATCAGTCAGCTGTGCCTGGCTCGGTGCTGCATCCTGGCTATGCACTTGAGGCGCGTGGTTGGCCAGCAAATCTGCGCTCATCGTAAGGCTGCTGCCACGGCCCAGGGTCAGCTCTGCACCGTTGTGCAAACGCACGGCGACGGCACCGGCACTGCCGGTCTCCAGCTGCTCACCGGCGAACAAGCGATCGCCCTCCACCAGCAGGCGACGGCTGCCATCACCGTCGACCGCGAATACCTGACCGACCACCTTGCTGACCACACCGATTAATTTAGCCATGCGCGCACGCCTCCCCTGCTGATCGGATTTCGCAGCCAACTGGCGTACCGCAGATCAGGAGAAGCGATGGATGCCGAGCACCCCGTTCGCGTCTGTCTCAACCATGAGATTGGAGCTCTCAGGTGACACGCGAGGCGATAGCAATGATGAACCTTTGCCATCATTGCGCGACAATTTTTTGTCGCCAAATACCGCCTTGATCCCCTTTTCCATTTCGCTTAGCTGCAAAAATTCTGGAACCTTTCACGATGGCCCAAATCTGCTGTTTTCAGCGCGTATTCCGGACCATCTGATAAGAACAATGTCCCGTAATCCTTAGACCGCATAAGTTTTTTTTCGCATATCCATTATGAAAAAATCTTCTTAGCTCGCCCGCTAAATGTTCTTAGCTCTGTTGTAACAAACCTGAGACGGTTTGCTCACTATATTTCGTCATTTTATTGACGAACGCAGGACACATTTAGAGACCAGGGAGATGTACCCCATGCGCGTTCTTACCCCCATCACCAGTGCAATCCTGTTGGCTGCGGCGTGCGCCAACGTTCAGGCGATGTCGCTTAACGAAGCTGTTCAGAACGCCGTGGACCATCACCCGGAAATCAGCTCTTATCGCAACAGTCGCCTGTCTGCCGATGAAGATGTGAAATTTGCCCGTGGGGGGTTTTACCCAAGCGTTGACCTGGTCGCCGGCTACGGCCGCCAGCGCTCCGACAACCTCAACACCCGCGGGCTCAATCCTGACGGTACGCGTAACCACAACAAGGAGACGCTGAACTACACCCAGTCGGAGCTGCGCCTGCGCCAGATGATCTTCGACGGCTTCAACACCGCCAACGAAGTTGGACGCACTGAGGCGGTGGCCAATTCGCGCGCCTACTACACCCAGGCAGTCGCCCAGGACATCGCCTTGCGCACCATCGAGGTGTACCTGGAAGTGCTCAAGCGTCGCGAGCTGGTGACGCTGGCCAAGAACAACCTGCAAGCCCACCTGCGCGTCAACGACCAGATCGGTCTGCGCAGCGAGCGTGGCGTCGGCAGCACCGCTGACCTCGATCAGTCCCGCGCCCGTCGTGCCCTGGCAGAAAACAACCTGGATACCGCCGAAGTCGATCTGGCCGACGCCGAGGCCAACTTCTACAGCGTGGTCGGCCGCGTTCCCGACGAGCTGGAAACGCCCTCCACGATCAAGGTGGAAATGCCTGCCAACCTGGAGGACGCACGCCGCGGCATGCAAGAGAACAACCCCTACCTGCGTTCTGCCCAGGCCGACGTGAATGCTGCCGAGCAACAGTACGAAGTGGCCAAGTCCCCCTTCTATCCACGCCTGGACGCAGTGCTGGCCACCGGCGCCAACAACAACCTGGGCGGTGAGCGCGGCCACAGCAACAATGACTGGCAGGCTGGCGTCGAGCTGAGCTACAACCTGTTCCGTGGCGGCAGCGACAAGGCTCGCCTGCAGTCCGACGCGCACAAGATCAACCAGGCCCTGGACATCCGCAACAATGCCCTGCGCGAGCTGAACGAAAACCTCAGCCTGTCGTGGAACGCCATGAACAATGCGCGCAAGCAAACCCCTACCGCCCGCGAATACGCCGAGACCACCCAGCGCGTGCGGGCGGCCTACCAGGACCAATTCGGCCTGGGCCAACGCACCCTGCTCGATGTGCTGGACAGCGAGAACGAGCTGTACAACGCCAACCGGCGCTACACCGAAGTGCGCTACACCGAGGAGTATTCGATGTACCGGGTGCTGGCGACCATGGGTGAACTGCTGAGCAAGCAGCGCATCTCGCTGCCCCCCGAAGCCATTGCCAAGAGCGAAGTACGCAGTGAGGCCAGGTTGCCCGAGATGCGTTAGGCGTACAGGGAGCTACGTTCGGACGGAGCCGTACCCCCTCCAAATGCGGCAGGAGTAGGCCATCGTGACCAGTATGCAAACACCCCAGCCGCGTCTGGACGTTGATGATCCGCTGCTCGATGGCCTGCTGATCCTGTGCAAACTGCATGGCTGCCCGGCCAGCCGCGCCAGCCTGTGCAGCGGCCTGCCCCTGGCCGAGCAGCGCCTGGGCCAGGAGCTGCTACCACGGGCCGCCGCCCGCGCCGGCTTGCAGGCGCGCGTGCTGACGCGCGAACTGTCGGCGATCTCGGCGCTGAACTTGCCCGTCCTGCTGTTGCTCAACGATGGCCGCAGCGCTGTGCTGCAGCGCTGGGGCGAGGATGGCCGAGCGCTGATCCTGCCCTGTGAAGCTGAAGGCGGCGAGCAATGGGTCGAGCGCCAGGTGCTGGAGCAGGTCTACTGCGGCCAGGCCCTGTTTGCCCGGCCGCGGCATACCTTGGAAAACCTACGCACGCCGCTGATGCCACGAGTCGATGCCTGGTTCCGCGACACCTTGCGCCATTCACGCTGGTTGTACAGTGATGCGTTGCTAGCCAGCCTGCTGATCAACCTGCTGGGCCTGATGGTACCGCTGTTCGTCATGCAGACGTACGATCGGGTGGTACCCAACCAGGCTATCTCGACCCTCTGGGTGCTGGTCGCCGGCTTGTTCATCGGCACTGCATTTGAAATGGTCCTGCGCATGGTCCGCGCCCACCTGCTCGACCAGGCCGGCAAGAAGACCGACCTAATCCTCTCCGCCACTCTGTTCGAACGCATCACCGGCATGTCGATGAAAGCCCGCCCAGCGACCATCGGCGGCTTTGCCCAGAGCATTCACGACTTCCAGGGCCTGCGTGAATTCCTCACGGCGGTGACCCTGACCAGCATCATCGACCTGCCGTTCGTGGCGCTGATGCTAGTGGTGATCGGCCTGCTCGGTGGCTGGCTGGTAGTGATTCCGTTGGTGGCGTTTCCGCTGGCAGTGGGCTTTGCCCTGTTCATCCAGATCCGCCTGCGCGACACGGTGGAGAAAAGCCTGAGCCTGGGCGCGGTACGCCAGGCCCTGCTGATCGAGACCCTCGGCGGCCTGGAAACCCTCAAGGCCTGCGGCGCCGAGAGCGAGCGCCAGTACCACTGGGAGCACACCAACGGCGCCATCGCCCGGCTCGATGCACACGCGCGCAACCTGTCTTCGCTGGCCAGTAACGGCACCCTGTTCATCCAGCAGTTCTGCGGCATGGCGACCATCGTTGCGGGGGTCTACAGCATCATTGCCGGCAATCTCAGCGTCGGCGCCCTGGTCGCCAGCTATATGCTCGGCAGCCGGGTGTTGGCGCCGCTGGGGCAGATCGCCGGGCTGATCACTCGCTATCAGCAAGCCCAGCTGACCATGCGCAGCACCGACGCGCTGATGGCCCTGCCGCAGGAACGCCAGCTGGACCAGCAGGCGTTGGAACACACCACGCTCCAGGGCGGCATCGCCGTCAGCCATGTGACCTTCCGCTACCCCGGGCAAACCGCCGCCGCCCTCAACGACGTCAACCTGACCGTGCAACCGGGCGAGCGCATCGGCATCATCGGCCGCAGCGGCTCGGGCAAGAGCACCCTGGGGCGATTGTTGATGGGCTTTCATCACCCGGACGAAGGCCAGGTATTACTGGACAACCTCGACCTGCGTCAGCTGGACATCGCCGACCTGCGCAGCCAGATTGGCTATGTCGCCCACGACCTGCCGCTGCTGGCTGGCAGCCTGCGCGATAACCTGACCCTCGGCGCGCGGCATGTCAGCGACGCGCGCATGCTGGAAGTCGCCGAGCTGACGGGCGTCAGCGAACTGGCCCGGCAACATCCGCAAGGGTTCGACCGGCCAGTGGGTGAGCGCGGCCAACTGCTCTCTGGCGGCCAACGCCAGGCGGTACTGCTGGCCAGGGCTCTGCTGCTGGAGCCGCCGATCCTGATCCTCGACGAGCCGACCAGCCACATGGACAACAGCGGCGAAGAGCAACTGCGCCAGCGCCTGCTGCAATGGGTGCCGGGCAAAACCGTGCTGCTGGTCACCCACCGCACCTCGATGCTCAGCCTGGTGGACCGGCTACTGGTGTTGGACAACGGCAAGATCGTCGCCGACGGACCGAAGGATGCGGTCATCGACGCCCTGCGCAAAGGTCGCATCGGCGCGGCCCTGTAGACGTCTTCGAGGAGTAGGTCCATGTCCATCATGCGCAGCTATTTGCAGGGCACCGGCAAGAGCGCCGAGCGCGACTACATGCCGGAGCTTGCCGGCGCCACCTTGCAGGACGCGCCGCGCCTGTCACGCCTGACCGTATGGCTGGCCGCCGCGCTGCTATTGGTGGCGCTGACCTGGGCCAGCTTCGCCGTGCTCGATGAGGTCACAGTCGGCGAAGGCAAGGCCATTCCCTCGAGCAAGGTGCAGGTGATCCAGAACCTGGAAGGCGGCATCGTCACCGAGATCTTCGTCCGCGAGGGCCAGATGGTCGATAAAGGCGCGACGCTGCTGCGCCTGGACGACACCCGTTTTCGCTCCAACAAGGGTGAAAGCGAGGCCGATCGCTATGCATTGACGGCGCAGGTCGAGCGCTTGTCGGCGGAGGCTGAAGGCCGCCCGTTCGGGCTGTCGGACGAAGTGCGCGCCAAAGCGCCACAAGTCGCCGAGGATGAAACCGCCTTGTATCAATCGCGCCAGCGGCGCCTGGCCAGCGAGAAGCAGACGCTCAATGAGCAACTGCGGCAGAAGACCCAGGAGCTTGCCGAGTTCCGCTCCAAGGTCGACCAGTACCGCTCTGCCCTGGGCTTGCTCCAGCAGGAGCTGAACATGTCCTCGCCGCTGGTGGGCACTGGGGCGATTTCCCCGGTGGAAATCCTGCGCCTTAAACAGCGCACAGTCGAAGCCCGCGGCCAGCTCAATGCCACCAGCTTGGCCATCCCACGTGCCGAGGCAGCGGTGGCGGAGATCAAGAGCAAGATCCAGGAGGCGGATGCGACCTTCCGCTCCGAGGCGGCCAAGGAGCTCAATGATAAACGCACGGAGCTGTCGAAGATTGCTGCGACCAGCATCGCCATCGATGACCGGGTCAACCGCACAACGGTGGTGTCGCCGGTACGCGGGATCGTCAAGCTCCTGAAGGTCAATACCATAGGTGGCGTGGTGCAGCCGGGCAGCGATCTGGTGGAGGTCGTGCCGATCGAGGATAACCTGCTGATCGAAGCCAAGGTGCGCCCGCAGGATGTCGCGTTCCTGCATCCGGGGCAGACGGCGATGGTCAAATTCAGTGCCTATGACTACACCATCTATGGCGGGCTGAAGGCCAAGCTTGAGCTGATTGGCGCGGACACGGTTACCGATGACAAGGGCAATGCGTTTTATCTGATCCAGGTGCGTACGGACAAGAATCATCTGGGCGGGGACAACAAGCCGTTGCTGATCATCCCCGGGATGGTGGCGACGGTGGACATCATCACTGGGCAGAAGAGTGTGTTGGATTATCTGTTGAAGCCGGTGCTCAAGGCGCGGACTGAGGCTATGAGGGAGCGTTGAAGGGTTCTGAAGTCGCGAAGTGGGTGTGAGTGGCGGCGCCTGGGTTGGCTTTATCGGCCGATAGTGGTGTGTTGGATAGTCGGACGCCATCGCGGGGCAAGCCCGCTCCCACGGAGTCAGCGCCAGCCGCAAGAGCGGTGCGGTGTCTTTGGCAGGTGTGGTGGATATTCCGGCCTCTTCGCGGGCAAGCCCGCTTCTACAGGCTCACCGCCAGCAGGAAGAACGACGCGGTACCTGTGGGAGCGGGCTTGCCCGCGAAGAGGCCGGAACAAACAATACAAAAGGACAATTCAAACCTTGGCCTTGGCTTCGGCGAGAGCGCAGCGATTAGCCTGCTCTTGATCTTGATCTTGATGCGCGCAGGGTCAGGCGACGTAGATTCGCGACTTCAGGAGGCTGAGCTGAGGTGCCTAAAGGGCCAGGTGCGCAGCACCCTTCGGCGAAGCCGAAGGCGCGAGATGCGCAAAACTCAGAAATCAAGAAATCCAGAACCTCACCGCCCTCCATGATTACGCTCGAACGTCTCCCGCCCCATAGCCCTGATCTGCCCCTCGATCAACGCCTCAAACGGCCGCAACACCTGATCAAAACACAGTGGCGCCTCCAACACATTCAGCCCCTGCACCACCGCCTCCAACGTAGACAGAGCCCCTGCCTCGGGCGCCTTGCGCAAACGATACCGCGAAGGCAAAACCTGCCCCAGCGTCACCCGCGGCAATTCCCCTAACAACGGATTGAGGTACAAAAGCTTACGCGCCTTACGCCACGTCCCATCCGGCACAATCAGCATAAAGGGCAATTCACATCCCTCCTGCGCATACCCCACCAAGGCCTGTGCCTGCTCCCCCGGAAACAACAGCACCGGCCGATACCCGGGCGTCGCCAATAACTGATCAAGATCGGCAAACACTTCGCCCACCCGCAACTCGGCATTGACTAACCCCAGGGTTGCCAAACGGGCGGTATTGAGGGCATGCAAACGCTCACTCGGGTGCTGCAACACCACCACGCGAGTACGGCTCTGAAGATGGGGAATCAACGGGCAAAGACAATGATCTTGCGCACGCAGGCAGCGTTCGCAGCGGGGTCTGGACATCGGGTTCTCCTGGCTCAGGCAATTTTGCCACAGCCACCCGAAAAAAAGCCCACATCCCTGTGGGAGAGACGATCACGCGCTATCGGTTGAAACGTTCAGCCAGGCTGTGCAGATATTCGGCCATGCGCTCAAGGTCCTGGCTGATTTCAGCCCCCTGCTTGGCCTGCCCCGCACTCTGGTCGCACAAGTGCGCGATGCGGGTTATCTGCTGATTGATGTCCTCGGCCACATGGCTTTGCTGCTCCGAAGCTGTCGCCATCTGCTGGCTCATGCCGGTGATACGGCTGACCGCCTGGGCAATGCCCGACAATGCCTCACGCACCGCCTCGACACTGTGCACGCTGTCGCGCGAGATCTGCTCGCCGCGATTGGCAGTGGACACCGCGCGCTCAGCCCCCGCGCGCAGGCTGGCAATGATGTGGTGGATCTCATCGGTGGAGGCCCGGGTGCGCTGCGCCAACGAGCGCACCTCATCGGCGACCACGGCAAACCCGCGACCCTGCTCGCCCGCCCGCGCCGCCTCGATCGCGGCATTGAGCGCCAGCAGGTTGGTCTGCTCGGCAATCGAGGTGATCACATCGACCACGCTGCCAATCGACTGGGTCTGCTCGGCCAAGGCATTCACGGCCTGGCCGATGTCGTTGACCGCCTCGCTCATGCTGCCCATCGCCTGCAAGCTCTGCTGCGCCAGGTCGCTGCCTTGCTGAGCCAGCTGATCGGCGTCGCTGGCCGCATGGGCGGTGCTTTGCACGTTGTGAGTGACTTGCTGGATGGTCGCGGCCATTTGCGCAATGGCGGTGGCCGACTGATCGGTCTCGCTGCGCTGGCGATCGAGCATCTGCGCCTGGGCATCCGACAGGTCCGCCGACTGCGCAGCGCGCGACTTGACCCCGACGCCGGCATCGACCAGGCGAGTCAGCGCTGTCTGCAAACGCGCTTCTTCGCTGATGATGGCCAGGTCCAACTGGCCATGCAAACCGGGATTATCACTGTAGGTCAAGGCCACGAGAGGGCTGGTGAAGGCCTTGGAATGCTCATCGAGGGTGCGCTGGATGGCCCGATTGTGCCGATGCTCGATCAAATACCAAGCGCACAATTGGCTGGCCATCAGCACCGCCAGCGCGGCATAGGGCTGCAGCCACAGGTAGCCGGCCGCCGACACCAGCCCCGCGCCGATCAGCGGCCAGCCCTGGCCCAACCCATGGCCTAATCGCGCCGCCCAGGAAACTGCACTGCGACCGTTACGCAGGCGTGCATAAAGCGCCTCGGCACGGTGGATCTGCTCACGACTAGGCACCGAGCGCACCGATTCGTAGCCGCTGATCCGGCCGTTTTCATAGATCGCCGTGACATAGGCGCTAACCCAATAGAAGTCGCCGTTCTTGGAGCGGTTCTTGACCACTCCCATCCACGGTTTGCCCTGTTTGATGGTTTCCCACATATGACCGAAAACTGACGGCGGCATGTCCGGGTGACGCACCAGGTTGTGGGTCTGCCCGACCAATTCGTCGTAGGTGAAACCGCTGATCGCCACGAATGCGTCATTGCAATAGGTAATGCGGCTGTTGAGGTCGGTGGTGGAAATCAGCCGCTGCTCGCTGGAGAAGGTTCTTTCATGCTCGGTGACGGGCAAATTCATGCGCATCGGGGCAGTCCTTGCTTGTGTAGATGATGGGAATTTTCATCAAAGCAAGTAGAGGTTTAGCAGAGCGCCAGCATGGAAGCGGTCAACTTTTTGTAGGAAATTATCCCTGTCAGACGGAATGTCCTAAATGCGGTATTGTCTAGCCAACATTGAGCTGGCTTTTGAGCAGGTCACGGAAGGTCTGGATCAATGGCTCACGGCTGCGCCCCCGGCGGATGATCAGCGAGAAGGGTGCCTGATAACCGAAGGTAGCCGGCGATAGTACCCGGAGATCCCCTTTATCGACCCAGGCCTGGGCGTAATGCTCAGGTAAATAGCCGATGTAGGCGCCGGAGAGAATCAGGATCAGCTGCGCTTCCATGCTTTCAACGGTTGCCGCGCTGTGCTTGAAGCCATGCCGGGCCAGCTCGGCCTGGCTCCAGTAACCCCGGCCGACCATGCGCTGTTGGGTCACCACCGGTTCGGGAATGCGCCGTTCAACGAACAATGGGTGCCGGCTACTGCAATACAGCCAGTGCTGTTCGCGATACAACGGCTGATAGACCAGGCCACTCATGCGCGAAGAGAAGGCACCGATGGCCAGGTCCAGACGGTTGTCCTGCACGCCCAGTTGCAGTTCGTAGGGGCTGGAGACCGACAAGTGCAGATGCACCGCCGGATGCTCCTGGCTATAGGCGCCAATGGCCTCGGCCAGGGGCAAGGCGCGATCGCCGACAGTTGAGTCGATCACCCCCAGGTTGAGGGTCCCGCGCAGCTCGCCTTTGAGCGCTGCCGCGTATTGCTCGAAACCGTCCATTTCCGCGAGCAGACGCAAGGTCTCCTGATGAAACAGCTCACCCTTGCTGGTCAGGCTGAAGCCTCCGCGCCCGCGGTGGCAAAGGACGATGCCCAAGGAACTCTCGAGCTGGCTCATGTAGGTGCTGATCGCCGAGGTCGACAGGTTCAGCTCGCGCTGGGCATTGGCGAACCCCTGGTGGCGTACCACGCTGACGAAGATGCGTAGCAGTTTCAGATCGGGCAGGGTCGAGGCCATGGTGCAGCGGTTCCGCAGGCTGGAAATGGCCAAAGTCTAACCCGAGCCAGGGTTATTAGTTCAGAAATTCCTGAACTAAGTATTTGCCGGTAGCGATTCTTTCCGCGCACTACCTTGCGCAGACTTGGCCGAAATGTCCCTGCCCGCCGGCACGCTCGCGCCAGCCAGGCGCGCCGCGGAACAGGTTCGAACAAACATAACAATCGACCGACTGATGAGGCCCACCGTGGACAAGACTCTTCACCAACCACTGGGCGGCAACGAAATGCCGCGTTTCGGCGGCATCGCCACCATGCTTCGCCTGCCCCACCTGCAAAGCGCCGAAGGCCTGGATGCCGCGTTCGTCGGCGTGCCCCTGGATATCGGCACCTCGCTGCGCTCGGGCACCCGCTTCGGCCCCCGGCAGATCCGCGCCGAGTCGGTCATGATCCGCCCCTACAACATGGCCACCGGTGCCGCGCCCTTCGACTCGCTGTCGATCGCCGATATTGGCGATGTGGCGATCAATACCTTCAACCTGCTCGACGCCGTGCGCATCATCGAAGAAGCCTACGACAACATTGTCGAGCATAATGTCATCCCGCTGACCCTCGGTGGCGACCACACCATCACCCTGCCGATCCTGCGCGCCCTGCATAAAAAGCACGGCAAGATCGGCCTGGTGCACATCGATGCCCACGCTGACGTCAACGATCACATGTTCGGCGAGAAGATCGCCCACGGCACCACCTTCCGCCGCGCAGTGGAAGAAGGCCTGCTCGATTGCGATCGCGTGGTGCAGATCGGCCTGCGCGCCCAGGGCTATACCGCCGACGACTTCAACTGGAGCCGTCGCCAGGGTTTCCGTGTGGTTCAGGCCGAAGAGTGCTGGCACAAGTCGCTGGAGCCATTGATGGCTGAAGTGCGCGAGAAAGTAGGTGGTGGCCCGGTGTACCTGTCGTTCGACATCGACGGCATCGACCCGGCCTGGGCCCCTGGCACTGGCACCCCGGAAATCGGTGGCCTGACCACCATCCAGGCGATGGAGATCATCCGTGGCTGCCATGGCCTGGACCTGATTGGCTGCGACCTGGTCGAGGTTTCGCCGCCATATGACACCACCGGCAACACCTCGTTGCTCGGCGCCAACCTGCTGTTCGAGATGCTCTGCGTACTGCCAGGTGTCGTACGTCGCTGACGTGTCAGCGACTGGAGCAAGATGAGCGGTTTACCCGGGAGCGGGCTTGCCCCGCGATCGCTATCGCGAAACAAGCCCGCTTGCGCGTGACCCAGGCAGGAGCCATGAAGAGGGGCCGGTGAGGCCCGCCAATACAAGACAAGACCGCCGGGCGCCGTGCACCTGCCCGGACGGTCGATCTCGCCATAATAAAGATAATCGGGAGACCCCCAATGGCCTTGGACATCATCGTAGTACTGATCTATGCCGCCGGCATGCTCGCGCTTGGCTGGTACGGCATGCGGCGGGCAAAAACCCACGAAGACTACCTGGTAGCCGGACGCAATCTCGGCCCGACCCTGTACATGGGCACCATGGCCACCACGGTGCTGGGTGGTGCTTCGACCGTCGGCACCGTGCGCCTGGGCTATGTCCATGGTATCTCCGGTTTCTGGCTGTGCGCGGCACTGGGCCTGGGAATCATCGCGCTGAACCTATTCCTCGCCAAACCCTTGCTGCGCCTGCGTATCTTCACCGTCACCCAGGTGCTTGAGCGGCGCTACAACCCCATGGCGCGCCAAGCCAGTGCGGTCATCATGCTGGCCTACGCGCTGATGATCGGCGTCACCTCGACCCTGGCCATGGGCACGGTATTGCAGGTCCTGCTCGACCTGCCGTTCTGGCTGTCGCTGCTGCTCGGTGGCGGCGTGGTGGTGGTGTACTCGACCATTGGCGGCATGTGGTCGCTGACCCTCACCGATATCGTCCAGTTCGTGATCAAGACCGTCGGCCTGATGTTCATCCTGCTGCCGGTGTGCCTGTACAAGGTCGGTGGCTGGGATCAACTGGTGGCACAGCTGCCGGCGGCCAGCTTCAGCTGGACCACCATCGGCTGGGACACCATCATCACCTACTTCCTGATCTACTTCTTCGGCATCCTCATCGGCCAGGACATCTGGCAGCGGGTGTTCACCGCCCGTGACGAAAAGGTCTGCCAGCGCGCCGGTACCACCGCCGGTATCTACTGCGTGCTGTACGGTTTGGCCTGCGCCCTGATCGGCATGGCCGCCCACGTGCTGATGCCGGACCTGGCCAACCCGAACAACGCCTTCGCGGCGATGATCAAGACCACCCTGCCCGATGGCATCCGTGGCCTGCTGATGGCGGCCGCCCTGGCGGCGATGATGTCGACGGCCAGCGCCGGCTTGCTGGCGGCCTCCACCACCATCACCGAAGACCTGCTGCCCAAGTTGCGTGGCGGCAAGCAGTCGAGCCTGGGGGTCAGCCGCCTGTTCACCTTGCTCACCGGCCTGGTAGTGCTGGGCATCGCCTTGGCAGTGAACGATGTGATCAGCGCGCTGACCCTGGCTTACAACCTGCTGGTCGGCGGTATGCTGGTGCCGCTGATCGGGGCGATCTTCTGGAAGCGTGCGACCACCGCAGGGGCGATCGCCAGCATGTCGCTGGGCTTTGCCACCGCGCTGCTGTTCATGTTCAAGGATGGTTTGGATGCCAATACGCCGATCTACTACAGCCTGGCGATTGGTCTGCTGAGCTTTGTGCTGGTCAGCCTGCTGTCGCGTCGCCCGATGGCCGCGGTGAACCTAGCCTGATCATTATTGGGCTGCCCGGCAGCCCAATCGGCTGAAACGAAAAGGCCGCTGCATCTGATCGATGCCGCGGCCTTTGTCATGTCAACGGCGACGAGGTTGGCGCTTGCGCTGCTCTTCGTCGGTGGGAATCGGCACCGGCTGCAGCGGTGGCGGAATCAGGCCCAAGGCGACAGCCAGGTCGTGGAGCCAGTTGAACAGTGGTTTTTTCATAGAGCCCCCTTCACGGGTCAGCCTCACGGCAAAATCGATTCTGCGATGTTTCATACAGATCATAGTCCGATGTCCTGCATTACGCATTCGCCTAATCGTATAGATAGGGACGATTTTGACCCGGATCAAGCGGTCGCGGGGCGTTCCGACGGTCGGTCAACTGTTTCGCCTTGTTGCAGATCGATCCACGCCTGCAAATTTGCCCCACACATACCCTGGCGCCACATCAACCAGGTTACGGCCTGATCGAAGGGTGCTTGCAGCCGGTGGACGCGAATCTGCTCACGTCCTGGCAGGCTGTCGAGCATCGATTGCGCCATCAACGCCACCCCTGCCCCGGCAATGACACAGGCCAGCATGCTCTGGTAGGACTCGATTTCCATGACCCGGCCCATCGGCGTGTGGGCGTGGGCGTACCAGGCTTCCAGGCGCATCCGGTAGGAGCAGCCCTGGCGGAAGGTGAACACCGCCCGTCCCGCCACATCCCGGGCGCTGTGCACCGGGGGGTGCTCTGGGCTGGTGATCAGTACCAAGACTTCTTCGCACAGTGGCACGCCATCAAGCCCTGCCAGGTTGGGCGGCCCATCGACCAAGGCGGCATCCAAGCGGTGGCTCATCAGCCCTTCCAGCAGATCGCCGCTAGGGGCGGCCTGTACCTGCAGGTTTACCGCTGGGTAAGTCTGGTGATAGCGGGCCAGCAACGGCGGCAGATGCGTCGCCGCCGTGCTGTACATCGTGCCCAGGACGAAGTCCCCTGCGGGTTGACCGCCCTGCACTGCCGCCACCGCTTGGTCGTGCAGGGTCGACAAACGGTTGGCGTAGTCGAGCAGCACCTTTCCGGCTGGCGACAACTGCAAGCGCTGGCGCTCACGCAAGAACAGCTCGACACCCAACTGCTCCTCCAGCTGTCGCAGCCGCGTCGACAGGTTCGACGGCACGCGGTGCAAGCGCTCGGCGGCACGAGTAAGCGAACCTTCTTCGGCCACAGCCTGGAAGATGCGCAGTTGACTGAACTCCATGACATTCTCCATAACAGAACAACTTCATCATCATTATTCAATTTTATTGAAAGTCAATCGGCCTTACCCTGCCACTCATCGACTCACACCTGGCAGGAGCATCCTCATGTCGCCGCTCGTACAACTACTGGCCAGTGCCGTGGCCCTGATGATGGCCATGGGCATCGGCCGCTTCGCCCTGACCCCACAACTGCCCAGCCTGATCGCTGAAGGGCAATTCGACCTGACTGCCGCTGGCCTTGTCGCCGCCGCCAACTACCTGGGCTATTTCCTCGGCGCGGTGGACGCCATGTTCGCTCGCCAGCCTGGCCAAGTACGCCTACGGCTGCATGCTGGCCTGTGGCTGTGCGTGGTGTTGACCCTCGCCTCGTGGATAGCCAATGGTTTCTGGAGCCATCTGCTGCTGCGCTTTGGCACTGGCGTTGCCAGCGCCTGGGTGCTGGTGATGATTACCAGCCTCACGCAACAGCTGGCAGCCGCTCATGGCACACCGCGACTGGGCGCCCTGGTGTTCGCGGGGCCTGGTGTGGGCATTGCGCTGACCGGGCTGCTGGCGCTGGGGGCACACCTGCTGGGGATGGACTCGGCAGGCTTGTGGCTGGTCTATGCAGTGGCCGCGCTGGTCATGTTGCTTACAGTGCGGCCGTGGTTGCCAAGGGCGCTGGCGCCTGCACCAGCAGCGGTCGCACGTTCGGTGCCGAGCCCTGGCATCGCCCGCCTGGGGCTGGTGTATGGGCTTTATGGGGTGGGGTATATCTTGCCGGCCACATTTCTCTCGCAGATGGCCAACCAGCGTTTTCACGGGCATTGGCTGGCCGACCTGTTCTGGCCAGCGTTTGGCCTGGCTGCCGCGTTGGGCGTGGTACTGGTGAGTGTGCGCCGACCTGGGCGGACTACCGGCTGGCTGGCCGCAACCCTTTGGCTGCAAGGCCTAGGCGTGCTGGCCTGCCTGCTGGGTGATGGGTTTGGCCTGGCCCTGGGGGTGGTGCTGTGTGGAGGGCCGTTCCTGGCCTGCATGCAATTGGTCATGCAGCGCTCGCGGGAGCTGGCCCCGCATGCCACGCAGCGCAATGCCGGACTATTGACCGCGTGCTTCGCGCTGGGCCAATTGAGTGGGCCGCTGCTGGCAGCGCTGAGCAATCACTACAGTGGTAGCCTGCAACCTGCGCTGGTGTTGGCCGCCAGCGGACTTGGACTGGCCGGCGCCCTGGTAGTGACCAGCCGCAGCGCACCGCGGGTTTGTCAGACGAGCACTAGCACGGCCTGAACGTGCCTGGGCGTTTTTGCCGGCCTCGTCGCGGGGCAAGCCCGCTCCCACGCAACCCGGTGTTGGCCAACGTGGGAGCGGGCTTGCCCCGCGATCAGCAGCTCAGATGACTACTTAGCCAACCACCTTGCGCAACTGCTTACGCACCCAGGGCTCAGCACTGACCAGGATCACCCCGCACAACACCATCACCGCCCCGAGGACAAAGTTCACACTCAGCGGCTCCCCCAACAGCAGCACGCCAAAGGTCACCCCAAACAACGGCGTGATGAAGGAGAACACCGCCAGGTTCGAAGCCAGATACTTGCGTAGCAACCAGAACCAGGTCAGGTAGCTGACGAACGAGACCACAATCCCCTGGAACAACACGCTGCCCATCGCCAGTGGGGTCAACGTGACCCTACCGATCTGCCCGCTCACCAGCGCAATCAGCAACAGCCCGACAAAGCCCACCATCAGCTGATAAAACAGGGTCAAGGTCGCCGGCGCTTCCGACAGCCGCGAGCCGCGCACCACCACCGTAGTCGCGCCCCAGGCCAAACCCGCCAGCACCCCAAAGGCATCGCCTAGAAGCGTGCGACCATCGATTTGATCGAGCTGCAAGCCGCCAGCGAAGGCTGTAGCGATCCCGGCAAACGACAGCAAGATACCCAACCACTGCAAAAGCCGCAGCCGCTCGCTGGGCAGCATGAAATGCAGGCCGAGTGCGGTGAACACCGGGGCGGTGTAGAGAAACACCGACATGTGCGCAGCCGAGGTCAACTTCAGCCCCTCGGCAATGAATAGAAATTCCAGGCCAAACAGTGCGCCAGCCAGCAACCCCGCCCGCCAGGTACTGCCCACCTGGCCCCAGCCACCACGCCAGCAGATCAAGATACCGACCAACAGCGCAGCGATACCGGAACGGAAAGCCGCCTGCATCACCGGGGCGATATCAACGGCGGCCCATTTGATCATCACCTGCTGGCTGCCCCAGATCAGGCACAGACCAAGCATCAGTTGCAGGGCGAAAGCGTCGGGGTTCTTGCGGGCCGCACTCATGGGCGGGCCCCTTGTACATTCGATGGCATGGGCAAGGCTCGGCAGAGAAAATGGATCCAGTGCCGATTATCGGGTTCGCCACGCAGCCGTTACCAGCCTAAATTGCGCCGCCAGCAATCTGCGCCTTGGCCGAGACGTGCTCGAAGGTGTTTTCGTCCAGCGGATCTTCCTGCTCATCCAGCACCTGACGCGGGTGCTCGAAGCCAGGAATGCTGCTGTCGATCAAACTGAGCAAGCGCGAGCCACGCTCGGTGAGCACGAAGTTCTCGCCATTGCCGCCATCCTCTGCCGGTCGAGATTCAATGAAGCCGCGCTCGAAGAGGATCTTCTCGTACTCGCACGCGCGGGTCTTCAGATGATCCAGATCGCCCACCGGCTGGCCTTGGGCGGCCAGCGCCGCGGCGTGTTGCTCGGCGTAGGGGCGTGGCGTAAAGCTGTGATCAGCGCCATTTTGCACTTCGTGCAGCAAGCGTTGGATCAGGTCCCAGTCGTAGCTGCTCATGGAGGTTGGCTCCTGCTGTGAACGGATGGGGTACACAGCTTGGGACCGGCATGGGGCTGCAAGCGTTCCGATCGAAATTCAACGATGGCGCTGCTGAGCCTGCATATACTGGCGCAACAACTGATTTATACGCGTCTGGTAGCCCGTGCCCTGCTCCTTGAACCAGGCCAATACATCGGCATCAAGACGGATCGTCACGGCCTGTTTGGCTGGAACCCGCAGCTCAGCCTGGCGAAAAAAATCATCACCTAGCTCGGCAATGTCTGAAGTGTCGATCTGCTGATCGTCCTTACTTTTATACATACACAATACTCCCTATAAGCCAGCGAGCCTAGAAGAAGCATCAGCAGATCAACAGAGGTTAAGTGCAGCAAACAGGGCATTTAGGAAGCGGATTACAAGCAAAAGAGATTCGACCAGGCACTTTCCCCAGGTGAACTTTCCTCCCCGTCATAGCCTCAACCGATTACTTGCTGACCGAGGCTCATCTTATGAAGACCCTGCACCGAGTCACCCTGCTTGCCAGCCTGTGCTTCGCCCTGCCCAGCTGGGCCTGCACACTGGAGGAGGCAACCGCAAAACGCGAAGAACTGGCCAAGTTGGTGTCGCAACTGACCGAGCAGAACCCGCAAAAGGCCAAGGAGATCAACGACGAGCTTCAGGGCATGGACATGGCGACAGAAAGCAAAGATCTACCTGACAAGTGCCAGTTGATCGACCGCAGGCTACAGGAGCTCAAGGTCGCGGAGAAAAAAGCGGAGTGAGGTGATCGCGGCGAGGGGCAAGGCGCCGGTCCATCCTAGGCAAAGCCAGGGCAGACCGGTAGTTGCCTGGAGAACGCCTTACTCAGCCTTCGGCGCGCGCTTTTTCAGCGGCGCCATGCCATCGGAGCTGGTCAGCGGTGCGTTTGGCCGTGGCTTGGCGGTGGGCTTGCGCTTGGCAGCGGCCTTCTTGTCGCCGGTTTTCTTGTCGACTTTCTTTTTCTTGACGCCGGCAGCCTTGCCGGAAGCCTTGACCTTCTTCGGCCCGCTGTAGGTGCCTTTGACCTCCTTGATCACTCGGCGCTCGAACTGCTGCTTGAGGTAGCGTTCGATGCTCGACATCAAGTTCCAGTCGTTGTGGGTGATCAGCGAGATCGCCAGACCTTCGCCACCAGCCCGGCCAGTACGGCCAATGCGGTGCACATATTCGTCGCCACTACGCGGCATGTCGAAGTTGATCACCAGGTCCAGGCCGTCGATGTCCAGGCCACGTGCCGCCACGTCAGTGGCGACCAGCACCTTGGAGCCACCCTGCTTGAAGCGCTCGATGGCCAGCTTGCGGTCTTTCTGGTCCTTCTCGCCGTGCAGCACGAAGGCTTTGACGTCCTTGGCCACCAGGTGACCATAGACGCGGTCAGCCAGGGCGCGGGTATTGGTGAAAATGATCGCCTTCTGGAAGGTCTCGTTGTCCAGCAGCCACTGGACGATCTTCTCTTTGTGCTGGTCGTGGTCGGCGGTGATGATCTGCTGACGAGTGCCTTCGGCCAACTGCGAGACGCTGTTGAGCATCAGGTGCTCAGGGTTTTTCAGCACTTTGCCAATGATGTCGCGCAGCGCTGCGCCGCCGGTGGTGGCGGAGAACAGCAGGGTCTGCTCGCGGTTCTCGCACTCTTTGCACAGGCGCTCCATGTCTTCGGCAAAGCCCATGTCGAGCATGCGGTCAGCCTCATCCAGCACCATGACCTGAACGTGGGAGAGGTCGAGGTTGCCCGCGTTCAGATGCTCGAGCAGGCGGCCTGGGGTGCCAATCAGCACGTCCGGCACCTTGCGCAGCAGCGCAGCCTGTTCCTTGAAGTCTTCGCCGCCAGTGACCAGGCCCGACTTGATGTAGGTGAACTGGGAGAACAGCTGCACCTGTTTCAAGGTCTGCTGGGCCAGTTCGCGGGTCGGCAGCAGGATCAACGCACGGATTTCAACGCGCGGGCCACCCAGGTCAGCCAGGCGGTTGAGCATCGGCAGGACGAAAGCTGCGGTCTTGCCGCTGCCGGTCTGCGCCGTCACCCGCAGGTCACGCCCTTGCAACGCCAGGGGGATGGCCGCCGCCTGCACCGGAGTCGGCTCGACAAAGTTCAGCTCGGCCACGGCTTTGAGCAGGCGTTCATGCAGGGCGAATTGGGAAAACACGGGGACAACCTCGGGCAAGTACGTAAATTCAGTTGCATAGGGTAACGTTTTCCGCCGCCATAACCGAATTTTCTTTTAGCAACTTTTGGCCGATCCGCGCTCTAATCGTGCCTCGTTCCGCAACATAGACCGCTGTAACGCTCATGGACATTCAACGACTCTGGCACGACACCCTCGACCTCTGGGGCACCCTAGACCAACATCCGCTGCTGCATTCTGCCCTGGGCCTGGCGGTACTGCTGCTGATCTCCCTAGTACTCGGTCGCCTGGCGCGCTTCCTGGTGCTGCACACCAGCCGTCTGCTGGCCCGTCAACAAGCGCTGAAGTGGCTCGACGACCTGCGCCACAACAAGGTGTTTCATCGCCTGGCGCAGACCACCCCTTCGCTGATCATCCAGTTCGGCCTGAAGCTGGTCCCGGAACTTGGCAACACCGCCCAGCACTTTCTCGGCAATGTTGCCCTGGCGTTCACCCTGCTGTTCATGACCCTGGCGGTTTCATGCCTGCTCGATGCCCTGCTGGACATCTACGCCCGCACCGAGCATGCCCGCACCCGCTCGATCAAGGGCTACGTGCAGTTGGCCAAGATGGTCCTGTGGGTGCTCAGCGTCATCGTCATCATCGCCACTCTGATCGACCGCTCGCCGCTGTTACTGCTATCGGGCCTGGGCGCCATGTCGGCGGTGCTGCTGTTGGTGTACAAGGACACCTTGCTGTCATTCGTGGCCAGCGTACAGCTGACCAGCAATGACATGCTCCACGTCGGCGACTGGATCGAAATGCCTCAAGTCGGCGCTGACGGCGATGTGGTGGACATCACCCTGCACACGGTCAAGGTGCAGAACTTCGACAAGACCATCGTTTCCATCCCGACCTGGCGCCTGATGAGCGAGTCGTTCCGCAACTGGCGCGGCATGCAGCAGTCTGGTGGGCGACGGATCAAGCGCAGCCTGTTCATCGATGCTGCCGGTGTCCGCTTCTTGACCCGCGAGGAAGAACAGCGCCTGACCCAGGTACGCTTGCTCGGTGATTACCTGGCCAGCAAGCGCCAGGAACTGCAGAACTGGAACGAAGCGCTGGGACCCGTAGCCGAGTTGTCGGCTAACCGGCGGCGGCTGACCAACATCGGTACTTTCCGTGCGTTTGCCCTGGCCTATTTGCAGAACCATCCTGACGTGCAGCAAAGCATGACCTGCATGGTGCGGCAGATGCAGACCACCGCTGAGGGCGTGCCCTTGGAGATCTACTGCTTCACCCGCACCACGGCCTGGGCTGATTACGAGCGCATCCAGGGTGATATCTTCGATTATCTGCTGGCCGTGCTGCCGGAGTTTGGCCTGAGTCTGTACCAGCAGCCGAGCGGCAATGACATGCGTGCAGGGCTCGCCGCCCGAGCGCCAGTTGAAACGCAGGCGCAGCGCCTTACAGAAACAGCAGAGGCCTGAAGAACCAAAGGCGCCGAACAGGCGCCTTTTTTACAGGCAGTGTCTTAATCAGGTGGAGGTCTGCTGCGAGCGAGCAGTCCGATTGCCGCCCAAGCGACTGAGCCACACCGAGGCCAGAATTACCGCGCCGCCAATGAACAATCGCCCCAGCGGCTCGTGCTGATTCCAGATCAGCAAATTGAGCAGCAGCCCGACCGGCACATGCAGGTTGTTCATCACCGCCAAAGTCGCGCCAGAAACCAGGCAGGCGCCCTTGTTCCACCAGTACAAGCCCAGCGCAGTCGGACACAGGCCCAGGAACAGCAACACCAGCCACTGCACATCGGTGCTCGGCAGGTGCTGGGCATTGCCAAACAGCAGGAACGCCGGCAACACCACGATCAACGCGCCCAGGTAGAAATAGCCAAACCGCTTGTAATGCGGCAGATCGCTTGGGTGACGGGCAACCAGGTGACGGTACAGCACCTGGCCGGCGGCATAGGTGAAGTTGGCCAATTGCAGCAACAGGAAGCCGATGAAGAAGTCGCCGCTGATGCTGTCCATACGGATCACCGCGGCACCCGCGACCGCGACCAGTGCAGCGAGCAGCGCCCAAGGGTTGAAGCGGCGGTTCAGCGCATCTTCGATAAGGGTCACGTGCAGCGGCGTGAGAATGGTGAACAGCAGCACTTCCGGCACGGTCAGCACGCGGAAACTCAAGTACAGGCAGACGTAGGTGATGCCGTACTGCAATGCGCCGATCAGCAACATCGAGCGCATGAAGCGCGGTTCGACCTGACGCCAGCGGGTGAGCGGCAGGAACACCAGGCCGGCCAACACCACCCGCGCCAAGACCGCGAAATAGCTGTCGACATGCCCGGCCAGGTATTCGCCGATCAGGCTGAAGGAAAACGCCTGGATCAGCGCGACGATAATCAGGTAGCCCATGGTGCTCTCTCGTAAATCAAGGCGGCGACCTTAGCCGGTTGGCAAAAACCGATCAACTTGGCGTAGCGCCCTGATCGCGGGGCAAGCCCGCTCCCACGGGTATGGCTGACGGCGCAATACACGTGGGAGCGGGCTTGCCCCGCGATCAGGCCGGACCAGGCGCTAGAAAAACTTCAGGCATAAAAAAGCCCGGCCATCATATGGCCGGGCAGGCACACCCAAGGAGCAACAGGTGTCAGGGTTGGGAATTGGTCGGTACTCAGGCCACCGCAGCCAGCTTGGCCTTGGCCTGATTCAGCCCTTTCTCGTGGAAGTCGCCGCTCATGTTCAGGCCTTCGGCATGAATGAAAGTCACGTCATGGATACCAATGAAGGCCATGACCTGGCGCAGGTACGGTTCCTGATGGTCGCTGGTGGCGCCGGCATGGATACCACCGCGGGCAGTCAGGACAATGGCACGCTTGCCCGTCAGCAGCCCCTGTGGACCGGTCGGGGTGTACTTGAAGGTGATACCGGCGCGCAGTACATGATCGAGCCAAGCCTTGAGCGTGCTCGGGATGGTGAAGTTGTACATCGGGGCAGCCATCACCAGTACATCGGCGGCCAGCAGTTCATCGGTCAATTCGTTGGAACGCTCCAGGGCTTCGCGCTCGATCTGTGAGCGTTGATCCTCAGGCTTCATCCAGCCACCCAGCAGGTTGGCGTCCAGGTGCGGCACTGGAGTCACCGCCAAGTCACGCACATTGATGTCGTCGGCCGGATGCGCCGCTTGCCATTGGGCAATGAAATCTCGGGTCAATTGACGCGAAACGGAGTCCTGCTGGCGGGCGCTGCTTTCGATGATCAATACGCGGGACATGGGTGCCTCCATCGGCAAATAGGGTGCGATTCGATGGAGGAAAGATTAAGGGTTGACCTATCGATAAAAAAGCGTAAAAAGTGGGTTCAATCTATCGACTAATCCGTTTTATTCCGGTTTACAGCTCAAACCGATCCGCAGCTTGATGATCTGCCGGTTGAACTTGGCGGTAACGTCCACGCTTTGCTTGGCCGGCACATTGACCCGACGCACCCGTGGCGCTTCCGGGCCATTGCGGAAAGTGACCTTGCACGACGCCGCAACCTCTCCATAGTTGTTCAGCGAGATGCTGCCGATGTCGTAGGCCGTGTCGTAGGCGGTGTAGTCGACCTTGACCCCGGTCACCTGCTTGTCGACATCGATGGGATATGCCATGGCGGTAAGGGGCAGGCACAGCAGTAATGCCACACAACTTTTCTTCATAGAGCGCTCTCCTTGAAAGAGCGCAGCTTAGGACAACAGGAGCTGAAGATGAAAGCGCCGCGCGTAACCCTGGATCAGTGGCGAACCCTGCAGGCAGTGGTCGATCACGGAGGGTTTGCCCAGGCCGCCGAGGCCCTGCACCGCTCACAATCGTCGGTCAGCTACACAGTGGCACGCATGCAGGAGCAACTTGGCGTGCCGTTGCTGCGCATCGACGGGCGCAAAGCCGTGCTGACCGAAGCTGGAAACGTGCTGCTGCGCCGCTCGCGCCACCTGGTCAAGCAGGCCAGCCAGCTCGAAGACCTGGCCCATCACATGGAACAAGGCTGGGAGGCCGAGGTGCGCGTGGTGGTCGATGCCGCCTACCCCAGCGCCCGCCTGGTGCGCGCCCTGAGCGCGTTCATGCCGCAGAGCCGAGGCTGCCGCGTGCGGCTGCGCGAAGAGGTGCTGTCTGGGGTCGAGGAAGTCCTGCATGAAGGCATCGCCGACCTTGCGATCAGCAGCTTCAGCATCGGTGGCTACCTGGGCACCGAACTGAGCTCGGTGGAGTTCGTCGCCGTCGCCCACCCCGAACACAGCCTGCACCGCCTGGGCCGGGAGATTACCTTCCAGGACCTGGAGAGCCAGTTGCAGGTGGTAATCCGTGACTCTGGCCGCGCGCAACCCAAGGATGTCGGCTGGCTGGGCGCCGAACAACGCTGGACGGTAGGTAGCCTGGGCACTGCGGCCACCTTCGTCAGCAGCGGCCTGGGCTTTGCCTGGCTGCCCCGGCACATGATCGAGCGCGAGCTGCGCGACGGCGTGCTCAAGCCATTGCCGCTGGATCAGGGTGGCAGTCGCCATCCACTGTTCTACCTTTACTCCAGCAAGGAAAAGACCCTGGGCCCGGCCACGCAGATCCTCATCGACCTGCTGCGCAATTTCGACACTGCGCCCCTGGACGTGCCCTTCGCAGCCCCGCCGCAAGCCTGAGGACCGCGCCCATGGCCTATTTCGAACACGAAGAATGCACGCTGCATTACGAGGAATACGGCCAGGGCGAGCCCCTGGTGCTGTTGCATGGGTTGGGCTCCAGTTGCCAGGACTGGGAGCTGCAGGTGCCCGAACTAAGCCGGCACTACCGGGTGATCCTGATGGATATCCGCGGCCACGGCCGCTCTGACAAACCCCGCGACGGCTATCAAATCGCCACCTTCAGCGAAGACCTGCTGGCCCTGCTCGAACACCTGCGCACCGGTCCGGTGCACTTCGTTGGCCTGTCGATGGGCGGCATGATCGGCTTTCAGTTCGCCGTCGACCACCCGCAGTGGCTACGCAGCCTGTGCATCGTCAACAGCGCCCCCGAGGTCAAGCGACGCACCCGCAGCGACTGGATCTGGTGGGCGAAACGCTGGGGCCTGGCGCGTCTGCTCAGCGTCGAAACCGTCGGCAAGGGCCTGGCCGAGCGGCTGTTCCCCAAACCCGAACAAGCCGATCTTCGCCAGAAGATGGCCCAGCGCTGGGCACGCAACGACAAGCGCGCGTACCTGAAGAGCTTCGACGCCATCGTCGATTGGGGCGTGGCGGAACGCATCGGCCAGATCGGCTGTCCCACCCTGGTAATCGCCGCCGACCACGATTACACCCCGATACAACTGAAACAGCGCTACGTCGCCTTGATACCCCAGGCTAGACTGGCAGTCATAGAAGATTCCCGGCACGCTACACCCCTCGATCAACCCGAGGTCTTCAACCAGACCCTGCTGCACTTTCTAGCAGCCGCCTCCACCTCTCAAGGATCTTTGAGCCCATGCTGAAAAAACTCCTGCTCGCCGCCTGCTCGGTTGCCTTCGCCACCAGCGTCATGGCCTCGGACAAGACCCCGCACGTTCTGCTCGACACCAGCTTCGGCCAGGTCGAAATCGAGCTGAACGCGGAAAAAGCGCCGATCAGTACCAAGAACTTCCTTGAGTACGTCGACAGTGGCTTCTACAACAACACCATCTTCCACCGTGTGATCCCAGGCTTCATGGTCCAGGGCGGCGGCTTCACCGAGCAGATGGTGCAGAAGAAAACCAACGACCCGATCCGCAACGAAGCCAGCAATGGCCTGCACAACGCCCGCGGCACCCTGTCCATGGCCCGCACCTCCAACCCGAACTCGGCCACCAGCCAGTTCTTCATCAACGTTGCCGACAACGCCTTCCTCGACCCAGGTCGCGATGCCGGATATGCCGTGTTCGGCAAGGTCACCAAAGGCATGGACGTGGTTGACCAGATCGTCAATTCGCCGACCACTATCAAAAAAGGCATGCGTGATGTACCGGCCGATCCGGTGTTCATCAAGTCTGCCAAACGCATCGACTGAGTGCAGGCCTCACAGGGATGTGAACCGCCTGCAGGTCGGGTAGAACAGGAGTTGTAACCCCCATGCTGTACCGCCGTTTCGAGCAATTGATCGACATCTTCCGCGAAGCGCCGAGCGAGGCGCCTCCGAGTACGGTGTGGCCGTTCTACCTCTACTACCTGCGTCAGGTGTGGCCGAGCTTCTTGGCCCTGCTGATCGTTGGCCTGGTCGCCTCGTTGATCGAGGTGGCCATGTTCAGCTACCTGAGCCGGATCATCGATCTGGCCCAAGGCACGCCCAACGCCAACTTCTTCAGCGAGCACAGCGGCGAGCTGATCTGGATGCTGGTGGTGGTCCTGCTGCTGCGTCCGGTGTTTTTCGGCCTGCACGACCTGCTGGTGCACCAGACCATCAACCCGGGGATGACCAGCCTGATCCGCTGGCAGAACCACACCTATGTGCTCAAGCAGAGCCTGAACTTCTTCCAGAGCGACTTCGCCGGGCGCATTGCCCAGCGCATCATGCAAACCGGCAACTCCCTGCGCGACTCAGCGGTACAAGCGGTTGACGCGCTGTGGCACGTGTTGATCTATGCGATCAGCTCGCTGGTGCTGTTCGCCGAGGCTGACTGGCGGCTGATGCTGCCGCTGCTGGTGTGGATTGCCTGCTACATCGCCGCGTTGCTGTACTTCGTGCCGCGGGTCAAGGAGCGCTCGGTAATTTCCTCCGATGCGCGCTCCAAGCTGATGGGGCGCATTGTCGATGGCTACACCAACATCGCCACCCTCAAGCTGTTCGCCCACACCGACTACGAGCAGCAATACGCTCGCGAGGCGATCCGCGAGCAGACTGAGAAAACCCAGCTGGCCGCTCGCGTGGTGACCAGCATGGACGTGGTGATCACCACCCTCAACGGCTTGCTGGTCGTCACCACCACAGGGCTTGCGCTGTGGCTGTGGACCCAGTCACTGATCACGGTAGGCGCCATCGCCTTAGCCACCGGATTGGTGATTCGTATCGTCAACATGTCCGGCTGGATCATGTGGGTGGTCAACGGCATCTTCGAGAACATCGGCATGGTCCAGGATGGCCTGCAAACCATCGCCCAGCCGGTGACGGTCACCGACAGCCCCAACGCCCCGGTGCTCAAGGTCACCCGCGGCGCAGTGCGCTTCGACAACGTGGGTTTCCATTACGGCAAAGGTGGCAAGGTCATCGACGGCCTCAACCTGGACATTCGCCCTGGTGAGAAGATCGGCCTGATCGGCCCTTCTGGGGCAGGCAAATCGACCTTGGTCAATCTGCTGCTACGCCTGTACGACCTGGAAAGCGGGCGCATCCTGATCGATGGACAGGACATCGCCGAAGTGAACCAGGCCAGCCTGCGCGCGCAAATCGGCATGATCACCCAGGACACCTCGCTGTTGCACCGCTCGATCCGCGACAACCTGCTGTACGGCCGCCCCGATGCCAGCGAACAGGCGTTGTGGGAAGCCGTGCGCGGGGCCAGGGCCGACGAGTTCATCCCGCAGCTGTCCGATGCCCAGGGGCGCACTGGCTTCGATGCGCATGTGGGTGAGCGCGGGGTCAAGCTGTCTGGCGGACAGCGTCAGCGTATCGCCATTGCCCGGGTGCTGTTGAAGAACGCACCGATCCTGATCATGGATGAGGCCACCTCGGCGCTGGATTCAGAGGTGGAAGCGGCGATTCAGGAAAGCCTGGAGACCCTGATGCAGGGCAAGACGGTGATCGCCATTGCCCACCGGCTGTCGACCATCGCCCGGATGGACCGGCTGGTGGTGCTGGACAAAGGGCATATCGTCGAAAGCGGAACCCATGCCGAACTGCTGGCGCACCAAGGGCTGTATGCGCGCTTGTGGCATCACCAGACCGGCGGTTTTGTCGGCGTCGATTGAGTTTCAGGCTGGCGCGCCCCCATCGCGGGGCAAGCCCGCTCCCACGCTAACCAGATGCAGCTATGCAGCTATGCAGCCATTGCGTGGGAGCGGGCTTGCCCCGCGATGAGGCTGCAACAGTCCACCCATCAATCCCGCCGATAAGGCAGCATCCCCCGCGCCTCTTCGGCATAAGCCCTGACCCCCTCGCGCTCCTGCCCAAGAAAATCCTCCACCGCCCGCCTCAACCCCGGATGCAACAGGTAGTGCCACGACCGCGTAATCACCGGCTCAAATCCGCGAATCAGCTTGTGTTCGCCCTGCGCCCCCGCATCGAAGCGCTGCAAGCCTTGGGCAATGGCAAAGTCCATGCCTTGGTAGAAGCACGTCTCGAAGTGCAACCGATCGAACTCGGCCAGGCACCCCCAATAGCGCCCATACAAGCTATCGCCGCCCATCAGGCTCAGCGCCATGGCCACATCCCGCCCCGCCTGGCGCGCCACCACGACGCGGATCGCCTCGGGCATGCGCTCGGCCAGCAGGCTGAAAAACGCCCGCGTGAGGTACGGCGTTCGCCTACGTACGGCATAGGTGTTGGCGTAACACAGATAAACGAAATCCCACTGCGCTTGGCTCAGCTCATCGCCGCGATACCACTGGAAGTCGATACCCTGCCCCAGCACCTGCTCACGCTCCTTGCGCATCTGCTTGCGCTTGCGCGAGCTGAGGGTATCGAGAAAATCCTGGAAATCGCGATAGCCCTGATTGCGCCAATGAAACTGGCAACCCAGGCGCTCCATCCAGCCCGGCAGACCGGCAATCGACTGGTCCAGGGCGCTGTCGGTGAAGTTGATGTGGGCGCCCGACAAGCCACCCTTGCCCAGATACTCAGGCAGCGCCTGCAACAACAGCAGGCCATCGGCAGGATCGTCGGTTAGCAATCGCGGGCCACTGACCGGGCTGAACGGCACGGCGCCCAGTAACTTGGGGTAGTAGGCAATCCCGGCGCGCTCACAGGCATCGGCCCAGCCGTGATCGAACACGTACTCGCCGAACGAATGCCATTTGCGATAGGCCGGCAGCACCGCGCGCACCTGCCCGTCACGCTCCAGGATCAAGTGCTCGGCAGCCCAGCCGGTGGCGGGCACGACGCTGCCGCTGTCCTCCATCGCTGTGAGAAACGCATGCCGTAGAAACGGCTGGCCGGCGGGCACCAGCGCATCCCAGGTCGCCACTGGCAGGTCGCGCAAATGAGCAAGGCTGTACAGGCTGATCACGGTTTCAACTCTCCAAGAGGCGCCTGCCAGTATCCCGGATGCAGGGCGCGACTGACAAACCTCAAGCGCACTGACAGCGGTTTTCTTAACGGCAGTGCCACTAAATAGACATTATTCTGTCATCCCCCCTCGCAATACTTGCGCCTGTTTTCCGGAACCCCAGCGACCTGTCTATTCAGGCCTTTTCCGAAGACTTGCCAACTCGGGGGCGGGCGCACAAGCCTCCCCATACTTTTCCAACAGGGAGAACCTTATGCGTCTTGTTTCTACACTTACTGGAGTGAGCCTCACCGGCCTGATGCTGGCTCTGAGTACTCCAGCCAGTGCTGCAGTCGACGCCAAGCTGCTCGAAATGCTCCGCGCCAACGGCTCGATCAACCAGGCGCAGTACAACGAACTGCAGGCCGACCTGTCGAAGGAAACCAAGGAAAAGGCAGACATGAAGGCTCAATCCGAGCGGATGAGCTCCTTTGAACAGAAAGTCGCCTGGGCCGCCAAGACCCAGATCAAGGGCGATGTGCGCTTGCGCTACGAAGACGTCAACGTCGACGAACCGAACAGCTCCAGCGGCAACCAGGACCGTCAGCGCGTGCGTGCCCGCGTTGGCTTCTACAGCGAGATCAACCCGCAGGTCGACGCCGGCATCCGTGTCGCCACCGGCAGCAGCGCTGACCGTCGCTCGACCAACCAGAGCCTGGACAACTACTTCGACAAGAAGTCGCTGTGGGTTGACCTGGCCTACCTCGACTGGCACCCGACCGCCCTGCCCGGCCTGCACCTGATCGGCGGCAAGATGGCCCAGCCTTGGGTCAGCATGGGCGACATCATCTGGGACAGCGACATCAACCCGGAAGGTGTGGCTGCTACCTACAAGACCGACCTGGGCGGCGCCGAAGTGTTCGCCAGCGCGGGCCAATACACCCTCAAGGACAACGTCGACGGCGACGGCGTGCAGTACAAGCACGACGCCCAGGTCTACCACGGCCAGCTGGGGGCGAAGTTCGCGCCGATGGATGCCCTCAAGGTCACCGTGGGTGCGAGCATCTATGGCTATGACAACGACAAGGAAGCCACCATCCTGCAGTCGTTCGGCAACACCACCAACGAGTTCAACCTGGTGGAAGGCTTCGGTCAGATCGACCTGACTGGCCTGGCTGTACCGCTGTCGGCCTATGGTCAGTACGTGAAGAACACCGAGAGCACCGATGGCGAAGACCAGGCTTGGCTGGCGGGCCTGAAGACCAAGCTCGGTGCCTGGAGCCTGGACTACAACTACCGCGATGTGCAGCGTAACGCTGTGGTCAGCCTGTTCACCGACTCTGACTTCGGTAACGGCTTCACGGGTTCGCGCGGTCACAAGTTCAAGGTGGGCTACGAGATCGACAAGAACTTCTCGGTGGGTGCTGCTTATCTGATGGCCAAGACCGATTTGTCTCAGTTGCCTAACAGCAATGCTGATGTCGATACGTTGCAGGTGGATCTGGAAGCTAAGTTCTAAGGGTGTAGTTGCTCTGCGTTAGTGAAAGCGGGAAGTGCCGAACCCCATCCGGCGCTTTTCGCTTTTTTTCGTTGGGGTTGGGGTTGGGCTTGGGCTTGGGCTTGGGGTTGGGGTTGGGGTTGGGGTTGGGGTTTTAGAGTTTTGAGCATATCCATTGGCGAAGGTGGCGCTGAGTCACCTTTCCGCCCTTACGGCGGGTCACTTTTGGTCGTGGCCAAAAGTAACCAAAAGCCGTGCGCTCCGCCATCCGGCCCTACGCTGCGCTCCGGGTCTCCTCGCTTCGGTGCCTTCCGGGCCCGCGCGGCCTACGATTTGCTACGCAAATCTACATCTCGCGCCTTCGGCTACGCCGAAGGGTGCTGCGCACCTGGCCCTACAGACACCTACGCTCGGCCTCCTGAAGTCGCGAAGTTAGTGGCGGCGACTGGGCTGGCGTTATCTGGCGATAGTGGCAGATGTGGTGGATAGTCGGACGCCATCGCGGGGCAAGCCCGCTCCCACGGGTACCGCCAGCCGCAAGAGCGGCGCGGTACTTGTGGCAGGTGTGGTGAATGCTCTGGCCTCTTCGCGGGCAAGCCCGCTCCCACACGCTCACCGCCAGCCAGAAGAACGGCGCCGTGCCTGTGGCAGGTGTGTGGATGCTCTGGCCTCTTCGCGGGCAAGCCCGCTCCCACACGCTCACCGCCAGCCAGAAGAACGGCGCCGTGCCTGTGGTTGGTGTGGTGGATATTCTGGCCTCTTCGCGGGCAAGCCCGCTCCCACAGGCTCACCGCCAGCCGGAAGAACAGCGCGGTACCTGTGGGAGCGGGCTTGCCCGCGAAGAGGCCGGAACAAACAACACAGCAGAAAAATCAAAATTTGGCTTTGGCTTTGGCTTTGGCTTTGGCTTTGGCTTTGGCTTTGGCTTTGGCTTTGGCTTTGGCGAGAGCGTAGCGATTCGCCTGCTCTTGATCTTCGTGCGCGTAATTGCAGGCGCCGCAGATTCGCGACTTCAGGAGGCTGAGCAGAGGTGCCTGTAGGGCCAGGTGCGTCAGCACCCTTCGGCGCAGCCGAAGGCGCGAGATGTAGATTTGCGCAGCAAATCGTAGGCCGCGCGGGCCCGGAAGGCGCCGGCGCGAAGGGACCCGTAGCGCAGCGGAGGGCCGGATGGTGGAGCGCAGACCTTTTTGGTTACTTTTGGCTGGGCCGGCACACCGGGCGTTTGCCAAAAAGTGACCCGCCGTAAGGGCGGAAGGGGCCAGTAGCAGCACCCCAAAAAACGGATAAGCCCCCAACACCAGAACACCAGAACACCAGAACACCAGAACACCAAATCCAGCATTGCCCCCCAACCCCAGCTCCGCTAGCGTTACACCACCCACCAAGGAAGCCCCCATGCCATTGACCTGCGAACCCCTGCACGCCTCCCCACAGCTCGATCTCTCATGGGTACGAGCCCACGGCAGCGCACGCTTCGCAAGGCACACCCATGACGAATACGTACTGGGCGCCAACCTAAGCGGCCACGAACAGATCTGGCTCGACGGCCACGAACTAGAAGTCCCCCCAGGCCAGGTCACGCTCTACAACCCACTGGCCGTACAGGCCTCGGAATTCGCTGAAGGAGGCGTCGAGTACATCAGCCTGCACCTGAGCACCGACGCCATGAGCCAGGTCATCGGCGACAACAACCTACGCTCGACCACCCAGCCTCCCAGCTTCGAGCAAGGCATCCTGCACCACCCTGCCCTGTTCAGCGCCTTGCTCGAACTGGCCCAGGCGCCTGATGATCAGCGCGAACAAGCACTGTTACTGGTACTCGCCCAACTGCTGGAGCAACCGTCGAAATCACCAGGAGAACACTCTGTTGCCATCGCCAACAGCTTGGCCCTGATGCGCGCGCATCTGGACCTGCGCCTGGAGCTCGATCAACTGGCGCAAGCGGCTGGCCTGAGCAAGTACCATTTCGTACGCTGCTTCAAGAAGGCCACCGGCCTGGCGCCTTTGCAATACCACATGCAACTGCGCCTGATCGAAGCCCGGCGCCGTTTGCGCATCGGCCTACACCCGCGAGACGTCGCGCTGGACCTGGGCTTTTATGACCAAAGCCACTTCATCACCGCCTATCGCCGCGTACACGGCGTTACCCCGCAGTGCTATGCCGCGACCAGAATGAATTCCCGATAACCCGAGACAATCACATACACCGCGAAGTAGCAGAAGATCGCCGCCGACAGCAGGTATGACCAAGTCAGCAAGCGATCCCCCAGCAAGCGTCCGCCATGGCTGGCAACGCCGCACAGACTCACGCACCAGAGCAACCCAGCGGCAAAGAAGCCACTGAGAAACAACCCCGCATCCAGCACACTGCCGGCCCCTGAACGGGAGATCAGCACCCCACCCACTGCGGCGAACCAGAGAATCGCACTGGGCGATGACATGGCCAGGAAGATCCCGCGCAAAAACTCGCGCCAGCCCGACTCCACCACCACCTCGGCCCGGCCATCCACGTGCCCACCGCGCCAGGCCGCCAGCAGCATCTTTACGGCAAACCACACCAGCAAAACCGAGCCGCCCAGCCACAAGACCCAGCGCACAGTCTCGAACTGCAGCAACACCGTCATCCCCGCCAGCGCCGCAACGGCATAGACCAAATCACCCACGCAGGTGCCCAGCCCCAACCAGAAACCCTGAACAAAGCCGCGCTGCATGGCCAGGGTGATCATGGCGATATTGGCAATGCCGATGTCCAGGCACAGGGACAGGCTGAGGAGAAAACCATTGGAAAAAGGCATGGGGACTCGACTACGAAAGGGCAAGCAGCTATCTAACGGAAGAGACGGCAACGTGTATTGGAACAAATTGCTGATGCCAAAACCCAACACGCTAACGCGCAGCGCCACTCCCTGCCGGCTTAATCCAGCAGCACTTGTGCATAACGCTGGCGATCGATATTCGCCCCACTGAGCACCACCGCCACCCGCTTGCCCTGCTGGCTGTCACGCTCCTGGAGCAACGCTGCCAGTGCGGCCGCACCTGCGCCTTCAGCGGTGTTATGAGTGGTCTCGTGGTAGATGCGCATGGCCTGGGCGATCTCCTCGTCGCTGACCCGCACGATCCGCGCCGCATGTTCGCCGATCATGGCGAAGGCATCCGGGTGAGGGACCCGGCAGGCCATGCCATCGGCAAAGGTGTCGGCCGTCGCGGTGGTGACGATCCGGCCCCGCTCGAAACTCTGCGCATAGGCATCGGCAGCGCTGGACACCACGCCAACGATCTGCGTCTTCAACCCCAGCAGATTGCGCGCCTGGATCAGGCCACAGATCCCTGAGCCCATGCCGATCGGCACGTAGACGCAATCGAGCTCCGCCACGGCTTCGAACAACTCAAGCGCGTACGTCGCCACGCCGCGCACCAGTTCAGCGTGGAACGACGGCACCATCTCATAGCCAAGCTCGGCGGCCAGCCTGGCAGCCTCCTCGCGGGCCACGTCAAAGTCCACCCCATGCTCGATCAGCTCGGCGCCCAGCGCGCGCATGGCAGCGTTTTTCTCCCGCGAGTTGCCCTCAGGCACCACGATCACCAATGGGATACCCGCCTGGCCCGCGGCCAGCGCCATGCTCTGGCCATGGTTGCCACGGGTAGCCGTGACCAGCCCGCGTGGCGGCTTGCCGCTGGCCAGCAGCGAGCGCACATAGACCAACCCGCCACGCACTTTGAATGCACCGGTAGGGGCATGGTTCTCGTGCTTGACCCACACCTTGCAGCCCACCCGCTCGGCTAGCAAAGGCCACGCGTGCTGAGCGGTGGCGGGAACATGCTGGTGCACGAAAGCGGCGGCTTCACGCAGGGCAGGCAGGTCGAACATGGCGATCATCCTTCATCGGGGCTGAGGTTGATCCGATCCTAGGCGCAGGGCATTGTATGGGTAAATCGATATATTGCATGGGTAGCAATTTCGTGTGGATTCCCAACCTTGCTGAGAACGGCCAGCCGCGCTATCTGGCGCTGGTCGAGGCGATTGCCGAGGCGATCGAGCGCGGCGAATTGAAAGTCGGTGAGCGCCTGCCACCGCAGCGGCGCCTGGCCTGGAAACTGGGGCTCAACCCCAGCACCACCCAGCAAGCCTATCGCGAAGCTGCCGCGCGCCATCTGGTCGCAGGCGCAGTGGGCCGAGGCACCTATGTCCTGGCGGGGAGCAAGGAGGCGACGCTGTTTCGCCTCAAGAGGCATGACGCACAGCAGCAGGTGATCGACCTGTCGACCAATGTGCCGGTGGTCGACCCGCACAGCCACGATCTGCAACACAGTCTGCGCGCCCTGCTCGATCAGGGTGCCAGTGAACTACTCGACCATTACCTGGACGCCGAGCAATTGCTCCTGGGCCGCCTGCACGGCGCGCGCTGGCTGGCTAATCGCGGGCTGACGCTGGCAATCGATGAACTGCTGCTGTGTGGGGGCGCGCAGCAGGCGCTGGGCTGCGTGCTGCAATCGCTGTGTGCCGATGGCGCGCCGGTGATGGTCGAGGCGTTGACCGCCCCCGGCATCAAGGCCGCCTGTCGCCAGTTGCGCCTGCCGGTGCACGGGGTGGCCCTGGATGAGCACGGCCTGCGTCCGGATGAGCTGGACCGCGTGGCGCGCGCCAGTGGGTCGCGGCTATTGGTGATCACCCCGACCCTGCACAATCCCACCGGCAGTTGCATGGACGCCGCCAGGCGCCAGGCCATCGCCGAGGTGGTCAAGCGCCACAAGTTGCTGGTGGTCGAGGATGATGTCTATGGCGCGCTGACCGATCAACCGCCCTTGTACCCCTTGCTCGATGGCCAGGGCATCCTCATCAGCAGCCTGTCGAAAACCGTCGCCGCCGGGCTGCGCCTGGGTTGGATCGTAGGCCGTCCAGCGCTGCTGGCGCAGATCGATCCGCACAGCCAAGCCACCCATTGGCCGGTTTCACCCTTGAACTTGCGCATCGCCGGTCAGTGGATAGAAGACGGCACTGCAGCACGCCGCCTGGCCTGCAATCGCACAGAAATTCAAGCGCGTTGGCGCTTGGCGCACAGTCTGCTGGGCGAGGCACTGGTCAAAGGCCGTATACCTTCACCGCATATCTGGGTCGCCACTGGCGAAAGCGCAGAAGCGGTAGTGCGCAAGTGCCGTGAGCGCGCCGTAGAGGTGGTGCCCGCGAGTGTCTTCGCAATTGGCGTCGACCAAGTTCAGGCCGTGCGCATCAGCCTGTCGGCGGCCACCAGCCGGGCACAACTCAAACAAGGGCTGGAAGCCGTGCGACAGGCCTTGGGGCTGGGCTGATCAGCCCTGGCTGCAGCCTTCACCCATGGCCCGGTATTGGATGGTGTGGACGTGGCCCTGATGGTCTTCGTAAGTCATGGTGGCAGGCACCACCTCGCAGACATTGGGGATGGTCGACAGGCTGATCACGCGTTTGATGTCAAGGTTGGTTGAGTAGTCGTACTGCTCAACCACAGACTGGCTGGAAACAGGCTGGACCTCATCGGCGAGGGCGAACGAGGACATACCGACCAATGCAAGAATCAGTAATGCTTTCATGGAGTGTGGCCTTCAAGGCAATCAAGCTGCGATTGACTTCAATATGCCGTCAATGGCGCGGAGAAGTTGTCATCAACTGCGAAGATGACACGAAGTACCGATCCCGCTACGTCGTACTGCTGGGGGGATGATTGAATTTTACGCCTGGTCTGCAATAGTTGAAGCCCGCAGTCGGACATTCACCCTTGCGCGATTTGCAACAATCTGCGACAAAATACTCCGACCTGAAAGGCTGAAAACCGCGTTTTAGAGCAGCTCCAATTGTATTCATTGCCGGCCTCGTCCCGCGATCACGCCAGCATTGACCCCAGGAAAACCATGCCACCCTTCCAATTCACCCCCTTGATCGGCCTACAGCGCCGCTTGCTCGACCATTTCTATAAGCAACACGGCACCCGCATGCGCGCAGCCGCCGACGGCCAGCTGTGGGTAGCCCGAGCGCAGGCAATCATCGCGGGCCTGAGCCTGACCCCAGTTGCTCAAGGCCATTGGCTGACCGGGCTGTTGGTCGACCCGCAATGGCGCGGCCGTGGGGTAGCAGGCCAACTGATCGATGCAGCCCTGGCGCAGACCGGTGGCCCCACCTGGCTGTTCTGTCACCCTGATCTGCTGCCGTTCTACCTGCGGCTGGGTTTCAGCCCTTGCCAGAGCCTGCCAGAGGCCCTGGCCATGCGTCTGGCGCGCTACCAGCGCAGCAAGAACCTGCTGGCAATGGTGCGCAATCAGTCGTCGGCGACGTCAAGCCCTGGGAACAACACCTCGGTATAACCGAACTTGGAAAAATCCTGGATCCGCGACGGATACAGCCGGCCAATCAGGTGGTCGCACTCATGCTGAACCACGCGGGCGTGAAAGCCATCGGCAAAGCGGTCGATCGGAGTGCCCTGGGGATCGACCCCGGAATAACTGATGTGCTTGTAGCGTGGCACCACCCCGCGCAGGCCTGGCACCGACAGGCAACCTTCCCACCCCTCTTCAATCTCGGTCCCCAACGGGGTGATCAGCGGGTTGATCAAAATGGTCTGGGGCACCGGCTCGGCATCCGGATAACGCTCGCTGCGCTCGAAGCCAAAGATCACCAGTTGCAGATCGATACCGATTTGCGGCGCCGCCAGGCCGACCCCGCCAACATGGCGCATGGTTTCGAACATGTCGTCGATCAGTTGCTTCAACTCGGCACTACCAAGCATGTGCTCAGGCACCGGTGGGGCAATGCGCAGCAGGCGTTCATCGCCCATCTTGAGGATGTCACGGATCATCAGGGGTTCGGCTCACGGGTCTGGGGTTCGGCTGCGGCAGGATGCTCATGGCCGAGCACGGTGATGGTTTCCTGCGGCTTGCTGGCGTCGAAATCCTTCTCGCCAGGATCCTTGCCTTCGGCAGACATGTGCTCGATCACCGCATTCATCTCGGCACCGAGCAAGAGTACGGCGGCAGAAATATAGAAGTACAGCAGCAGCACGATGATCGCCCCGATGCTGCCATACATGGCGTTGTAGTCGGCGAATGTCTTGACGTAGTAGCCAAAACCCAGCGAGGCGATGATCCACACCACCACGGCCAACACCGAACCTGGGGTAATGAAGCGGAATTTTTGTTTCACGTCCGGCATGACGTAGTAGATCAGCGCCACCGCCACCATCATCAGAACGATGATCGCCGGCCAGCGCAGGATGGTCCACAGGGTGACGATGAACTCCTGCATGCCGATCTGCGCGGCGATCCACTCCATCACCTGCGGCCCCAGGACCATCAAGGCGGCGGCGGCCAGGAGCATGCCGGCGATGCCGACGGTATAGAAGATCGACAGCGGAATGCGCTTCCAAACCGGCCGCCCTTCTGGCACGTCGTAGGCGGCGTTCATTGCGCTCATCATCAGCCGCACACCGGCCGAAGCGGTCCACAGGGCAATCACGATACCGACTGAAAGCAGGCCGCCCTTGGACTGCTGCAACTGATCGATCACCGGATTGACTTGCTCCAGCGCCTGCGGCGGCAGCACCAGCTCGGACTGCAAGCGCAGCCAGGAGAAAAAGTCTGGCAGGTGCAGGAAACCGATCAGGGCGATCAGGAACAACAGGAACGGGAACAGCGAAAACAGCATCTGGTAAGCCAGCGCGGAGGCATAGGTGGACATCTCGTCATCGAGAAACTCGCTGACGGTGCGCACCAACACACGGTGCAAGGGCAGGCCTTGCAGGGCAGGGAAAATCATAGCGTCTCCTTTCGCCGCTTGATCATCATGGGGCAGGCCGACTACCCGGGCAGGCCTTGTTGATTGCATGCAAGTCTAATAGACCACGCGCGCGCCGTTGCTGCTCATTGCCGTACAAAAGAAAACGGCCACCAAAAGGCAGCCGCTTTCCTACACGGCAGACGGTCAAGGCTTCTTCACAGCATCCTTTACTTCGCCAACCTTTTGCTGAACCTCACCCTTGACCTCTTGGGCTTTGCCTTCGCCCTTGAGCCTTTCGTTACCGGTGACCTTGCCAACGCCCTGTTTGATATTGCCCACCGCTTCGTTGGCCAAACCTTTAGCTTTGTCTTTGGTACCACTCATGGGGAAATCTCCTTGAGGCAAAGACACGAGAAACGTGTCGACATAGGATCGACTCATGCCCCGTGGCCAGAGTTTCAATTGATTTGCTGATCGCCCACCCAACGGCAATCAGCGGGCGAATACCGCACCGATTCAGCCGCACTGCCTGCGCAAGCGGGTACAGCTTCCCTAGAATCCCTGCAAACGGCCGCCCACCGCAGGTGGCCCATTGATAACAACAACAGTTTTGGAATCCTGCACCCATGCGTTTCATGCCTGTGCTGACAGCCTTGCTGCCGCTGCTCCCCCTACCGGCCCTGGCCACGCCCCAGATTACCCCGCAAACCTTGCAGGTCGACCGCTACGCCGATGACGGCAAGCCCGGCAGCTTGCGCTGGGCGATCGAGACCAACAATGAAAACCCTGGCCGCTACCAGATCGACATCGCGGCGGTCGGTCAGCCGCCCTATGTCATCAAGCCCAACAGCGCCCTGCCAGAAATCAAGGGCCCGGTGCGCATCACCGGCCTCTCCTGGGCACGCGACGGCCAGTACATTGCCATCGATGGCTCCGGCTACATCAAGGACCAAGGCGTACGCACCTGCCCTGGCGCCCTGCCCGGCCAGTTCGGCACCAACGTGCGCACCACCACCCACCCTGGGCTGGTCCTGCGCGACACGCAAGGGGTGCAGATCAGCGGGCTGGAGGTGCGTAACTTCTGCATTGGCATCCTGGTCAACCGCGCCAGCGGCAACGTCATCCAAGACAACCGCATCGTTGCCAACAAAGGCGGCGCCGGGATCATGCTCACCGGCGATGACGGCGCCGGTAACCCCACCGCCACAACCACGAACAACAACAAGGTCTTGCGCAACCAGCTGATCGACAACGGCGACGGCCTCGAGCTGACCCGCGGTGCCGCGTTCAACCTGGTGGCCGACAACCTGTTCCGTTCGACCGCGGCCAATCCTGAACCCTCGCAAGGCATCGAAATCTTGTTGGGTAACGACAACAGCGTGGTGCGCAACCGCTTCGAGAACTACTCCGACGGCCTGCAGATCAATTGGGGCAAGCGCAATTACCTGGGTGCCAACACCTTCAGCGGCAACTCCATCGGCGTCAGCGTGACCGGCGAGGGCAATATCCTCGATGGCAACCTGATCCACGGTAACCGCATCGGCGTGGCCCTGCGCCCGGAACCAGACACCACTCGCACCCGCCTGACCGCCAACCGCATCTGGGCCAACAGCCAGGACATTCGCCGCTGCGAGGCGGGCGGCTCGTGTGTCGCCGATCAGCGCACCGGTGCGATCATCTTCGGTGTGCCGGCCCAGGCCCATGCACTGTATGTCGGTTCGCGCGGCGTCGGGGCGGATTTGCCCAAGGCCGAGCAAGCGATCATCTGTGACGCCAAGGGTGAGCCCAAGCCTTGCCAGCCGCTGCCTAATCACAACCAGCAGCCACCGAGGCTGACCGCCTTGCGTAATGAGGTTGTACGAGGTGAGGTACAGGGGCCTGCGTCGAGCCTGTTGCGTATCGAGCTGTTCGGCAATGCCAATGCCCAAGCCACCGAAGCGGAGCAGTACCTGGGGGAAGTGCTGGTCAACAGCGATGCACATGGGCGGGCGCAGTTTGCCCAGTCGCTGCAGAATGCCGCGGGGTTGCACAGTTTTACCGCGACTGTGACCACTGCTGATGGGGCCACTTCGGAGTTGAGTCAGCCGTTAAAGCGCTAAGGCAGATGAGTCGGCGTGCGGCCCATTCGCGGGCAAGCCCGCTCCCACAGGTACCCCGCTGACTCTGGATTCAGCGGGGTACCTGTGGGAGCGGGCTTGCCCGCGAAGAGGCCGGTATGCCTTGCTCGGTTTCCTGCCACCCCGCACAATGTCAGGTCACCCAAGCGTCAACCCGCAGGAACCTGCATGAAACTCGACAAACCCACCGCCATCGCCCGGCGCAACCAAGCGTTGGCCCGGCCGGTGCTCAACAGCGACAACTCCCTGTTCGCCATTCTCGACACCAAGCGCAACCTGTGGTGGTTCGAAGTGCCGATGGCGCTGCTGCGCAAAGGCCAGCCCGACTGGGTCAACCTGCTGCTGCACACCCCCGAATCCGATGAGTTGCAGCACCTGAAGGTGCCGATCAACTTCTTGCGCGCCCATCAAGAACAGATGGAAGTGCGCAAGCCCGGCAAGCGTCGCTCGACCATCAGCCTGGCGCTGAGCGCCGACCGCGACTCACTGCTGCGCGACACTCGCCCGGGCGGCGAGCAACTGGACTTCCGCCCGTTCGTGCAGGTCTGATCAGACCCGTTCGATGCGATCGTCATGGATGACGATCCGGCCCGCCTTGAACAACGCGCCAATGGCCTTCTTGAAGTTGCCCTTGCTGACGTTGAACAGCTTGCTGATCAGCTGCGGATCGCTCTTGTCACACACCGCCAGGGTGCCGCCTTCTGCTTCCAGGCGCGCCATGATCTGCTCTTGCAGGGTATCGGCCAGGGCTTGGCCGACCGGCTGCAGGCTCAGGGCGATCTTGCCGTCGTGACGCACTTCCTTGATGAAGCCCTTCTCGTGCATGCCCGAGCGCAGGAACTTGAACACCTCGTTCTTGTGGATCAGGCCCCAATGGCGGTTGTTGATGATCGCCTTGAAGCCCATCGGCGTCTCGCCCGCTACCAGCAGCTCGACCGGCTGGCCCACCGCATACTCGGCCGGGGTGCGGTCCAGGTAACGGTCCAGCCGCGCCGTGGCGGTGATGCGCCGGGTGCGTTTGTCCAGGTAAGCGTGGATCACGCAGTAATCGCCAATCTTCAGCGGCTGCTGCTCTTCGGAATAAGGCATCAGCAGGTCTTTGCTCAGCCCCCAATCGAGGAAGATACCGGCGCCGTTGATGTCCTTGACCTTGAGGCTGGCGAATTCGCCAACCTGCACCTTGGGTTTCTCGGTGGTGGCGATCAGTTGGTCTTCGCTGTCCAGGTAGATGAACACGTTGAGCCAGTCGTCGAGCTCGGTCGGCGTATCCTTGGGGATGTAGCGCCGCGGCAGGAGGATCTCGCCATCCGCGCCGCCATCCAGGTAAAGGCCGAATTCGACATGTTTGACGATTTGCAGACTGTTGTAGCGCCCAAGTAGAGCCATGTGTGAAAAACCCTCATCACAAGGCACCCAGTCAGTGGACGCCTTGTCGATTGATGCCCGGGCCACGAGGCCAGGGCTGATATGCGTGGTGAAAGGTACAGGCTGAGCGCGTGTTCGCCAGTGCAATCAGCCAGCCAGTGTGGCCCGACGCTCGGCAAATGCACGAAAATCCCGGTCCTGCCCCCATAGTTTGTCCAATTGAGCCCGCTTCCTTTGACTCGGCTGCTGCTTGTCGAGTGCAGCCAGGGCCTTGCCCCACCACACTTCACGACAAGCGTTCAAATAAGCGCCAGGGCGAGGTGTGCGGCCCAGCAGGTAATACCTGCCGATCCTGCGCAGGTCTGGGTGCAACCGCCAAAGCTTGCACTTGTTGGTTACCCTGTCGACCAGGCTCAGGGGCGGTATATGGCTTGGCACCTCGCCTGACGCCTCGACCAGAGCCTGACTGAAGTGCTCCCCATGCGTCTGGAAAAACAGCTTCAGCATCGCGTGGTGGTAGTCCTTCTGCGAATAGTAGTGGTGCACACAGTCGCGTGCCTCAGCCACCTGCTTGTCCGCCAGCACGAATGAAACGGCAATCTGTTCCAACGTATGCAACTGAGTGTGCAGGTGCGCCCACTGGTCGATCAGGCCTATGGCTTGATTCATTTGTGCCACACCCTGCGCGGTCATCCCGCAGATGCCACTGTTATACAACCGCAGGCTGGCGGGCGGAGTCCCACCGCTGGCCGCTAGTTGGCTGACCAGCCCAGTGTAATCCTTGCGCTTGGATGCTTCGCGCCAGTGGAACTCAAACTGATCCATCACACACTGATCATCGCTCACACGCTCGAACAGCGCGGCCGGATCGCTGAGGAAGATGGTGTCGGTATCAACGAAAATAGTCTTGCGCGCAAGCTCCAGACCCAGGCGAATGGCACAGGCCTTGCGTCGATGAACATAGCCTGCAGTGCCCATCCAGTCGGCGAGCGTCGCCTCATCCAATGCCACAACGCGAACCGGCCAGCCAGCCAATGCCTGTGGCTGATCAGTAAGCACAGTAATGCTGAAGCTCTCGCGATTGGCCTGATGACGCAGGGCGGACAGGATGCTGAACTGCGCTTCATGCCGGTAAATACTTTTTTTACCGTACAAGAAGTACAACAAGTGATTCGGTTGCATAAAACCTAGGTACCAGTGCTTTGCGTTGGCTACACGCCAAACCTCGGCATGATGCCATATCCGGCCCAGAGCCTCCAGACGAGCGCTTGGATAGGGGCCTACGCCGGTCAGAAATCCCTGCACTGATCAATCACTGCGCCAATCACGGTGGCCGGATCTATAGTGACAGCAACGACCACCGGGGATTGATCCAGCGGAACCGCCACGAGCACCGGCGCGTCTACACCCTGGCCAGTCTTCAGCAAGGATTCGCTCATGCTCAAGCGCCTGACCAAAGCCCTGCGCCCTATCTTGATCGGCCTCGGTGTTGTCGTGGCCGTCGTCGCCTGCAGCCGCATCGACCTGGCCTATCGCAACCTCGACACCTTGGTGCCGTGGTCGCTGGGCGACTATCTGAACATGAACCGCGAGCAAAAAGCCTGGCTCGACCAGCGCTTGCAGCAGCACCTGGCCTGGCACTGCAAGACCCAACTACCAGGCTATCTGGACTGGTTGGACAAGATGCGCGAGATGGTCGCCCGTGACCAAGTCACCGATCAAGCCCTGCAGCAGCGCACTGCCGAGGCGCGCCAGGCGATTGCTCGGGTCACCGAGGCGATCACCCCATCGGCCACCGAGCTGCTGCGCGGCATGAACGATGCGCAAGTCGAAGAGATGCGTCAGGCGTTCAGGGAGGATATCCGCGAACGTCAACGCAAATACGTCGAAACGCCACTACCGAAGCAGATCCAGAACCGCGCAACCCGCATGGAAAAACGCCTGACCCCCTGGTTAGGAGAGCTCAACGCGGCCCAACGCCAGCGCGTCATGAGTTGGGCGCAAGCCCTGGGCGACCAGAACCGCCAGTGGATCGCCAACCGCGCCCACTGGCAGCAGCAGTTGGTGCTCGCCATGGATCAGCGTGCCACGCCCAACTTCGAGCCGCGCCTGGCGCAGTTGCTGCAACGTAAGGAAAGTCTGTGGACGCCGGAGTATCGCGCCGCGTTTCAGAACTCCGAGCTACAGGCGCGTAGCTTGTTGGTCGACTTGATGCGCGAAAGCAGCCCTGCCCAGCGCCAGTACTTGCAAGAGCAGTTGATCAAAGTGCGCACCAGCTTCAGTGAGCTCAAGTGTTTGAAAGGTTAATGGACTGTCAGCTAATTACCTTTGCTTACGCCGATATGGAAACACATCGATCACCTTGCCGCCCTCGATCGCCGCCTGCAGCCCCTTCCAGTAATCGGCGTCATACAACTCGCCATGCAAACGGCTGAACAACCTGCGCTGGCCGATATCGGCAAACAGAAACGGCGGAAACTCTTCAGGGAAAACATCGTGCGGACCAATCGAATACCACGGCTCTCCTGACATCTCATCTTCCGGGTAGCGCGGCGGCGGGATATGGCGAAAATTCACTTCGCTCAGATAGCAGATCTCGTCATAGTCATAGAACACCACCCGGCCATGCCGGGTAACGCCAAAGTTCTTCAGCAGCATGTCACCGGGAAAGATATTGGCCGCAGCCAGCTGCTTGATCGCCAACCCATAATCTTCCAGCGCCTCCAGCACCTGGGCTTCGCTGGCCTGCTCCAGATACAAGTTGAGCGGGGTCATGCGCCGTTCGGTCCAGCAGTGGCGGATCAGTACCGTATCGCCTTCCAACACCACGGTGGAGGGCGCCACCTCGAGCAACTCCGCCAGGCACTCAGGCTCGAACTTGCCCCGCGGAAATCGAAAATCCGCGAACTCCTGGGTATCGGCCATGCGTCCGACCCGGTCGACGCTCTTCACCAGGCGATACTTGTCGATCACTGTGGCGCGGTCGACCGTTTTCGATGGCGAGAAGCGGTCCTTGATCAGCTTGAATACCGTATTGAAGCCCGGCAGGGTAAACACCGTCATCACCATGCCCCGCACCCCTGGCGCCATGATGAAGCGGTCGTCGGTACTGGCCAGGTGGTTGATCAATGCCCGGTAGAATTCCGACTTGCCATGCTTGTAGAACCCGATCGAGGTGTACAGCTCGGCAATGTGCTTACCGGGCAAGATGCGCTTCAAGAAGTTGACGAACTCCGCTGGTACCGGCACATCGACCATGAAGTACGAGCGGGTGAACGAGAAGATGATCGACACCTCGGCTTCATCAGTGATCAAGCCATCGGCCTCGATGCCATGCTCCTCGCGGTGCAGCAGCGGGACGACCAGTGGCCACTGCTCATCCTGGGTATACAGGCGCCCGACCAGATAGGCACCTTTGTTGCGATAGAGCACCGGTGAAAACAGCTCGATGGCCAGCGCCGGATCTTTGCACACCCAATCCGGCAGGCAATCGCGCAACTGCTCCTCCAGCCGTACCAAATCACCTTCCAGATCGCCATAGCCGACGCTGAACGGGTAATCCGCGAACAGCGCCCGCAGCAGCCCCTTGAGGCCGCCGTCGCCGAGTCGATAGGTACGGGTTTGCGCCGCACGCTCGTGGCTGCGCATCGCCGGCCGGGTGGTGTGGATGAACATACAGCCATCGCTGATCTGGTCGTGACTGAACAGGCTGCAGAACAGCGAGTTGTACCAGGTTTCGGACAGCTCATCGTCCAAACGCGGATCGATCAGGCGGATGTAGGCGCTCTTGACCAACGGCCACTGCTCGACGTCCAGCAACACGTCTTCATCGAAGGCATCGCGCAACCAGCCATTGACCTCGCCAACCTTCGACTCATACAGATTGATACGCGCAGCGGCAGCGCGCTGGATCTGCTGCCACTGCGCCTGCTCGAAGCGCTCGCGGGCCCCCAGGGTGATGCGGCGAAAGTGCTCGCGGTAGTTGTCGAAGCCATCGAGGATCATTCGGGCGATCTCGCTGGCCGGCCAGTGCTGGGTCATACAAGAGCCTCCGCGTGGGGTTCAGCGCTGAGCTTAGCCACTGTGCGCCTGTTTGGTGAACTCCAGGCCACTATCGCGGGGCAAGCCCGCTCCCACGTATGCGCTGTGCAGGCTGGGATGTGGCGTGGAAACTGGCACCACGCTCTTCGCCGCGCAGAATGGATGTGGCGTGGGAGCGGGCTTGCCCCGCGATAGCGCCCTCAAAGTCACAGATATACATAGCAAGAAAGCACAAGAACCGCTCAGCCCCGTGCCGTACACTGCCGCCCTGCCCTGTTGCCGGAGACCGTTGTGAGCCCCATCGCCCTTGCCCGCCTGTTGACCCTTGCCGCCGTCTGGGGCGCGAGCTTTCTGTTCATGCGCATCATCGCCCCCGAACTTGGTACCGTGCCGACCGCGTTCTTTCGGGTGTCGATCGCCTGCCTGGGGCTGATCGCGATCCTCGCCGTGGCGCGGGTGCGCTGGGACTTCAACGGCAAACTCGGCGCCTGCCTGGTGCTGGGGATGATCAACTCAGGGATCCCAGCCACCTTCTATTCAGTAGCAGCACAAGTGCTACCGGCGGGCTACTCGGCAATCTTCAACGCCACCACGCCGCTGATGGGCGTGCTGATTGGCGCCTTGTTCTTCCGCGAGCCGATGACCGTGATCAAGCTGTGCGGGATCTTCCTCGGCCTGTTCGGCGTCGGCATTCTCAGTGGTGCCGGCCCAGTGGCGTTGGATCTGGCCCTGCTGCAAGGGGCACTGGCCTGCTTGGCGGCGACCACCTGCTACGGCTTCGCCGGGTTCCTCGCCCGCCGCTGGATCAGTGGGCTGGACAGCCGCCTGTCGGCGCTGGGCAGCATGCTCGGCGCCACCTTGATGATGACCCCACTGTTCGCCTGGAGCGCCCTGAGCCAACCGCCGGCCAGCTGGGGTGGCTGGCAGGTGTGGCTGTCACTGCTGGGGCTGGGCCTGGTGTGCACGGCGTTTGCCTACATCCTGTACTTCCGCTTGCTGGCCGAGATTGGGCCGGTCAAGGCCAGTACCGTGACCTTCCTGATCCCAGTGTTTGGCGTGCTGTGGGGGGCGTGGCTGTTGGACGAATCGCTGTCCATGGGCCACCTGTATGGTGGGGTGCTGATTGGCTTGGCGTTGTGGTTGGTGCTCAAGCCGGCGCGAAAGACGCTCCAGTGATCATGCCTGGGGCTGCTTCGCAGCCCTGCGCCGGCAAGCCCGCTCAAACAGGGCTAGCGCCGCTGTCAACGTTGGCGCAATAGAGCGGGCTCTGCCCGCGCCATCCCATCCTGTGTTTCATCCATGAAACCAGCCTTTTCCCTCTCGTTACCGCAAATGCCCAACTGCCTCGCATTGATCCATTCGGATGCGCAGTTGCTGTGCATATTTGTGCCACATAAAAAACCATGTTTCATATATAAAACAATACCTAACGTGTTAAATATTCCTAACTTATTAATAAATATAGACTTTTAATAAACATCAGTTTTTTCCTACAACTGGCATTGTTCATGCACTAAACCGCGTATCACCTATAAAACAGACCAGAGAACTCTCCCATGGCTGTGAAAGAGATGTACGCAATCGCCCCGCAGTGGAATACCCCGCGTTCCAAGGAGGATCAAGCGCCGGCGGAAATCGAATTCCGCAACGTTGGCAAAGCCTTCAAGGCCAAGGGCCAGGCCGAGGCGCCGTTTGCCATCCGTGACGTCAACTTCAAGATCCGCCGTGGTGAAGTGGTGTCGATCATCGGCCCATCCGGTTGTGGCAAGAGCACCATTCTCAACATGGGCTCTGGCCTGTACCGCCCCACCGAAGGCGAAGTTCTGGTCAGCGGTGAAGCGGTCAACGGTCCGGTGCCGAAAGTCGCCTTCATGCTGCAAAAAGACCTGCTCATGCCCTGGCGCAGCATTCGTCGCAACGTCGAGCTGGGCCTGGAGATCCAGGGCATGGCCGCTGCCCAACGCAAGTCGATTGCCGAAGATCTGCTCGATCGCTGCCACCTGCAAGGCTTTGCCGACCACTACCCGTTCCAGCTGTCTGGTGGCATGCGCCAGCGCGCAGCCCTGGCGCGCACCCTGGCCATCGACCCACAGGTGTTGTTTCTCGATGAGCCGTTCTCGGCGCTCGACGCGCAGACCAAGATGATCCTCCAGCAGGACCTGGCGCGGATGCTCTTCGAGGAGAAAAAGACCGCGCTGTTCATCACCCACGACCTGGTCGAGGCCATCGCCCTGTCCGACCGCCTGCTGGTGATGAGCGCCCGCCCCGGCACCATCATCGAAGAAATCGAGATCGACCTGCCGTTTCGCGACAACCCGCTCGAGCGCCGCAAGCTGCCGGAAATCGGCCCGCTGGCTGGCCGCCTGATGGATCTGCTGAAGGTCGGCGAAGACCTCGACCTGCACTGATCGACGCCCCACTCATCACTTGGGAGTTAGCATGTTCACCACCTCTATCAAGCGCGTGGCTCACACCGCCCTGGCCGCCCTCGCCCTGAGCCTGGCCGTCCAGGCCCAGGCCGCACCGACCAAGGTCACCTATCTGCTACCCGCGCCGCCGAGCCTGCCGGCCTTCGCCCCGTGGATCATCGCCAAGGAAAAGGGCTACTACCAGGCGCAGGATCTGGACCTGACCTTCATCGCCGCCAAGGGCGGTGTCGATGTCGCCAAGCAGATCGGTGCTGGTAATGCGTTGGTCGGCGGCGCCATCGGTGACACGCCGATCATCGTGCGCCCCAATGGCATCCCAGTGCGCGCCGTGGCTGTGCTCGGCGGCGGCGGGGTGACCATGATCGCCACCAACGCCGACGAGAAGATCCGCTCGATCAGCCAGCTCAAGGGCAAGACCCTGACCGTGATGTCGTACTCCGACACCACCTACTACGCACTGCTCGCCTCGCTGCGCAAGGCTGGGCTGAACAAGGACGATGTCGATATCCAGGCCGCTGGCCCCTCGGGCGTGTGGCAGCTGTTCTCGGCCAACAAGGCCCAGGCCATGGCCGGCGTGCCGGACTGGGTGATCAACGCCGAGGACGCCGGCCTGAAGTATGAGTTGATCCCGCGCGAACAAGTGTTCGAGAGCATGGCCCAAGCGATTCTGGCGTCCGACGACGCCATCGAAAACCACCCGCAGATCGTCCGCGGCGTGGTCCAGGCCACCCTGCGCGGCCTGCAGGACATCATCGACGACCCCAAGGCCGCCGCCGCCAGCTTCGCCCGCGCGGTGCCTGCCTACGCCGGCAAAGAAGCCTCGCTGGAGAAAACCCTGCGCCTGTACGTCGAGTACGTCTATGCCGGTCAGCCGGTGCTGGGCCGCATCGACCCGGCGCGGCTGGATGCAGTGCGCAAGTTCTATGTCAGCGAAGGCATCGTGCCGCGCGAGCCCAAGCTCGACGAGCTGTACAGCAACCAGTTCATCGAAACCAGCACTGCGGCCAAGTGACCGCGTGGATAACGACAAGGTAATCGCCCGATGAGAAACCTCAATCCGTCCGTCGCCGGCAGCGTGGCCCTGCTGGTGCTGTTCCTGGTGCTCTGGCAATGGGGCCCGGGGCTGCTCGGCATGCCGGAGTTCGTCATGCCGCAACTAAGCCGCGTGGCCCAGGAAAGCCTGCTGATGTGGCAGTCCGGCAACCTGCTCGAACACACCCTGATCACCGCCTTCGAGATCATCGTCGGCTTCGCCCTGGGCGCCCTGCTGGGGGTGGCCATCGGCGTCTCGCTGGGCCTGTCGCCGTCGGCAGAAGCGATGCTCTCGCCATACATCCTGGCGCTGCAGATCGCGCCCAAGGTGGCCTTCGCCCCGCTGTTCGTGATGTGGCTGGGCTACACCATCTACCCGAAGATCCTCATCGCCATCCTGATCGTGTTCTTCCCGGTGATGATCAACGTGCTCTCGGCGATTCGCACAGTCGACCCGGACATGATCAACCTGGTACGCACCATGAACGCCAGCCGCTGGCAGATCTTCCGCCTGGTCGAGTTCCCTTCGGCGATGGCCGTGCTGTTCTCCGGCTTGCGCATCGCCTCGACCCTGGCGGTGATCGGCGTCACCGTCGGCGAGCTGGTCGGCGGCAACCAGGGCCTGGGCTTCTTGCTGGTCGATGCCGAAGGCCAGGGCAACACCGCTGGGGTGTTCGTCGCCATCGTCATGCTCACCCTGATCGGCGTGCTGGCTTACGGCGCGGTGGTCTGGGCCGAGAAACGCGTTCTGCACTACCTCCCCAAAGCCATGTTGAGTACCCAATGATGAGCTCCTTCAACAACTTGCTCGAAGGCCGCCGCGTATTGGTCACCGGTGGCGCCCGTGGCCTGGGCTATGCCTTCGCCCAAGCGATCGCCCAGGCCGGCGCCCGGGTGGTGATCGCCGACGTGCTCGCCGGTCGTGTGCAACAAGCGGCCTGCGAACTGAACGAACGGGGCCTGGATGTCAGCGGGGTCACCCTGGACCTGGCCAACCCAGACTCCATCGACGCCTGCATGGAACGCACCGTCAAGCGCCTGGGCGGCCTCGATGGCCTGGTCAACAACGCCTCGATCACCAACTCCGGCGGCAAGAGCTGTGAACAGCTGGACATCGAAACCTGGGACCAGGTCATGCAGGTCAATGTGCGTGGCACCTGGCTGATGACCCGCGCGGCCCTGCCGGCACTGCGCGAAAGTGGCCGGGGCGCGGTGATCAACCTGGCCTCCGACACGCCGTTGTGGGGCGCGCCGAACCTGCTCGCCTATGTCGCCAGCAAGGGCGCGGTGATCGCCATGACCCGCAGCCTGGCCCGCGAGCTGGGCAACGCCAACATCACCGTCAACGCCATCGCCCCCGGCCTGGTGCTGGTCGAGGCCACCGCCTACGTGCCCGAGGCCCGACACCGCCTGTACACCGAACAACGCGCGATCCAGCGCCCGCAACTGCCCGATGACGTCAGTGGCGCGGTGCTGTTCGCCCTGTCCGACCTGTCGCGTTTCATCACTGGACAAACCCTGCCGGTCAACGGCGGGTTCGTCATGCCCTGAGCAAGGAGACTGTTCATGACCGACCTTAATCTGCAACACGCCACCCCGAAAACCTGGGAGCGCCCCGCCGGCGCCGACCTGGCCAGCTGGATGCAGACCCGCATCGCCCGCTACCAGACCCGCCGCTACGACTGGGACGCGCTGAAGTTCCAGGCCGACTACGACCCCAAGTTCCGCCGCGCACAGATGCGCTACGTGGGCACCGGCGGCACCGGTGTGAACAGCGATATGAACACCATCCCGTCCGAGCACTTCACCTTCTCCACCATGGTCATCCCGGCGGGCCATGAAGGCCCACCGCACCTGCACACCGACGTGGAAGAGGTGTTCTTCGTGCTGCGCGGCAAGCTCAAGGTGGTCATCGAGAAAGACGGCGAGCGCTTCGAGACCATCCTCACCGACCGCGACCTGATCTCGGTACCGCCAGGGGTATACCGCGAAGAGATCAACATCGGTGACGAAGACGCGCTGATGTGCGTGATGCTCGGCGCCAAGAAGCCGGTCACCCCCACCTACCCGCCAGCCCACCCGCTGGCCTCGATCAAGCGCGGGTAAGCCGATGACAACGGTCACCGACACCCTCCTGGCGCCGCTGCTCGGCCAACTTGAGCAGCATTTCGGCGAACGCCTGCTGCGTCTGCACGACGGTCAGCAAGCGCTGCGCGAAGCCGGCAGCGGCGAGGCCGTGGTGCTGCTGCATGGTATCGGCTCGGGCGCCGCCAGTTGGCTGCAGGTGGCCTTGGGCTTGAGCGAGCGGGCGCGAGTGATTGCCTGGGAGGCCCCCGGCTACGGCCAGTCGGCGCCGTTGCCGACGGCCAAGCCCAATGCTAAGGACTACGCCGGGCGGCTGTTGCAGACGCTGGATGCCCTGGGTATCGAGCGCTGCGTGCTGGTCGGCCACTCGCTCGGCGCACTGACCGCCGCTGCATTTGCCCAGGCTCATCCGCAACGGGTCAGCCGCCTGGTATTGCTCAGCCCCGCACGCGGTTACGGCGCGGCGGAACTGGCCGAGCAGGGCCGAGTGGTGCGCGACAAGCGCTTGCATAGCCTGGAGCTGCTGGGCATCGCGCAGCTGGCCCGCGAACGCAGCGCACACTTGCTGTCGTCCAGCGCCAGCGCAATGGCCCTGGCTTGGGTGCAGTGGAACATGGCGCGGCTGTTGCCCCACGGCTACCGCCAGGCCATCGAGCTGCTGTGTGGCGATCACCTGCTGCGCTATGCGCCTGGCAGTGCTGACGCTATCGCGGGGCAAGCTCGCTCCCACGCAGCCCGCCGTAGCGTTTCGTGGGAACGGGCTTGCCCCGCGATAGCGCTGGAACGGCCAGCAGATACCCCACCCTGCGAAGTGCACTGCGGCAGCGCCGACGGCATCACCCGCCCCGACGACTGCAAGGCCCTGGCGCAAAGCCTGGGCGCCCCTTTCAGCCTCATTGTCGGTGCCGGCCATGCCTGCGCCATCGAACAACCACACACCGTGATCGGGCTACTGGCCCGGGCACTGGACGCCTCTCTCACAGGTAGCGTGCTATGAACGATACGGATTCGTTAAAGGAAAACCAGGACAAGTACATCGTCCCTGGCCTGGAACGCGGCCTGCTCCTGCTGTGCGAATTCAGCCGGCAGAACCGCACCCTGACCGCCCCCGAACTGGCCCGGCGGCTGTCGCTGCCGCGCTCGACCATCTTCCGTCTGCTGACCACCCTGGAAACCATGGGCTTCGTCACCCGCAGCGGCAACGAGTACCGCCTGGGCATGTCGGTGCTGCGCCTGGGCTTCGAATACCTGGCCTCGCTGGAGCTGACCGAATTGGGCCAGCCGCTGCTGGCGCGACTGTGCGATCACCTGAACTACCCAAGCAACCTGGTGGTGCGCGATGGTCGCTCGATCGTCTACGTGGCCAAGGTCTCGCCGCCGTCGGTGTTCTCCAGCGCGGTCACCGTCGGCACTCGCCTGCCGGCCCATGCCACGGTACTGGGGCGTATCCTGCTGGCCGACCTGAGCCTGAACGAGCTGCGCGAGCTGTACCCGGAAGAACATCTGGAACAGTTCTCGCCGTGCACGCCAAAGACCGTGCTGGAGCTGTTCGACCTGGTTCAGGCCGACCGTATGCGCGGTTATGTCAGCGGCGAAGGTTTCTTCGAGTCGACCATCTCCACGGTCGCCGCGCCCGTGCGCGACGCCAGCGGCCAGGTGGTCGCCGCGCTCGGCCTGACCATCCCCACCGTGCAGATCGGTCACGTCAATTTCGCCAACCTGCTCGGCCAGGTACGCGGCAGCGCCGATGAGCTGTCGCGGCTGCTCAACTACACCCCCAACGCAGGCCACGGCCGCGTCACCGCGCTGATGAGGGACTGAGATGAATCCCTACCAACTTCATGAGCGCACGGCGATCGTCACCGGCGGCTCCTCTGGCATCGGCTACGCCTGCGTCGAACTGCTGCTCGAAGCCGGCGCGCGGGTGGCCTTCTGCGGCCGCAATCAAGACCGCCTGGACAGTGCCGAAGCGCGCCTGCGCCAGCGCTTCCCCCAGGCGCAACTGCTGGCCCAGGTGTGCGACGTACTCGACGCCCAATCCGTACGGGCTTTCGCCGCCGCCAGCCTGGCTACCCTTGGCCCGGCCCAGGTGCTGGTCAACAACGCCGGGCAAGGCCGCGTGTCGACCTTTGCCGACACCAGTGACGAGGCCTGGAACGAGGAACTGCAGCTTAAATTCTTCTCGGTGATCAACCCCGTACGCTCATTCATGGCTCAGCTGCAGGGCCAGCCGAACGCCTCGATCGTCTGCGTCAACTCGCTGCTGGCCAGCCAGCCCGAGCCGCACATGGTCGCCACTTCCGCGGCGCGGGCCGGGCTGAAGAGCCTGGTGCGCTCGATGGCGTACGAGTTCGCCGAACACGACATCCGGGTCAACGGCATTCTCATCGGCCTGGTCGAATCCGGCCAATGGCGCCGCCGCTTCGAAGCCCGCGAGGAGCGCGAACTGGACTGGTCGCAATGGACCCAGCAGCTCGCCCAACGCAAACACATTCCCCTGGGCCGCCTGGGCCTGCCGAAAGAAGCGGCGCAGGCGATCTTGTTCCTCGCCTCACCGCTGTCGGCCTACACCACTGGCAGTCATATCGATGTATCCGGAGGCCTGTCCCGCCATGCGTAACGAAAACACTGTCACCGTCGGTGCCGTCATCACGGCGTTCCTTGAGCAATGCGAGGTCAAGGCGGCCTTCGGCGTGATCTCGATCCACAACATGCCGATCCTCGATGCCTTCGCCGTACGCGGCAACATCCGCTTCGTCATGGCCCGCGGCGAAGCCGGCGCGACCAACATGGCCGACGCCTACGCCCGCAGCAGCGGCGGCCTGGGCGTGTGCCTGACCTCCACCGGCACCGCCGCCGGCAACGCCGCCGGGGCGATGGTCGAAGCGCTGACCGCCGGCACCCCGCTGCTGCACATCACCGGGCAGATCGAAACGCCGTATCTGGACCAAGAGCTGGCCTACATCCACGAAGCGCGTGATCAACTGACCATGCTCAAGGCGGTGTCCAAGGCGGCATTTCGCGTGCGCAGCGTCGAGACCGCACTGAGTACCCTGAAGCTGGCCGTGCAGACTGCCCTGACCGCGCCGACCGGGCCGGTCAGCGTGGAGATCCCGATCGACATCCAGTCGACCTACATCCCCATGCCCAGCGACCTCTCGCCGCTGCCGATCCCGGTCGCCGCACCTGCCGCAGAAGCGCTCGACCTGGTCGCCGAACGCCTGGCCAGCGCTACCCGCCCGTTGCTCTGGCTGGGCGGCGGCGCGCGCCATGCCGGCGCGCAGGTCAAGCGCCTGCTGGACATGGGCGTCGGCGTGATCACCTCGACTCAAGGCCGTGGCGTGGTCAACGAAGACGATGAACGCTGCCTGGGCGCGTTCTCCCAGAACAAGCTGGTCGAAGGCTTCATGCAGACCTGCGATGCGCTGGTGGTGGCCGGCTCACGCCTGCGCAGCAACGAAACCTTCAAGTACGCCCTGAAGCTGCCGCGCACCACTCTGCGTATCGACGTCAACCCGGCCATCGAAGGCCGCAGCTACCCCAGCGACCTGTTCATCTGCGGGGATGCGGCACTGGCCCTGGATGGCCTGGCCGACCGCTTGCAAGGGCGGCTGAACATCGACCCCAACTTCCTCGCTGAACTCAAGGCAGTGCGCGAGCAAGCGCGCAAGCAACTGGTCGCCGACCTTGGCCCGTACTCGGCGATGGTCGAGCAGTTGCAGGCGCAGACCGGGCGCAACTTCACCTGGGTGCGCGATGTGACCCTGTCCAACAGCATCTGGGGCAACCGCCTGCTCAACCTGTATCACCCGCTGTCTGGCGTACACGCCCTGGGCGGCGGTATCGGTCAAGGCCTGGCGATGGGCATTGGTGCGGCAGTAGCGGCAGCAGAAACCGCGCCGGGACGCAAGGTGTTCGCCCTGGCTGGCGATGGCGGCTTCATCCTCAACCTCGGCGAGCTGGCGACGCTGGTCCAGGAAAAGGCCAACGTGGTGATCCTGCTGATGAACGACCAGCGCTACGGCGTCATCCGCAACATCCAGGACGCCATCTATGGCGCCCGCCACGCCTACGTCGAACTGCACACCCCGGACTACAGCAAGCTGGCCGAATCGCTCGGCCTGCGCCATGGCCTGGTCAGCGACCTGAAGGATTTCGGCAGCGTGCTCGATGGCGCCCTTGGCGAACAAGGCCCGTTCCTGCTGGAGGTCGACATGCTCAGCGTCGGCGGCTTCGCCACCCAGTTCGCAGGCCCGCCCAACAGCGAAACCAAGGCGCAGAAGGCCACCGCCTGAGGAGGCTGTGATGTTGCATATCACCATGATCGGCTGTGGCGCGATTGGCGTCGGCGTACTCGAACTGCTGGAGCAAGACCCGCAGCTGTGCGTCGACGCGGTGATCGCCTCGGCAGGTTCGGCAGAACTGGTGCGCCAGCGCCTGGCCAGTTTCCGCCAGCCGCCCCAGGTGCTCACCGCGCTGCCGGCCGATGCACGCCCCGACCTGCTGGTCGAGTGCGCCGGCCACAAGGCCATCGAAGAACACGTGCTGCCGGCCCTGGAGCGCGGCATCGCCTGCCTGATCGTCTCGGTCGGTGCGCTGTCCGAGGTCGGCCTGGTCGAACGCCTGGAAGCGGCAGCGGCGCGCGGCAACACCCGCATCGAGCTGCTACCGGGGGCAATCGGCGGCATCGATGCGCTGTCGGCCGCCAAGGTCGGTGGCCTGGACTCGGTCGACTACGTAGGGCGCAAGCCTGCGCGGGCCTGGAAGAACACTCCGGCCGAGCAGCTGTGCGAGCTGGACAGCCTTAGCGAGCCGACCGTGATCTTCGAAGGCAGCGCCCGTGAAGCGGCGCGGCTGTACCCGAAGAACGCCAACGTCGCCGCCACCCTGTCGCTGGCCGGCCTGGGCCTGGACCGCACCCGGGTGACGCTGATCGCCGACCCGCTGAGCGAGGACAACGTCCATCAGTTTCAAGCCCGTGGCGCCTTCGGCCGCTTCGAGATGAGCCTGCGCGGCAAGCCGCTGCCGGCCAATCCGAAGACTTCGGCGCTGACCGTCTACAGCGTGGTTCGCGCCCTTGGCAACCACGCCCATGCCATTTCCATCTAGGGGACTGTCAATGACACTGGAACAGACCTTACCCATCTGCATCGCCGGCACCTGGCGCCTGGGCGCTGGTGAGCGCTACGCCAGCTGCTATCCGGCCACCGGCGAGCCGGTGGCCTGGCTCAATGCCGCCAGCCTGGACGATGTCGAGGCCGCTGTGCAGGGTGCGCACCAGGCCTTCGTGCACAGCGGCTGGGCCCAGCGCAAACCGCACGAACGCGCCGCCGTGCTGTACCGCATCGCCGAGCTGATTCGCCAACGCGCCGAAGAACTGGCCCAGCTGCAGCGCCAGGACAACGGCAAGCCGATCAACGAAACCCGCGCCCTGGTCGCCAGTGCCGCCGGCACCTTCCAGTTCTTCGCCGCAGCGTGCGAAACCCTGGAAGAAACCATCACCCCCTCGCGCGGCGACTTCCTCAGCATGAGCGTCTACGAGCCGATGGGCGTGGTTGCGGCGATCACGCCGTGGAACTCGCCCATTGCCAGCGAAGCGCAGAAGGTCGCCCCGGCCCTGGCCGGCGGCAATGCGGTGGTGATCAAACCGGCGGAAATCACCCCGCTGCTGGCCCTGCAACTGGCCCAGATCTGCGAGGACGCCGGCCTGCCCAAGGGGCTGATCAGCGTGCTACCGGGCAAAGGTTCACTGCTCGGCGATGCCCTCACCCGCCACCCGCTGGTCAAGCGTGTGTCGTTCACCGGCGGCACCCGCACCGGCAAGCACATCGCCCATATCGCCGCCGACAAAATGATGCCGGTGTCGCTGGAACTGGGCGGCAAGTCGCCGACCATCGTCCTTGACGACGCCGACCTCGACCACGCCGTGGCCGGGGTGCTGTATGGCATTTTCAGCTCCTCGGGCGAGGCGTGCATCGCCGGCTCCCGGCTGTTCGTCGCCCGCGCCCTGTACGAGCCTTTCATGACTCGCCTGAGCGCTGCCGCCGCGCAACTGCGCGTGGGTGATCCGGCCGATGAGCGCACGCAGATGGGCCCGCTGATCAGCGCCGCTCACCGCGAGTCGGTGGAGCGCTACGTGGCCCTGGGCCTGGCCGAGGGTGGCCACCTGCGCCTGGGGGGCGAGCGCCTCAGCGGCGGCATGTTCGACCAGGGCTACTTCTACCCGCCGACCATTCTCGAAGGCCTGGGCAATCACCAGCAGGTGTGCCAGGAAGAAATCTTCGGCCCGGTGCTGGTGGCCCTGCCCTTCGACAGCGAAGAGCAACTGATCGAGCAGGCCAACGACAGCTTCTATGCCCTCGCCGCTGGCATCTGGAGCCGCGACTACAAGCGCGCCTGGGCACTGGGGCGCAAGTTGCAGGCCGGCACGGTGTGGATCAACACCTACAAGCAGTTCTCCATCTCGACCCCGTTCGGCGGCTGGCGCGACAGCGGCCTGGGCCGTGAGAAAGGCCGCCTGGGCATCCTGCAATACATGGAACAGAAAAGCCTCTATTGGGGCATGAACCAACAGCCGCTGGCCTGGGCCGGCGTGGAGGCAGGGCAATGAGCGTTCTGGGCATCGACGAAGTCACCTATGGCGTGGAAGACCTCGACAGCTGCGTGCGGTTCTTCGCCGACTGGGGCCTGAGCAAGGTCAGCGAACAACCCGACCAGGTGATCTTCGAAACCCTCAATGGCTGCCGGGTGGTGCTGGCGGCCATCGACAAACCCGGCCTGCCGCCGGCCATCGAGCCCGGTTCGACCGTGCGCGAAGTGGTCTGGGGCGTGGCCAGCCAGGCCGATCTGCAGCTGTACAGCCAGCGCATTGCCAACGACCCAGGCTTTGTCGAAGGTGACGGGCGCATTGGCTGCACCGACCCCAACGGCCTGGCGATCCGCCTGCAAGTCACCCGCAAGCGCGCGCTGGACATCGAATGCAGCGGCCACAACACCTGGCAGAGCAAAGGCCGGATCAACAAGCCGGCGCCGGTCTACGAGCGCGCCACCCCCATCGAAGTGGGCCACGTGGTGTTCTTCGTCAAGGATGTGAATGCCTGCGAGGCCTTCTACCACGAGCGCTTCGGCTTCCAGGCCTCGGACCGCTACCCCAACCGCGGCGCCTTCCTGCGCACCGCCGAGGAAGGCGGCCACCACGACCTGTTCATGCTGCAATTGCCAGCGCCCCGCGCCGGGCTCAATCACGTCGCCTTCACCGTGCGCGACCTGCATGAAGTGTTCGGCGGCGGCATGCACATCTCGCGCTGCGGCTGGGCCACTGAGATCGGCCCGGGCCGCCACCCGGTGTCGTCGGCGTTCTTCTGGTACTTCAAGAACCCAGCCGGCGCCCTGGTCGAGTACTACGCCGATGAAGACCAACTGACCGGCGAATGGCAACCACGCGAATTCGAACCCGGCCCGACCGTGTTCGCCGAGTGGGCGATTGCCGGCGGCATCGATGGCAACACCCGGCGCCAGCAACACGTCGAGGCGCCACAAGGCAAATTCCTCACCGACAAGCCCAAGAACAACTGAGGTCGATCCCATGAGCACACCCGAGGTTTACCTGCAACCGCACCAGGCGCGCAAACGCCCCAACACGCCGTTCGAAGACCTGCTCGGCGACTCCATCGAACGCGCCTTCGGCAATGGCGTGGGCGAGCTGGGCGACTTGCTTGCCCACCTCAACCTGGCCGGCCCGCCCTGCCCGCTGACCAGCGGCGAGTGGACTGCAGAGGCCTACCAAACCCTGATGGCGCGGCTGGGCGCATGACCCACCGGAGGTAAAACAAAATGAATATGCACGTAACCGTCGACCCTGTTGAACAACACCTGGCCAATGGCCTGAAAGACCTGTGGTTCCCGGTCCTGCCGTCGGATCTGCTGAGCGATAAACCGGTGTCGATTCGCCGCCTGGGCTACAAGATCGCCCTGTGGCGCGATAACGACGGCAGCGTCCATGCCCTGGAAGACCATTGCCCGCATCGCGGCGCGCCGCTGTCGCAAGGGCCGGTGCTGGGCGATCGCCTGCAGTGCCCGTACCACGGCGTCGAAGTGCGCTGCGACGGCACCGTGACCAAGGTGCCCGGCAGCCCTGGCTGCAAGCTCGAAGGCAGCCGACCGACGCGGATGTTCCATACCCGCGAAGCGGCAGGCGCGATCTTTTTGTTCAACGCCACCGACCCGCACCTAGAGATGCCACCCGAGCTGGTGCTGCCCGAGCAGCTGACTTCGCCCGAGTGGAGCAGCTTCCTTTGCTACACCGAATGGAAAGGCGACTACCGCTACGTGCTCGACAACGTCATGGACCCGATGCACGGCACCTACCTGCACAAGATGTCGCACTCGATGAGCGAGGGCGAGGCCACCGCCAAGTTCGTCACCCGCGACACCGAGCAGGGTTTCTTCTTCGAAAAAGAAGGCCAGCGCGGCGTCAACTTCGACTGGACTGAGTTCCTCGACAACGGCTGCCATTGGCTGCGCCTGGAAATCCCCTACCCGAAGACCGGCGGCCCAGGCGGCAACTTCACCATCATCGGCAGCTACACCCCAAGCAGCCGCGCCCTGTCGGCGGTATTTCACTGGCGCGCGCGGCCGCTGAGCGGCTGGCAGCGCGACACCTGGCGCTTCCTCTACAAGAACCGCCTGGAAGCGCGCCACTGGGCGGTGCTGGAGCAGGACCGGGTGCTGCTGGAGTTCATGGAGTTCGACGCCAACCAGCGCGAGAACCTCTACCAGCATGACCTGGGCGTAGTGCGCCTGCGCCGCTACCTCAAAGGCAAGGCCAAAGAACAACTGGCCCTGATCGACGCAAAGCAACTGCCTTGAGCTATTGAACCTGAGGTGACCGATGTCCAACTCCTCCACCATCAGCGCGCTGGTGCACACCCTGCGCCATGAAGCCGAAGGGATCATCAGCGTCGAGCTGCGTCCCTGGGGCGATACCGTGTTCGCGCCGTTCGAGGCCGGCTCGCACATCGACCTGCATTTGCCCAACGGCTTGGTGCGCAGCTACTCGCTGCTCAACTCGCCGAGCGACCAAGGCCGTTATGTGGTCGGCATCCTGCGTGATCGCAACAGCCGCGGCGGCTCGCGCTTTGTCCACGAGCAACTGCGCGTGGGCACGGAGCTGAAGATCTCCCAGCCGCGCAACAACTTCGCCCTCGACATCCGCGCCAGCCACAGCGTGCTGGTGGCCGGCGGCATCGGCATCACGCCGATCTACTGCATGTTCCGCCAGTTGCTGGCGCTGGGGCGCTCGGCCGAGCTGATCTACTGCGCCCGCTCGCGTCGCGAGGCGGCGTTGCTGGAACAGATCGCCGGGCTCGGGGCCAAGGTGATCTATCACTTCAACGATGAAAAAGATGCCTTGCCGGATCTGCCCGGGTATCTGGCCGGGCGCCCGGCAGACACCCACTTCTATTGCTGCGGGCCGACGCCGATGCTCGATGCGTTCGAGAGCGCCTGTGAGAACTTGGGCTATGCGCATGCGCACATAGAGCGGTTCACTGCCGCCGAGTTACCGCCAGCGGAGGATGCCCAGGACAGCTACAGCGTCGAGCTGAGCAAGTCGGGCAAGACGCTGCATATCGAGCCAGGGGTGAACCTGCTCGATGTGTTGCTTGAGGCCGGTTGCGATATCGAGTACAGCTGCCGTGAAGGGGTGTGCGGCTCTTGCGAGACACGCGTGCTGGAAGGTGATATCGACCATCGCGATGGCGTGCTGACCAAGGCCGAGCGAGCGGCCAATGGCTCGATGATGGTGTGTGTTTCCGGGTGCAAGAGTCGCCGCCTGGTGCTTGATCTGTGAACTGACCCCATTGCTCGCACGCGCAGTTGACCGGCCCTTGGTGGCCGGTTTTTTTTGGCCGGAAAACCGGCCCTCATCGCGGGGCAAGCCCGCTCCCACGTTAGCCAGTGCACACCGGGTTGCGTGGGAACGGGCTTGCCCCGCGATGAGGCCACGCATCGTGCACTTATGCGCAATCTCTGGGCATTTACGTAACTGCCTTCAGGTGCTGTTTCGAGGGCGATACAAATTGCCGCGTTTCAAATATAAATAATTGTTTTAATTGATAATTTAATTAATTAACAACACTGGCACAGAACCTGCTCTAGCCCTTAGGCATTCACACTTGAAACACCGTATCGCCCCTAAAACAATAAAACCAACTCCACCCGTTATCCGCCGGTAAAACAGGTTGCCTCGCACACATCCCACTGTGGATGACGCCCCCGTTTTGCCCGCAGAAACGCCCCAACCTTGCAGGGCATGGTATGAACAGATATGTGATAAGCCTCGGTCTGATCGTCAGCAGTTGTGCCAGCTTCGCCTCCGAACCCGGCCCCGCCACCCCCGACCAACCGCCTGCGGTGAAAAAGCCGTTCCCGCACATCGCCTGGCGCAGCGATGACGGCCAAAGCAGCCTGGATATCGGCGGCGCCCTGCGTATCAACTACCGCGACGAGCACTGGGACACCACTGAGAACAACGGCCGGTTTCTGTTCGACACTTTTCGCCTGGATGTCCAGGCCAGTCACCGCCAGCTGTTCAGCGATGTCGGCTATTGGTTCCAGGACGACGGCAAGCGCTCCATCGACCGTGGCTACATTGGCTATCGCTTCACCCCCCAGTCCAATCTGCAACTGGGTGCACCGTTCAAGCCGTTCGGCCTTGAGCCTTACCCACAGTTTGGCTGGAGCTACCACATCCCGTTCTTCATGGGTTACGGCGTCAGCGCCGGTACGGGCCTGAAGTACAGCTACAAGGATCGGGACTGGGACCTGCAACTGGGCTATTTCCCCCGCATGCTGCCCTCCAGCCTGCGCTACTCGCCGGAGGTCGGCCGCTATGCCGACCTCAACGACAACGCCGTGCCCTTCACCCAATCGCGCCAGGACAACGAAAAGCGCAACCAGCTCAACGCCCGCGTTGCCCGAACCTTCACCGGCGAGGGCTGGAAGACCGAGATCGGCGCCTCGCTGGCCGCCGCCCAGCTGTACAACGCCACCACTGACGATGATGGCGACTATTGGGCAGGTGGTGTGCACGCCCTGTTCAACCATGGCCCCTGGACCGTGACCGGCCAGGCGATTCGCTATGAGTATGATCCGAGCAACCCCGCAGGGGTCAGCGACGATGCGGTGCTGATGGGCGGCAACGGCCTGACGCCGGCCTACCTGATCGCCTCGAAAGCGACCATTGCCGCGGTCAACCTGGGTTATGACGTGTACACGCCAGGGCTTGGCCAGCTGAAGAAGATCAAGCTGTATACCGACTACAGTCGGATGATGAAAGACAAAAGCGGCTGGGATGATTCGCAGATGTTCACGGTCGGGGCGCAGTTCCTGGCGATGCCGATCATGGCCTGGATCGACCTGACCTGGGCGCGCAACGCCAATCCATTTGGCGGGGCGGAAAATGGCACCGGCTGGACCAGTACTAGTTCCGTCGGCAGCAATGACTGGTACTACCGGACCAACATCAACATCGGCTACTACTTCTAAGTCGCTATCGCGGGGCAAGCCCGCTCCCACGCAGCCCCCGTAGGCTCTGCGTGGGAGCGGGCTTGCCCCGCGATGACGTCGGTACAGACACCCTCGTCAATCCGCCGTAGGATGTCCAGCAGTCCCCCCCCAGCAGCCACAACCATGACCGTCCAACCCCAGCCCCATTTCAAGAAAATCCTATTCCGCCTGGAGCAGGACGCCCAAGGCTACCCACCCGCCTCGGTCGAAGGCCTGTGGGCCAAACAAGTCGACGCCGGCTACCTGATCGACAGCATCCCGTTTTATACCTATGGCATTGCCCCCGGCGACATCATCAGCGTCACCGACGAGGGTGAGCAAACCTGGTTTGCCGCCCTGCACGGCAATGGCGGTGCATCGGTCTTTCGGATAGTGGTCAAGGCGCCAGGCGCGTTTGAACAGGTCCGCGCGGCCTTGAGCGATTTCGGTTGCCCCTGCGAAGTCGAGCAAGCGGTAAAGATGCTCGCCGTGCACGTGCCGCCACGCCTATCGCTCGATACCCTGCTCTACTACCTGTTGACCCAGCGCGAAGCCGGCACCCTGGCGTTCGAGGAAGGCGTGTTGCGCCACGCCATCCCCGCAGAGTTTCTGTGATACCAGGCCATCGTCTGCCGATGGCCTGGCCAACCTTCACCCTTCTCGCTGGGCCTGTGCCAGGCGCGCGGCCGGCGTCCTGAACACGAACAGCAAGCCGATCACGATCAGCCCCATCCCCAGCAAGCTCAGCGGCGCCAGGCGGTTACCGAAGATCAGCAAGTCCATCACCGCAGTCACAGCCGGCACCAGGTAGAACAGGCTGGTGACATTGACCAGGTTGCCCCGGGCGATCAGCCGGTAGAGCAACAGCGTCGCCAGCAGCGAGACCACCAGGCTCATCCACAACAACGCACCGATGAAGCCGGTGGTGAAATCCACCTCCAGGTTCTGCAACGGCGCGAACAACGCGCACAAAACAAACCCGGCCAGGTACTGCAGCGGCAAGGTGCCCATGGGGTTATCGGTGATGCGCTTTTGCAGGATCGAGCCAAAGGTCATGCTCGCCAGCGCCAGCATGGCGAACAGCATCCCGACCAGGGACACCCCGCCCAGGTTGATGCCTTGGTAGACCACCATGACCAACCCGGCCAAGCCCAAGCCCAGGCCAAACAAGCGGCTCAAGAAGCGCTGGCGCTCCATCAGCACCACGGTGAGGATCGGTTGCACGCCCATCACCGTGGCCATCACCCCTGGGGTGACATGGGTGTTCAACGCCAGCAGGTAGAAGATCTGATAGGCGCCGAGCAACACACAACCGGTGACCAGGGCCTGCAGGATGGCCCGCGGTGAACGCGGCCAGCGCAGGCCCAGCAGCGGGCTGATCAGCAACAGCCCGCACAGCGCCAGAGCTGAGCGCAACAGCAGAAACGCGAACGGGCTGGCATGCGCTAGGCCGAGTTTGGAGACGATCGCCCCGCTGCTCCACAGCAGGACGAACAGGCTGGTAGTGGCCGCCGAGGCCACGGATGCTTTATTGAAGACGAACATGTAGTGCCACCTGTATGCAGGCAAATAAGCCAAACGGCGGGCGTGTGCTTCAGCGAGCGAAGGTGCCGACCGTGTTCAGTAGCGTGCGGGTGCGGGAGGGTTCGGCAAGACGCCGATCAGCCCAGCACAACCACGCAAGGAGGCGCGGTTACTACGCCCCCGACAACGCCACTGACAGGTGGTGGGTAGTGACTGAGCATGACCGGCTGCTGGCTACCACGCACGACCATGCCCGCGACAGGCGCGATGGCAAAGGCGTTGGTGGCAGGGATGGCGGACATGCACAGGCTCTTGGGTGAGGTGAATGGGCTTGACTATAGCGTTGCGCTCATCGCGGGGCAAGCCTGCTCCCACAAGGCTTGGCCCGGCGATGCTGGGCTCAGAACAACCAGCGATACAGCAGGTAAGCGACAACCACTGCCAACACCGGCCGCAGTACTCGATAAGCCTTGGGATTGGCGCGTTTGAATTGCTTGACCCGGCTACTGATCTTGTTGCTGAAGCGCTTGCTCCAGGCGTACGCCTGGTTGATGCCGCCAACCCGCTCGTCGTCGGTGTTCTGCGGCGCGGTGGCGCGGCCGAGGAAGGCGCTGACCTTGCGGTTGATGCGGGTCATCAGCGGGCTATTGAGCGGGCGCTCGACGTCGCAGAACAGGATCACCCGAGTCACCTCGGTTTCGTTCTTCACCCAGTGCACGAAGGTCTCGTCGAACATGACGTCTTCACCGTCACGCCAGGCATACGGCTGGCCGTCAACGTAGATGCGGCAGTTGTCCGAGTTAGGCGTGGACAGGCCCAGGTGATAGCGCAGCGAGCCGGCGAACGGGTCGCGGTGCGGATTGAGGTGGCTGCCGCCGGGCAGCAGGGCGAACATCGCGCCCTTGACGTTGGGAATGCTGCTGACCAACTCGACGGTCTTGGGGCACAGGGCTTGCGCCGAAGGCAGCGGTTTGTCGTACCACTTCAGGTAAAACCGCTTCCAGCCCTTTTTGAAGAACGAGCCGAAGCCTGCGTCATTGTCTTTTTCGGCGGCGCGGATGTAACCCTCGTCGAACAGGCGCATGGCCTCTTCGCGAATCACTTGCCAGTTGTCCTTGAGCACATCGAGCTCAGGGAAGCGCTGACGGTCCAGATAGGGTTTGGACGGTACGCCGGAGAACAGGTACATCAGGCTGTTGTAGGGAGCGAACAACGCCGAATGGTTGACGAATTGGCGTAGCACCGGCAGCCGGGCCTTGCCGCGCAGGTGCACGAACAGCACGCTGCCGAAGAACACCAGCAGAACACCCGCCTTGGCGACAAAGGAAAAGGTCATGCAACACTCCTTGGAATAGGAAATCAGGCCATCGCTTCCAGATAGCCGGACATCATAAACCCATCCGACGCGGGTAAAAACAACTTGGGTCGGATAGCAATGTTGAAGATTTTGTAATAAAGGCCGTGGCTGGGTATTGCGCCGGGTCAGGTAATAGCCCACTTGCGACTGCTACGCAGTCCATCGCAGGCAAGCCAGCTCCTACAGAATTGCGCGGCATGTGTAGGAGCGGGCTTGCCTGCGAAGAGGCCGGCACTGACTGAATGCCTACTGCTGGTTTTCCTGTTCGGTGAACAGATCGGCGAAGAGCATGCTCGACAAGTAGCGCTCACCCGAATCAGGTAGGATCACCACGATGGTCTTGCCCTGCATCTCCGGCTTCTCAGCCAGGCGCACCGCCGCGGCCATTGCCGCGCCGCAGGAAATACCGCAGAGGATGCCCTCTTCCTGCATCAGGCGCAGGGCCATGGCCTTGGACTCTTCGTCGCTGACCCTCTCGACCTGGTCGACCAGCGACAGGTCAAGGTTCTTCGGCACGAAGCCTGCGCCGATGCCCTGGATCTTGTGCGGGCTGGGCTTGAGCTCTTCGCCGGCCAGGGTCTGGCTGATCAGCGGCGAGGCGATAGGCTCGACGGCAACCGACAGGATCGGCTTGCCTTGGGTGTTCTTGATATAGCGCGACACGCCGGTGATGGTGCCGCCGGTGCCGACGCCTGCGACCAACACGTCGACCGCGCCATCGGTGTCGTTCCAGATCTCCGGGCCGGTGGTCTTTTCGTGGATCGCCGGGTTGGCCGGGTTGTCGAACTGGCCCGGCTGGTAGTACTTGGCAGGGTCGGAGGCGACGATTTCGTTGGCCTTCTCGATCGCGCCCTTCATGCCTTTGGCAGGCTCGGTCAGTACCAACTCGGCGCCCAGCGCCTTGAGCACCTTGCGCCGCTCCAGGCTCATCGAGGCGGGCATGGTCAGCAACAATTTGTAGCCGCGGGCGGCGGCGACGAAGGCCAGGCCGATACCGGTGTTGCCCGAGGTCGGCTCGACGATGGTCATGCCCGGCTTGAGCTTGCCGCTGGCTTCGGCGTCCCAGACCATGTTGGCACCGATCCGGCACTTGACCGAGTAGCCAGGGTTGCGCCCTTCGATCTTGGCCAGGATGGTCACCCCGCGCGGGGCGATACGGTTGATCTGCACCAGCGGCGTGTTGCCGATGGAGTGCGCGTTGTCTGCGTAGATACGGCTCATGGCAGGGTCCTTAACCGAGCGGGGAAAGCTTCAAGGGTAAGCCTGCCCGAGAGGAGCGTAAAGCCCGTTCGAACTCCCGCGACGGGCCTGCGGTCAACCGGACATCCTCGATTGGAGAGCCTTCGATGAAAGCGCGTTATCGCTGGCCGCTGGTCGGCCTGGCCAGCCTGGCCGTGCTGCTGGTGGCGCTGCACCTGGCGCTGCCCTACCTGGTGCGCGACTACCTCAACGACAAGCTCGCCGACATGGGCGAGTACCGTGGCCAGATCACCGATGTCGACCTGGCCTGGTGGCGAGGGGCCTACCAGATCAATGGGCTGAAGATCGTCAAGACCACCGGCAAAGTGCCAGTGCCGTTTGTCGATGCGCCGTTGATCGACCTGTCGGTGAGCTGGCACGCGTTGTGGTACGACCGGGCCGTGGTGGCCGAAGTGGTGTTCGTCCGCCCAGAGCTGAACTTCGTCGACGGCGGCAACAAGCAGAATTCGCAGACCGGTCGTGGCACCGACTGGCGTCAGCAGCTGGAAAAGCTGCTGCCGATCACCCTCAATGAAGTGCGCATCGACAATGGCACGCTGACCTTTCGCAATTACAACTCCAAGCCGCCCGTCGAGCTCAAGGCCACTCGATTGCAAGCGAGTATCCGCAACCTGACCAATGTGCGCGACGACAAAGGTCGGCGTGATGCCAGCTTCGAAGGTTCTGCGCTATTGCTTGGTGACGCCAAGGTGGAAAGCCGGGCGACCTTCGATCCGTTCAGCGACTTCGACGACTTTGAGTTCCGCCTGCGTGCGACGGGCATCCAGCTGCGTCGACTCAACGATTTCGCCAGCGCCTACGGCAAGTTCGACTTCAACGCCGGCCACGGCGATGTGGTGATCGAGGCCCAGGCCGAGAAGGGTCGGCTCAATGGCTATATCAAGCCGCTGCTGCGCGATGTGGATGTGTTCAATTGGCAGCAGGATGTCGAGAACAAGGACAAGGGTTTCTTCCGTTCGATCTGGGAGGCGTTGGTCGGTGCCTCGGAAACCGTGCTGAAAAACCAGCCGAAAAACCAGTTCGCCACCCGCGTGGAACTCAGCGGCAGTGTCCATCAGCAGGACATCAGCGGGTTTGAGGCCTTTTTGCAGATTCTGCGTAACGGTTTCGTGCAGGCGTTCAATGCACGATATGAGCAACCTGCGCCTGATTCCGACTGAGCCTGCGTGACGGGCCATTCAGGGACTGAATACCCGGTCTGCGTTTGCATGTGCCTGGGGCCGGGGTATAGTCGCTGACACACATAGACAATGTTGTCTGGGCCGCCCCTATCGCGGGGTACGCACGCTCCCACGCCGCGCTACACACAGAATGCGTGGGAGCGGGCTTGCCCCGCGATGAGGCCGCCACTGACACCCCGCACAGAGGATAGGTTGATGAAGTTCGAAGGCACCCGCGACTACGTCGCCACAGACGACCTGAAACTGGCGGTCAACGCGGCGGTTACCCTGGAGCGCCCACTGCTGGTCAAAGGCGAGCCGGGCACCGGCAAGACCATGCTCGCCGAGCAACTGGCGGCTTCCTTCGGCGCCAAGCTGATCACCTGGCACATCAAGTCGACCACCAAGGCCCACCAGGGCCTCTACGAATACGACGCAGTGAGCCGCCTGCGCGACTCGCAGCTGGGCGTGGACAAGGTCCACGATGTGCGCAACTACCTGAAGAAGGGCAAGCTGTGGGAGGCGTTCGAGTCTGAAGAGCGGGTGATCCTGCTGATCGACGAGATCGACAAGGCCGACATCGAGTTCCCCAACGACCTGCTGCAAGAGCTCGACAAGATGGAGTTCTACGTCTACGAAATCGACGAGACCATCAAGGCCAAGCAGCGGCCGATCATCATCATTACCTCGAACAACGAAAAGGAGCTGCCCGACGCCTTCCTGCGCCGCTGCTTCTTCCACTACATCGCCTTCCCCGACCGCGACACCCTGCAGAAGATCGTCGATGTGCACTACCCGAACATCAAGCAGTCGCTGGTCAGCGAGGCGCTGGATGTATTCTTCGATGTGCGCAAGGTGCCGGGCCTGAAGAAGAAGCCCTCCACCTCCGAACTGGTCGACTGGCTCAAGCTGCTGATGGCCGACAATATCGGCGAAGCGGTGTTGCGCGAGCGCGATCCGACCAAGGCCATCCCGCCGCTGGCCGGCGCCCTGGTCAAGAACGAGCAGGACGTGCAACTGCTCGAGCGCCTGGCATTCATGAGCCGACGCGGCAATCGCTGACAGGAGCCGGTCATGCTGCTCAACCTGTTCAACGAAATGCGCGCGGCCAAGGTGCCGGTCTCGGTGCGCGAACTGCTCGACCTGCTGGCGGCCCTGCAGCAGCGGGTGGTGTTCGCCGACATGGACGAGTTCTACTACCTCGCCCGAGCGATTCTGGTCAAGGACGAGCGACACTTCGACAAATTCGACCGGGCCTTCGGCGCCTACTTCAAGGGCCTGGAGAACCTCGACCGACACCTGGAGGCGCTGATCCCCGAAGAGTGGCTGCGCAAGGAGTTCGAGCGTTCGCTCAGCGATGAGGAGCGCGCGCAGATCCAATCGCTCGGTGGCCTGGACAAGCTGATCGAGGAGTTCAAGAAACGCCTCGAAGAGCAGAAAGAACGCCACGCCGGCGGCAACAAGTGGATCGGCACCGGCGGTACCAGCCCGTTTGGCTCAGGTGGCTTCAACCCTGAAGGCATCCGGGTCGGCGAGGCCGGCAAACGCCAGGGCAAGGCGGTCAAGGTCTGGGACCAGCGCGAGTACAAGAACCTCGACGATCAGGTCGAGCTGGGCACGCGCAACATCAAGCTGGCCTTGCGCCGGCTGCGCAAGTTCGCCCGCCAAGGTGCGGCTGAAGAGCTGGACATCGATGGCACCATCGACCACACCGCCCGCGACGCCGGGCTGCTGAACATCCAGATGCGCCCAGAGCGGCGCAACACGGTGAAGTTGCTGCTGCTATTCGACATCGGCGGGTCGATGGACGCCCATGTGCGGGTATGCGAAGAGCTGTTCTCGGCCTGCAAGACCGAGTTCAAGCACCTGGAGTACTACTACTTCCACAACTGCGTGTACGAGTCGGTGTGGAAGAACAACCTGCGCCGCACGTCAGAGCGCTTTGCCACCTTCGACTTGCTGCACAAGTACGGCGATGACTACAAGGTGGTGTTCGTTGGCGATGCGGCCATGGCGCCTTACGAGATCACCCAGCCTGGCGGCAGTGTCGAGCACTGGAACGAGGAAGCCGGCTATGTGTGGATGCAGCGCTTCAAGGAGAAATTCAAGAAGATCGTCTGGATCAACCCGTATCCCAAGCAGACCTGGGACTACACCGCCTCCACCCACCTGATCCGCGAGCTGGTCGAAGACAAGATGTATCCGCTGACCTTGCAGGGGTTGGAGGATGCGATGAAGTATCTGTCCAAATAGACTTGTGCTGGATTCACCGGCCTCTTCGCGGGCAAGCCCGCTCCCACAGGTACCCCACTGTTCTTGAGTTCAGTGGGGTACCTGTGGGAGCGGGCTTGCCCGCGAAGAGGCCGCGACAGGCCAACACCAAGCCAGCAGCTCAGCGCCAGCTCTCCTTGACCGCCTTGCGCCGCCCGCCAAGAATCACCCAGCCGACCAGCAGCAACACACTCTCGACCACCAAGGCCAGCAAGAACCCCGCCCCCAGGCCCCAGCCAATCGCCTCTGGCACCAGCAGAATCTGGTAGCTGTAGCCCTTGAGGGTTTCTTCGCGCAGCTGTGGATCGGCCTGCACCAGCACATGCCAGCTGCGGCTCAACCACGATCCTTGCAACGCCTGCCACTCGCGCTCGAGCAACTGATTGCGGATCAGCAGGCTCTCGATGCTGTTGGCGTCGCTGAGAAACACCGGATCGTCACTGCTGCGATAGTGGCGCACCAGCGCCTGCAAATCGCCCTTGAAGAAGCGCTCGGCGGTCTCCTGGAAGCCCGACAGCGCCTCGCGCGACTCCAGTACATGCGCCTCGACCCGCTGGCTGTAGTCCTTGACCATGCCCGGGACCTGAATACCGGCCAGCAGGCCGAAGGTGAACAGCAGCAACCGCAGGTAACTTCTGAACATGCAGCGTCCTTAGCTTTGCCCGTGGGCGATGCACTCGCCATGGCGCCACAGCGCCCATTGGCCGGGCTCATAACGGTGCCAGGTTTCGTTTTCGGTCAGGGCCTCGGTGGTGATCACCGTGACCACGTCATTTGGAGTGGTTTCTGCCTGGAAGTCGACGATCATGTCGACATCCTTGAGCCTGGCCGGGCCAAACGGTGCGCGACGGGTAATGTGCGCCAGTTTGGTCGAACAGAAGCAGAACAGCCAGTCGCCGTTGCTCAGCAAACCATTGAACACGCCCTTGCCACGGTACTCGGCGCAGGCCTCGACCAACACGGGCAACAGTTGCTCGACCTCGACCGGCTCCGGGAAGGCGCTACGCACGCGATTGAGCAGGTCGCAGAAGGCCGCTTCGCTGTCGGTGTCGCCAATGGGCCGGTAGAAGGTTTTCTGTCCGCTGAAATCAGCCAGTTGGCCATTGTGCGCGAAACACCAGTTATGCCCCCACAGTTCGCGCACGAACGGGTGAGTATTGGACAGGCAGACCTTGCCGACGTTGGCCTGGCGAATATGGCCGATGACCACCTCGCTCTTGATCGGATAGCGCTGCACCAGCTTGGCCACTTCCGATTCGCTGCTCGCTGCCGGGTCCTGGAACAGACGCAGGCCGCGCCCTTCATAGAAACCGATGCCCCAGCCATCGCGGTGCGGACCGGTACGGCCGCCGCGCTGCATCAGTCCGGAGAAGCTGAAGACAATGTCAGTAGGGACGTTGGCACTCATGCCCAGCAGTTCGCACATACGCGCGGCTTCCTTTACAGACGGGGCTCGACCCGGCCGCGGCCAGGGGCCGCTGGCGGCGGGTCGTTGCGATAACGGTCATTGCGATCGGCGGCAACCGATGCCTCGGCCAGCACCTGGTCATCTTCGCCGACCTGGCGCTGGGCGGCGGCATCGGCCTGCTCGCGGCGCTCGCGGGCGCGTTTTTCCAGCGGCCAGCGGATCAGCACGAAGAGCAGATACAGGGCAAAGGCGATCATGCCGTACATGGCCAGGTCCGAGGCGGCGCGCCAGGCGTTGTTACCGACCTTGAAGGCGATATCCAAGGCACTGATGGCGATGGCCGGGGCGAAGCTTTCCTTGACCGGATCGACGATGGTTGGGGTCAGCAGCAGCACCGCGATGATCACCCGCAGCGGTTCGCGCAGCCAACGCCACATCCAGCCGGTGAGTTTGAAGCCCACCAGCAGGCAGCCCAGGGCGGCCACGGCATAGAGGCCCCAGGCGAGGGTATAGTCGTTCTCGGTCATGGTGTTCGTGCAAGCCAGGCAAAGAGACGCCTATGATAAACACATTTGGGCCTAGGCGCCCCTATCGCGGGGCAAGCCCGCTCCCAGGTGCTGTTTGATTGAACACTGCCAGCGTGGGAGCGGGCTTGCCCCGCGATAGGGCCGGCAAAGCCCGCAACAGCACACCAAGAGATCATTCATGCCAGCCACCGCTAAAGCTCCAATCGCCCATCAGGCCCCAGGCGCCGACCCCTACGCCTGGCTGCAAGAGCGCGACACCCCCGAGGTACTGGCCTACCTGCACGCCGAAAACGCCTACCAGGAGGCCTGCCTGGCCGACCAGGCGCCGCTGCGCGAGCAACTGTTCAAAGAGATCAAGGGCCGCATCAAGGAAACCGACCTGTCATTGCCCTCGCCCTGGGGCCCTTGGCTGTATTACACGCGCACCACCGCCGGCGACGAATACCCACGCCACTACCGCTGCCCGCGCCCGGCCGACGACTCCAACACGGTCGATGAAAGCCGCGAACAATTGCTGCTCGACCCCAACGCCCTGGCCGCTGGCGGCTTCCTGGCACTGGGCGCGTTCAATGTCAGCCCCGACCACCGCCTGCTGGCCTACAGCCTCGACACCAACGGCGAAGAAACCTACACGCTGTATGTCAAGGACCTGGCCAGCGGCAGCATCACCACCCTGCCCTTCGACGACTGCGACGGCAGCATGACCTGGGCCAACGATAGCCAGACGCTGTTCTTCGCTGAACTGGACGACACCCACCGCCCTTGGCGCCTGCGCCGCTTTACCTTGGGCGAGGCTGACGCGCAGACCGTGTTCGAGGAAGCCGATGGACGGTTCTTCCTGCACTGCTACCGCGCCAGCTCCGAGCGCCAGCTGATCCTGCTGCTCAACAGCAAGACCACCAGCGAGGCCTGGGTGCTCGACGCCAGCACCCCACAGGCCGACTTCACCTGCCTGGCGCCACGTGAGGAAAATCACGAGTACTACCCCGATCACGGCCAGCTCGATGGCCAGTGGCGCTGGTTCATCCGCAGCAACCAGGACGGGATCAACTTCGCCCTGTTCCACGCCCCTGCCGAGCAGGTGCCAAGCCGCGCGCAGTGGCAGGTGCTGGTGGCGCACCGTGAGACGATCATGCTCGAAGGCCTGAGCCTCAATGCCAGCGCGCTGGCGCTGAGCCTGCGCGAAGGTGGCCTGCCGATCATCGAAGTGCGCCCGCAAGGTTTGCCGACATACCGCGTGGAGCTGCCGGATGCGGCCTACAGCCTGTATGTGCAAGACAGCCTGGAGTTTTCCAGCAGCCGCATTCGCCTGCGGTATGAAGCGCTCAACCGCCCAGCCCAGGTGCGCCAACTGGAGCTGGCCAGTGGTGCTCAGCAGGTGCTCAAAGAGACGCCAGTGCTTGGCGCGTTCGATGCCGACGCCTACGTCAGCCAGCGCTTGTGGGCGACCGCCAAGGATGGCACGCAGGTGCCGATCAGCCTGGTCCGCCGCCGCGAGGATCTGGACAAGACAGTGCCGCTCTATCTGTACGGCTATGGCGCCTATGGCGAAAGCCTCGACCCATGGTTCTCCCACGCCCGGCTGAGCTTGCTCGAACGCGGCGTGGCCTTCGCCATCGCCCATGTGCGTGGCGGCGGCGAGCTGGGCGAGGCCTGGTACCGGGCTGGCAAGCAGCAACACAAGCAGAACAGCTTCGATGACTTCATCGCCTGCGCCGAACACCTGATCGCCGAGGGCGTCACCGGCCGCGAACGCCTGGCGATCAGCGGCGGCAGCGCCGGCGGCCTGCTGATTGGCGCGGTACTCAACCAGCGTCCGGATCTCTTCCGTTGCGCGATTGCCGAAGTGCCGTTCGTCGACGTGCTCAACACCATGCTCGACCCTGAGTTGCCGCTGACCGTGACCGAGTACGACGAGTGGGGCAACCCCGAGGAGCCGCAGGTTTACGCACGGATCAGGGCTTATGCGCCCTACGAGAACGTCAAGGCCCAGGCCTATCCTGCCATGCTGGTGGTGGCCGGTTACAACGACAGCCGCGTGCAGTACTGGGAAGCAGCCAAGTGGGTCGCGCGCTTGCGTACGCGCAAGACCGACGACAACCTGCTGCTGCTCAAGACTGAGATGGGCGCGGGTCACGGCGGCATGAGCGGCCGGTACCAAGGGCTCAAGGACGTGGCGTTGGAGTATGCGTTCGTCTTCAATGAGCTGGGCGTGGTGTAAATCGGTTTTTTTGTTGTCTTAAGGTGGATTTGTCTTGCCGGTTTTGCGTCGCCAGTGCTGGCCTCTTCGCGGGCAAGCCCGCTCCCACATGGGCCGAGTCGATCACACAATTGATAGGGGTCTGCACGATCCCTGTGGGAGCGGGCTTGCCCGCGAAGAGGCCAGCACTGGCGACAAAAACTGCGCTTGAAAGACGCGAACCAACGATCCACCGCCCCAGACAGAAGAACAACACATGCCAGACGCCTCCCAGCTCAATGCCGAAATCCGCGACATGCTCATGGACTGCGGCCTGTTCGACGCCCTGCAACCAACCGACTTCCACGCCGTGGCCGGCTACTTCAGCCTCGCCCATATGACTGCCGGCGAGACGATTTTCCAGGAAGGCGACGCCGGTACCTTCATGTGCATCCTGCACCGCGGCCAAGTCTCAGTGCGCAAGACCGATGGCAGCGGCCAGGCGGTGGAAATCGCCGTGCTGCGCCGCGGCGCGTTTGGCGAAATGGCCGTGCTCGACGGTGAGCGCCGCTCGGCCAGTTGCGTAGCGGCCAGCGAATGCCAACTGCTGACCCTGGGCAAGGACTCGTTGGAAAAGATGCTCAACGAAGCGCCACGCATCGCTGCGCGGATCATCCGCGCACTGGCTGTGGCGCTATCGAAGCGCTTGCGCATGCAAGACGGCCAGCGCCTGGCCCAGGTCTAATCGTCCTTGGCCGGTGGTCGCGGCGGCTCTTGCGAAAGGCCCGGCAGCGGCTGATCGCGCGGTGGCCCGGGCACGGGCATCGGCGGCAACAGCGGTGCACCGGGCTGGCGGTCGTAGGCCTTGGGCGGTGCGCTCGGGGTAATCTGTGGATAGGGCGTGGGCGTGGCGGTGCCCGGTGCACCAGGCACCGGCGTGGTGATCCGGGGCTGCTGGCCAGCGGCGTGCGCCAAGGGCGCGGCAACCACGATCAATGCGGCGAGGATCGCATGCAACATCTGCAACCTCCTGTCGGGAATCTTTCTACAGGCTACGCCGATCTGCAGGTTTTTGCCTGTCCGCGTGGCCTGCAGGCGCGCTAGACTCAAGGCTATAACCGTCATTCGCCTGAATACAATAAAGGTAACACCATGAGTTCCACCCTATCGGCTACCGCCCGCCTCGACCGCATCCTTGCGGACGCCAAGCGCGACAAGGAAATGGGCTACCGCGACAAGGCCCTGAAGATGTATCCCCATGTCTGCGGCCGCTGCGCCCGTGAGTTCTCCGGCAAACGCCTGTCGGAGCTGACCGTGCACCATCGTGACCATAACCACGACAACAACCCCCAAGATGGCTCGAACTGGGAACTGTTGTGCCTGTATTGCCACGACAACGAGCACTCGCGCTACACCGACCAACAGTACTTCAGCGAAGGCTCGACCAGCACGCCGAGCATCGCCAAGGCCACCCACAACCCGTTCGCCGGTTTGGCCGGCCTGCTGAAGAAAGACTGATCCCCATCACTGCCGGCAAGCCCGTATAATTGCGTCTTTTTTGCGAAGGGCCCCGGCACGTGGCAAACAAACGGTACAGCTGCATCGGCCTGTTCAATCCCAAGTCCCCGGAGAACGTCGGCTCGGTGATGCGCGCAGCGGGTTGCTACGGCGTCAACTCAGTGTTCTACACCGGCAAACGCTATGAACGCGCGCGCGATTTCGTCACCGATACCAAGCGGGTGCACTACGACATTCCGCTGATCGGAATCGATGACCTGCAGCGCATCATCCCCCTGGGCTGCACGCCGGTGGCGGTGGAGCTGGTCGAGGGTGCTCGGCCGCTGCCTGAGTACACCCACCCGGATCGCGCCATCTACATCTTCGGGCCTGAAGACGGCACCCTCGATGAGAGCGTGCGGGCGTGGTGCGAAGAGACCATCTACATCCCCACCGAGGGCTGCATGAACTTGGCGGCGACGGTCAATGTGGTGCTGTATGACCGCTTGGCCAAGGGCCTCAATACGCGCTCCGGGCCCAAATTCAAGTAAGCAGGGCTGACCTCATCGCGGGGCAAGCCCGCTCCCACGCAGTGGGCTGCCGCCTGAAAGCTGGATGGGTTGTCCAACTTCGGGGGGGCAGTTTACTCATGGGCAATTGTGCCCCTCGTGGGCGTGCGATGGGCCGCGAAGCGGCCGCATAATCTCAAGCCAGACGCTCACTGGCAGGCTTGCTCCAGGCCGACAGCACCGTCGCCACGATCACCAGCGCCGCCCCCACCAGCATTCGCAGCGACGGCTGCTCGGCGAACAGCACCCAGGCACAGGCAATCGCATACACCGGCTCCAGGGCAATGATCATCCCCGCGCTACGCGCCTGCAGCCCTTCCAGGCTCTTGACGAACAAGAACTGCGACAACCCCGTGCAAAACACCCCGAGCAGCGCCAGGTAGACCCAATCCGTTACCTGCAAGCCCTGCACCATCAACTGGTTCAGCGCAAACGGCGCCACCAGCACGGCCACCGTCAGGTTCTGCCAGAACGCCACCTGCAGCGCATCCATGCCCCGCGCGGCACGCCGATTGGCGATTGCCAGCAAGGCGAACGACAGACCCGAGGCCAAGCCCCAGAGCAGCCCCAGCGTGCCCTGGTCCAGCAGGTCGAACGACGGCACCACCAGCACCAGCCCCAGCGTCACCAAGCCCAGCAGCAACGCTTCACGCAGGTGCAGACGTTCGCGAAACACCAGCAGGTCGAGCAGCGCGATAAACGCCGGGAAGCTGGCAAAGCCCAGGGTCGCCACCGCTACCCCGCCGACCTTGATGGCGATGAAGAACGTCACCCAGTGCGCTGCCAGCATGGCGCCGGTGAACAGCATCACGGCGAACTTGTGCCAATCAAGGCCAGTGAACAGGGCCTTACGCTGCATCAGCGCCATCACCCCCAGGGCCAGCACGGCGAACACCGCGCGGCCGGCGGTAATGACCGTGGCGTCAGCATGGATCAGGGCGCCGAGAATGCCGGTCAGACCGAACAGCACGGCGGCGATATGGGCAACGAGCAGGGCGTTGCGGTGGGATAGCGCAGGCGCAAGCGCGCTGGCTTGGGAAACGATCATGGCAGTCGACTCACAAAAGATTTTAGGTGCGCACGCAGCCACTCCCCAGTGGATCTGTGCACGGGTTTTTCTTGGTTTCAGGGAATGTGTGGCCGCCGGTGTCCCGGTAGCCGTCAGCGCCGCAGCCTTGTCTAGCTCATTGCCGAGCCGTGCTGCTTATTCGCTGTGAAGCAGGATGTGTCTGTAAGTTGTGTGTCTAGGTTGTGTCTGTTCCGGCCTCTTCGCGGGCAAGCCCGCTCCCACAGGGATAGCGCTCATCTTCGCAACGGCGCTGTACCTGTGGGAGCGGGCTTGTCGGGGCGCCGAACCGCCGCAAAGCGGCCCCAAAATGCTCGGTTTACGCCGCGTTGATCCAGATGGTCTTGAGCTCGGTGTACTGGTCATGCGCCCAAATCGACTTGTCGCGCCCACCAAAGCCGGACTCCTTGTAACCACCGAACGGCGTCGAAGCATCGCCTTCGCCGAAGCAGTTGACCGTGACCACGCCCGCGCGAATCTCCCGCGACAGGCGCAGGGCATTGCGCAGGCTGCCGGTGTAGGCCGAAGCCGCCAGGCCGTAGATGGTGTCGTTTGCCAGCTCGATGGCCTCCTCGATGGTCTCGAACGAGGTAACGCTCAGCACTGGCCCGAAGATCTCCTCGACGAACAGGCGGCTATCGCGCGCCACGCCATCGACGATGGTCGGCTGCACGAACACCCCCTGCTCGGTCTGGCCACCCTGCACCACGTTGAGCTTGTGCTCGGCGGCGTACTCCAGGTAGGACTTGACCTTGTCGAAGTGCGACTTGCTGACCATCGCCCCGAGGCGGTTGTCCGGGTCGAGGGGATCGCCGAGTTTCCATTGCTTCAGGTGCTTGGCAATCAAGCTCAGCAGTTGATCCTTGACGTCCTTGTGCACGATCAGCCGCGACGACGCCGAGCAGTTCTCGCCCATGTTCCAGAACGCACCGGCGGTGACGAACTGGGCCACTTCATCCAAGTCTTCGCAGTCGTTCATCACCACAGCCGGGTTCTTGCCACCCAGCTCGAGGACGATGCGCTTGAGGTTGGACTCGGCCGCGTACTTGAGGAACAAGCGGCCGGTGTCGGTAGAGCCGGTGAAGCTGACCATGGGGATGTCCATGTGCCGGCCAATGGCCTCGCCTACTTCACGGCCACCCCCAGGCACCAGGTTGAACACCCCGGCCGGGACACCCGCCTGATGGGCGAGCTCGGCTACCCGCAGGGCGCTGAGGGTGGTTTCCTTGGCCGGCTTGACCACGATCGAACAACCGGCGGCCAGTGACGGGGCGATCTTCCAGGCCAGCATCAGCAGCGGGAAGTTCCACGGCAGCACCAGGCCGACCACGCCAATCGCCTCGCGCACCACCATGGTCACCGCGGCGTTGCCGGTCGGCGCGGTGTTGTCGTAGATCTTGTCGATCAGCTCGGCGTGCCAACGGATGGTGTGGATGGTTTCTGGAACGTCGACGTTCTGGCACTCGCTGACCGGCTTGCCGCTGTCCAATGCTTCCAGTACCGCCAGCTCGTGGCTGTGGTCTTCCAGCAGCTGGGCGAATTTCAGCAGGATGTGTTTGCGCTCACCCGGTTGCAGCTTCGCCCAGGAACCGTCTTCGAACACGCGCTTGGCGGCCGCCACGGCGACGTCCACGTCCTGCACGTCGCACGCGGCGACTTCAGCCAGCTGCTTGCCGGTGGCCGGGTTGGTGGTGACGAAGGTGCGGCCCGAGATGGCATCGCGGAACTCACCGTCGATGAACGCCTGGGTACGCAGTTGCAGGTCGGCGGCGATGGCCGCGTATTGGTCCTTGCTCAGCAATTGGGCCATGGTCAGGCTCCCCCGGTGATCTGTGCGATGTTGCGCTTGAGTTCGCTCACGACGCGCTCAAGCGCCTGCTTCTCGGCAGCGTCCAGCTCGGACAGCGGCTTGCGCACGCCACCGGTGCTCAGGCCGTTCAGGGCCACGCCGTACTTGATCGACTGGACGAACTTGCCACCTTCGAGGAAGTCCATCAGCGGCATCATCGCGCCCATGATGCGCCGGCCTTTGTCGAAGTCCTTGTCGATCACGCAGGCCTCATACAGGGCCACGTGCTCGCGCGGGATGAAATTGGAGCCGGCGCACACCCAGCTTTGTGCACCCCAGGCGAAGAACTCCAGGGCCTGGTCGTCCCAGCCGCACGACAGCTGGATGTTCGGGCGCTGGATGGCCAGGCGGTGCAGCTGGCCCATGTCACCGGAGCTTTCCTTGATGGCGACGATGTTCTTCACATCCGCCACGGCATCGAAGAATTCCTCGCCCATGCTCACGCTCATGCGGCCTGGGTAGTTGTAGAGCATGATCGGCAGGTCGGCGGCAGCGTCAACGGCTTTGACGTGTTGAGCGATCTCCTGCTGAGTCGGCAGGGCGTACGGCGGCGTGCCGACCAACAACGCATCAGCCTTGATCTCTTTGGCGTGCTTGGCAAAGGCCACCGCGTCTTCGGTGCGGATGCCACCGGTGCCGACGATCAGCGGCAGGCGGCCGTTGAGCACGTCTTTGGCTTGGGCGGCCAACTCGATGCGTTCCTGGGAGGTATGCGCGTAGTACTCGCCGGTGGAACCGCCGATGATGACGCCATGAATCTTCGAATCGATCAGGTACTCAAGGACGTCGGCGAACGCCGCCTTGTCGATCGAGCCGTCCGCGGCCAGCGGAGTGATTGCCGGGGTATAGATGCCTTCGAATTTCACGGTGAGTTCTCCAATGCAACGATCAGTTTTGTTCAGGCCGCAGCGCCCGATCAGCGCCACGCCGTGGTGGTGATTCAGCCCAGCGATGCAGCTTGCTGCAGGTTCAGCGAACGGGTTTCCGGCGCCAGCGCGACAGAGAACGCCAGGCCAATGAAGGTGACGATGGCCGCGGCGTACATGGTGAAAGCGATGCCGTAGCTATCCAGCGCCATCGGCACCAGCCAGGTGCCGATGGCAGCACCGACCCGCGACAGCGAAGTGCCCACGCCGACCGCGCCTGCACGAATTTCAGTGGGGAACAGCTCGTTCGGATACACCAGCTGCAGCACCTGCGCGCCGCCGATGAACAGCGCGTAGGCGCCAAACAAGCCGAGGATCAGCAGCTCGGAGCCGGCGTGGAATGCCGCCAGGCCCAGCAGCGCCATGCCCGACCAGGCAAAGCTGTTGATCAGCATGCGCCGCCGACCCATGCCGTTGATCAGGCGGGTGGCGATGATGCAGCCGACCACGAACAGGAAAGTGATCGCCACCGAACCGAACGAAGCCCAGTCGCCCTTGAGGTTGAGCGCGGCCAGCACCTTGGGCGCGAAGGCATACACGGCGAACACCGGGATGACCGAGCAGGTCCAGAACATCGCCACGAACAGCATGCGTTTGCCGTAGCCTGAGTGCAGCAGGCTGAGCAACGAGAGTTTCTTCTGCTTGGGCTCTTCAGGCAGGTTGCGCAGGGAGAAATCACTGCCGTAGACCTGCTTGATCACCGCCTCAGCCTCGGCCGCACGGCCTTTGCTCAGCAGCCAGCGTGGCGATTCCGGGGTGCCCATGCGTAGCACCAACAGCAGCGCGCCGATCACCACCGGGCTGGCCAGCACCAGGCGCCAGGACTCCTCGCCGCCGTGGCGCAAAAGCAGATCGCCAATGACATAGGCGAACGCCGCCCCGGCAAACCAGAGAATGGTCAGGGTAGCCAGGCGCGGGCCGCGGTTCTTCTTGGGCAAGAACTCCACCAGCAGCGAGGTCGCCACCGGGTACTCGATGCCCACCGCGATGCCGATGGCAAAGCGCAGCAAAAACAGCACCAGCGCCGACTCGACCCAGAACTGGCTGAGCGAGGCCAGCATGAACAGCACCGGGCCCACGAAGAACACCCGTTTGCGGCCAAAACGGTCGGTCAGCCAACCGCCGAAAAAGCCACCAAAGAAGATCCCGATCAGCGCCGACGCGGCGATCATGCCTTGCCAGAAACTGCTCAGGTTCAAGCCGGCGGACATCTGCACCAGGGCCACGCCAATAATGCTCAGTACATAGCCATCGACGAACGAGCCACCGCCGGAGCGCACGGTCAGCAACTGGTGAAAGCGATTGAGCGGTACATCTTCAACGGAAATATTCGGACTTGTCATTATTGTTCCTACCACTTCTGTAGTGCACTTATTCAAGGCGAGCGCGTGCGCGACACTGAAAACTGCCTTCAGCCTCGTTCGATCGACTACCCGCCTCGATCATCTTTGTCTGGGCAAAGGGCGCCCGTGCCGGGTAACTAAGCCCCAGCCAATTGCACGTGAATCGTTAACTTATCGATGGCTCAGCTTTCTTTTCCGGCGCGGTATTGCCCCCACATCAGATTCAGGTTCAAGCCCAGCGATACCAAGGGCTGCGGTGGATTGGCAGAAGGCCCTGGAGCGTTCAGCAAGAAGTCGATCAACTCATTGCTTTGGCCCGCCAGCCAATCGGCCAAGAGTTTGCCGGTCACCGTACCGCGGGTAACACCAAGCCCATTGCAGCACAGCGCACCGAATACATTCGGCGCCAACTTGCCGAAGAAGCCCATGTGATTACGCGACAGGGCCAATGCACCGCCCCAGGTATAGTCAAAGTCGACCTCGGGCAACATCGGGAAACGCCGGGCGAACGACTCGCGGTGACGCTCGACGAAACGTTGCAGGTATTTGCCATTGCTGCGCCCATCGGGGTTGTAGCTGAAGCTGTTGCGGATCAGCAGGCGGTTGTCGACCGTGCGGCGCAAGGTAGTGCCGAACGGGTCCGCCGGAATCACGCCCCAATAGGGCTTGCCGCCCAGGCGCGCCTGCTCGTCCTCGCTCAGCGGGCGGGTGATGCTGGCATAGGTGAACACCGGCAGCATGCGCCCTTTGAGAAAGCCAAAGCTCATGCCAAAGGCGTTGGTGGTCAGCACCAGGTTGTCGGCCATGATCGAGCCATTGGCGTGGCGCAAGAGCACCTTGTCGCCATATTCGACATCAAGGATTGGGGTGTTCTCGTACAGCGCAACGTTGCTCGGCAGGTTGTCGGCCAGACCTTTGACCAACGCCGCTGGCTGGATCAGCGCGGTGCCTGGGGTAAACAGGCCCTTGCGGTAGAAATCGGTGCCGATGTGCTCGGGCAAATCGCGCCCATCGATCATCTGGTAAGGTTGATCGAGCTTGTCCAGCCCCCGGCGATAGGCTTCCAGCACGGCGATGCCGCGATCTTCGACGGCCGCCTGGTATTTGCCGCAGTGCTTGAACTGGCAGTCGATGGCATAGCGCTCGACCAGCTCCTTGAGGTAAGCCTGACCGCCCAGATTGAGCTTGAGGATGCTCTTGGCGATGCCGATGTCGCCAATGTAGTCCTCTGCGCCGATGTCATGCGGCAGGTCGATGGCAAAGCCGGCATTGCGCCCGGAGGTGCCATAGCCAACCTGCTGGGCCTCGATCAGCACGATCTGGTCATCGGGAAAGTTCGCTGCCAGTTGCCGCGCGGCAGCAAGGCCGGTAAAACCGGCGCCGACCACCACCCAGCGGGCTTTGCCCTGGCCGCTGTGGGCGGGCCGGGGCTGACGGGGCTTGCTCAGGTGGAACCAGCCACAGGAGGCATCATCGGCAGGCAGCGAAGTTATTCTTGTCATTTCATGGACCTGGTGTGTTGTGGTCGTGCATTCACCGCTACGGACGGTGACTTCAATCTCTACATTTCGATCGGCACATCCAGTCCCTGGGGTGCGGCGTACTCGGCCATGCGTCGGCGCGACAATTCCATGTGCGCACGCACCACGCGGCCCGCGGTTTCAGGATCGCGCCGCTCGATCGCCTCGATGATCTGCTCGTGCTGCGCGCAGGCAAGTTCCAGATCGCGCTGCATGTCATCGGTGGTCGGGTGGCGGTAGAAGATCTTGCCCAGGCGAGTGTGGTCGATAAGGATCCGCCGCAGGCTGGGCATCAGGTAGTCGTTGTGCGCCATCTTGCCGATTTCCAGGTGGAAGGCATCGTTGTAGAGCACCCGGTTTTCCACGTCTCGCTGTTCGATCGCCTGGCGGAACTGGGCTTGGATGCCCTTGAGCCCTTCGATCTCGGCGGCGCTGGCGTAGCTGGCGGCCAGCTGGGTGGTGGCGACGTAGATCAGCGGCGCGGCCAGGTAAAAGCTGTGCAGCGACTCGTGGTTCATCGCCGCTACCCGTGGCGCACGGTTGGCTTCCAGCTCGATGTAGCCTTCGGCGGCAATCTGGCGCAGCAGCTCGCGAACCGGTGGACGCGACAGGCCGAATTCGTCGCACAGGGCCAGTTCATCCACCACCGCACCAGGCGCCAGCTCCATGCTGAGGATGCGCCGACGCAGCGCTTGGGCCAGGACGGCCTTGCGGTCCTGGGGCACCTCGTTGCTGATCGGCTGGACGATGCTAGTGGCTTTCATGGCGGCCTTCTTTGTTGTCATAGCGCTGTGTCTACTATTTGTATAACGACTATAGGGCGCTGTTAGACAATTTGTCTACAGCCTTTTGGATGAATGGCTCGATCCGCGCAGGGCACGTATTTAGCGGCCTGCATGGATTCTAAGCGACCGAGTTGGCGTGCTGAATGATGCATTGCCAAACCCGACAGAAAAGTATTCAGACCGGACATTGTGAAGCACGATCGCCGGCTTGCGTTACCTGTCGAAGCAGGGGCCAACACGCGCAGCGCAACCGCCGTCCAGCAATCGAAATGAACGCGCCTGTTACCAGCAGGGTCAGCTGCTTACACTTCCAACGGAGAGTTCGTCATGCTCGATATCCATTCCCCCACAGTTAGCAAAGAGCACAACGTCCACGGCCTGGAACGCGCCAGTTCGCTGGCGGGTGGTGCATTGATGATCGGCAAAGGCCTGCGCCATGGCGGCCTGATCGGCCTGTTGCAGGTGGCGGTTGGAGGGTTGGCACTGGCACGCGGGATCAGCGGGCACTGCTCGACCAAGGCCTGGTGGTTGAGCCATCGCCAGGAGTATCAGCGCCTGCGTGGCGACATTCAGCGCAGCGCGGCAGAGCTTGAGGTGCTCAGGGCCAGTGCCGAGGCGGCGACGCGCGGGGTGACGGTGACTGGGACGGATCCTGCGGCGAAAATTTAACTGCAGCGTCGGGCCGGTGATCGCCATCGCGGGGCAAGCCCGCTCCCACAGGTTTAGCGCAGGTTTTGAGAGATAAGCCCGCTCGCACAGGTTTAGCGCAGGTTTTGAGAGACAAGCCCGCTCGCACAGGTTTAGCGCAGGTTTTGAGAGAAAGGCGTCAGCGCAGGAGCTTGCTTTGCAGCACTTCGGATTGGCGCCCCAGCACGCTTTCGCTGAGCTGGATGAACTCTTCGGTGTTGACGCTCGGCACGCGCATCAGCGCCCGCGCGACATCATCCAGCGAGCGCTTGTTCTGGGTGTGCAGGCGGATCTCGCGGTCCAGCGCCTGCAACAGCTGCACGCCCCGCGCGACCTGACCAGGGTCGGCCTGGTTGCCGCGCAGGCGGGTGACTTTGCTGCCTAGCTTTTGCAGGCGCGCCTGCCAGGCCTGATAGCGGTCATCACTGACGCCTCCAGCGCGACGCAGCAATTCGTTGGCGTAGTAATCGGTCAGGCTCTCACCGATCCAGTCGCTGCCATCGCGGTCATTGATCTGTGCGAACACCTGCACCAGTTCGCGTAGCAGCGGACTATTGCCGCTGTCACCGATCAACGGCCGGTTACTGTGCAGGAACAGCGAATTGCGTCCGGTCAGCACGCCGCGCCACATCTCATCGCGCGCGCCGACCAATAACAGCTTGGGCGGATTACGTGGGAACACCGCCTGCACTTGAGGCCAGACGAACGTCAGTAACGTCAGGGTATCCATGCGGCGCATGCCCTGCCCTTGCGGCGCCGCCACGGTCACGTCGGTTTCGCCCAGGCGCGCCCGGCGGCTGCCAAGGTTGCCAGCCAGCATCCAACCGGTGGGACGGTCGAACAGCCGCGAGACGTTATCGATACGGAACTTCTGCTTGCCGATGCGCGGCCAGGCGGTTTCTACACTCTTCCAGCCCGCCGGCAATTCAAAAGCCAGGCGTGCGACCAGCTCGGTGCCGTCCTGCTGGTCGAGGCGCGCCGGGGGCACCAGCTGATCGCCACGAAACACTGCCCAGTGCGGGGTGATGCGGCTTTCATAGGCGCCGCCGTGGGGTTTCTGGTCGAGTTGCACGCGGTAGCTGAGGCTGGTCTTGCCTGGCGCCGGGCGCCATATCCCGCGCTCGCCCTGCTGCTGCCATTGGCCGTCGGCGTGAAACTCGCTGTAGGCGCCCGCCTTGCCCAGGTCGAAGTCCAGGCTGCGCACCGCGCTGCCGTCAGCCAGGGTCAGGCGCACCTCGGCCTGGCTGGTCGATGGCAGCAATCGCACCTGGTAATCCAGATCGACCTTCTTGGCCCAGGCCGGCGTGCAGGCCGCAAGACCCAGGACCAACAGCAGAGGGCGACGCATACAGAAACTCCTTGTTCAGCAGAGGCGAAAGACCGGGGCTCAGCCGGCGCGGAAAATCAGGTGGTCTTCCCAGTCGTCTTCATCCACATCGTTCTCACTGAGCATACGTCCAGACTGGGAGATACGCTGCTCATGCACCTGCTTGCGGTCACCGCAGACCAGGTGGTGCCAGGCGGGCAGATCCTTGCCTTCACTGACCAGGCGATAGCCGCAGGTGGGCGGCAACCATTTGAACTGATCGGCCTTGCCGGGGGTGAGCTGGATGCAGTCAGGCACCTGGGCAAAGCGGTTGGGATAGTCGCTGCACTGGCAGCTGTCGAGATCGAGCAGCTTGCAGGCGATACGCGTGTAGTAGACGCTGTTGTCGTCCTCATCCTCGAGCTTTTGCAGGCAGCACATGCCGCAGCCGTCACAGAGCGATTCCCACTCCTGCGCATCGAGCTGTTCGAGGGTCTTGCGCCGCCAGAAGGGCGCGGTTTGCGGCATCATCACACGGTTTCCTGCATTGATTCTTCATTCACGGCGCGCGGCGGCGCCAGTCTAGAGCCTGGCCTTGGGCAAAGCCAGACCGCTTGTCAGTACCTGCTGGACGCAGTAGCGTGCGCTTCTGGTCTTTCCCTACCTTGCAGGAGCCACCATGAGCGCCAATCCCCGCATTGCCGATTACGCCATCAACGAGCAGTTCATCAACCGCTGGTCGCCGCGCGCGTTTACCGCCGAGCCGATCAGCGAAGACATTCTGCTGAGCTTCCTGGAAGCGGCGCGCTGGGCGCCGTCGGCGTACAACTCACAGCCATGGCGCTTCCTTTATGCGCGGCGCGACACCCCCAACTGGGAGCGCTACCTGGAACTGCTGGTGCCGTTCAACCGTAGCTGGGCCCAGCAGGCTTCGGCATTGGTGCTGATCATCTCCAAGACCAGCTTCGATGACAAACCGGCGCTGTGGCACACCTTCGACACCGGTTCCGCCTGGGGCCACCTGGCCCTGCAAGCGAGCATCAGTGGCTGGCACACCCACGGCATGGCCGGGTTCGACCAGGAGCTGGCGCGCAAGGAACTGAAGATCCCCGAGGGCTATGACCTGCATGCCATGGTTGCGATCGGCAAGCTGGGCGACAAGGCCACCCTGGCCGAGGCGTTGCAGGCGCGTGAAGTGCCGAGCCCGCGGCGGCCGTTGAGCGAATTGGCGGCTGAGGGTGATTTCAGCTTGTAATAGGTTTATCGCCTGTGCCGGCCTCATCGCGGGGCAAGCCCGCTCCCACGAGATACTGAGCTACGCCCCAGATGATGGATGGGTGTCCAACATCTGGGGCGCAGCTCATACGAGCGTGGGAGCGGGCTTGCCCCGCGATGAGGAGCAATCAAGTTCAGTACCCGCGCAGAAAATCCACTTCCCCACGCAAGCCCTGTCCCGCCGCATACGCCCGTGCATTCTCGACGAACAAACGCACCATCGCCGCTGGCGAGGTGGGCGCCGAGCTGTGCCCGGTCAACAGCAAGCCCCAGGCGGTCCAGAACGGGTGGCGCTGGGGCAACGGCTCCTGACGGCAGACATCGATCACCGCGCCTGCCAGATGCCCTTCCTTGAGCGCCTCGACCAGGTCGCCATCGACCACCGCCACCCCGCGCCCGGCGTTGATGAACAGCGCGCTGGGCTTGAAGCGCTTGAACAGCGCAGCGTCGTACAGATCATGGGTCGCGGGTGTATCGGGCAGCAGGTTAAGCACATAGTCCGATTGTTCGACCATGTGCGGTAACTGATCCAACCCCGCCACTTCAACGAACGGCGCCTGCTCCCGGGCACTGCTGGCAACGCCGCGCAAGACCACGCCAAATGGCAGCAGGAACTCGGCAACACGTTGACCGATATCACCGGTCCCGACGATCAGCACCTGACGCCCCTCCAAGGTGCGCCCTGGGCGGTCGTCCCAACGCCGCTCGACCTGGCTGACCAGCCGCGACAGCACATCGCGCTCATGGCCGAGCATGTAGGTCAGCATGTATTCGGCCATGACCTGGCCAAAAATCCCCACGGCGCGGGTCAGGCGGTAATCACGTGGCAGGCCGTCAGCCAACAACGGGGTGATGCCGGCCCAGGTCGATTGCACCCATTGCGGCTTATGGCCCTGGCGCAGCAGGCTGGCGAGCAGGTCAGGCTGCCCCAGCCACACTGGGCTGTCGGGCGCCAGGCGGGCCAGTTCGGCGGAGTCCCCGCTGGTCACCACCTGCAGGTCCGGGGCCGCTTCGGCCAACAGGCGAGCGTAGTTGGCATGATCCTGTTCAGCGATCAGAACGCGCATCTTGAAAAACAACCTTGGCAGACAACTAAATGCGGCCCGACTGGCGGGCCGCTTGGCAGAGGATTAGCCGCGGGCCGCAATCAGACCGGGTCGTTGCGGCGCAGCAGCTCTTCGGGCAGGTGCTCGATGTACTCGTCTTCAGCGGGCGGCATCTGCAAGTGATAACCCTGACTCTCAAGGTTCTCGAGCACCTTGGCGATATCCTCGCGGGCCAGCTTGCGCTCTGGGCTGAGCACCAGGTCGAAGGCGTGGATCGGGGTGCCGAAAAACGGCAGCAGGCCGTCGGGAACACGCTCCAGGCCATCGGCCTTGAGCACGTAGAGGTACATCTCGTTCTTGCGCGGGCTTTTGTAGATCGAACAGATACGTTTCATCAGGCTTCTCCGGCACCTGCCAGATCATCCAGCAGGGCCTGGCCCATCCGCTCGCGACGCCAGCCGCGCAGCGAATCAGGCAATTGATAGGGACCGTTGGGGTAGCCGCTCTTGAGCAGGGCTTCGAGGGTCTTTTTGCGCAGCATCAGCTCGGGGGCGATGCCCAACCGCTCGCCTTCGGCCTGGCCAACCGCACGCAGGCGCTTGAGGATGCCAGAGGCTTCGATCGGCAGGGGTTCGGGCAAGGCTTCCGGGTACTGCTCGGCGGGCACGCTGCCGGCCTGCTTGATCAGCTTGAGCAGGAACTCGCCGTCCTGGCGGATGGTACGCGGGTGCATGTCATCGATCTTGGCCAGCGCCGAGAGGTTGTCGGGCTGGGTCTTGGCCATCGGCCACAGCGAATGCTCACGCAGCACGCGGTTGCGCGGCAGGTCGCGGATACGCGCCTCGCGCTCGCGCCAGGCGCACAGCTCACGCAACACCGCAAGTTGCTGGCGCGACAGTTTCCAGGCCAGCTTGACGTCGCGGTAGAGGGTCTCGGGTTCAACCTCGCGGCGCATCTGCGCGACCAGCTCGGCGCCGTCTTCCAGCACCCAGGCGTATTTGTCGTCCGACAGTTTCGGGCGCAGTTTGCGGAACAACTCGGCCAGGTGCACGGCATCTTCGGCGGCGTAGCTGACCTGAGTTTCCGACAGTGGGCGCTGCAACCAGTCGGAGCGCGTCTCGCCCTTGGGCAGGTCGAGCCCGAGCACCTCCTGCACCAGGCGCGAATAGCCCATCGAGAAGCCAATGTTCAGATAGGCCGCGGCCAGTTGCGTGTCGAACAACGGTTGGGGCAGCTTGCCGGTCAGGCGCAGCAGCACTTCGAGGTCTTCGCTACAGGCGTGCACGACCTTGACCACAGCGCTGTCTTCGAGCAACTCGGCCAGCGGCTGCCAGTTGCCGATCAGCAACGGATCGATCAGAAAGGCCTTGTTGCCATCGCCGATCTGCAGCAGGCCGGCTTTCGGATAAAAGGTGTCGACCCGCATGAATTCGGTATCGAGCGCTACGAAGGGCAGTTCGCGCCAGGTCCGGCAGTGCTCGGCCAGGCTTTGGTCGTCACAGATCCAGTGTATTTCGATGGCCACGAGGCTCTCCCACAATCATTGGCGCGCAGTATATACGCCGTGGGCTCTGCACGCGAAACCTGGCGACCATCGCGCCCATCCTGGGCGTGCTCAGCGACCTGCCGCCAGCCAGGGCCGGCAGCCAGCGAACAGGTCCAGCGCCTGCTGGTAGACCTCGGTGTGCACCTGCAACAGGCCGAGCATCGAATGGAACAGGTTGTCCTGGCTCAACGGCGCGTCACGCAGGCGCGCCAGGCAATCGGTATCGAGGGCGAAATCCTCCCGGTAGCTGTCGGAGAACCACGCCAGCATCGGCACATGACGTTGTTGCTCTGGCGCCAGCATGTACGGCGTGCCATGCAGATAAAGGTTGTATTCGCCCAGCGACTCGCCGTGGTCGGAGAGATAGATCATAGCGGTGTCGACCTGGCCCTGGCGGCTGCGCAGGATATCGATCAGCGAAGCCAGGACCTGATCGGTATAGCCCAGGGTGTTGTCGTAGCTGTTGACAATGGCCTGTTGATCGCACTGGTTCAGGGCATTGCTCTGGCAGACCGGGGTGAAGCGCTGGAAAGCCTGTGGGTAGCGTTTGTAGTAGTCAGGGCCGTGGCTGCCCATCTGATGCAGGACCAGCACGGTGTCCTGATCAAGGTTGTCGAGCAGTTGCGTGAGACCCTGCAAGAGGATCTCGTCATGGCATTCGCCATTGGCGCACAGGGCCGGATCCTTGAGGTTGCTGACATCGACGAACTGCACCCGGTCACAGGTGCCCTTGCAGCCCGATTGGTTGTCTCGCCATTGCACGCTCAGGCCAGCACGCTGGAGGATATCCAGCAAGCCTTCGCGATTGCGGGCAACGCTGGCGTCGTAGTCCTTGCGCGGCATGCCGGAGAACATGCACGGCACCGAGACCGCGGTTTCGGTGCCGCACGAATGCACATCGGCGAATGCCAGCAAGCCTGGCTCCTTGCTCAGGCGCGGGGTGGTGTCGCGGGCGTAGCCCAATACCCCGAAGTTCTCCGCCCGCGCACTTTCGCCAACCACCAGCACTGTCAGCGACTTGCGTTGATGGCGTTGCCAGGCCGCATCGCGCCGGGCGTCTTGGCCATAGTGCGCAAAGGGCTGGGCAGCGCTGCCCAGGCGCTCGCTGGCATAACTGAACGAGGCCCCGACGATATTGCTTGGGGTGAGCATCAGGCGGATTTCGTGGTGATTGCGAAACAGCGAGGCCAGGCCTTGATAATTGACCAGCGCCACCGAGCCCAAGGCCACCGCGCAGGCACCACTGACCAATAGCTTGCCAAACAACTCCCGGTGCCAGGGGCGGTAGGCAATCGGGGCCTTGTACACCAGCAAGGACGGCAATACGCCCAGCAGAAGAATAGACAAGGCAAACTTCAACGAGAGCAGATCGCGTACTTCAGTGATATTGGTTTCAGCGACATTGCGAAACATGCCTGCATCAATAAGCACGCCATATTGATTCATGAAGTAGGCCACTGCCGCGCCGCTGATAAACAACAGCATCAACACCGGTTTCAATACATATCGAAAGGCAACCAGTGTCAGCACCAGATTGAACGCAAAGAACATCAGTACGGCAAACGCCAGCAGCAGCCAAAGCCCCACCACACCGGGCGGCACTACCGATTGTAAATGCCCCCAGAGCAGGCCGTTGAAGCCGATCAACAGGTAAAGGCTGGCCAGCAGCGTGACCCATTCGGTCCGCAGGTTCTTGAGCTTGAGCATGATGTCCGCAATCGAGATGGATTATCGGCCAGTGCGCCGAGCGGGCGCCTGGGAAGTGGCCGAATTGTGGAAAGCGTGCCATCAATTTTTTGTGAAAAAGACGCCAACAAACAATCGCCAGGCGCCTTTTAATCGATTAAATCAAGTTCATTCAGCGGGCATTCAGCCGGGCAGCCGAAGTTTGGCATACGGCTCACGCTCGATATCCAGCACTTCTACGCACAACTGGATATCCAGGCCGGGCTGCGCCGGGATGGTCTCGCGCAGCACCTCCAGCAGATGCGCGCTCAGTTGTTTCTTGACCGCTTCGGTGCGCCCGCTGAGGATCGCCAGGCGCACATGGGCAAACGCTCGCGCGGCCAGCGCGGTGCCTACCTGGTAGTTGGCGAAGGCCTGGGCACGGCTCTTGATATCCAGCTCATCGGCAAATTGGCCGCTGGCCAACAAGGCGTTGTTTAGGCGCAACAGCAGTACATCGACCTTCAGCTCAGGCAGGTTATCGCTGTATTCCAGGTTCAAGTGCGGCATGGCAGGGGTTTCCGGTTCGCGGGCAGAAGCGACAGCCTACCCCACTCCCCCCGCGCGGCAAAGGCGACTATCCTCAGGGTTCAACACCTTTCGCTAACCCTGAACAGAGGTGAAGAAATGCCCGTACCGCATGATCTGCTCGCTGACTTGCACATTACTGCTGATGCCTTCCAGGCCCTGATCGACAAGGACCCGGCGCTGCACAAGCTGCACAAGGAATACAACGGCAAGGACAAAGAGGTGGTGGCCGCCGAGGGCAACGGCACCGCAGACGACGCCGTCAACCGGCTTCGCAAGGAAAGGTTGCTGATCAAGGACAAGATCGAACGAATTATCCATCCGCCCAAATCCTGAGCCGGGCACAACCAAACATCGCCGGGCACACCTGCTGCCACCTGCTACTCGCGACGAGTTCGACGTGGCAGCGGGCTTGCCCCGCGATGGCTCTGTCAGGCGCTTACGCAGACGCCTTCAGGGCCACATCCAGATCCTCGATCAGATCCCGGTAATCCTCGATCCCCACCGACAGCCGCAGCAGGTTTTCGCCGATCCCCATCAGCCCTTTCTGCTCAGGGCTCAGGGAGTTGTGCGACATGCTCCAGGAGTGGTTGATCATGCTTTCCACCCCACCCAGGGAGTCGGCCAGGACAAAGATCGACAGCGCTTCGACCAGGCGATTGACCGCCGCCCGATCACCCTTGATGCGCATGGCCACCACCGCACCACCGGTGCGCATCTGGCGCTTGCTCAGCGCGTGTTGCGGATGGCTCTCAAGGCCTGGGTAATACACCTGTTCGACCTGTGGATGCGCCTCAAGGAACTGCGCTACACGCAGGGCGTTGGCGCTCTGGCGCTCCATACGCACATCGAGGGTCTTCAGCCCGCGCAGGGCCAGGTAGCAATCGAACGGGCCCTGGATCGCGCCCACCGCCATGCTGATCTTGCGCAGGCGCCCGAGCAGCTCCTGGTTGGCCGCGACCACCACGCCACCGGTCAGGTCGGAGTGACCGCCAATGTACTTGCTCGCCGAATGCATCACCAAGTCCACGCCCAGGGTGATTGGCTGCTGGTTCCAGGGCGAGCAGAAGGTGTTGTCGATGCAGGTCAGAATGCCGCGCTCGCGGGCCAGCGTGCACACCGCCTGGATATCGACCAGGTGCAGCAGCGGGTTGGTCGGCGACTCGATCCAGATCAGCTGGGTTTCTGGGCGAATTGCGGCAGCGACGGCCTCCAGGTCATTGAGGTCGACATAGCTGGTGGTCAGCCCCGAGGTGCGCCCACGGTAGTCTTCAAGCAGACGGAAGGTGCCGCCATAGACGCCGTTCATCACCACCACGTGAGCGTCCTTGGAGAGCAGCTCCAGCACTGTGGCGGTGGCGCTCACACCCGAGGCGCACGCCACCGCGCCAACCCCTTCTTCCAGAGCGGCGACGCAGGTTTCATAGGCATGCCGGGTCGGGTTGGCGACGCGGCTGTAGGCGTACTCGGGGTTATCGTCCAGGCCGCGCTTGATGTACGAGCTGGCGGTGTAGATCGGCGGGAAGATGGCGTTGTCGGCAACGCTGGATTGCTCGCCAGCATGAATGGTGCGAGTGGCGAAATTACGCGGCTTGTCGGACATGGTCGGGTCCATTGACTGGGAAAGAAGTGAAGTGCGCCACTATCGCATATCCAACGCGCCCTGGCCGAGCGGGGAATTTCCTTTGCGCGGATAAGCCCATGGTGTTTTCTGCATGCTCTGGCTGAGCTAATGTGGAGGATATTTTTCTGCTGATAGCCGCCCGCCGATATGGACAGTTTCGACCAGCACATCCTCACCCTGCTCCAGCGCGACGCATCGATTTCCCTCAAGGACTTGGCCGAAGCGGTCAACCTCACCACCACCCCCTGCTGGAAGCGGGTCAAGCGCCTGGAAGACGAAGGCTACATCCGTGGCCGCGTCGCCCTGCTCGACCCTGAGCGCCTGGGGCTGGGCCTGACCGTGTTCGTCCAGCTCAAGACCCAACGCCACGACAGCGCCTGGCTCGAGCAGTTTGCCGCGACGGTGAGCAGCTTCGAAGAGGTGATGGAGTTTTATCGCATGTCGGGGGATTGGGACTACATGCTGCGTGTGGTGGTGGGCGATATCGCAGCCTATGACCGCTTCTACAAGAAGCTGATTACCAGCACCGATGGGCTGTCGAACATCACCTCGAGTTTTGCCATGGAGCAGATGAAGTACACCACGGCTTATCCGGTTCATCGCTGAAACCTGGGCAAGTTGCAGCGGCGCACCGCCGCTGCAACTTGCCCGCGAAGTGGCCGGTATTGGCGCCATCAATCAGCAGTAACCAGCCCGATCCGATTGCCCTGTTTGGCTTTCTCCAAACGAATCGCCACGAACTTGGAGGTCGGCGTGTACGTTCCTTCGCCATAGCTCTCCAACGGCACCAGCGGATTGGTCTCCGGGTAATACGCCGCCGCCTGCCCCTCGGGCACATCGAACGCCACCAGGCGAAAGCCACTAACCCGCCGTTCACGGCCGTCCTCCCAGAGCGAAACCATGTCCACCTGCTCGCCAGGCTCGAAGCCCAGGCGGCGGATGTCGGCTTCGTTGACGAACACCACTTCGCGCAGGCCAAACACCCCGCGATAGCGATCATCCAGGCCATACAGCGTGGTGTTGTACTGATCGTGCGAGCGCAAGGTCTGCAAGATCAGATCGGGTTTATCCCCGCGTGCCAGCACCTGGGCGTTGACCAAGTGCTCAGGCAGGGCGCTGGCGGTAAAGCGCGCGGTGCCCGTAGAGGTGCGCCAGTTGCGCTCGGCCGCACTGTTGCCCAGGTGGAAGCCGCCGGGTTGCTCGAGGCGCTGATTGAAGTGGGCAAAGCCCGGGATCACATCAGCGATCATGCTGCGGATCCGGCTGTAGTCGGCGATGGCGTACTCCCAGTCGATCGGGTGCTTGCCCAAGGTCGCCTGGGCCATCCCGGCAATGATCGCCGGCTCCGAGCGCATGTGCGGCGAGCGCGCTTTGAGCTGGCCGTGGGAGATGTGCACCATGCTGAAGGTGTCTTCCACCGTCACCCCTTGCGGGCCGTTGGCTTGCAGGTCGATCTCGGTCCGGCCCAGGCACGGCAGGATCAGCGCGTCCCGCCCGGTCACCAGGTGCGAGCGGTTGAGCTTGGTGGATATCTGCACGGTCAGCGCACACTTGCGCAGCGCCTCGTGAGTGCGTGGGGTATCCGGCGTGGCTTGGGCGAAATTGCCACCCAGGCCGATGAACACCTTGGCCCGGCCCTGCTCCATCGCCTGGATCGCCAGCACGGCGTTATGCCCATGCTCACGCGGCACCTTGAACTGGAAGCGTTTTTCCAGGGCGTCGAGCAACGCTGCCTTGGGCTTCTCGTCGATGCCCATGGTGCGGTCGCCCTGCACGTTGCTGTGGCCGCGCACTGGCGACAGGCCGGCCCCCGGCTTGCCGACGTTGCCGCGCAGCAGTTGCAGGTTGACCAGCTCCTGCACGGTCGGCACCGAGTGGCGATGCTGGGTAACGCCCATGGCCCAGCACATGATCACCCGCTCAGCCTTGCGGTACATGCGTGCAGCCAGCTCGATCTCGGCCAGGGTCAGGCCAGACTGCTCGACGATATGCTCCCAGGAAGTAGCATCGACCGCCGCCAGGTAGTCGTCGATGCCATCGGTGTGCTCGGCGATGAAGGCATGGTCGAACACCGCCGGCTGGCCATTGGCCTGAGCCTCGCGCTCCCACTGCAAAAGGAACTTGGCGATGCCGCGCATGGCCGCCATGTCACCGCCCAGCGCTGGGCGGAAGTAGGCGGTATTGGTGGGTTCAGAGCCATTGCTGAGCATCTCGAACGGGTGCTGCGGGTGCTGGAAGCGCTCCAGGCCGCGCTCCTTGAGCGGGTTGAAACACACCACCTGCGCGCCCCGGCGGACCGCCTCACGCAGCGGTTCGAGCATGCGCGGGTGATTGGTGCCAGGGTTCTGACCAATCACGAAGATCGCATCGGCCAGTTCCAGGTCATGGAACACCACCGTGCCCTTGCCCACCCCGAGTGTGCTGCCCATGCCCACGCCACTGGCTTCATGGCACATGTTCGAGCAATCGGGGAAGTTGTTGGTGCCATAGGCGCGGACGAACAGCTGATAGAGAAACGCCGCTTCGTTGCTGGCCCGACCTGAGGTGTAGAACTCGGCTTCATCGGGCGAAGCGAGCGCTTTAAGGTGCTTGGCGATCAGGGCGAAGGCCTCGTCCCAGCTGGTCTCTACGTAATGATCGGTGGCGGCGTCGTAGCGCATCGGGTGGGTCAGGCGGCCTTGGTATTCGAGCCAATAGTCGCTCTGCTCGGCCAGGGCGCTGACGCTGTACTTGGCGAAGAACGCCGGGTCCACCGAGCGGCCGGTGGCCTCCCAGTTAACCGCCTTGGCGCCGTTTTCGCAGAACTTGACCATGTCGCTTTCCGGCGACTCGCCCCAAGCGCAGCCGGGGCAGTCGAAGCCCCCATTCTGGTTGGTCTTGAGCATGGCCCGCAGGTTCTTGAAGGCGTTTTCACTGCCCAGCCAGCTCTTGGTCACGCTCTTGAGCGCGCCCCAGCCGGCGGCCGGGCCCTTGTAGTCCCTGATGTGTTGGTCTTGGCTCATGCGGTAGATCCTCACGCGGGGCATCGAATGGTTCACCGGATCGAGTCGCCCGATGTTTTTTCCAGCCTAAGAAGGCCGCCCCTGGTGCGTCCAATCGAAATGTCTTACAGCACGATAAGCCCTGTCGATCATGGCCTACAGCCCTTGCCAATCGAGGCCTGCGGCAGTGATAGAGGAGATTGATCATGTGAGAGGGCAAAGCAATTTGACGCAGCCCGGCGCAGGTTATAGCTTGGACCTAACCCCCTCTTACTCAGAGCGCGAATGTGGAACCCAACGGCCAGGCCCTGATCGACGGCTTCAACCGAAGAATCGACTACCTGCGGATGTCGGTCACCGACCGTTGCGACTTCCGTTGCGTGTACTGCATGGCCGAAGACATGCAGTTCTTGCCGCGCCAGCAGATCCTCAGCCTCGAAGAGCTGTACCAAGTGGCCGAGCGTTTCGTCGCCCTCGGTACCCGCAAGATCCGCCTGACCGGTGGCGAGCCACTGGTGCGCCAGGGCATCGTCGAACTGTGCGCGCGTATTGCTGCCCTGCCCGGCCTGCGTGAGCTGTGCCTGACCAGCAACGGCTCGCAACTGGGCCGACTCGCGCAGCCTTTGTTCGACGCCGGCGTCAGCCGCCTGAACATCAGCCTCGACAGCCTCGACAGCGCGCGTTTCCGCCAACTCACCCGCACCGGCGACCTGGCCCAGGTGATCGCCGGCATCGACGCTGCACGCCAGGCAGGCTTTCGCCGCACCAAGCTCAACTGCGTGGTGCTCAAGGGCCGCAATGACGATGAAATCGTCGACCTGGTGCGCTTTGCCATCGACCGCGAGCTGGATATCTCCTTTATCGAAGAAATGCCGCTCGGGGTGATCAGCGAGCATCAACGCGGCGAATCCTACTGTTCCAGCGACGAAGTGCGCGAGCTTTTGGCCGAGCACTTCACTCTGATCGAATCGGCCGAGTCCTCCCAAGGGCCGGCCCGTTACTGGCGCCTGGCCGAGGCGCCGCAAACCCGGGTCGGTTTCATCTCGCCGCACAGCCACAACTTCTGCGCCACCTGCAATCGGGTGCGCCTGACCGTCGAAGGGCGCTTGCTGCTGTGCCTGGGCAACGAGCATTCGATGGACCTCAAGCAGATCCTGCGCGCCCATCCGGGTGATAGCCATCGGCTGGAGAACGCCATCCGTGAGGCCGTGCACCTCAAGCCTTACCGTCACCACTTCGAGGTCGGCGGCGAGGTACAGATCCTGCGCTTCATGAACATGACCGGCGGCTGATCGGCCGCCTCTGGATTGCCATGATCGTCCACTCCCGCCCTGATGTGCTGCGTGTGCTGTTCACCCTCAAGGGCTCGATCGTCAAACGCATCGCCTTGCGCTGCCTGCTGGTGACCTTGCTGGCTGCACTGATCGTGCTGGTCGAGCGGCATTATCCGGAACGCTTCTCGCCGGTCAGCGCCACTCCGTTCACCTTGCTTGGCCTGTCGCTGTCGATCTTCATGAGCTTTCGCAACAACGCCTGCTATGACCGCTGGTGGGAGGGGCGCAAGGCCTGGGGCAGGATGATCATCGAGATGCGCTCGTTCGTGCGCGAAAGCACGGCAATTGCCGATCAGCGACTGCGTGCAGAGCTGCTGCGCAGCTTGTGTGGCTTTGCCCATGCACTCAATGCCGGGCTGCGCAATGAAGATCCGCTCAGTGCTGCGCGGCCATGGCTGGCCGAGTCGAGTGCGATCAGTTCGCACAATGTCTGTGATGGGATCCTGCGCGAGCTGGGCCAGCACTGTTCGGACTTGGCGCAGCGCCAGCAGATCAGTGAGTGGCGCTACACCCTGCTTGAGCAGCGGCTGGTCGGGTTGTCGGAAGTCCAGGCGACCTGCGAGCGGATCAAAGGTACGCCGCTGCCCTTCCCCTACACCTTGCTGCTGCACCGAACCATCTACATCTTCTGTTTGTTGCTGCCGTTTGCCCTGGCCGAACCGCTGGGCTGGCTGGCGCCATTGTTCACCACCATCGTCAGCTACACGTTCTTTGGCCTGGATGCGATTGGCAACGAGCTGGAAGATCCGTTTGGCCGCGATGAGAACGACCTGCCGACCGATGCCCTGGTGCGCACGATCGAGCGCGATGTGCTGTCGGCGCTGGGGCATGAGCCGCTGCCACCGGCGTTGGTGCCGGTGGATCATGTGCTGAGCTGACTAGCAGGAGCGCCCCTATCGCGGGGCAAGCCCGCTCCCACGAGATGTCCAAGATAAATGTCGACTGCGTGGGAGCGGGCTTGCCCCGCGATAGGGCCGGCACAGACGACACCCTATTCCCATTCACTCATCCACGCGTTTCACACAACCCCACGGCCTTCAAATGCGGCACGAAGTTGCACGGCCGATGGCGCGCATCCAACTGCTCGGCCAAGATCCCCTCCCATGCCGTACGGCACGCCCCCGTCGACCCCGGCAGGCAGCACACCAGGGTGCCATTGCTCAACCCGGCCAGCGCCCGGCTTTGCACGGTCGAGGTGCCGATATCGAGGATCGACAACGCCCGGAACAGCTCACCGAAACCATCGATACGCTTGTCCAGCAAACATTCCACCGCCTCCGGCGTACTGTCGCGCCCGGTAAATCCAGTGCCGCCGGTGATCAACACCACCTGCACCTGATCATCGGCAATCCAGGTCGCGACCTGGGCGCGGATCTTGTACAGGTCGTCCTTGAGCAACACCCGCTCGACCAGACGATGGCCAATCTGCACCGAGCGGGTGGCCAACAGCTCGCCCGAGGTGTCGTTGGCAAAGCTGCGGGTATCGCTGACGGTCAGCACGGCGATATTCAGCGGCACGAACTGCGCATCGGGTTTTACACTCACCTGGGCATCCTCTGGAAATTGGCAGTGCCGTCACGCTAGTGGCAAGCCTTGGCAGCGTCCAATCGATATGGCGAACCAGCCGATCAACCGCCTCTATCATTCGGTCACCATTAAAGATTGGCCAGCCTCGGCAGACTTGGTTAAGGTCAAGCAACTCCGTTTCCCGCCCGCCAGGCCGCCCCATGGATATCAAGCAGCTCAAGTTTCTCCTCGCCCTCGACCAGACCCGCCACTTCGGCCAGGCCGCGGCGCTGTGCCACATCACCCAGCCGACCCTGTCCATGCGCCTGCGCAACCTGGAAGACGAACTGGACCTGGTGCTGGTCAAGCGTGGCCAGCGCTTCGAAGGTTTCACCGAGGCCGGCGAGCGCATCCTGGCCTGGGCCCGCACCCTGCTGGCGGCGCATGACGGCCTGCAAGCCGAAGCGGCCAGCTGTCGCGGCCAAGTGGTCGGCAGCCTGCGCCTGGGCAGCGTGCCGCTGGCCAGCTTCAACCCCATGCACCTGCTGCTGCCGCTGCGCGAAAAATACCCCGAACTGCACTTTCAGCTCAGCTCGCACACCTCCGAGCAGATCGTCGACGGCCTGAGCCGCAACCAGCTGGACCTGGGCATCTGCTATCTGGACCAGGTCAACGCGAGCTTCTTCGACGTGATCGAACTGGGCACTACCACCATGGGCCTGTTGCACGACACCCGGCATTTCCAGCTCGAGCACAGTGCTTTGCGATGGGAGGAGCTCGGCGATATCCCGTTGGGCCTGTTGAGCAAGGGCATGCATTACCGCCAATCGCTCGACTTGAGCTTTCGCAGCCGCGGCCTGGAACCGATGGCCGTGCTGGAAAGCGACTCCACCTTCCAGCTGATCCAGGCCATCACCAGTGGCGTGTGCTGTGCGGTGATGCCGCTCGATTGCGGCCTGGAAGACTTGAGCGAACACATGCGCATCATCCCCATCACCGACGCCAGTGTGCTCAGCCCGGTTGGCCTGCTATTGCGCCGCAGCGAGCCTCGGTCGGCAATTGCCGAGCAATGCTTCGACGAGGCGCGAGCGTTGTTTGCGTCGACGCCCCGTTGAAAGCATCGCGGGACCCGCCCGCTCCCACGAGGTGTTCGATTACATCCCGTGGGAGCGGGCTTGCCCCGCGATAGCGCCGTAACTGACTACAAATCAGCTAGGGCTCAACGATAGCGCTCAAGCCAATGCGCATAGGGTGCTGGCAAGGTCCACGAGGCCTTGTCGACCCCCAGTTCCTTGGCCGCAAAGTATGCCCAGTGCGGATCTGCCAGGTGCGCCCGGCCTACCGATACCAGGTCCAATTGACCGGCCTGCAACGCCCCCTCAGCCAGCTGCGGCGTACCGAAGCCCCAGGCTGAAGTCACCGGCAAATCTGCCTCACGACGCACGCGCTCGGCAATCGGCCCCATGAACGCCGGGCCCCACGGGATGTTGGTCTCGGCAATGGTGAAGCCGACACTGACGCTGAGCAGATCCAGGCCACCGGCCTTGAAGCGGCGGGCCAGCTCGATCGATTCCTCAAGGGTCTGCTCGTCGCGACCGTCATATTCCAGCACACCGAAACGCGCCGTCAGTGGCAGGTTCTCCGGCCACACTTCGCGCACCGCAGCCAGGGTTTCCAGAAGGAAGCGGCTGCGGTTGTCGAAGCTGCCGCCGTAGGCGTCGGTGCGCTGGTTGGAATGCTCGGAGAAGAAGCTTTGGCCCAGGTAACCGTGGGCAAAATGCAGCTCGATCCACTCGAAGCCTGCGTCACGCGCGCGCCGGGCGGCATCGACGAAGTCTTGTTGAACACGGGCGATGTCAGCCAGGGTCATCTCACGCGGCACTTTCGGCAAGTGCGCACCGAAGGCGATGGCCGAGGGCGCGATGGTCTGCCAGCCGCGCGCATCGTCGGCAGCAATGTGGTCGTCCCCTTCCCACGGCCGATTGGCGCTGGCCTTGCGCCCGGCGTGGGCGATCTGGATGCCTGGCACCGAACCTGCCGCCTTGATCGCCTTGACCACCGGCACGAAGGCTTGCGCATGGGCGTCGCTCCAGATACCGGCGCAGCCGGGGGTGATGCGCCCCTCCGGTGCGACTGCCGTGGCCTCGACCACCACCAGGCCTGCACCGCCACGGGCCAGGCTGGCCAGGTGGACGTGGTGCCAGTCATTGATCATGCCGACCTCGGCGGTGTACTGGCACATCGGCGGAATGGCGATGCGATTGCGCAGGGTAACGTCCTTGAGGGTGTAGGGTTGGAATAGCGCGGTCATGAACAATCTCCAGAAGCTGAATTGGCATTCGATTGTTCGATCATATTCGAACTATGGCAATTTGTGAAACCCCCGTTATCATGTGTGCCATGCGAGCCTATAAACATCCCAACCCTGAAGACCTGATTCTGGAGCGCGTGCTCTACGCCTTGAGCGACCCTGTGCGCCTGGAAATCGTCCGCCATCTGGCGGCTGTGGCCGAGGCCAGCTGTGGCGAGTTGGACGGTGGGCGGCCCAAATCGAGCATGTCCCATCACTTTCGTGTGCTGCGCGATGCCGGGCTGGTGCATACGCGCAATGTCGGCACCACGCATATGAATTCGCTCAGAAGCGCTGAGCTCGATGGGCGTTTTCCGGGCTTGCTGGGGTCGATTCTCCAGCAGCAGTAAGCGCGGCTGGCCCAACCCCTTTGCGGTGGTTGGGCGAGGCGTCAGTGTGCTGAGATCACCGCGCGCACCACGCAGTCGGCCATGGCCTGGCGGGCCTGCAAGGTGGCGCTGCCCAAATGCGGCTGGAGCACCACGTTGTCCATGCCCAGCAACGCCTCGGGCACTTGCGGCTCATCGGCAAACACATCCAGCGCAGCGCCGGCCAGACGGCCGTCGGCCAAGCGAGCGACCAGTTCAGCTTCATCGACCACGCTGCCCCTGGCCACGTTGACGATGACCCCGTTCGGCCCCAAGGCCTCCAACACCCGGGCATTGACCAGGTGACGCGAGCCGCTACCGCCAGCCGCAGCCACCACCAAGATATCGCAGGCCGCAGCCAGGCTCAGTGGATCGGCGTGATAGGCAAACGTACAAGCGGCTCGTGGCCGACGGTTGTGGTAGGCAAGCACGACGCCAAAGGGCTGCAGCCGTTCGGCGATGGCCATGCCGATCCGCCCCAGACCGATGATGCCAACTCGCTGCCCGCGCAGGCTGGTCCCCAACAGCGGGAAACCACCCAAGGGCCACTGCCCCTGCCTGACGAAGCGATCGGCCAGGCACACCTGGCGCAGTTGAGCCAGCAGCAGGGCCACGGCCTGGTCGGCCACGGCATCGGTGAGGAGATCGTCGGTGGTGACGATCGCGATGCCCCGCGCGTGCGCCTGCTCAAGGTCGATGCGGTCCACCCCCACCCCATTGACCGCAATCAGCCGCAGGTTGACCAGCGCCTGCATGAGCCAGGGCGGGACGCCCTCGCCGCCATTGGTCACCAGCGTGGTGAAGCGCTCCGGGCGCTCGCTCAGCAATGCCCGCCGGCTGCCTTCATCAAAGGCGCAGACCCGCTGGAAACGCTCATCCAGGCGCGCCTGGTAATCGGCCAGCAATGGCGCCAGCATCAACAGTTCAGCTTTCATCGACTCACTCTCAATCTGCCTGTACGGTGAGCTGGCGTTGTTCACCAAGGCCTTCAATGCCCAAGTGCATGACCTGCCCGGGACGCAGGAACACCGGCGTTGGCTTGATCCCCATGCCGACTCCGGGCGGGGTGCCAGTGGAGATCACATCACCCGGCTGCAGGCTCATGCAGCGGCTCAGGTAGGCGATCAACTGGGCAATACCGAAGATCAAGGTACGGGTGTTGCCGCGCTGATAACGCTTGCCGTCGACCTCCAGCCAGAGATCCAGCGCATGCGGATCGGGCACCTCGTCACGGGTCACCAGCCACGGTCCAATCGGCCCGAACGTGTCGAAGCCTTTGCCCTTGTCCCAGGTACCGCCGCGCTCAAGCTGCCATTCGCGCTCCGATACGTCGTTGATCACGCAGTAGCCGGCGACGTGCTCCAGGGCATTGGCTTGGTCGATATAGCGCCCGCCCTTGCCGATCACTACCCCCAGCTCCACTTCCCAGTCAGTCTTGGTCGAGCCTCGTGGGATCTGCACATCGTCGTTGGGGCCACAGATCGCGCTGGTCCACTTGTTGAAAATGATCGGCTCGCTGGGCACGGCCATGCCGGCTTCAGCGGCATGGTCGGCGTAATTGAGACCGATGCAGATGAACTTGCCAATCTGCCCGACGCAGGGGCCGATACGCGGCGTGCCAGGGACCAACGGCAGGCTGGCAGGATCCAGGCTGGCCAGGCGCGCCAGGCTGTCGCTGGACAGTGCTGCACCGGCGATATCCGCCACATGTTGGCTGAGGTCGCGAATCTGCCCTGCGCTGTCCAGCAGGCCCGGACGCTCGGCCCCTTTGTCGCCATAACGCAACAACTTCATGGGTATCTCCTGTCTCGATACAAAGGATTCACAAGCTCATGCCACCGTCGATCAGGTGCACACCGCCGGTGGTGTAGGCCGCCGCGTCGCTGGCCAGGTACACGGCCAATTGCGCGATCTCCTCGGCGCTGCCCAGCCGGCCCATGGGCTGGCGGTTGACGAATTGCCGGTAGACCTCCTGCGCATCGCGGCCTTGGGCCAGGGCCTGGGCCGCGATGCGCTGGTGCAACGACGGTGAGTCGACGGTACCCGGGCAGATCGCGTTGCAGCGGATGCCCTCGGCGACATGGTCGGCGGCGACGGCTTTGGTCAGGCCGATCACGGCCGCCTTGCTCGCGCCATAGGCGACGCGATTGGGCACCGCCTTGACGCTGGAAACCACCGACGCCATGTTGATGATCGAACCGCCACCGCGGCGCTGCATACCTGGCAGGAACGCACGGATCATCCGGTACATGGCGGTGACGTTGAGCGCCAGCGAACGCTCCCAGGCCGCTTCGTCGCACTTCAGAATGCCACCGCTGTGCACGAAACCTGCGCAGTTGAACAGCACGTCGATATCGCCCAGTTCGGCGCGCAGCGCCTCGATCGCCGAGGCCGAGGTCACATCCAGAACCCGCGCCTGGATACCTGGCTCATCGAGCAGGCTGTCGATGCGAATATCGCTACCGAACACCTCTGCCCCGGCGGCCGCGAACGCCTGCGCGCTGGCCAGGCCAATGCCTTGGCCAGCGGCAGTGATCAGCACCCGTTTGCCCTGAAGGTTCATGCCGCCTCCAGTTTCAGTGATGCATTGCTCGGGGCTTCACGCCGCCCCAGCATGCTTGCCGGGATGGCCAGGATCAGCACGGCACTGACGAACAGGCACAAGCCCAACACATAGGTGCCGTTGTTGATGTTGCCGGTCAGGTTCTCGGCCACCGCCGTGATCATCGAACCGGTGAAACCGGACAGGTTGCCGATGGCGTTGATCATGCCAATCCCCGCCGCAGCGGCAACTCCCGACAACAGGGTGCCCGGCAGGGTCCAGAAGATCGGCATCAGGCTGAGCACACCGGAGGCCGCGACAGTGAGGAACACCACCGAGAGCACCAGGTTATCGGAGAAAAACGCGCTGAGGATCAAGCCGCAGCCGCCGATGAACGCAGGTATCACCGCGTGCAGGCGGCGCTCGCCGGTGCGGTTGGAGTGGCGCGCATTGAGCAGCATGGCGATCACCGCAACGCCATAGGGGATGGCCGTCAACAAGCCGATATCAAAGCTGCTGGTGATGCCGGCGCTCTTGATGATCGACGGCATCCAGAAGGCCAGGCCATAGAAACCGGTGTTGAAGGTCAGCAGGATGAACACCAGCAGCCACACCCGCGGATTGAAGAACACCTCGCTCAGGCGTGAGACCTTGCCCTGGTTGTCTTGCTGCAGATTGGCCTTGAGCAACTGCTTCTCGTCAGCCGACAGCCAATGGGCCTTGTCGATGTTGTCACACAGGCAGGTGAACACCACCACCGCCATGATCACCGAAGGCAGGCCTTCGATCAGCAGCATCCACTGCCAGCCGGCCATGCCGTGCCAGCCATCGAGGCTGGTCATCAACCACCCTGAGAGCACCCCGCCCAAGGTCAGGCTGACCGGCATGGCCATCAGGAAGCCGGACATCACCCGGCTCTGGCGCTGGGTCGGGAACCAGTAGTTGAGGTAGAGGATCACGCCGGGGAAGAACCCCGCCTCGCAGATACCCAGCAAGAAGCGCAGCACGTAGAACATGGTGCTGGCCTCGACGTGGAACAGTTTCGCCAGCGGCACGGTGAAGGCCACGGCCATGGAAATGATCGCCCAGCTCGCCATGATCCGGGCGATCCAGAAGCGCGCGCCGTAGCGGTGCAGCAACAGGTTGCTGGGCACCTCGAACAGGAAGTAGCCCCAGAAGAACACGCTGGCGCCCAGGGCATACACGGTGTTGCTGAATTGCAGGTCGTTGAGCATGTCCAGCTTGGCAAAACCGATGTTGACCCGGTCCAGGTAGGCGGCCATGTAGCACAACAGCAGAATTGGCAGGATACGCAGGATCACCTTGCGATAGGTACGGTCTTCGAAGCCCGGATCGCGGGCCGGTGCGGCGGGTTGGCTGTGCATCGTTGAAGCCCCTCGGCATGTCGGGCATGCCTGATTGTTGTTATCGACAGGGCACCGGGCGCAGTACGCCCGGTGGTGCAGCGGGTCAGGACAAAGGGTCGCGGCTGGGCTGGCCATCGACCAGGCGCAGCAGCGCGAGTGGGTTGCTGTCGCGTAGCGCCTCGGGCAACAGTGCCTGGGGGAAGTTCTGGTAGCACACCGGGCGCAGGAAGCGATCGATCGCCAGGGTGCCGACCGAGGTGCCGCGGCTGTCGGAAGTGGCTGGATACGGCCCGCCGTGGACCATCGCCTCGCAGACCTCGACGCCGGTCGGGTAGCCGTTGATCAGCAGGCGCCCGGCCTTGTGTTCGAGCAGCTCCACCAGGTCGCAGGCCTCGGCCAACTCAGCCGGCTCGCCAATCAGGGTGGCCGTCAGTTGCCCGCCGAGCGCCGCCAGCGCCGCCAGCAACTCGCTGCGATCGGCGACCTCGACCAGCACCGTGGCAGGGCCAAACACTTCTTCCTGAAGCAACGGTTCACCGCTCAACAGCAACTCGGCATCGGCCTGGAACAGCTGCGCGCAGGCCTGCCCTGCTGGCTGCTCGGCGCCGGCCAGGTGGCGGATGCCCGGGTGCGCCTTGAGCTGAGCCACACCCTGGGCATAGCTGCGCAGGGTGCCAGCGTTGAGCATGGTCTGCGGCGGCTGGTCGGCGATACGCGCCTGTAATTGCTCGACGAAAGCGCTGAACGGCGCAGAACGCACGCCCAACACCAGCCCTGGGTTGGTACAGAACTGTCCGCAGCCTAGCACCACCGAGGCGGCCAGCTCGCCAGCAATGGCCTCACCTCGGCTCGCCAGAGCCTCTGGCAAGATGATCACCGGGTTGATGCTGCTCATCTCGGCAAACACCGGGATCGGTTGCGCACGTGCCGCCGCCATGTCGCACAGCGCTCGCCCGCCCTTGAGCGAACCGGTAAAGCCCACTGCCTGGATCGCCGGATGCTTGACCAGCGTTTCACCGACCCCGGCACCAAAGATCATGTTGAACACCCCAGCCGGCATGGCGCAGCGCTCGGCCGCACGAATGATGGCCTGGGCGACCGCCTCGGCAGTGGCCATATGCCCGCTGTGCGCCTTGAACACCACCGGGCAGCCGGCAGCCAGCGCCGCAGCGGTGTCGCCACCGGCAGTGGAAAAGGCCAAGGGGAAGTTGCTGGCACCAAACACCGCTACCGGGCCAAGGCCCATGCGGCACTGGCGGATATCGCTACGCGGCAGCGGCGTGCGCTGCGGTTGAGCGCGATCGATGCGGGCTGCGAGGAAATCACCGCGACGCAGTAGCTGGGCAAACAAGCGCAACTGACCGCTGGTGCGAGCGCGCTCACCCTGGATACGCGCCGCCGGCAACGCCGTCTCGCGGCTGACCAGGGCGATGAAGTCTTCTCCCAGGGCATCAAGCTGTTCGGCAATGCTGTCGAGAAACTGCGCCCGACGCTGCGGCGCCAGTGCCCGATAGACGGGATAGGCCTGGGCGGCGGCACGTGCGGCAGCGTCGATCTCGGCGTCGCTGGCCTGGTAAAAGGCCCCCGGCAAGGCCTGGCCCGTGTGGGCGTCGATGCTGTGCAACAGCGGTTGGCCTGCGCCGCTACGGGCGCCGCCGATAAATTGCTGACCTGCGTTCGGAGTCATGGATGTTCCTTGGCATGCTGGAAAACACTGGTCGCTAATCTAGGCGGGCCTGCGATTCTTTCCCAATGGCATTTGTGGATCATCCGATAACAGATCGTTATCGGATTTCTCGCGCTTTCTGCGCATCGGCCAACAGGATCTGGGCAAACTCCAGCGCCGCGCCACTGAGCACTTCACCTTTGCGGGTGAGAATGCCGTAGTCCTGCGGCGCCAGATGCAAGGGCGTATCGAGGATGCGCAGCACGCCGCTGGCCAGGTGCGGCTCGACCATGGCCTGGGGCAACATGCCGATCATCGGTCCGCCCTGCAGCACCTTGAGAAAGGTCTGCATGGAAATGGTATCGATGGTGTTGCGTGGCACCCCGACTCCCGCCTCGGCGAAGGCGCGTTCCATGCGGCCCCTGATCGGCGTGCCCTTGGGGTAGAGAATCCATGGCCATTCGAGCAACTGCTGCAGGGTCACCGGGCCGTGGTCGCACAGCGGGTGCTGCTGATTGACCACGAAACAGAACGGCTCCGGCGCCAGTGCCTGGAAGTCGAAACGCTGGCGCTGGGCCTCGTCAGTGAAGCGCGCTACCGCCAGGTGCAGGATCTTGTCATCGAGCATCTCCATCAGATGGTCGCTGGTCTGCTCGACCACTTCTATCGACAGCAACGGCCAGCGTTGCTTGATCTGCACGATGGCGTCCGGCAGGGCGACGGCGGTAGCGGCGAAAATCCCGCCCACTTTGAGATGGCCATGCCCGCCCTGGCGCAGGCTGCCGATCTGGTCGACGAAGTTGCGCGCATCGTTGAGGGCGACCTGGGCATAACGCAGCACCTGCTCGCCCAGGGCCGTGGGCGGCATGCTGCGCGGTTGACGTTCGAACAAGGCAAAGCCCAGCAGGCTTTCGATCTCTTTGAGCATCTTGCTGATCGCCGGCTGGCTGAGGTTCATCTGCTGGGCAGCCAAGTGCATGTTGCGGGTGCGGCCAAGGGTGTCGATGAGCAGCAGATGGCGGAACTTGAGCCAGTTGCAAACGTGGGAGAACGACAGGTCCGACATGGTATCCACCTTTGGTGCAATAACCTGATGTTATCGATTAGTGAAAAGATGCCATTGGAGTTTATCGCGTCGCTTACCTAGCGTGCAGCTTTCAGGACTCAAGAGACCCTCTGCCATGCCGCTGACCCTTACTCCCGCCAACACCCTGCCCCACGACGGCCTCACCGGCACCCTGGTCGGTCGGGCCTGGATCCCTGGCCAGATCGCCGGCCCCTCGCCGATCGTGCTGCGCGCCGATGGCGTGTTCGACCTGTCCGAGCGCTTCGCCACCTTGAGCGAACTGCTTGAAAGCGAATCCCCCCTGCACGCCTTGCGCGCGACGGCCGGGCGCTTCATCGGCAGCGTGCAAGAGCTGCTGGCCAACAGCGCCAGCCAACCTGACAGCAGCCGCCCCTACCTGCTGCCGCCGCTGGACCTGCAAGTGATCAAGGCCGCCGGAGTGACCTTCGCCGCGAGCATGATCGAACGGGTCATCGAGGAGCAGGCGGGCGGCGACGCAGCCCGCGCCGAGGCAGTGCGAGCGACGGTGAGTGCGGTGATCGGCGACAACCTGCGTGCGGTCAAGCCTGGCTCGGAACAGGCCATGGCCCTCAAGGCCCTGTTGATCGAGCAAGGCATGTGGTCGCAGTACCTGGAAGTGGGCATCGGCCCGGACGCCGAAGTGTTTACCAAGGCCCCGGTACTGGCGGCGGTGGGCAGCGGCAGCGTGATCGGCGTGCACCCAGGCTCGCAATGGAACAACCCCGAGCCGGAAGTGGTGCTGGCTGTCGACAGCCGTGGGCGCATCCACGGCGCGACCCTGGGCAACGACGTCAACCTGCGTGATTTCGAAGGGCGCAGCGCATTGCTGCTGAGCAAGGCCAAGGACAACAATGCCTCCTGCGCGATTGGCCCGTTCATTCGCCTGTTCGACGAAACCTTCGACTTGGATGCGGTGCGCAACTGCGTGGTCGACCTTGAGGTGCGCGGCAGCGATGGCTTCGTGCTCGCCGGAAGAAGCTCGATGGACCAGATCAGCCGCGACCCCGAGGACCTGGTGCGCCAGACCCTCAACCGCAACCACCAATACCCCGATGGTTTCTTGCTGTTCCTCGGCACCCTGTTCGCGCCGACCGAAGACCGCGATCACCCAGGCGCGGGGTTCACCCACAAGGCCGGTGACCTGGTGACCATCTCAAGCCCGTTGCTCGGTGCCCTGCACAACCAAGTCAGCCGCAGTGACCAGGCTGCGCCCTGGACCTTCGGCCTGGCTGCACTGATGCGCAACCTGGCGCAACGAGGGTTGCTGCAACGCTAAGCCGACTTACCCGCTGCGCCCATAACAACAACAAGCGAGGCAGAACATGCAAACCGAGAGCAACGTCCCCCCCACGCCCGATCCCCGCCAACTGCGCCGAGCGATTTATACCGGCGCCGTCGGCAGTGCTCTGGAGTACTACGATTTCGCCCTCTACGGGCTGGCTTCGGCGCTGGTCTTCGGGCATATCTTCTTCCCCTCGCTGGGCACCACCGGCGCCTTGCTGGCCAGTTTCGCCACCTACGGCGCGGGGTTTCTGGCGCGGCCGTTCGGGGGGCTGTTCTTCGGCTCGCTGGGTGATCGCAAAGGGCGCAAGCTGGTGTTGCTGCTGACCATCGCGCTGATGGGCGCGGCGACTACCCTGATCGGCCTGCTGCCGACCGGGCCCACCGGGGCCCTGCTGCTGGTGCTGCTGCGCCTGCTGCAAGGCTTTGGCGCCGGTGCCGAGCAGACCGGCGCGGCCACCCTGATGGCCGAGCTGGCGCCGCGCGAGCGTCGCGGCTTCTACGCGGCCCTGCCGTTCATTGGGGTGTTCAGCGGGCTGGCCCTGGCGACCATCACCTTTCGCGTGCTACAGGCCACGTTAACCCAAGAGCAACTGCTCGACTGGGGCTGGCGCTTGCCGTTTCTGGCCAGCGTGGTGCTGATCTTCATGGCGGTGTGGATTCGCCTGAAGCTCAAGGAAAGCCCGGTCTTCCAGCAGCTCAGCCAGAACCAACAGGTGATCGAGTCGCCGATGCGTGCAGTGCTGCGCAACGCCCGTCGGCCACTGGCCGCCACCACCTTGATGCGCATGGCCGAAACCGGCTGCTCGACCCTGTACGCCACGGTCTCGATTGCCTTTCTCACGGGTTTTGCCAGCCGTCACCTGGGCGAGAGCGGCGCCAACCTGGCGGGCATCGGCACCAATGCGGTGCTGGCGGCGAGTATCCTCAGCATTTTCACCACGCCGCTGTTCGGCGCGCTATCGGACCGTTATGGGCGCCTGGCGGTATACCGCGGCGGCGCTCTGTTCGGCGCGTTGTGGGCATTCCCGTCGTGGTGGATGATCGACAGCGGCGACCCGACCCTGGTGTGCATCGCCGTGGTCGGTGGCTTCGCCCTGGCCGCCAACAGCATGCTCGGTGCCCAATGCGCGCATTTCACCGAGTTGTTCGGCAACCGCTATCGCTATAGCGGGGTGGCGCTGTCGCGAGAGATCGGCGCGATGCTCTCCGGCGGCCTGGCGCCGATCCTCGGTATCTTCCTGGTCGGCCTTGCCGGTGGCGGCTATTGGGTGCTGGCCCTGTATACCTTGGCGCTCACCGGCCTTACCCTGCTCGGCACCCTGCTGTCGACCGAAACCCGTGGCCGTGACCTGACCGCGCTGGATGACGCCGTCGGCCGCGGTGCGGCTGCCCCTATCGCACCTGTTCACGCCAGCGTCTTGCAACGCTGACCTGCGCCCCATAAAGACAAGAGAGTTCCTGACATGAGCCAGACCCCGAAACGCCCCCTGCGCAGCCAGCAATGGTTCGACGACCCAAGCCACGCCGACATGACGGCGCTGTATGTCGAGCGCTACATGAACTACGGCCTGACCCGCGACGAACTGCAATCGGGGCGGCCCATCATCGGCATCGCCCAGACCGGCAGCGACCTGACCCCGTGCAATCGTCACCACATCGAACTGGCGCAACGGGTCAAGGCCGGTATCCGCGATGCCGGTGGCATCCCGATGGAGTTCCCGGTGCATCCGATCGCCGAGCAAAGCCGCCGCCCCACGGCCGCGCTGGATCGCAACCTGGCCTACCTGGGCCTGGTGGAGATCCTGCATGGCTACCCGCTGGACGGCGTGGTATTGACCACCGGCTGCGACAAGACCACCCCGGCCTGCCTGATGGCCGCAGCCACCACCGACCTGCCGGCGATCGTGCTATCGGGCGGGCCGATGCTCGATGGTCACCACAAAGGGCAGTTGATCGGCTCCGGCACGGTGCTCTGGCATGCGCGCAACTTGATGGCCGCCGGTGAGATCGACTACGAAGGCTTCATGGAAATGACCACCGCCGCCTCGCCGTCGGTGGGCCACTGCAACACCATGGGCACGGCGCTGTCGATGAACGCACTGGCCGAAGCCCTGGGCATGTCCCTGCCAGGTTGCGCCAGCATCCCGGCGCCCTACCGCGAGCGTGGGCAGATGGCCTACGCCACCGGTAAGCGCATCTGCGAGCTGGTCATGGAGGATATACGCCCTTCCGCGATCATGACCCACCAGGCATTCGAAAACGCCATCGCCGTCGCTTCGGCCTTGGGCGCCTCGAGCAACTGTCCGCCGCACCTGATCGCCATCGCCCGGCACATGGGCATCGAGTTGTCGCTGGACGACTGGCAGCGGGTCGGTGAAAGCGTGCCGCTGCTGGTCAACTGCATGCCGGCAGGTAAGTACCTGGGCGAAGGTTTCCACCGTGCAGGTGGCGTACCGGCCGTGATGCACGAGCTGCACAAGGCCGGCCGCCTGCATCAAGACTGCGCCACGGTCAGCGGCAAGAGCATCGGCCAGATCGTCAGCGACAGCGTCACCAGCAACACCGACGTGATCCTGCCCTACGACGCGCCACTCAAGCATGGCGCCGGCTTCATCGTGCTTAGCGGCAACTTCTTCGACAGCGCGATCATGAAGATGTCGGTGGTCGGCGAAGCCTTCCGCCAGACCTACCTGTCGGAACCGGGCAAGGAGAACAGCTTCGAGGCCCGCGCGATCGTCTTCGAGGGCCCCGAGGACTATCACGCGCGGATCGATGACCCGGCGCTGGACATCGACGAGCGCTGCATCCTGGTCATTCGCGGTGCCGGAACCGTTGGTTATCCGGGCAGCGCCGAAGTGGTCAACATGGCCCCGCCCGCAGCGCTGATCAAGCGCGGCGTCGATTCGCTGCCATGCCTGGGCGACGGTCGCCAGAGCGGCACCTCGGCCAGCCCGTCGATCCTCAACATGTCGCCGGAAGCGGCGGTGGGTGGCGGCCTGGCACTGCTGCAAACCAACGACCGGTTGCGCGTCGACCTCAACCAACGACGGGTCGACCTGCTGGTGGACGAAGACGAGATGGCCCGCCGTCGCGCCGCCTGGACGCCGAACGTCCTGGCCTCGCAAACGCCTTGGCAAGAGCTGTATCGCCAGTTGGTCGGGCAGCTGTCCACCGGCGGCTGCCTGGAGCCGGCCACCCTGCACATGAAGGTGATCGCCCGCGAAGGCGGCATGCCACGCCACTCTCACTAAGCCGTCAAGCTGCGCGGGTGGTCTGCTCCACTTGCTCCTCGAACCAGCTCAGCACCGCTTTGCACGCGGGGTGCCTCACCCCGCTGTCACGCAGCCACAGCGCGTACACCCCACCGGTGCGCAACGCCTCGCCGAACGGCACCACCAGATCGCCGCGGGCCAACGCATCGTGGGCGAGCATCTTGTCGGTCATCGCCACGCCCAAGCCTCGGGCAGCCGCATCCAGCGCCAGATCATCGAGGTTGAACAGCAAGTGCTGGTAGCTGCGCTCGGCCTGGTCCTGCTGGGCCTGTAGCCACTGGGTCCATTCATGACGGCCCGTGGAGCCGTGGATCAGCGCGTGTCCGGTCAGTTCATCCAGCGAACGCGGTGCAGGTTGCCCGCCGCTGAGCAGCGGCGCGCAGACGGGTATCAGGTATTCATCGAACAGCGGCGTCAACGGCCGCTGGTCCAGCCCCTCTGGCAGGTACAAGACGTAGGCATCGCAGTCGCCACCGGTGTCCACCCGCTCGCCGCTGACGGTTTCGATCGATAGGCTCAGCCCGGGATTGATGGCATAGAACGAACTCAAACGCGGTAACAACCAGCGTACGGCCAAGGACACGAAGATACGGATACGAAATGGTCGGTCCTGCGCTGGCGGCGCCAGGCGAAGCTGCAGATCGCGCAGCGACTCCAGCATCTCTTGCGCCACCGCATAGACTTCGCGGCCATGGGCGGTCAGCGCCACCTTGCGACTGGTGCGTTCGAACAGCACGGTTTGATAGTGCTCTTCAAGCTGCTGCACCTGTCGGCTGATGGCGCTCTGCGTCAGGTGCAACTGACGCGCCGCTTCGGTGAAGTTGCTGGTATCGGCCACCCGAACCAGGGCTTGCAGCGCTTGCAACGAGGGAATACGCAGCGTGTTATCCATGCAAATCTCGAATGGATGGATGAATTTTTAACGTTAGATTCCGCCCCTGAATTGCCCGTAGATTAAGTGCTAACGGCGCATGCAGGGGGTTCTCTCCGATCACTCCTGCGCATTGATTGTGAAGGAGTGCCCTACAATGAACAACCACTGTGGCTGGATCGCGCTGGCCGGCGAGTCCGCGCCCCGCCCCTGCCTGCAAGGCTCACAGAAAGCGGATTGGCTAATCATCGGCGGCGGCATTACCGGGCTGTCGGCAGCACATACCCTGGCCAGTCGCTTTCCCGCTCAGCGCATCGTGCTAGTCGACCGCCAGCGCATCGCCCAGGGCGCCTCGGCGCGCAATTCTGGCTTTGTCGTGAGCCACGAACTGCCAAGTGCTGGCGAACTGATCGGCGCTGCCGGTTTTGCCGCTTATCAAGTCGCCTCGCGCATCGGGGTCGCGGCCGGCGATGAAGTGCGTCAGCGCGTACGCCAACTGGGCATCGCCTGCGAGCTGGATGAAGGCGGCTATCACTTCGCGGTGCACCAGCCTGCGCACCTGGCAAACGCCGAACTTGCCGTGCAAACCCTGGCGGCGGTTGGCGCCAAGGCCCAGTACCTTGAAGCACAGGCGTTGCAACAGCGCTTGGGGACTGCGTTCTACACCCAGGCGATTCACTGCGCGGGCGGCAACGGCCTGCTGCAGCCGGCGAAGTATGTCAAAGGCTTGGCCGACAGCCTGCCTGAGCAGGTCGAGGTTTATGAAAACACAGCGGTGAGCGCTCTGCAGCGTGCACCGGGTGTGGGCTGGAAGGTGACCACTGCCAACGGCGAAGTGCAGGCACCCCAGGTGTTGCTCTGCGTCGGCGCCTTCCTGCCGCGCGTGGGCTTGCACCGCAGCGGCACCTTCGCCCTGGAGCTCAGCGCCAGCATCACCCGCCCGCTGAACGAGCCGCACTGGCAGGCGCTGTTCGATGACCAGGGCTGGGGTGTGTTGTCCACCCTGCCTGGCGGCTGCACCTTGCGCCTGCTGCCGGGTCGGCGCCTGCTGATCCGCAATACGGTGGAGTACCGCCAGCACGACCTGGACGCCAATGCCCTGGCCGTGCGCCAGCAACGCCACCTGCTCGGGCTGCAAACGCGCTTCCCCGGCATCCAGCGCAGTGACCTGCAATACACCTGGACCGGCCACCTGAGCGGCACTCGCTCCGGCGAGCCGTACTTCGCCAAGGTCGAGCAAGGCCTGCACGCGGTCGCCGGTTGCAATGGTTCAGGGGTCGCGCGCGGCACCTTGTGGGGCCGTTTGCTGGTCGATCTGGCAATCGGCGCCGACTCGTCGCTACTGAGCGATGTGCTCAGCCAGGCGCAACCGGGTTACCTGCCGCCCAAACCCTTTTTCGACATCGGCGCCAGCGTGCGCATGGCCTGGGAGGTTCACCGGGCGCGACACGAACGTTGATCGACCCGGCGCATCTTCCGTTACAACAAGAGAGAAAAACGATGATCAAGCGCAGCTGCCTCGCCCTGTCCATCTCCGCCTTGCTGGCCTGTGCGGTCCAAGCCACGGAAACCGTCAACATCGCCAACTGGAGTGGCTACATCGCCGACGACACGCTGGCCGAGTTCAACCGCCGTACCGGCGTGCAGCCGACCTACGACCTGATCGACAGCAACGAAACCACCGAAGCCAAACTGATGACCGGTGGTAGCGGCTACGACCTGGCCAGCCCGTCCAACCACTTCCTGCCGCGCCTGATCAAGGCCGGGGCGATCCAGGAGTTGGACCGCAGCAAGCTGCCCAACTGGCACAACCTCGATCCCAAGCTGATGCACATCCTCGAGGCCAGCGACCCCGGCAATCGCTATGCGATCCCCTACCTGTGGGTGACCACGGGCATTGGCTACAACGTCGACAAGATCAAGGCGATCTTTGGAGATATCGAGGTCACCCAGTCCTGGCAGATGTTGTTCAAGCCCGAGAACATCAAGAAGCTCAGCCAGTGCGGGGTGGCCTTCCTCGACAATCCGACGCAGATCATTTCCATCACCCTCAAGACCCTGGGGTTGGATCCGCACAGCCAAAAACCTGAAGACCTCAAGCAGGCTGAAGCAGCGCTGCTGGCTGTGCGCCCGTACATCCAGTATTTCCATCAATCGAAGTACGTCAGCGACCTGGCCAACGGCAATATCTGCGTGGCTATCGGCTTCAGTGGCGACGTGTTGCAAGCCATGAGCAGCGCTCAGCAGGCTGGCAATGGCGTGAACATCGGCTACAGCATTCCCCGAGAAGGCTCCACGGTGGCAGTCGATATGGTGGTGATCCCCAAAGGCGCGCCGCACCTGGACAATGCCTATGCGTACTTGAACTACCTGCTCGAACCCAAGGTGATTGCCGGGATCAGCAACGCGGTCAAGTACCCCAACGGCAACGCGGCCGCCCTGCCCTTGGTCGATGAGGCGCTGCGCACTAACGAGGCGGTTTACCCGCCACAAGCTGTGCTCGATACGCTGTTCCCGATTCAGACCATGAGCCCGGCGGGGATGCGCTTGAGTACGCGGATCTGGACACGGGTGCTCAGCGGTAAGTGATTGGGCGTAAAAAAACCACGAGGGGTTAACCTCGTGGTTCTTGGCTGAAGCTACTGGCCTCATCGCGGGGCAAGCCCGCTCCTACGGGATTGCGTAGGAGCGGGCTTGCCCCGCGATGGCACCGGCGACATCACAACGTCGCCAGGGCCGGCGCAGTCTTACAACGCCATGTCGCTAGCAGGATTGGCTTCAACCGGCTTGCTCGGGGTAGTGTCGGTGCCCACGGTCTGATCGATGACCGGTGGCTTCTCCAGCTGCAGCACTTCAGAGGTGTAGTTCCACTCTTTCTGCACCGCGGCTGGCGAGTCGTTCAGCTTGGTGCCGTAGCTCGGCACGATCTGGTGCAGCTTGGCTTGCCACTCAGGCGTGGCGACTTTCTCTTTGAACACGGTTTCGAGCACGGTCAGCATGATCGGCGCGGCGGTCGAGGCACCTGGCGATGCACCCAGCAGGCCTGCGATCGAGCGGTCCTGGGAGGTGACCACTTCGGTGCCCAGCTTCAGCACGCCGCCCTTGTCTTCGTCACGCTTGATGATCTGCACGCGCTGACCCGCCTGCCACAGACGCCAGTCTTCTTTCTTGGCTTGCGGGAAGTAGGTCTGCAGGGCCGCGAAGCGATCGTCGTCAGACAGCATCAGCTGGCCTGCGAGGTACTCGACCAGCGGGTACTGATCGACACCGACCTTGGTCATCGGCCAGACGTTGTGCAGCGTGGTGCTGCTCAGCAGGTCCAGGTACGAGCCGTTCTTGAGGAACTTGGTCGAGAAGGTCGCGAATGGGCCAAACAGGATCACGCGCTTGCCATCGAGCACGCGGGTATCGAGGTGCGGCACCGACATGGGTGGCGCGCCGGTCGAGGCGATGCCGTAGGCCTTGGCCATGTGCTGCATGGCAATGGTCGGGTTCTCGGTCACCAGGAACGAGCCACCCACCGGGAAGCCTGCGTATTCCTTGGCTTCCGGGATGCCGGATTTTTGCAGCAGCTTCAGCGCGCCGCCGCCAGCACCGATGAACAGGAACTTGGCGTCGGTGGCGGTGGTGGTGCCGTCCTTGAGGTTCTTGTACTCGACGTGCCAGGAGCCGTCTTCGTTGCGGGTGATGTCCTGCACTTCGCTGGACAGCTTGAGGTCGAAGTTCTCGCGGGTTTGCAGGTGCTTGACGAACTGGCGGGTGATCTCGCCGAAGTTGACGTCGGTGCCGATCGGCGTCCAGGTCACGGCCAGCTTCTGGTTCGGGTCACGCCCTTCCATCATCAGCGGAACCCACTTGGCGATTTGCGCGTGGTCTTCGGAGTACTGCATCGGGCGGAACAGCGGGCTGGTTTGCAGCGCGTCGTAACGCTTCTTGAGGAACTTGATGTTGTCATCACCCCAGACGAAGCTCATGTGCGGGGTGGTGTTGATGAACGAGCGCGGGTTGTTCAGCACGCCCTGACGGACCTGCCACGACCAGAACTGGCGGGAGATCTGGAACGACTCGTTGATCTCGATGGCCTTGGAGATATTGACGTTGCCGTCTTTGTCTTCCGGGGTGTAGTTCAGCTCGGCCAGGGCGGAGTGGCCGGTACCGGCGTTGTTCCAGCCGTTGGAGCTTTCTTCAGCCACGCCATCCAGGCGCTCGACCATCTCCATCGACCAGCTAGGCTCCAGCTCGTTGAGCCAGACCGCCAGGGTCGAACTCATGATGCCGCCGCCAACCAGCAGCACGTCGACTTTCTTGGCTTCGTCAGCGTGCGCCTGCATCAGGCTTGCCGCTACAGCCAGACCCAGCAGGGTCTTGCCAGCTTTCTTGAACATTGATCAATTCCAATCGTTAGCACGTAAGGAAGGCCTAGGCCGGGCCTCGTTTATCCATGTCCTTCAGCGCACGCTTGTTATTGATCATTGGAGTCAGCAGCTTAGAAACAGGGACGCCAGCCGATGGTCGAATTGACCGGCCAGGGCTGAAACGTTTCGCCGATTGTAACCCAAATGCCAGCACAAACAAATTGCGCAGGCCGGCGCAAGGTGGCGGGATGCCTCAGTGACCAAACGCCGCGCCCAGGGCCATAAACAAAAACCCCCTGGCACTTTCATGCCAGGGGGTTTTGGACTGAATCCAGAAGGGTTCAGTCGGGCATCTAAAATTACTGCGGGCGTGGCAGCTTGTCGATTGGACCGCAGCCGCCGATAACTTTAGAGATAGAAACCGAAGGGTGGAACAGGTAGTCGTAGGAGCAATTCTTTTGCTGGTTGTAGACCTGACCGGTGCAGCCCGACAGCAGTGCAACACCCGAAACGACTGCTACTGCAACGGTAGCTTTGAACAGCTTTTTCATACAAAGTCCTTTAAATAATGATACGCCAGCATACTGATGGCGCGCGGATCCTAACCCATTTCCATATACCGTTCAAACTATTGGATCCGATCCGCCATTATAAAAACACCCCGCCACCTGTAGGAGCGGGCTTGCCCGCGGTGAGGCCATCCCGGCGAAAACAACACCATTCCTACACCGCTTAATCAGAATTTCCCGATAGCTTGTAGTCCATTTCCCAAACAGACTCCGTGCGCCCTCAAGCCGTTGCCACTGCCGAGAACTGTCCCTAGTCTCAGCCGGTCGCTGCCAAATCAGCGACCGGCTTTGACAGGCCTAACAGATCTCGGAACACGTGCACCGTTTATGGCGGCTGTACGCGGGGCACCTTGTGTGCGCCGGGTTCTCTGGGATCCTCGGTCTGTCAACCCGTGTACAGCTGCCACCCTCTTGTTTGACAGCAGGTCTGTAGCAGCCCCACTGATCCCAGAGGTGCATATGCTAAAGATTGTCCCTGACCCACCGCTCTACTCAAGCGACTCCTCCCTCGAAGACATCCTTATTCAAACCTCCGAATACTTGCTCTGCGCACTAACCGTCGCTCAACAAACAGTGCTGCTGCACACCCTGCCAGCTGGCCAATTCATGACCCTTGCGGCGATACATGAAATCGAAAATGCCCGCAGCCTGGTGGAAGTTGCGTTGAGCCGCGTCAACTTGCGGCACTGACAGGATTATTCAAATCAAGGAGAGAGAGAATGACCAAGGATAAAGAACCCCTTGCAACCACGCATGGCATAGCGGGTTTCGGTGATAGCGGCGACATCAATAATCCAGAACCACTGTTTCGAGTGGTCGCCGGCCATGCCGTGAACTATGCGCTGGAACAATCAACAACGCTGATAAGTTGCGCGCACATGCTCAGCGATCTCGCTATCAATCAGGATCTGAAAAACGCGCCGACTTTGATGACAGCAGTGCATTATCTTTCGGGTATGGCCAAAGCCTTGTCGCAGGAAGTCTCGCTAGCGGCAGAACCATCGTCCGGCAACGCAGCTCGCTGAATGGACAAAAAAGCCCCTGACTTCATCGCTGAACTCAGGGGCTTTACATCGCTCGACGTTAGCCAACTTCGACAAACCGCCGTCGCCTGATGAACAACCCGACACCCAGGGACACAGCAAAGACTGACCACAACCCCAGGTCAGCCCCCATCACTTGGATCTGACCTGCAGTAATGCAGCCAATCGCACCAGCCACCAGTAACGTCACCCCTAGCCACTTGCGCAGTAAATAGGGCTTCAGAAACTGATCAAGCAGGAAGAACAGCACCAGGGCGATGACCAGTTGAGTAATGTCGGACATGTACGCCTCCCTCAAGCCTTGATAATCAGCGACGTGCCCGAGCGCTGTGGACCAATCCCGCCATTGACCTGCGCCTCAATGCTGACCAGTACGTCGCCAGCATGGTAGGTGGGCAGGATTTTATTGGCATAAAGACGTACTCCCGCCCCTAACGGAACACCCACATAGGGAGTGGCGACAGTACTGGTGGCGCTAGTGAACGCACTCGCTGCAATGTTGGCAACGGTGGTGCGCTGCGCGTTCAGCACGTCGCCCTGCTGCCGGGTCAGCGGCTTGGAAATGCCGATCATCATCAGGCACGGCAGGTTCTTGGCCTGCATCTTGTCGTAGACCTCAACGACCTTGCTGCTGACTTCGTAATGGGCGCTTTTCGCTTCGCCAAAATGCAGCTCGCGCAGGCGTGGGCGGTCGCTGTCGGAGAGAGTGATCTGCGAGACGTTGAAGACGATCCCGTGATTACCCATGTATTGAAAAGTCCCATCGAACTTCATTTGCACGCATCCCTTCGAGGCAAAGGAGGCGATTCTCTACAAGGCGCGGATGAGGTGCAATGATTGCAGCATGCCAGCACGCGACATCGATTGATCAGATGTTTTCACACGAGAAAAACGCCAGTGATAAGTCCCTGACCCCTCGTCGTGACGCGTTCCAGCAAGTGTACTTGAGGAGAACCTACATTCGTGGGGTATCGCTTTAAGGCGTTTAACAGTGGGCACCGCAAGGGATCGTTATCGCTTTTGACTCAAATAGCTTCGAACCTGTAATAGATAACGGCATAATGCCATCAGCGACTTGGAGTCGCCCAAACTAGGTATCGATTGATAAAGGACTCATATGCACGCTCGAATTAAGCTTTTCGCGGCCGCCGTTGGCTTTGCCATCCTCACCGGGTGCGCGTCTGTACCGATGGAGTCACCAGAGGCCGACGCAGCGCTAAAGACATTTGCCTCACCTCCCGCTGACCAAGCTGGGCTGTACATCTACCGTGACAGTTTTGCAGGCCAGGGCTTGAAGAAAACTGTCACGCTGGATGGCAAGACTATCGGTGAGACCGCGAACCGGGTGTACTTCCATCGCTTGATCACACCTGGCCTGCACAAGATCGGTACTGAATCAGAGTTCAGTGACAATGTGATCGATTTGGTAGCGGCTGCTGGCAAGAATTACTACGTGCGTCAGTCGATCAAGGTTGGCGTGTTTGTAGGTGGAGCAAAGCTTGAAATTGTTCCTGAGGACATCGGTCAAGCGCACCTGCAAAAGTGCACTCTAGCTGCATCCCAATAATTTCGTGACGTAATCCTGCGTACCTAACGCAATAAGTACGCAGGACGAGAAAAGAGCATGGGCCCTTAAGCCCATTACTGATGAGTACGTACTTTCACAAGATAAGGAGTGGGAAGCATCGATTGGAATGGAATCGAATTGTCTGAGTTTCTCCAATCGGCACCGACGTCGCCATTGTCCTTTTGGATCTCATGCTGATCCTGAGAAAAGACCTACCCCTAGTGGATTCATCCTAAAATCTCAACCGATCCCCTACTGCGTCCTGTGCTCTCTCCGAGCATGCCAGCAGAGGAAGTGATGTATAGCTTAAATCCAGAAACGAAAAAGCCCCGCAGACATTAATCTGCGGGGCTCCTCGATGTATGGCGGAGAGATAGGGATTTGAACCCTAGGTACTGTTGCCAGTACAACGGATTTCGAATCCGTCCCGTTCGACCACTCCGGCATCTCTCCAGTGGCGCGCATGATACCAGCGATTTCGCGAAAGGCAAACCTTTATTTGAAAAAAATTCGCGTGGTATCAAACGCTTGCGTCAATGCGGGCCTTACAGCGGCACGCCCAGGCGCTTGGCAACTTCTTCGTAGGCTTCGATCACGTCGCCCAGACCCTGGCGGAAGCGGTCCTTGTCCATCTTCTTGCGGGTTTCTTTGTCCCACAGGCGGCAGCCGTCAGGGCTGAACTCGTCGCCCAGGACGATCTGGCCGTGGAATACGCCGAACTCCAGCTTGAAGTCGACCAGCAGCAGGCCGGCGTCATCGAACAGCTTGTTCAGCACTTCGTTGACCTTCAGCGACAGCTTCTTCATCTCCACCAGTTGCTCGGCGGTGCCCCAGCCGAACGCAACCACGTGGGATTCGTTGATGAACGGGTCGCCCTTCTCGTCGTTCTTGAGGAACAGTTCGAAGGTCGAGGGCTCGAGCTTGAGGCCTTCCTCGACGCCCAGGCGCTTGACCAGGCTGCCGGCGGCGTAGTTACGCACGACGCATTCGACCGGGATCATGTCGAGCTTCTTCACCAGGCACTCGTTGTCGCCCAGCAGTTTGTCGAACTGGGTCGGCACGCCGGCTTCTTCAAGCTTTTGCATGATGAAGGCGTTGAACTTGTTGTTCACCATGCCTTTGCGATCGAGCTGTTCGATGCGCTTGCCGTCGAACGCCGAGGTGTCGTTACGGAACAGCAGGATCAAGCGGTCGGCGTCGTCGGTCTTGTAAACCGATTTGGCCTTGCCGCGGTAGAGTTCTTCGCGTTTTTCCATGATTGGGCTCCGCTTGCTTGAGTAGTTGGGCTAGGCGATTTCGCGCCAGTCGAGCCCGTGTTCCTGATTCGCCACCTGGAGCCAGTCCGGGTCGCACCCCAAGGTGTCGACGAAGCACTGACGGGCCAGTTGTGGCAGGTTGTTCTTGCTGCTCAGATGCGCCAGCACCAGGTGCTGCAGGTGCTGCCATCCCAGCTCGGCCACCAGGTTGGCGGCCTGGTGGTTGTTCAAATGTCCTTGGTTGCCACCGACCCGCAATTTCAAGAAATGCGGGTAATGGCCGCGGGCAAGCAGGTCGCGGCAGTGGTTGGCCTCGATCAACAGTGCATCCAGGCCCTGGTAGCGCTCCAGCAGGCGTGCATCGTAGCAGCCCAGGTCAGTCAGCATGCCGAAGCGCCGACGACCGTCGCTGATCACGTACTGCAACGGCTCGTAGGCATCATGCTCGACCCGCGCCGCGCTGACCTGCAAGGCGCCAATGCCGAGGGTGTCGCCACAACCGAGAAAACCGGCCACCTCCACCGGCTTGCGCAAACCGCGCAAGGTGCCCTGGCTGAGGTAGACCGGTACATTGTAGCGCCGTGACAGCAAGCCTACGCCATGCACATGATCGGCATGCTCGTGGGTGACCAATACCGCGCTCAGTTGCGCTGCCTTGACCCCGAGCAGCGCCAGGCGCCGCTCGGTTTCGCGCAGGGAGAACCCGCAATCGACCAGGATGAACGTGTCACCACTGGCGATCAGCGTGCCGTTTCCCTGGCTGCCGCTTCCCAGTACCGCGAAGCGCACTTAACCCAGGTGATCCTGAATGGCGCTCAGCACGCGGCGGGCGACATCGGCCGGGGCCACGGTGTTGATGTTCTTCTCGACGGTAACCTGCACGCTCTCGCCGACCTTGCTCAGGCGCACCTGATAACGCTCGGCGCGTTCTTCACGCTCTTCCTTGGTCGGCTCGCTGCCGAACAGGCGGCTGAAGAAGCCTGGCTGGTTCTGCTTGTCGTCAGGTTTTTCGGACAAGTTGATGTAGTACAGGCCCAGGCTGCGGTTGATGTCTTCGACGCGCCACTCACCCTGCTCCAGGGCGCGACCTACGCCAGACCAGGCGCGGTCGAGGTCAGAACCCAGGTACAGCACCGGGTTGCCGCTGCCGTCTTCGCTCAGGCTGACGCGGCTTGGTGCGTCGAAATCACGTGCGGCCAACAGCGAGACCGAACCACCCTTCTCGGCGCTGCGGTTCATGCTGGCGAGCATTTCGTCGACCAGCAGGGCATCGACAGCGGTGTTGGTGGAGCTGGACGGGAACTCGGTCTCGGCAGTGCTGCCGGCCGGGCGCTCGGCGCTGACCACATACACCTCGGAGGTGTTGCGCTGCACACCAGGCTCCATGCGTACCCGCACCCGTACTTCGCTGTCGCTGCTGCTGGCGGAGCTGGCCAGGCGCTGGCCAAGCGATGCCGAGAGCTCATCGAAACGCTGCCAGGTGGTGGTGAATTCGCCGGTCTGCGGGCGCTCTTCGGCGATACGGAAGCCGTTGTCCTCGAAGAACTGGTGAGTCACCGGCCAGACTTCGGCTGGCGAGCGCTGGGCCAGTACCCAACGGCTGCTGCCGCTGCGCTGCAGGCTGAAGTCGCTGATATCGGCACCGGACGTCAGCGGTTGCGGACGCGGTACTTCGTACTCGCCGGTGGCGGTGTCGTCAGCCACGTTACGCGGGATCGGCAACAGCGGATCGAGGCGCTTGACGTTGGCAGCGTCCGGCGGCAGCTGCATTGGCGCGGTCGGTTGCGCCTGCAGGTAATCGCTGCCGCGGTCGCGGAAATAACCCTCGTCGCCCCACAGCCACCCGCAACCGCTGGTGCTGGAAATGATCAGGGCAAGGGCGGAAAGACCAGCCAGTCGCTTCATGCGGTGTACTTCCTCGATTAAACCAGTACGCCGGACTGGCGCAAGGCAGTACGGACTTTTTCGTGACAACCTTCGCTCAGCCAGGTCAGCGGCAGGCGAATACCTTGTTGCATCAGGCCCATTTCCACGAGCGCGTACTTCACCGGAATCGGGTTGGCTTCGCAGAACAGGTCTTTGTGCAGCGGCATGAGTTTTTGGTTGATCGCGCGGGCCTTCTCGGCATTGCCCTCAAGGGCGGCCTCGCACAGATCGGCCATTTCGCGCGGGGCGACGTTGGCGGTAACGGAGATGTTGCCTTTGCCACCCAACAAGATCAGCTCGACCGCAGTCGGATCATCGCCGGACAGGACGATGAAGTCTTTGCTGACGCCATCGATGATGGCCTTGGCGCGGTCCAGGTCGCCAGTGGCTTCCTTGATACCGATGATGTTGGGCACGGTCGACAGGCGGATCACCGTCTCGGCCTGCATGTCGCAGGAGGTGCGGCCGGGTACGTTATAGAGGATCTGCGGAATGTCGACGGCTTCGGCGATGTGCTTGAAGTGCTGGTACAAGCCTTCCTGGGTCGGCTTGTTGTAGTACGGTACCACCAGCAGGCAGGCGTCGGCGCCAGCGTTCTTGGCGTTCTGGGTCAGGTGCACGGCTTCGGAGGTGGAGTTGGCCCCGGTACCGGCGATGACCGGGATGCGCTTAGCGACCCGCTTGACCACGAACTCGATGACCTGAATGTGCTCTTCGACACTCAGGGTCGCCGACTCACCGGTGGTGCCGACAGCGACGATTGCATGCGTGCCTTTTTCCAGGTGGAAGTCTACAAGTTTGCCGAGGCTGTCCCAATCAAGACGCCCTTGTGCATCCATGGGTGTGACCAATGCCACCATACTGCCCGCAATCATGTAACTGCTCCTGCCGGAAAAAGAGAGCGGTAATGGTACTGGCGCCATCGGCCTTGCACAAGCGAAGCTGGCGGGCGGAGCATTCCCCTCGGCGCTGCTTTTCGCTACCCTTGATCCTTTGATCGGTGCAGCGCGGCCCGTCGGGCCGTCGACAGTGCTCCCCACGTGCGTCCATGAGCGCCTTCACCGGCCTGGGACCCTGCGCAAAAGGAAGCTAGCCCCCGTCCTGCCCCGACCGCTCATCGCTTTAGGAATGCTGCATGTCCACCCCCACAGTCCGCGAACAATTCCTTGTCATCAGTGCCTTGGGCCCCAACCCGATGGAGCTGGCCAACGTCCTTAGCCGCGCCGCGTTCGACAATCGTTGCGCGGTGGTCACCTCGCGTCTGTCCCGTCATGGCGAGACCAGCGCGCTGGTGCTGCAGGTCGGCGGTAGCTGGGACGCCCTGGCGCGCCTTGAAGCCATTTTGCCGGGCCTGGGCAAGAAGCACGGCCTGACCCTGGATGTGGTGCGCAGCGCCGACCAGGAAGTGCGCCCGCAGGCCCTGCCTTATGTGGCCTATGTCAGCGCCGCCTATCGCCCGGACATCATCAATGAGCTGTGCCAGTTCTTCCTCGACCACCGCGTCGAGCTCGAAGCGATGACCTGCGACACCTACCTGGCGCCGCAGACTGGCAGCAACATGCTCAACGCCCAGTTCACCGTGATCCTGCCGGCCGGCACCCAGATCAGCTGGCTGCGCGATCAGTTCCTGGACTTTGCCGACGCCCTGAACCTGGATGCGCTGATCGAACCGTGGCGCCCACAGAACCCGATGTAAGGAAACTCCCATGGCCGTAGCACTCGACCAACCCGTTGCCGACTTCCAGGCCCAGGCCACCAGTGGCCAGACCGTCAGTCTTGCTGAGCTGAAAGGCAAGCAGGTGGTGTTGTACTTCTATCCCAAGGACAGCACCCCAGGCTGCACCACCGAGGGCCAGGGCTTTCGCGACCAGCACGCGGCGTTCCAGGCTGCCAACACGGTGGTGTTTGGCGTGTCGCGTGATGGCATCAAGTCGCACGAGAACTTCAAGGCCAAGCAGGGCTTCACCTTTGAACTGATCAGCGACAAGGACGAGGCGCTGTGCCAGCTGTTCGATGTGATCAAGCTGAAGAAGCTGTACGGCAAGGAATACCTGGGCGTGGATCGCAGCACCTTCCTGATCGACAAGGATGGCGTGTTGCGTCAGGAGTGGCGTGGAGTGAAGGTGCCGGGGCATGTAGATGCCGTGCTGGCCGCGGCTCAGAACCTGAACAAGGCTTGAGATCGACTGGGGCCGCAAAGCGGCCCCAATTCTTTACAGCAACGGCGCCACCGCTGGCTCCTGCCTGGGCCAGGCATCCAGCACCGCCTTGAACAAGGTCGCCAGCGGGATGGCAAAGAAGATCCCCCAGAACCCCCAAAGCCCGCCAAACAGCAACACCGCACAGATGATCGCCACCGGGTGCAAGCTCACCGCCTCGGAGAACAGCAGCGGCACCAGCACGTTGCCATCCAGCGCCTGGATAATTGCGTACACCGCCATCAGGTAGATGAACTGGTCGCCCCAGCCCCACTGGAACAGCGCGATCAAGGTCACCGGCACGGTCACCACCACCGCCCCTACGTACGGCACCACCACCGACAGCCCCACCAATAACGCCAGCAGCGCCGCATAGTTGAGCCCCAGGCTGATGAAGGCGATGTAGGTGGCAATCCCGCAGATCAGGATTTCGATGCCCTTGCCGCGAATATAGTTGGCGATCTGCCGGTTCATCTCATCGCCCACCCGGGTCAGCAGGGTGCGCTCACGCGGCAGATAGCCGCTGACCCAGCGCGCGATCAACTCGCGGTCCTTGAGGAAGAAGAACACCAGGATCGGCACCAGCACCAGGTAGATCATCGCGTTGACCAGCAGCGGCAGGCTCGACAGCGAGAAGGTCAGCGCCCATTGGCCGAACTTGCCGATCTCGTCCCGCACCGACTCGATGGCGCGCAGCACTTGCTCATCAGATACCAGGTGCGGATAGCGCTCCGGCAGCAGCAACAGCAACGACTGCCACTTGCCGAGCATGCCCGGCAACTCGTTGAACAGGGTGATCAACTGGTGCCAGAGCAGCGGCACCAGCACCAGCAGGAACACCCCAAGGGCACCCATGAACAAGGCGAAGACCAGCCCCACGGCATACCGACTAGGGACTTTCAGCCGCTCCAGGGCATTGACCAGCCCCTGCATCAGAAACGCCAGGACCAAACCCGCCAGCACCGGGGCGAGCATGCCGCCGAGGGTCAATACCGCCGTGAAGGCCAGGACCAGCAGGACCGCCAGCACCACCGCTTCTTCGTCGGAGAAGTAGCGCTGCATCCAGTCGCGAAGCACTTTGAACATTGACGATCCTTGGGAGAAAAACTCAGGCCTTGCGCAGCCAGTAGGTATAGATGCCGGACTCGGCTGTTTCATGCAGCAGGGTATGACCGGACAAGCGGGCAAAAGTGCTGAAGTCGCGCTGCGAACCGGCATCGGTGGCGATCACCTTGAGCACCGCGCCACTGGCCAGGCGATTGAGTTCCATCTTGGCCTTGAGCAGCGGCAATGGGCAGTTCAGACCACTGGCGTCGAGTTCGGCGTCGCAGGTCAGGCTATCGATCATTCGCGGGGCTCCTGGCGAGGGCAACAGTGCATGGCAGACAAGACTCGTAGGATACCGCCACTGGTCGCCAAGGTGTGAGCCAGCTACAGTACGGACTTTGATCCGACGCGAGCTTCGTGCATGAATCTACTGCGCCCCACCCTGCTGACGCTGGCCTGCCTGCTGGCCCTGCCCGGCCATGCTGACGACCTGCCGTCACTGGGCGATGCCAGTTCCGCGATCGTTTCCCCACAGCAGGAGCATGAGCTGGGCCGCGCCTGGCTCAGCTTGCTGCGCGGCAACGTCAGGCAGCTGAACGACCCGCAGCTCAAGGACTACGTCGAAACCAGCGTGTACAAGCTGGCCGAGACCAGCCAGCTGCAAGACCGGCGCCTGGAATTCATCCTGATCGACAGCCGTGAGCTCAACGCGTTTGCCGCCCCCGGCGGGATCGTCGGGGTCAACGGCGGGCTGTTCCTCAATGCCCAGAGCGAAGGTGAATACGCCTCGGTACTGGCGCACGAACTGGCGCACTTGTCGCAACGCCACTTCGCCCGTGGAGTCGAGGCGCAACAGCGCATGCAACTGCCGATGATGGCCGCGCTGCTGGCCGGTATCGTCCTGGCTGCGGGCGGTGGTGGTGACGCCGGCATTGGCTTGATCGCCGGCACCCAGGCGGCGGCAATCCAGGAGCAACGGCGCTTCTCCCGGCAGAACGAACAGGAAGCCGACCGCATCGGCATCCAGAACCTGGAAAAAGCCGGCTATGACCCGCGCACCATGCCGAGCATGTTCGAGCGCCTGGCCCGTCAGTATCGCTACGGTGCCAAGCCGCCGGAGTTCCTGCTGACTCACCCGGTGACCGAGTCGCGTATCGCCGACACCCGCAACCGTGCCGAGCAGATGCCCAAAGGCGGCGTTGAAGACAGCCTGCGCTACCAGTTGATCCGCGCCCGCGTCGCCTTGACCTATGAGGAAACACCGGGGCTGGCAGCCAAGCGCTTCCGTGACCAGCTCGACCAGAACCCTAACCTGGATGCTGCACGCTATGGCCTGGCCCTGGCGCAGATCAAGGGTGGGCGGCTCAACGAAGCGCGCGAGAACCTCAAGCCGTTGCTGGCAAAGGCGCCCAACGACATCACCTACAACCTGGCCCAGGTTGACCTGGACATCACCAACAATCGCCTGGCCGATGCGCAGCAGCGCATTGAAAAGTTGCGCGGGCTGTATCCGAACAACTATCCCCTGCAGCAGGCGCGGGCTGATTTGCTGATCAAGCAGAGCAAGCCGGCTGAAGCGGAGAAAGTGCTGGATGATCTGGTCAAGAAGCGTCCTGATGACCCGGATGTTTGGTACGAGGTGGCTGAGGTGCGTGGGCTGTCGGGCAATACCATTGGCTTGCATCGGGCACGCGCCGAGTACTTCACCTTGGTGGGCGACTTTGATCAGGCGGTGCAGCAGCTTGATTTCGCCAAGCGCCGGGCGGGGAGCAACTTCCCGCTGGCGTCACAGATCGATGCCCGGCAGCGGCAGATCCTGGAGCAGCAGCGGATGGTCAAGGACATGATGCGCTAAGGCTCTACACCCCATCGCGGGGCAAGCCCGCTCCCACGCCAACCCAGTATCGTAGGGTGAGCGTGGGAGCGGGCTTGCCCCGCGATTGCTTACTGAAGACCTCAGGCGTTACCCGATAGCTTCAACCGCGCTGCCTGGGTGAAATCGAGCATCCGGTTGAGCGGCTTGATCGCTCGCGGAATCAACGCCGGATCAACGAAGATCTCGTTAGTGCCCTTCTGCAGGCAATCAAGCGTACGCTCCAGGGTGTTCATCGCCATCCACGGACAATGTGCACAGCTACGGCACGCGGCACCATTGCCCGCCGTCGGCGCGGCAACGAACTCCTTGTCCGGGCACAGCTGCTGCATCTTGTAGAAGATGCCGCTGTCGGTCGCGACGATGAAGGTCTTGTTCGGCAAGGTCTGCGCGGCCTTGATCAGCTGGCTGGTGGAGCCCACCGCATCGGCCAGGTCGATCACCGACTCGGGCGACTCCGGGTGCACCAGGATCGCCGCATCGGGATACAGCGCCTTCATGTCGGCCAGCTGGCGCGACTTGAATTCTTCGTGAACGATGCACGCGCCATCCCACAGCAGCATGTCGGCGCCGGTTTTTTTCTGGATGTAGCGGCCCAGGTGCTGGTCCGGGCCCCAGATGATGGTTTCGCCGTTGTCCATCAAGGTCTCGACGATTTCCAGCGCGCAGCTGGAAGTCACGACCCAGTCGGCCCGCGCTTTGACCGCTGCCGAGGTGTTGGCATAGACCACCACGGTACGCTCGGGGTGCTTGTCGCAGAACGCCGAGAACTCCTCCACCGGGCAGCCCAGGTCGAGCGAGCAGGTCGCTTCGAGGGTTGGCATCAGGATGCGTTTTTCCGGGGTGAGGATCTTGGCGGTCTCGCCCATGAAGCGCACGCCGGCGACGATCACCGTGTCGGCGGGGTGATTCTTGCCGAAACGGGCCATTTCCAGGGAGTCGGACACACAGCCGCCGGTCTCTTCGGCCAGCGCCTGGATCACCGGATCACAGTAGAAATGGGCGACCAGAACGGCGTTCTGGGCCTTGAGTTCGGCGGCGATGGCCGCACGGTACTCGGCCTCCTGCGCGGGGGTCAGGGGGTTGGGCTGCTTGGCATCAAGGTGGGCTTGAACCAACAGGCGTTCGGAAATCTGGGTCATGATCGCTGGACCTGCGGGCGCGCGTGCGCGTCAGTCGAGTGTATCACCCGGCCCTGGCAGATCGGCTAGTGGTGCCGGACGGCAGGCACGCCGTCGCGGCCCTCTGCGGGCGCGGATTATTATCGCGCCGAAGGCTACAGACAATCAGGTCAATGCAAAAGCGATTTTTGTGACAGTCAATCGGCGTCCACTGGCAACGCGCTCTGCCAGCTGCTCTGGCCTCTTCGCGGGCAAGCCCGCTCCCACAGGGGCCGCGTCGACCGATCGGTCAACGCTATTGCTGTGGGAACAGGTTTACTCAGGCTTCAGCCTTGCGGCGACAGCGCGGCCAGATGCGCACCGAGGATCATCGCGAACTCCTCGACCGTCATCTTCTTACCGTTGAAGTCGACCATGCCATCGGCATAGTGCAGGCTGGACACCACATCATTGCCCTGCACAGTGGCCATGCCGCTTTGCAGCGCCATCATGCCGACCATCTCGCCTGCCTGGCTCGATTGCTGGGCAATCGCTTGGGCGTCGGTCTGCCCTTCGAGCAGCGCCTGCAGCGTTGCCAGGTCGCCGATCATCGGCTTGGACAACGACAGCTGACTCTTCAACTGGCTGACCAGCTGCTTGCCTAGTTGATCAGGCGGCAAGTCGAACGAGCTCGGGTTGGCGAAATCCAGCGCCAGGCTGAAACGGCTCTCGCCATTGGCCGTCTTGAACGACAGTTGTTCCAGCGCCAGCTTCGGCTTGGCGGCGAGGATCTTTTGCAAGTCGGCCTGCACCTTGACCTTCTCTTCTTCGGTCATGTCGAAGGTCGGGAATGGCTGGCCGGCCGCCTGGGCTTGCTGCATTTCTTGCACTTCAGGCAGCTTGGTCTGGTACCACTCGGCCAACGACTGGAATGCCGGAATGTCGAGCGACTTGACCGTTACCACCATCTGCCCACTGCCAACCGCACGGCCGGCATAGCTGATGTCGTTGACCTTGTACTCGATACGGCCACCCATGGTGTCCGGGCCTTCGGCGCTGTACAGGTTGTTTTGCTCCAGCCCCTTGAGCAGCAGCACGTCTTGCTTAGGCCCCAGGGTCGCCTGGGCTTGTGCCAGGGCCAGGTCAAGGTTACCGACATACACCAGGTCATGGCCGGTGCTCGCCAGGTCGCCACCGATCTTCAGGCCTTCGAACTTGAAGGTAGCGGGCGGATGATCATCACCGACCAGTTTCATTTCCAGGCGCTCGGCAGTGCCGTGGATCTTCACCGCCTTGCCTTGCTCATCGCCGCTGAGCTGCAACTGCATACCGGAGAAGTCCAGGGTGTTGCCGTTGTCTTCGTTGAGCTTGAGCGGCGCCAGGTGGATATCGCTGTCGATAGTACCGGTGTAGCCGAGGCTGACCTGGCCGGTCACTGGCGACTGGTCGCCGGCGGCGGCAAACCAGGCGGCGGTAAAATCGTCTTTTTCCAGGGTGCTGTTGCTGGTGGCCAGGACCGGCATCAACTTGAATGCCTTGACCCGCGACCAGGGAAACGGGCCGTGCTCGATCTGGTCGACGATACCCACGTCAAAACTCAGTGGCGCGCCCTCGCCCAGCCACACATCCTTGGCCTTGAGCCGGTAATGCGCAGTGCTGGTAAAGAAGTGCTGCTCCAACGAGGCCAGCTCAAGGGTCATGCTACCGCCTGTGCCGGCCACGGCCTTCTTCAGTTCTTGGTTAGCACGGCTGACGGAACTGTCCAACTGGGCAGGCAGTTGCTTGCCGGTGTACCAGGCGCCAGCGGTGACTGCGACGGCGATGGCGACCGCCAGGCCGGAAAGGATGCCTACTGATTTCTTCATGAATTGAACCGATTGCTGTCCATAGGGGGTAGTGAGCGACTCGCTTGACGAAAATCGCGCGCGCTAAGATTACACTGTAAGGCCGCGTCTGGCCGGACAATTTGGCCATGCAAATGGCGTCTGGGCATGACAGCATTCGCCCGCCATCACTGGGCAAAGGTGCGGTAACTATCTACCGCGTCCGGCTTGCCCACCCAGCACACGCTCAACGTCCCTAGTCGTTATTCAGGAAGACCGACGTGAGCTACCAGCCGACTTTTCCAGAGTACCCTGCACTGGGTGAGCCCTTCTCGCCCGAACCTGCTACCCAGCCCGACACCTCGTTCAGCCGCGGCCAACACGCTTTGCTATCGATTATTCCTGCCACGCCCGAACAGGATGAAGATGTGCTGCTGTCGATCAAGCAAGTATTCGACCGGGAACAGGTGAGTCTAGAGACACCCCAGGACTACGCCGACCAGCAGATTCGCAAATACCTTGAGCAGCAAGGCATAGACGATGATCCAGAAGATTTGATCCTGGCCACGCTTTACCTGCACTTGGTTAACATCACCCCAGGCCCATGGCAGGCACAGGTGGCCCATGCCATGACCCTGCCGCAAGCATTGATCGGCAACTGGCAGCAACGGGGTAGTGGCTCATGGTCAGATCACCTCGGCTACCCCATGACCTGGAGCAAGAACGGCTATGCGGTTAGCACACTGGTAAACCTCAGCGACGGCCAATTGGCCGATTCGCGCTCATACGATGGCGTGTACCGGCGTACCTCGCCGCAGGTTTACGACGCCTCGAACCAGGTAGACCTGGACCCAAGAGCGTTTCTCGAATTCGTTTGGAATGCACAGCTGCAAGCGCATTTTCTGACCCACCTCAACCGTTTTTGGACTGAGCACGAAAGCGACTATCACCTGATGCTCAAGGGCAATGTGGTCCACGCCGCGCTGCTGCAACGTGACGAGGGCTCGCTGAGCGCCGAGCATTCGGCACTGGTGCTCAAGAGCATGATGCTTCACCCCGATACCAGCTGGGAAAACACCTCCTATCGCTATTTTGCCGAAAATCCGATTTCAATTAATCATACGATCGCTGAACTACGCATCTATGGCTATGCCGCGTCAGACATCATGGTATTCGGTGACAAGCGCAAAGCCGATGTGGTGCTGTACATCCCCGGTAATTCCTCGCCCCTGCAGGGTTTCACCAATACCCATGAGCTGCGCATATGGCTGCAGCAGCAATGCCGTGACCCCCACAAGCGCGCTTCGCTGGCCAGCCACTTCAGCTCTGCGGATAGGCTCGATGGCGCGTTTCTCAGCGGTGTGGATACTGCTCTTCGAGGCGTGGCTGCCTATCCGCGCATACTCGACCAGGCCACTGGGCTGTGGGTGCCGGACAAAATCATCAGCGTTGGCCCAGCCCTGTATCCGTATCCCTTCACCTCTATGCGCAGGCAGATCAAGCAACGTTTCTACGCCGATGCCAGACACGACATCGCCACTCAAAGCGAGTACTACCGCAAGCAGCTGGCGCAAGGCCTGGAGGTGACGGTCAATGTCATCGGCGCGATTGCCCTGGCGCTGCCGGAGCTGGCACCGGTAGTCGCGGTACTCGGCACTGGCCTGCTGGCGGTGGGCGTGGGCGAGATCAGCGCAGCCAAGAATGAGCAGGAAACGGTCGAAGGCATCGGTCGAGTGGCGTTCGGACTGCTCAATGCGCTGCCGCTGATCGGTGAAGCGTCACAGCTTGCCAGGTCCAAGGTACTGCTCAGCGAAGAACAGCTGGCTGCGACAGAGGCCGTAGAGCGCGCCCAGCAGCGTCAGGCCGAAAGCGCACAGCAGGTAGCTCCTGAAGCTGCACCGCTCGCTAATTGGCCTTTGATCGACGAGCTAAAAGTGCTGCGCCCCCAACTCGACAGCCTGCAACCGGAACTGCGCAACCGACTCACCCAGCTCAAAGCGTCCTCCACGATACGCGTCACAGGCGGCGGCAAAGGCACCTTCCTGGACAACGGCAAACTGTATGTCAACATCCGCCATGATGTGTATCGGGTCGAGTGGCTGGAGCACGAGCAGCAGCTGCGGATTCGCTCGGCAGACGATCCACGCGAGTGGGGGCCGTTCCTGAAGGCGACCGAAGACGGCTACTGGGACATCGAGTTGCGCTTCGGGCTGCGCGGCGGCAACACCTCTTTCACCACGATCAGCAGCCCGCCCCTGCCTACGCGGGTCGTTGAGGGCATACAACGTCAGCCTCTGATACCGAGAGTGGAGGTCACGGTGCCGTTGGATGACATCATCGAGGAGCACACTCGTTTTTACGTGCGCATGAAAATCCAGTTACCCGGCGAAGCGGACATCATTGAGGATGAGGTCCCAGTCTACTACGACGCCGATGCTGCTACCTGGCGCACCTTTAAAGGTGATTACGCATGGCGAGAAGAGCCGTTGTTGCAAACGAAGGTCCGCTGGAAAACGGGAACGGCTAGAGACTTCGAGCGCGTGCGCCACCGGCTCCCGGTAGAAAACCACTTCATCGAGTACCGATTCCCTGACCTGCCTCAGCTACCGCAGCAAACCACGCCGGTTAAGAACGAGATACACATGATCTGGGTCGGTGAAAACAAGCTTCCCGACAAATTGAGCTGGAACATCAAGGAGAACGCCGATAACGCAAACTATCGTTTCATTCTCCATGTAGACGGCGGCGCACCTACGCTTGCCGCTATACGCCAGTCCCTCGAAGCAACCAGCGTTGAAGTCCGCAGCCTGCACGATCAAGCGTTCTTCACGCAGTTCATCAACAGCTCCGAAGGCGACGGTTTCAACTACTTCCGCAGTCCTGACAGCCCGGCAGGTAACCTGGCGGCGGCCGCGGACTTCCTGCGCTATAGGCTGATTTACGAATATGGCGGGATCTATATGGATGTCGATGACAAGCTTGTCTCGGTCATTGCCAAAGAGCTGCCGGCGGCGCCGCACGATGTATTGCTGGGTAATCGTTTTCGAATGCCCTGGAACGGAAATAAGCTGATTGGCAACGCCCATTTCGCCAGCCACGCAAACAACCCGGTACTGAAAAAAATCCTGGAGACTGCGAATCATCGGTTCCGTCTATTATCCGAGGCATTCAAGACAACCCCCCGCATCAAGACAGCTGAAGCGCTTCTCCAGTCTATGAGCACGATTTCTGAAGTGTGTGGCCCAAGAGTGCTGAATGACGTGCTACTTGCACACCGGCCTGACTATGCGAGGCTGATGGAGTACATCAAGGCCGATGCCCGGATAATCTCCAGAGAATATGAACGCTGGTGCGACGCCGCCTTGGACCACTACTTCCCCTTCAGGCTTGACGGCCCTGTGCCGATTAAGGCCGGCAACGCACACACCTGGGAAAACAGCTGACACCTAGAGCGTATGTGAGTCGCCTGGCTGCGCAGATGCTAGGCGACCCGCGTGAACGTTTTTCTTTACACAAAATACCAACTCACCCCAAAAATTTCGTTAAAAATGGTCAAAAAGACCCTTTTATATCGATATCAATCTGCTTCAGAAGTCGGTCGTCATGTTTAACTTGACACCTCCTGCCCCCCCGTTGATTATTTTTACCGCCTCGCAATACCCGCCTCCCATCACAGGAGGCGTCACGCCGCTCCAACATAAAAGGTGAACAATATGGAGCTCATCCGCTTGACCTTGCCGTGCCCGCACGCCGCGTCCGCTGTCCATGCCCAGGAGCCCCGCCAGCATGCAGCATGACCAGAGCGCCTCGGCAAACAGCCAGTTTCGCAAGTCCCTGCGCCTTTGGCAGGTCGTGATCATTGGCCTGGCGTACCTCACGCCAATGACCGTATTCGACACCTTCGGCATCGTCTCCGGGATCACCGCCGGGCACGTGCCCAGTGCCTATATTCTGGCGCTGCTCGGCGTGCTGTTCACCGCCGTGAGTTACGGCACCCTGGTGCGGCGCTTCCCACAGTCTGGTTCGGCTTACACCTACACCCAGCGGGCGATCAATCCACACGTGGGTTTTCTGGTGGGTTGGTCGTCTTTGCTCGACTACCTGCTGCTGCCGATGGTCAATGCGCTGCTGGCCAAGCTCTACCTCTCGGCGATGTTCCCCGAAGTCCCGCAATGGATCTGGGTGGCCGGCTTCGTCACCCTGATCAGCCTGATCAATATGCGCAGCATCAACCTGGTGGCGCACTTCAACGCCCTGTTCGTGGCGGTGCAAGTGGTGATCATCGCGGTGTTCATCTACCTCTGCGTGCGCGGCCTGGACCACGGCGAGGGCATGGGCACCGCCTGGAGCCTGGCGCCGTTCGCGGATGCGCAGACCCAGTTCAGCGCACTGGCTGCCGGGGCGACGATCTTGTGCTTCTCGTTCCTGGGCTTCGATGCGGTGACCTGCCTGTCTGAAGAAACCCGCGACCCGTGCAAGACCATCCCACGGGCGATCTTCCTCACCGCACTGATTGGCGGTGCGGTGTTTATCCTGGTGTCGTACTTCATCCAGGCGTACTTCCCGACCATGCAGCGCTTCCACGACCAGCAAGCGGCCCTGCCGGAGATCGCCCTGTACGTGGGCGGCAAGCTGTTCCAGTCGGTGTTCATCGCCTGCACGGTAATCAATACCATCGCCTCGGGGCTGGCCTCGCAGACCAGCGTGTCGCGCCTGCTGTATGTGATGGGTCGCGACAAAGTGATCCCCAGCGGGGTGTTCGCCCGCCTCCATTCGCGCTACCAGACCCCGGTACTGAACATTGCGGTGGTCGGCTTGATCGCGCTGTCGGCGATCTTCTTCGACCTGGTGACCGCCACCTCGGTGATCAACTTTGGCGCGTTGGTGGCCTTCAGCTTCGTCAACCTGTCGGTGATCAACCATTGTTACCTGCGCGAGAAACGCAACAAGGGCCTGGCCAACCACCTCAAGTACCTGGTCCTGCCGACCATAGGTTTTTGCATCATCGTCTCGCTGTGGCTGGACCTCAACGAACACTCGTTACTGTTCGGTGGCGCCTGGGCGCTGGCCGGGTTGATCTACCTCGGCTGGCTGACCAAAGCCTTCCGGGTAGCACCGCCAAACTGCATCGCTGAATGACCACCCTGCGACGCCCGCCTGATCGCGGGCGTTGCCCTTTTCTCGACAAGGAATGCTGCCATGCTGCTGCGCCGCCTCTCCATCCAGTGGAAGATCACCCTGCTCGCCGGCCTGTGCCTGCTGGTGATCGTCGCCCTGCTGGTGGCCACTTCGCTGACCCAGGCCCGACGCGGCGCGGCGCAGGTCTTCACGGCCAACACCGAATTGCTCGATCACAGCGCGCGCCTGCGCCTGCAAGCCCACGCTGAAACCCAAGCGCTGCGCATCCAGCGCTACTTCATGGATGCTTATCAATACGGCAATGGCTTTGCCCGCCTGGTGCAGGTGCTCAAGCAGCGTGGTGACGCCGATCTGCGCGCCGAGCTGACCACTCAGGCCCGCGCCGCCTTGGCCGGCAACCCAGACCTGATCGGTCTGTACCTGGTATTCGCGCCCAATGCGCTCGACCAGCGCGACGCCAGCTTCGTCAATCACGATGCCCAGGGCAGCAACGACAGCGGCCGCTTCTCGCTGTACTGGTCGCAGCCACGCCCCGGCACCCTGGAGTCAGAGGCCATGCCCGAATCGATGCTGGCCGACACCAGCGTCGGCGCCAATGGCTCGCCCTACAACCGCTGGCTGACCTGCCCGCAGGAAACCGCCAAGGCCTGCGTGCTCGATCCGTATTTCGATGAGGTCAATGGCCGCCAGGTACTGATGACCAGCATTGCCCTGCCCTTGCTGGAAAACGGCAAGGTGGTCGGCGTGGTTGGCCTGGATATCGGCTTGGACAACTTGCAGCAACTGAGCCTGGCGGGACGTCAGGAATTGTTCGACGGCCAGGGCCAGGTCAGCATCGTCAGCCCGGTCGGGTTGCTCGCCGGACACAGCCGCGACAGTGCCCAGCTGAGCAAGACCCTGGAACAGACCTTTGGCCCGCAGGCGCACGAATTGCTCGCCAGCATGCGCGCAGGCCAACCAGTACAGCGCCTGGATGAGGGCCAGATGCGCATCTCCCACCCGTTCGCTCCGATCCCCGGCGCTGCGCCCTGGCAGGTGCTGCTGGAGCTGCCCGAAGCGGTGTTGCAAGCCCCGGCGATTGCCCTCAACCAACGCCTGGACGCACGCAACCAAGCCGCCAATGTCACCAGCCTGGTGATAGGTCTGGTGGCTGCGGTGCTAGGCCTGCTGCTGGTCTGGCTGACCGCCTGCGGCGTGACCCGGCCGATTCTCGCCGTGGCCGAGCGCCTGCGCGACATCGCCAGTGGCGAAGGCGACCTGACCCGCCGCCTGGACTATGCCCGCCAGGACGAGCTGGGCCAATTGACCGGTTGGTTCAACCGCTTCCTGGACAAGCTGCAACCGGTGATTGCCCAGGTCAAAGGCTCGCTACACGAAGCACGCGATACTGCCGATCAGTCCGCAGCCATCGCCAGTCAGACCAGCAACGGCATGCAGCAACAGCAACGCGAGATCGAACAGGTGGCCACCGCCGCCAACGAGATGAGCGCCACCGCCCAGGACGTCGCCCACAACGCAGCGCAGGCCGCGCAAGCGGCGCGCGGCGCTGATCAGGCCAGCCGTGAAGGCTTGCAGCGGATCTCCGGCACCCGCCAAACCATCGTCCGTCTGGCCAGCGATATGGACGCCGCCATGGACGAGGCGCGCGCACTGGAGAGCCGCAGCGAGCAGATCGGCTCAGTGCTTGAGGTGATTCGCGCGATAGCCGAACAGACCAACCTGTTGGCCCTGAACGCCGCCATCGAAGCCGCCCGCGCCGGCGAAGCTGGACGCGGCTTTGCCGTGGTGGCCGATGAAGTACGCAACCTGGCCCAGCGCACCCAAGTGTCGGTGGAAGAGATTCGCCAGGTGATCGAAGGCCTGCAACAGGGTACTCGCGATGTGGTCGGGGCCATGCACGAGGGCCAGCGCCAGGCTCAGGACAGTGCCAGCCAGATGGAACAGGCCTTGCCTGCACTGCAGCGAATCGGTGAGGCTGTGGCGGTGATCACCGACATGAACCTGCAGATTGCCTCGGCTGCCGAGGAGCAGAGCGCAGTGGCGGAAGAGGTCAACCGCAACGTGGCGGGGATTCGTGATGTCACCGAGTCGCTGTCGGGCCAAGCCGATGAGTCGGCGCGGATCAGCCAGGCGTTGAACCGGCTGGCCAATCAGCAGCAAGCATTGATGGAACAGTTCCGCGTCTAGTCAGTGGCGGCCCGATCGCGGGGCAAGCCCGCTCCCACGCTCCCCCTGCCAAGGGGCTGCCATGCCTTGGCATCGTGGGAGCGGGCTTGCCCCGCGATCGGGCTGCCACTGACATCCACAGCATTAGCGCCTTAAAAGAGTTTTAGTTATGGAAACACCAAGCAAACCGGCATTCTTCGACATCACCAGCGAGCAAGGCCTGCTGCGCACCTCGATTGCCGTCACCCTGTTCATCGCCACCATCGGCATCGCCTTCGGCCTGGCCTCGGGTTCGTTCTCGATCGTCTTCGATGGCGTCTACTCGCTGGTCGACGCCAGCATGAGCGGCTTGTCGCTGGTGGTGGTCAAGCTGATCACCGCCCACGTCACCAGCAAACAAATGTCGCGCAAGCTGCGCGAGCGCTTCACCATGGGCTTCTGGCACCTGGAACCGATGGTACTGGCGCTCAATGGCATCCTGCTCAGTGGCGTTGCGGTCTATGCACTGATCAACGCCGTGAGCAGCCTGCTCGAAGGCGGGCGCCATCTGGAGTTCGGTATTGCCTTGATCTACGCAGTGCTGACGGTGATCGCCTGTATCACCATCGCCGTGGTCGAAGCGCGGGCCAACCGCACACTCAACTCAGACTTCGTGCGCATGGACGTCAAGGGCTGGGTGATGTCGGCCAGCATCACTGCCGCGCTGTTGATCGCCTTCTGCGTCGGCTTCGCCATCCAGGGCACTGAGTGGCAATGGATTTCGCCCTACATCGACCCGGCCGTGCTGGCCCTGGTGTGCCTGGTGATCATCCCGTTGCCGCTATCGGTGGTGCGCCAGGCCATGGCCGAGATCTTCCTGGTGACGCCAAGCGATCTGAAGCAACACGTCGACAACGTGGCCCAGGCGTTCGTCGCCAAGCACGGCTTGCAGTCGTACCGCGCCTATGTGGCCAAGGTCGGACGCTCGCGGGAGATCGAGCTGTACTTCATCGTGCCCACGACAATGGCCGCCAGAACCATCAGCGAGTGGGATGCCCTGCGCAACGAGATCGGCGATGCGGTCGGCGGCGAAGGGCCGGATCGCTGGATCACGGTCGTGTTCACTGGCGATCCGGAATGGGCCGAATAGCCGTGCTCATTGCTGGCCCAGTTGACCAAGGTCGGCCGCCAGTTGCAGCCGGGCGGTGTACCAGTCGACCACCGCGGCAACCCGCCGCTGCTGCGCCGAGGCCAGATCGTTCTGGGCGTTGAGTAGCTCGATGATACTGCCGACCCCGGCCTTGTAGCGCCCCAGCGCAACCTGATGCGACTGGCTGGCGCTGCCGACCAGGCGGCGACTGATGGCCAGCGCGCGGGTTCGTGCATCGAGGGTCTGCCGGCTTCTCCATACACTTAAGGCAATCGCGCGCTCAGCCTGCTGCAAGTCCTGCTCGCGAGCGCCTGCTTCGTACTCGGCGGCGCGCGCCCGGCGCCGGGCGAGAAAGCCATCGAAGATCGGCACCGTTACTTGCAAGCCGACACTCCAGGTCTCGATCTGCTGGCGCGAGGCCACCTGCTCGACGGGCGTGTCGTCATGTCGGTAGCTGCTGTACAGGGCGATCCGCGGGCGGCCCTCGGCCCTTTCCGCTTCTGCCCTGGCCAAGGTTGAAGACCATTCAGCGCGCGCCCTTTCAACCGACGGGTGAGTCAGGCGGGCCTGCTCCATCAAGGCATCGACACTGAGCATGAACGCCTCCTCCTGCCCTTCAGGGTCGTTGAGCACCTCCAGCCGCAGCGGCGCTGAGGGCGACAGGTTCAGGGCACTGGCCAGCGCGCCCTGGGCGGCCGCCAGATCACCCTCGGCCAATACCCGCTCCAGCTGCGCCTGCTCGAAGGTGGTCTGCGCCTGCAAGCGGTCGGCCTGCTCGCCTGCGCCGGCCTGGTGCTTGGCAGTGGTGACCTTGAGGCTATCGGCAGCCAGCGATTCGATGCTGCGACGTGCCTCCAGCAGCGCGCCAGTGGCCTGCACTTGATAGAACGCCTTGCTGGTGTTGAGCACCACCTCCTGGATTTTCTCTACGCGGCTGCTGCTGGCGGCGTTGAGCAACTGGCGGGCGCTTTCGACCTTGGCCTTGCGCAGGCCGAAGTCATACAGCACCCAGCTCAGGTCCAGGCCATAGCTGCTGGTGCGGGCATCGAGGGTCGAATTGGCCTCGGAAAAGCCGTCGTAGCGGGTCTTGCGGTTGGCCCGGCCGCTACGGGCTACACCTTGCACCGTCGGCCAGTACGCCGAACGCTCGGCATCCATGCTGGCCTGGCTGCTCAGCTGCGTGCGCCAGGCCGCGTCCACCTCGGGGTCGGCGCACAAGGCCATGGCCACTGCCTGCGACAGGGCCAGCGCCTGCCCAGCGCGCAGCGGCTCGGGGCAGGCCTGCACCGCCGCCGCTGCAGCCCCTGACACACTCAGCAAGGCCAGCACGCCCAGTAGCGCCCAGCGCCGATTCATGGGCTGCTGTCGGGCATCGGCCCGACGTGAGCAATGCGCCCGTTGTGCAACGCCAGCACCCGTTGCGCCGAGCGAATGGTCTCGGGCCGGTGGGCGACGATCACCCGGGTGATGTTCAGCGACTGCAAAGCCTGGTTGACTGCCGCCTCGCGGTGAATATCGAGGTGGCTGGTGGCCTCGTCGAGAAACAGCAGCTTCGGCCGCCGATACAGTGCGCGAGCCAGCAGGATGCGCTGCTTCTGCCCGCCAGAAAGCACCGTGCCCATATCACCGACCAGGGTGTTGTAGGCCATTGGCATGCGGGCGATGTCATCGTGTACTGCCGCCAGGCGTGCGCACTGCTCGACCCAGGCCTGGTCAGTATCGCTGGCGAAGAAACTGATGTTGTCGCCAACGGAGCCGGCAAACAGCACATCGTCCTGCAGCACCGTGCTGCTGATCTGGCGCAGGCGCTCGAGGTTGTTGGCGTCGATCGGCTCGTCGTCGAGCAACACCTGGCCTTCGACCGGTGGCAGGATGCCAAGCATGACGTTGAGCAAGGTGGTCTTGCCGCATCCCGACGGGCCGACAATCGCCACTGACTCACCAGGTTCGATCGTCAGCGAGACGTCGTCGAGCACCCAGGGTTCATAGTCGGAATAGCGAAACCTGAGCTTGCGCACTTGCAGGCGCGGCACGCGCGCGCAGGCCGCGCTATCGGCGGGCAGCGGCGTTGGCCTGCGCTCGGCGCTTTGCAATACGATATCGGCCAGCCGCTCGCCATGCAGACGCAGCATCAGCACATCGACCAGCTTGTCGATCAGGCCCGCCACGCGGCCATTGAACTGGTCCTTGTAAGCGTTGAAGGCGATCAGCATACCGGCGCTGAATGCGCCGTCGATCACCTGCTTGGCGCCCAGCCAGATCACCAGCAGGGTCACACTGCCGAACAGCAAACCGTTGAACGCGCGGTACAACAGCTGGAGTTTCTGCGGGCGCAATCCGGCGTTGATCTCGTCGACCAGCAAGCCGCCCCAGACCGTGGCACGCTGCTCTTGATGGGCGAACAGCTTGATCGTGCGCACCCCGCGCAAGGTCTCGAGAAAGTAGCTCTGCTGCTTGGCAGCGCGCACCAGCTCATCTTCACTGGCGCGGCGCAGCGGGCCGAACCAGGCCCAGCGCGCCAGTGCGTAGAGCAGCATGGCGGTGACGGCGATCAGCGCCAATGGCGGGCTGTAGAGAAACATCAGCACCAGCGTGACCACGGTCATCACGCCGTCGAGCAGCGCCTCGATGAACGAGGTGGTGAGGGTGCGCTGGATGGCCTTGAGCGAGCCGAAGCGGGAGATGATATCGCCCAGGTGACGGCGCTCGAAAAACGCCACGGGCAGGCGCACCAGGTGGCTGAACACATTGATCTGCCATTGCGCGCCGAGCAAGGTGCCCAGGTACATCAGTGCCCAGGAGCGTGCTAGCGACAGCGCCTGCTGGGCCACCAGCAACAGGCCAAAGCCGATGGCCAGTACCGCCAGCAGGTCCAGGTCGGCACTGACCAGCACCTTGTCGATCACCGTCTGCAAGAAAAACGGCGCGAGGATCATGCACAGCTCCAGCGCCGCCCCAAGCAGCAGGATGTGCCCGAGCACGCCACCAAAACCTTGCACCCGCCCAAGCAGACGGCGCAGTGGCAGCGGGGTTTTCGCCTGGCCTGGCTGGAAATCGGTTTCCGGCCATAGTTCCAAGGCGATACCCGTGAACGCCTCGGACACTTCCTGGCGGGTCAATCGACACAGGCCGCGGGCTGGGTCGTGAAGGGTCACGCCACGCGGGCCGACCTCCTTGAGCACCACGAAGTGATTGAAGTTCCAGTGCAGGATGCAGGGCAGCTTGAGTTGATCGAGCGCATCGAGTTCCAGGCGTAGCGGCCGAGTGGCCATCCCCAGCTGGCCGGCCATGGCCATCAGCTGCTTGAGGGTGGCGCCCTTCATCGAGGGCGAGAGCTTTTGCCGCAGGGAATACAGGTCGTGGACCTGGCCATGGTAGGCGGCGATCATCGCCAGGCAGGCCTGGCCGCATTCCGCCGCCTCGACCTGCAGAATCACCGGCAGCTTGCGACCCACGCCAAAGGTCAGGGATTGGGCAATGCTCACAGTCGTTTTCCTATGCCGCGCAGCGGTTCGAGCAGCCATTCATAGAGCGGCAGGTTTTCCAGCATGATGTCTGCGTCCAGCTGCATCCCTGAGCGCAGGCGCTCTTCCCGCCCGCGAGCAAACAGGCTTTGTCGCTCCAAGGTGACCCTGACCCGATACAGCGGTCCCTGCTCGCGCAGCTCGTCGGACACGGCGCCGACGGTCATGATCTCCTCGGCTGGCAGTGCGCTGCGCGACACCGAGGCGACCGTGCCGCGGGCCAGGCCAAAATGCTGATAGGGGTAGGCCTGGTAACGCAGCATCACTGAATGACCTGGCCGCACGAACCCCGCCGAGCGGCTTGGCACATAGAGTTCGGCATACAGTTGGCTGTGCTGTGGCACCAGGCTGAACAATGGCCGACTGACATCGGCGCGGGCGCCATTGACCACGCCGATGGCGGTAACCTCGCCGGCGGCCGGTGCGGTAATGACGATCTGCCGCTTGACCTCACTCTCCAACAGGCTGCTTTCGCTTTCCAGCAGACGCCGCTCGAGGTCGGCCAATTGCTTGGTCTGGTTGAACGGCAGCTCGGCCAGTTCAGCGCGCAAGGCGGCACTGTCGTTGCGCAAGGCCAGCAAGGAACGGTTGAGCTCTTCTGCGCGCAGGCGTACTTCCAATACCGCGTCCTGCTTGGCCTGGAGCAAGTCACGGGACACGAAGTCCTGGCGTTGCAGCTCGGCATAGCGCTCGGCGATGCCTTGCGCCAGGGTCAGGCGCTGGCCGGTCAGGGCGATTTGTGCGCTGACCTTGTCCTGCTCGCTCTGCAGCATCGCCAGACGTCGCTGCTTGCCCTCGCGCTCCTGCTGATGGAGCACACGGGTCTCGGCGATTTCATCGGTCAGGCTGCGGGTGCGCCGCTGGATCAGCCGACTGATGGCGACCTGATTGGCACCGGCCTCGCCGTTGTGGGTGTCACTGATCAGCGCCAGCAATGCGGCGCCCGCTTCCACCTGCTGGCCCTCGACCACCGCCAGGTCCTGGACCACGCCAACCTGCGGCGCGAACACCTTGATCAGCCCGGCCTCCGGCACCAACACCCCAGTAACCGCTTCGCGCCGGGTGTAGCTGGCAAAGCTGATGAACAAGGCCAAGACGATGCAGAACAGCAGCGCACACACCCCTGCCATGCGCAACGAGGGCGGCGAGACCAGCATGACGCTGCCCAGATCCTTGTCCCTGCCTGCTTGCAGAGCTTCCTTTCGAAATAGCATTCCCTGACCACGATCCTGGCGAACCCAAAAGTCGACCTCGCGACAAGACGCAACTACGAGGCCCTGCCAGCCTAAACAAGGCGGCGCCAGTCGACACTAGTACAGGTGGGCTATTGCCGGGGGACTCAAAGCAGGTGCAAGCCATCGCAGAACACGGTGTGGCGCTGTGACATTAGGTCACCCGGGCTATTGCTGCACAGGCACTCGCCAGACACATTATTTCAGCAAGTCCTGGTGCAACAGGACTTCCATCAGACGGAACAACATGATCGAGAACGAGGAAGCTCTCAGATGAATACTGCACAGACTGAAATGCGTACGTTGGATGTCGAGGAACTGGATCAGGTCAGCGGGGGGCTGTCGGCCTTCGGTTACTACGTCAATGCCGACGTGGTGAACTACGGTGATGGCGACAAGTTGCACGTGAGTTGGGGCAAGGAGGGCGGCAGTTACAACTTCAAAGAATTCGATCTGAACTGCCAGTAAGGCGCGACAACGAAAAAGCCCGCTTCCGTAACCGGAAGCGGGCTCTTTCTTACTGCATATGGTGGGTCGTGTAGGATTCGAACCTACGACCAATTGGTTAAAAGCCAACTGCTCTACCAACTGAGCTAACGACCCGTTGGATGGCGCGTATAATACTGATTTCTAACGAGAAATCAACACCCCATCACATGTTTTTTCAAAAATACGGGGTTGGATCCTCGACACCAGCAGCCTTGAAGCCATCAGCCCGCAGGCGGCAGCTGTCGCACTTGCGGCACGCGCGGCCCTGGTCATCAGCCTGGTAGCAAGAAACCGTCAGGCTGTAGTCGACACCACGCGCGACGCCAGCCTGGATGATCTGCGCCTTGCTCATGTTCTGCAGCGGCGCCTGGATGCGGAAGCCCTGCCCTTCTACCCCGGCCTTGGTCGCCAGGTTAGCCATGCGCTCGAACGCTTCGACGAACTCAGGACGGCAATCGGGATAACCGGAATAGTCCACCGCATTGACGCCGATGAAGATGTCGCGCGCCTCGAGCACTTCCGCCCAGCCCAGCGCCAGGGACAGGAACACGGTGTTACGCGCTGGCACGTAGGTCACCGGGATGCCCTCACCTGGCGTCTCAGGCACATCGATGCTGCTGTCGGTCAGGGCCGAACCACCAATACCGTTGAGGTTCAGGCCGATCACCTTGTGCTCCACCACTCCCAGGTCACGGGCGACACGCGCCGCTGCATCGAGCTCGGCGCGGTGACGTTGGCCATAGTCAAAGCTCATGGTGTAGCAGCTGTAGCCCTCGGCCTTGGCCATGGCCACTACCGTGGCCGAGTCCAGGCCACCGGACAGCAGGATTACCGCGCGTTTGTCAGTCATGTATTTTCCTCTCAGCGTCCGGGTTCGTCGTTCCACAGCAACTTGTGCAGTTGCAACTGGAAACGTACGGGCAGGTTATCGGCAACGATCCAGTCGGCCAGGTCGCTGGCGTTGACCTGGTGGTGGCTAGGCGAGAACAACACCTCGCCGGCACGTTCTGCCAAGTTGTACTGAATCAACTTGGACACTGCCCAGTCGTAGTCCTCACGCGAACAGATGACGAACTTGACCTGATCGTTGTTGGTCAGCAGTTCCATGTTCTGGTAAAGGTTGCGGTGCGACTCTTCCGAGCCTGGAGTCTTGAGGTCGACCACCCGGCTGACTCGCGGATCGACCCGGGAGATGTCCAGGGCACCGCTGGTTTCCAGCGAAACCTCGTAGCCGGCGTCGCACAAGCGTTCTAGCAGGGGCAGTGCGTTAGGTTGGGCCAGCGGCTCGCCACCGGTGACGCAGATATAGCGGGGACGAAAGCCGGCCACCTGCTCGAGGATCGAATCGAGGCTGCGGATAGTGCCGCCGGTGAAAGCATAGGCGCTGTCGCAGTACTGGCAGCGCAGGGGACAACCGGTCAGGCGCACGAAAACCGTGGGCAGCCCAGCCGTTCGCGTTTCACCCTGCAACGAGTAAAAGACTTCGGTGATGCGTAATGTATCTTGCATGATCGCCACGGGCGTGACAGCTAAACAGGCTGTCCGCCTCCGTCAGGCACTGTCGCGGACTCGACAAAGCGTTATCCGCGGCAGCGTATTTTGATAAAAGGGCCAAGATTCTAACGAAAAAACCCGCGACAAGCGCGGGTTTCTTTCAAGCGGTATCACTCAGAGCTTTTGCAGGTCGCGTTGCGCCAGTTGCGCGGCAGAAGTGCCGGGGTACTGGGTGACTACCTGCTGCAGGATGCCCTTGACCTTATCGGTGTGGCCCAGACGACGTTCGACGTCGGCCAGCTTGTACAACGAGTCAGGCACCTTGCTGTGCTTGGGGTAAGACTGGCTGACCTTGGCGAAGGCTTGGCCGGCACCTTGCAGGTCGCCTTTGGCCAGGTTCACTTCACCCAACCAGTACTGCGCGTTGCCGGCGTACTGGCTGTTGGGGTACTTGCGCAGGAAGGCGTTGAACGCCTGGCTGGCCTTGTCGAAGTCTTTCTGTTTGATCAGGTCGAAAGCGGCATCGTAATAGAGCTTCTCTTTCGCCGGATCACCCGGCTCGCTGCTCGTGGCAGGCGGCTGGGCAGCAGCGCCGCCATCGGTGGCAGGCGCACCAGTAGCGGGAGCGCTACCAGCGGGGGAATTCTCGGGGGTCGCGGCAGGCGCGGCACCACTGTTGATGCGACGGTCCAGATCCTGATAACGCTCCAGGTTTTCCTGCTTCATGCGCGACACATCGTTTTGCAGCTCTTCGATGATGCCTTGCTGGCGGGAAATCTGATCCTGCATCTGTTGCAGCTGCATGAACAGCTGGCCCTGTGCAGAAGCAGGGGTTGAAGCCCCTGCTCCGGCATAGGCGCCGCTCGTGCCATAACCCGCGGGCGGATAACTGCTCGCGTTGTCATCTACTACAGGAACCGCAGCCCACGCCGTGAGGGGCAGGCTGAGTACGAGGACGGTCAAAGCACGGCGGCACGTACGCATAGGACTTACTTACGCAGTTCTACGCGACGGTTTTGAGCCCAGGATTGCTCGTCGTTGCCGGTAGCAACTGGACGCTCTTCACCGTAGGAAACCAGCTCCAGCTGAGCAGGGGAAACGCCCTGCAGAACCAGGTAACGCTGGACGGCCTTGGCGCGACGCTCACCCAGAGCCATGTTGTACTCGCGGGTGCCGCGCTCGTCGGTGTTGCCTTCCAGAACAACGCGGTTGCCGTTGGACTTCAGGTCCTTGGCGTGAACGTCCAGAGCGCGCATGGCTTCTGGCTTCAGGTCCGAGCTGTCGTATTCGAAGTAGAAGGTGGTGATTGCGCGCAGGGCGGCTTCTTCGCTCAGGCTGCCATCAACAGCGCCAGTGTTGGCACCGTAACCAGCGTTAGGATCTACAGCGCCTTCACCGGCGTTGTCGCCACCTTTCGAAGAGCAACCTACAGCTACAGCCATGGCCAGAGCCAGCGCAGCGAATTTACCAAACTTCAGCATTTCCATCGTGAAACTCCTAATGAAACCCCAGTGTGTTAAGCAAAACGTATTACGCCGCAATCAGTTCAGGTAAGGGGACCAGGACGGTTCTCTGACTTCGCCTTGCGCGGTAGGAAGCGGGAGCCTCACGCGTCCGTTGAGAGAGACGAGCATCAAGACTCCCCGGCCCTGCTGGCGGGTGGCGTAGATTAGCATGGTGCCGTTTGGCGCAACAGTGGGAGACTCATCAAGACTTGTATCAGAGAGAATCTTTACACTTCCACGTTGCAGGTCCTGGGCCGCCACTTTGAAGTTGGTGAAACCTTGTTGGCGATGGATCATCACCAGGGTCTTTTCATCCGCCGACAGTTTCGGGTTGGCGTTGTAGTTACCCACGAAAGTTACACGCTCGGCGCCACCACCACTGACCGAGGTCTTGTAGATCTGCGGCTTGCCGCCACGGTCGGAGGTGAAGTACAGGGTATTACCGTCTTTACCCCAGAACGGCTCGGTGTTGATGCCGGGGCCTGCAGTCACGCGGCTGATCTGACGCGAACCCATGTTCATCACGTAGATGTCCGGGTTGCCGTCCTTGGACAGCACGAAGGCCAGGCGCGAACCATCCGGCGACCAGGCCGGAGCACCGTTGAGGCCTTCGAAGTTGGTCACCTGCTCGCGGCGGCCGGTATCGATGTGCTGGACGAAGATGCGCGGACGGCGCTGTTCGAACGAGACATAGGCGATACGCTTGCCATCCGGTGCAAAGCGCGGCGACAGGATCGGCTCACGCGATTGCAGCAGGGTCACCGCACGCGCGCCATCGTAGTCCGAGCGCTGCAGGGTGTAGCGGGTGTTGTTGGTCGAGAAGCGCTCGGCAGTCACGTACAGCATGCGGGTGGAAAACGCACCCTTGATGCCAGTGAGCTTTTCGAACGACTGGTCGGCGATGTAGTGCGACATGTCACGCAGCTGGTCGACAGTACCCGCGACGCTGCCGGTCAGCACTTGCTGCTCGGTGGCGACGTTGAACAGGGCGTACTGCACCTGCAGGCGACCACCGGATGGCACGATGCTGCCGACCATCACGTATTGCGCGCCCAGGGCCTTCCAGTCACGGAAGATGACTTCGCTGGCCTGGGTCGGCTGGCTGATCATGTTCTGGCGTGGAATGGGCGAGTAGTAGCCAGAGTTGCGCAGGTCATTGCCGATGATATCGGCCATGTCTTCTGGCAACACGCTGCCACCCTGCAGACCGAACGGCACTACCGCGATGGGCGTGGCCCGGTCGCTACCGCTGGTGACCAGGATGTTCTTTTCCTCTGCTACGGCCATACCTGCCACGCAGCAGAGCATGACCAGCAGTCCTCGAAGGAGTTTAATCACAACGCTAGATCCTCAGGTGTAAATGTCATCTTGAATGAACGATACGGATTGAACTCGTTCGGCTTCAAGCCCTGCATTTCGGTCAATCGACCAATGTTCTTCACTGCTGCCACCGCCGAGCTGTCGAACGGACCGTCTCCACTGGAGCGGGATACGCCGACGCTGGTGATGGTACCGTCCGGCAGCATGTTGATCTGCAGAACTACCGTCATGCCCTTGCGTGCGGAAGGCGGACGCGCCCAACCTTCGGCTGCGCGCATGCGGATCAGGTCGTCGAAGTCGCCGGCCACCTGGTCACCCTGCTCGTCAGCCAGCGCCTGCTGCCGCTCGGTGGTGTCAGACAACAGCTCGGCCAGGGCCTGGGCTTTCTTGTCTTCTGCCGCCTTGCGGGCCGCTTCCTGTGCTTTCTTCTTCTGGGCGTCTGCCGCGGCCTTTTTCTTGGCCTCTTCAGCTGCCTTCTTCTTCGCGTCCTCGGCCGCCGCTTTCTTCTTGGCGTCCTCGGCTGCTTTTTTCTTGGCGTCTTCGGCGGCTTTTTTCTTCGCCTCCTCAGCTGCCGCTTTCTTGGCTTCTTCCTCGGCCTTTTTCTTGGCTTCGTCTTCGGCTTTTTTCTTGGCGATGTCGGCCTGCTGCTTTTCAGCGGCCTTCTTGGCTTCTTCGGCTTTCTTGGCCTCGGCGGCCTTCTTGGCTTCGGCGGTCTTGGCCGCTTCCTCGGCTTTCTTCGCTTCGGCGGCTTCGCGAGCCTCCTCGGCCTTTTGAGCCGCATCGGCTTTCTTTTGTTCCGCGGCCTTCACGGCCTCCTGCTCGACCTTCTTCTGCTCAAGCTGCTCGACTTCGGTCTGGCGCGAGGCGGTTTTCTTCGCCTCCCCGGCAATCTTCTGATTGGTCTGGGTGGTCGCCTGGCTCTTGGACTTGAGCTGATACAGGGTAGCCTGGACGATCGGCTTGGACGGTGGCAGCTCCGGAGTCATGGCGAAGCTGACGAACAGCAGCGCGAACACCAGCACGTGCAGGCCGATGGCCCAGACGCTGGGCCAGAAGTAGCTTTCCGAGGCGGATGGCTCTCGCTGCTGCATCAGGGCGCCTCGGTAATCAGGCCAACGTTACCGACACCGGCCTTCTGCAACCCGCCCATGGCACCCATGACCGCGCCGTAGTCGACAGCCTTGTCGCCACGAATGAAGACCTGGGTCTGCTTGCCCTGGTCACGACCGGCGGCGATGATCTTGGTCACGGCGCTGGTCATGTCCGGCAGGGTCATGGCCTTGTCCATCTGCTTGTCGGTGTCGACCTCGCTGCCAAGGTTCCAGTAGTAGGTCTTGTCGGCTTTGATCGAGATAGTGAGGATCTGGACGTTGTTGTCCTGCGGCAGGGCTTCGCTGGAAACCTTGGGCAGGTCGACCTTCACCCCCTGGTTGAGCATGGGGGCCGTCACCATGAAGATGACCAGCAGCACCAGCATCACGTCGATGTAAGGCACCACGTTCATCTCGGCGACCGGCTTGCGTTTGTGGCGAACTCGGGCCATGGGTTTCTACCTGATTACTCTTCGCTGGTGTGCACTTTGCGGTGCAGGATCGCCTGGAACTCGTCGGCGAAGGTGTAGTAACGACCGATCAGCACTTCGCTGCGCGCGGCGAAACGGTTGTAGGCGATGACCGCCGGGATCGCGGCGAACAGGCCGATCGCGGTGGCGATCAGGGCCTCGGCGATACCTGGCGCTACGGTGGCCAGGGTTGCCTGTTGCGCCGAAGCCAGGCCGCGGAAGGAGTTCATGATGCCCCAGACGGTACCGAACAGGCCGATGTACGGGCTGGTCGAACCGACGGTGGCGAGGAACGGCAGGCTTTGCTCAAGCTTCTCTTCCTCACGCGAGATCGCCACGCGCATGGCCCGGCCAACGCCTTCCATGACTGCATCCGGATCGACACCCGGCTGCTGGCGCAGGCGCGAGAACTCTTTGAAACCGGCCCGGAAGACCTGCTCGACACCCGAATCCGGGTCTGGGTTGCTGCCCGCCTGGCGGTACAGCTTGGACAGATCGATGCCCGACCAGAAACGCTCCTCGAAGGCATCCAGCGCACGACGACCGGCGCGCAGCATGGTGCTGCGCTGGAAGATCATGATCCATGAGGTGACCGAGGCGGCCACCAGGGTCAGCATTACCAGCTGTACTACCACGCTGGCATTGCTGACCAGACTCCACATGGAGGTATGGTCGACGACGTTAGCTTCCACGCTTATTCTCCTGCAATCGATTGAGTACCCGTACCGTCCGCCAGGAAAGCGTCGCGCAGCTCTGGGGGGATGGCCCGGGGTTTGAAAGTGTCGGCGCGCACGGCGGCCACCAGGAACTGCCCCTCACAGAGCAGCGTTGCATCTCTTTCTCGCCAGACCTGCTGCACGAAACGCAGGCTGGCGCGATTCAATTCAGTTACTTGCGCGGTGACTCGCAGTTCATCGTCCAGACGTGCCGGCGCGTGATAGCGCGCCTCGCTGGAATGCACCACGAACAACAGGTTCTGCCCGGCCAGTTGATGCTGGGAAAAGCCCAGGTGTCGCAGCCGCTCGGTGCGCGCACGCTCCATGAATTTCAGGTAGTTGACGTAATACACCACGCCACCTGCGTCGGTATCTTCGTAATAGACGCGACAGCGGTGTGCGAACGATTCCAGCTGATTTTGCGCGCGCATACTCTAGTGCTTACTCCTCAGCTTGCCAATCCGCCCCGGCAACTGTTTTTTCATCGATAATGTCGTATTGCCAGCGCGCCATCGGCATGCCAGCGATGAGACCACAAAAAGCCCGGTTCGATCTGTCATTCATCGGCAGAATCAGAAAAGTCAGCACCCTCACCCAAACGCCCGGGAATGTTCAGGCCAAAGTGCAGGTAGGCATGCCGGGTGACCACCCGCCCACGCGGAGTGCGCATGATGTAGCCCTGCTGGATCAGGTAGGGTTCGAGCACGTCTTCGATGGTGTGCCGCTCTTCGCTGATCGCTGCTGCCAGGTTGTCGACCCCTACCGGACCGCCGTCGAACTTCTCGATCATGGTCAGCAGCAGGCGCCGGTCGGAATGATCGAAGCCGCGCTCGTCGACATCGAGAAGATTCAACGCCAGATCCGCCACGGCCTTGGTAATCTCGCCCTTGCCACGCACTTCGGCATAGTCGCGCACGCGGCGCAGCAGGCGGTTGGCGATCCGTGGCGTGCCACGGGCACGGCGGGCGATTTCAAAGGCGCCCTGGGCATCGATCACCAGGCCAAGGATGCCCGCCGAGCGGCTGACGATGGTGGCCAGGTCTTTGTCGCTGTAGAACTCCAGGCGCTGAACGATGCCGAAGCGGTCGCGCAAGGGGTTGGTGAGCATGCCGGCACGGGTGGTCGCGCCAACCAGGGTGAATGGCGGCAAGTCGAGCTTGATCGAGCGCGCCGCCGGACCTTCGCCGATCATGATGTCGAGCTGGAAGTCTTCCATGGCCGGGTACAGCACTTCCTCGACGATCGGCGACAGCCGGTGGATCTCGTCGATGAACAGCACATCATGTGGCTCAAGATTGGTCAGCATCGCTGCCAAGTCACCCGGACGCTCAAGAATCGGCCCCGAAGTGCTTTTCACCGATACGCCCATTTCCTGGGCGATGATGTTGGCCAGGGTGGTCTTGCCCAGGCCCGGCGGGCCGAAGATCAAGGTATGGTCCAGCGACTCGCTACGACCGCGCGCGGCCTGGATGAACAGTGCCATCTGCTCGCGCACCACCGGCTGGCCGATGTACTCATCCAGGCTCAGCGGGCGAATCGCGCGGTCCTGGACTTCTTCGCGGTCGCGTCCGGAGGCGGCGATCAGGCGGTCGGTTTCGATCACTTGCTAATCATCCCTTTAAGGCTGCTGCGGATCAGGTCTTCGCTGCTCATGCCGGCCTTGTCCTTGATTGCCGACACTGCCTTGCTCGCTTCCTGAGGCTTGTAACCCAGCGAAACCAGGGCGCTGACCGCATCGGCCTCGGCAGTGGAGGCGCTGCCGACCGGAGCTGGGCCATCGGACACCAGGGTAAACATGGCGGGGGAGGTTTCCCAGGCCTTGAAGCGGTCCTTGAGCTCGACCAGCAGACGCTCGGCGGTCTTCTTGCCGACCCCCGGCACACGCACCAACGCCGAAGCGTCCTGGGCCTGTACGCAGCGGATCAGATCGTTTACTTCAAGACCGGACATCAGCGCCAGCGCAAGCTTGGGGCCGACGCCGTTAAGGCGGATCAACTCACGAAACAGCTCGCGCTCACGGCGTTCGGCGAAGCCATAGAGCAGGTGCGCGTCCTCACGCACCACCAGATGGGTGTGCAAGGTCACCGGCTCGCCGACCTTGGGCAAGCGGTACAAGGTGGTCATTGGCACTTCAAGCTCATAGCCCAGGCCATTGACGTCAATAATCAGGTGCGGCGGTTGTTTTTCCGCCAGGGTGCCACGCAAACGTCCAATCACGTTCCGATCCTTCCTCTGGGGTGCCGGTCAGCGACCGGTCAACCCTATCAGCAAATGCGCCGGGTGAACGTCTCACCCGGACAAAATGTGTATCAGCGCATGAAGCGGCTACAGACGCAAGCGCCCGCCGCGTCGCCGCGCGGTCGTCAAGCCGTGGGGGATCAGGCTGGAACGGGTGTGGGCATGGCACAAGGCGATGGCCAGGGCGTCGGAGGCGTCGACCTGCGGTTTTTGCGTCAGTTTGAGCAGGTGCATAACCATCAGCATGACCTGCTCTTTATTCGCCCCGCCGGTCCCGGCCACTGCCTGCTTGACCTGGGTCGCACTGTATTCGGCGATCTCCAGGCCCGCCTCGACCGCCGCGACGATTGCCGCGCCCCGGGCCTGGCCAAGCTTGAGCGCCGAGTCGGGGTTGCGCGCCATGAACACCCGTTCGATGCCCATTGTTACCGGGCCATGCTGCTGGATGATCTCGCTGACACCGCGAAATACGATCTGCAGACGCTCAGGCAACTCGCCAGCACCGGTACGGATACAGCCCGATGCCACGTACTCGCAACCACGCGCGGTCTGGCGTACCACGCCGAAACCGGTGATGCGCGAGCCGGGGTCGATACCTAAAATCAGAGTCATAACGCCTGCATGGATTGGGCGCGAAAGCGCCACTTGAAGAGTGAAGCGCGGCCTGTGCCGCCCTCATCGCGGGGCAAGCCCGCTCCCACGCTGGCGCGATGTGCAAACGTAGGAGCGGGCTTGCCCCGCGATGAGGGCGGCACAGGCGCCTGAAGCGTTACCTGCGCACTACCTTAACCCAGCTGCTCCATGATCTCGTCAGAGATCTGCGCATTGGAGTAGACGTTCTGCACGTCATCCAGGTCTTCAAGCATGTCGATCAGCTTGAGTACCTTCTGTGCGCCATCCAGGTCCAACTCGGCACTGGTGGTCGGCTGCATGACGATCTCGGCGTCGGCGGCCTTGAAGCCGGCTTCTTCCAGGGCATTACGCACCGCATAGAAGCTGTTGAAGGAGGTAAACACGTCGAACGAACCATCGTCGTTGCTGACTACGTCATCGGCATCGGCTTCCATGGCCGCTTCCATCAACGCATCCTCATCCACGCTGGCGTCGAAGCTGATCTGCCCCTTGCGCTCGAACAGATAGGCGACCGAGCCGTCAGTGCCGAGGTTGCCGCCGCACTTGGTGAAGGCATGGCGCACGGCTGCGGCGGTGCGGTTGCGGTTGTCGGTCATGGCTTCGACCATGATTGCCACGCCACCCGGGCCGTAACCTTCGTAGCTGAGCTCTTCGACGTTATCGCTTTCGTTGGTGCCCGCCCCGCGCGCAACCGCGCGATCGATGATGTCGCGACTCATGTTGGCGCCAAGCGCCTTGTCCAGGGCCAGGCGCAGACGTGGGTTGGACGCAGGATCTGGACCGCCCTGCTTGGCGGCGACGGTCAGCTCGCGGATCCACTTGGTGAAAACCTTGCCTCTCTTGGCATCCTGGCGCTCTTTGCGGTGCTTGATGTTCGCCCACTTGGAATGACCAGCCATAACGACTCCAAATCCTTGAAACAGAAACAGGTTCCGCCCCGAAGGGCGGAACGCGAAGAAATCTGCGCCGTAGCGCGGGGATGCACCCTTGCAGATGCACCCCGGTCGCGCTTACTCGACCTTGGTCTGCTCGCGCAGACGGATGTGCAGCTCGCGCAGGGCCTTGGCATCGACCATGCCTGGGGCCTGGGTCATGACGCACGCGGCGCTCTGGGTTTTCGGGAACGCGATCACTTCACGGATCGACTGGGCGCCAGTCATCAGCATGACCAAGCGGTCCAGACCGAAGGCCAGGCCGCCGTGTGGCGGTGCGCCGAACTTCAGGGCGTCGAGCAGGAAGCCGAACTTCTCTTCCTGCTCCGCCGCTTCGATACCCAGCAGACGGAATACTGCCTGCTGCATCTCTTTACGGTGGATACGGATCGAACCGCCACCCAGCTCAGTGCCGTTGAGCACCATGTCGTAGGCACGCGACAGCGCGGTGGCCGGGTTGGCCTCCAGCTCTTGCGGCGAGCATTTCGGCGCGGTGAACGGATGGTGCAGAGCGGTGAAGCTGCCGTCTTCGTTCTCTTCGAACATCGGGAAGTCGACTACCCACATCGGCGCCCACTCGCAGGTGTGCAGGTTGAAGTCGTTGCCGACCTTGATGCGCAGGGCGCCCAAGGCCTCGCTGACGATCTTGAACTTGTCGGCACCGAAGAACACGATGTCGCCGTCGACCGCGCCAACGCGATCGAGGATCACGTTGAGGTTGGCCTCAGGGATGTTCTTGACGATCGGCGACTGCAGGCCTTCAACGCCTTTGGCGCGCTCGTTGACCTTGATGTACGCCAGGCCCTTGGCACCGTAGATGCCGACGAACTTGGTGTATTCGTCGATCTTGCTGCGCGGCATGCTGGCGCCGCCTGGCAGGCGCAGGGCGGTAACCCGGCACTTGGGGTCGTTGGCAGGACCGGCGAAGACCTTGAAGTCGACATCCTTGAGCTGGTCGGCAACGTCAACCAATTCCAGCGGGTTACGCAGGTCCGGCTTGTCGGAACCATAACGACGCATGGCCTCTTCGAAGGTCATGTGCGGGAACTCACCGAATTCCAGGTCCAGCACTTCCTTGAACAGCTTGCGGATCATGCTCTCGGTCAGGCCCATGATCTCGGACTCGTCGAGGAAGCTGGTCTCGATGTCGATCTGGGTGAATTCCGGCTGGCGGTCTGCACGCAGGTCTTCGTCGCGGAAGCACTTGGCGATCTGGTAGTAGCGATCGAAGCCGGCCACCATCAACAGCTGTTTGAACAGCTGTGGCGATTGCGGCAGGGCGAAGAAACTACCGGCGTGGGTACGGCTAGGCACCAGATAGTCGCGCGCGCCTTCTGGGGTGGCACGGGTCAGGATCGGCGTCTCGACGTCGAGGAAGCCGTTCTCGTCGAGGAAGCGACGGATGCTGCTGGTGATACGCGAACGCAGACGCAGCTTGTCGGCCATTTCTGGGCGACGCAGGTCGATGAAGCGATAGCGCAGGCGGGTTTCTTCGCCCACGTCGGAGTATTCGTTCAGCGGGAACGGCGGAGTCTCGGCTTCGTTGAGCACGGTCAGCTCATAGCCCAGCACTTCGATACCGCCGGACGCCATGTTGGCGTTGACCGCACCTTCAGGACGCTTGCGCACCTTGCCGGTGATCTGCACCACGTACTCGCTGCGCACGCGGTCAGCGGCGGCGAAGGTCTCGGCGCGATCCGGATCGAACACGACCTGGGCCATGCCTTCGCGATCACGGATGTCGAGGAAGATCACCCCGCCGTGGTCGCGGCGACGATGGACCCAGCCGCAAAGGGTGACTTCCTGGCCGTCCAGGCTCTCGTTCAGTTGGCCGCAATAATGGCTGCGCATCATGATGGTGGTTCGCTTCTCGTGATTCGTGTATTCAAGGAGGCCTTGGCCGCCCAAAGGGCTTAGGGCTTGTACGAAAAAAACCAGATCGGTGATTTTTCGTGCAAACCCTTATAGTGCAAGACCCGGACGTTGCAATTCAACTCAGTCGGCCTTGTCGCCGCCGGCCAGATTCTTTTTCGCCCCGGTCTTGAAGTCGGTTTCATACCAACCCGTGCCGCTCAGGCGAAAGCCGGGTACCGACAGCAGCTTTTTCAATGCCGGCGCCTGACAGGCCGGGCAATCGGTCAGCGGCGCGGCGCTGATCTTCTGCAGCGCTTCGAACTGGTGTTCACAGGCTGCACATTGATAGTCATAAAGTGGCATGGGTGTCTCTCGTCAACCACAACGCTGGCTGCCAGGGCAGCAAAAACCGCGATTATATATGGTTAGAGAGTGCTGTGCAGCCCGCCCGGCGATCAATGCGTGGTTGGTGGATCAAGCAGCCAGGCTACACAAATCACCCGGATCAGACCACTGAAGTTCCTCACCCCACCCTGGCGCAAGTGCACCTCGCGGTCCACGTAGGACAATATCGCACTGACCGAGCAACCATTGGCTTCGGCGATTCGTTGCAGAATTCGCCAGTAGACCTGCTCCAGGCGCAAGCAGGTAGCAAAGCCGTTGAGCCGCACCGAGCGCGATACCGGCCGCACCTGGGCCATGTCGAAGTCTGCGCCAAAAGGGTCTATGCACTGCTTACCCAGACACCCACCCTGGCTAGCATTGCGCTTGCCACGCTGCCCACTGATTTCCATTTCCATTGTTTCCACTCCATCGCCAAAAGAACTGCCCATGCACCAGAGCACGTGGGCATGGCGTCCAATGAAGCGCTGCAACGGAGTTGAAAAGCAGCGGCAAAGCTTTCCTTAAGGAAACAAAAAGCCCGGCAACACGAAGCGCAGCCGGGCCTGGTTCAGCGGATCAGATTGTCATTTACCCTCGAGCAGCACTCGCAGCATCCAAGCGGTTTTTTCATGCACCTGCATGCGCTGGGTCAGAAGGTCTGCGGTCGGCTCGTCACTGACCTTGTCAACGACCGGGAAAATACTGCGCGCGGTACGCGTGACCGCCTCTTGCCCTTCGACCAGCTGGCGGATCATCTCATCGGCAGGGGGTACGCCTTCCTCCTCCTTGATCGAGGAGTGACGTGCGTAGAATGCGTAGGAGCCAGGCGCTGGGAAGCCCAGTGCACGAATTCGCTCGGCGATTGAGTCCACAGCCAGGGCCAGTTCGTTGTACTGCTCTTCGAACATCAGGTGCAGGGTACGAAACGATGGGCCGGTCACGTTCCAATGAAAGTTATGGGTTTTCAGATACAGCACATAGGTATCCGACAACAGGCGGGATAGCCCATCTACGATGGACTTGCGATCTTCTTCACTGATACCGATATCGATTGCCATGAAGTTCCCCTTTCCATAAGGCTTGATGAGTCAAGCGGGCGATCCACACTGTAACAAGACTTGCCCCAGCGTGCATGTGACCTACGGCAACTCATCAGCTCGCCTACCCCTCGGTTTGAGAAGCCTGCGCCTTTGCTGTTAAATAGGCAGCGTGCCACCCGTGCGGACTGTAAATGCCGGGTGCATAGGCTGGCCAGCCGCGTGACCGCGCTTTCTATCTCCTGCGCACCGCGCTGACAGCTCTTCCTGTGATCGGCCTTATCAATGTGAGCCTAACCAAATGTTCAAGATCGTCCATCTGGTGACGGGCGTTGCAGCTTTGCTGCTGTCGCTCATACCCAGCCTGAAAACCGAAGCTATACCTTTCCTGCAGCAACCGCAGGCCATCTACCTGGCCTTGCTCGGCCTGCTTAACCTGCTTCTGGCACCGGTGGTGCCGTTGTACTACAGAGGCGCGCGCCAGCAGCTGCAACACCTGGCCAGCGCCCTGCTGGTGGTCGCGGTGATCCTGCAGACCGTGACCCTGCTGGCACGACCGGAACTGGGCGATCTACCCGCCCTGCTCTGCGCCGCCCTGGCCATCGCCCTGCACCTGGGCGCAGGCTTTGCCCACAGCCCCAAGAAAGCTCGCGCCAGCGCCAGCAGCACGCAAGATGCAGGCAAGCGCGATACCGGCACCGTCAAGTGGTTCAACACGTCCAAGGGGTTTGGTTTTATTTCCCGCGACTCCGGTGACGATATCTTCGTGCACTTTCGCGCCATTCGTGGCGAGGGCCACCGGGTCCTGGTCGAAGGCCAGCGCGTGGAGTTCTCGGTCATGCACCGCGACAAAGGCCTGCAGGCCGAAGATGTGATCGCGGTTTCTCGCCGCTGATTGGGTCTACCTTGCGGGAGCCTCGCTCCCGCAAGTCCCGCAGTCTCAATAATGAGGCGGCGGCGCTTCCTCTCCCTCGCTGCCGTACTGCCCCACCATTTCCTCGTAGCGCTTGATCAGCTCGGCGATCTGCAACTGCAGGCGATCGATCACCCGCCCCTGCTCGACCACCACGTCATTGAGCGCCTGAATGGTGTCGTCCTGAAACGCCATGCGGGTTTCCAGGTCGATGATTTGCGATTCCAGCGACATACCTTCAAGCCTCCTTGTAGCTGGCATTCAACACCGAACGCAGGCGCTGACGGATGTCATCCAACTGCTCCTGACGGTATTCGAGCGCAGCCACCTTGCCCCACACCGGCGCCGGCCATGCGGCATCGTCGTGGCGGCGCACGATCACATGCATGTGCAGTTGGCTGACCACATTACCCAGGGTGGCAACGTTCATCTTGTCAGCCTTGAACGCCGACTTGAGCGCACCGGCCAGGTAGTTGGTTTCCTGCCAGAGCAACTGCTGGTCGGCTTCACTCAGGTCGAACAGCTCGCTGATCCCGGCTTGGCGTGGGACCAGAATGAACCATGGGTAGTTGGCATCCTTGCTGAGCAACAGCTGGCACAGCGGAAAATTCCCCAGGACCAGGGAATCCTGCTGCAGACGCGAATCCAGGACGAACACGGCAACGCTCCTTCTTTAATAACGCAGCCCGTAGATCACGGGCATTGATGGGCGAAGGATACCCTGCTTCGCGTGCGCCAGCATGAAATGCCGCCCACAGGGGCGCTGGAGCACGGTTTTGGTTCACGCCACACGATTGCGAGCCCCAAGCCGGTAACACAGCGCTACTTTTCGCACCAAAATGAAACAAAAAAATCCAGTAAACAGGACTCATTCACACTAAAACTACTCAGCGTGAGCAGTTAGCGGTAACACATTGAGTTAGTTAGCAACCTTACAGTTTCACTTCGCCAGTATTACTGGCACACCATCAGACAGCCACGCCCCCGTGTTTCCGGCAGTTCTCTCCTGCCACCACGGGCGAATGTGAAAATTTCATCAAGGCTGTGTGAAATTGTGCACGCTTGTTGCATTCCCTTTCGGCCATGTCGGCACGACACCTGCATTGGGCGGGTGGACGCGACAAATAACAACAGCGGCATTGGAAAACCAGGGAGTTTCAAAGCTTGATTGTGTTCTTTACACATTCGTGACGGCGATTGAAGCAACGCTGGGGTGGACGTCCCTGATTCGGGACGTGATTTGCGACAAGGAATTAACCAAAAGCGACAAGTTATAAAGTTTCTGAAAAGTTGCTTTTTACATATCGCCAAGATCAGTCAGCGTGATATACATTTTCGCCGACATAACAAGAAAGAGCTGCCCCATATAACTAAAACTCTTGGGCGCAGCGGTACTCTTCCTAAAAACCAAAGGAGCAAATCACGATGCGCGTGATGAAGTGGAGCATGATCGCCCTGGCCGTTGCGGCAGGGACCTCGCAGATGGCCATCGCCTCTTCGCAAGATGAATCCAAAGGCTTTGTCGAAGACAGCCAACTGGGTGTAAAACTGCGTAACCTGTACTTCAGCCGTGACTTCCGTAACAACGACGACGACAAGAGCCGTAGCGCCGAATGGGGCCAAGGCTTCATCGGTACGTTCGAGTCCGGCTTCACCCAAGGCACTGTCGGCGTAGGCTTTGATGCTATCGGCCTGCTGGGCCTGAAATTGGATGGCGGCAAGGGCACCTCGGGCACCGGCCTGTTCCCAACTGGCTCCGACGGTCGTTCGCAAGATGACTACTCCGAAGCGCACGGTGCAGTAAAACTGCGTATTTCCGACACCACTCTCAAGTACGGTGGCCAGTTCACCGCACTGCCAGTCTTCGCTACCGACGATAGCCGCTTGCTGCCAGAAGTTGCCGAAGGCTTCTTGCTGACCAGCAAGGAAATCAAAGGCCTTGAGCTGAACGCGGGTCACTTCACTCGCCTGAACGCCCAAGCCCAATCCTATAAGGACAGCATCGGCGGCAAGAACCGCACTACTGGCATCAAGAACCCAGGCCTGACCGAAGCCAACGTCTTCGGTGGCACCTATGCCGTGACTGACGGCCTGAGCACCAGCCTTTACTACTCGCGCGTGGAAGATCACTTCCGCAAGTGGTACGGCAACATCAACTGGGCGCTGCCAATCAGCGACAATCAGGGCCTGGTGTTCGACTTCAACATCTATGACACCAAATCGATCGGCGACAACCGTACCGGCGCCGCAGTCGCCAAGTCCGATGGCAGCCGTGATCTGGACAACATCGCAGCAAGCTTGTCCGCTGCCTACAACATCGGCGCCCACACCTTCACCCTGGCCTACCAGAAAGTCAGCGGCGATGGTGACTACGCCTACGGCATCGACGGCGGCGGCACCGTGTTCCTGGCCAACTCCATCGCGCGTTCCGACTTCAACGCCGAAGACGAGAAATCCTGGCAGGCTCGCTACGACCTGAACTTCGCCGAGTTCGGCATCCCTGGCCTGACCTTCATGACCCGCTACGCCCGTGGTACCGGTGCAACCACCGAGACCACCAACAACGGCAAGGAATGGGAACGCGACATCGACGTGAAATACGTCCTGCAGGAAGGCCCTGCCAAGGACCTGAGCTTCCGCGTCCGTCAAGCCACCTACCGCTCCAGCGATGGCGTCTACTACGGTTCGAGCTCGATCGACGAACTGCGTCTGATCGTCGAGTACCCGCTGAGCATCCTGTAAGCCTGGCTTGCAGTGCCCAGCACTTGAAAAAGCCCGGCGATCACGCCGGGCTTTTTCTTGGCTGACAAGCGCCCCGCTCTGGGGCATCCTGTACGCTTTCGTTTCGCCCCCGTAGAATGCGGGGTCATTTCAACGTCTTAGGCAATCGACACGGCTCCCCATGCGCACCAGTCAATATTTGCTCGCCACCCAGAAAGAAACCCCTGCAGATGCAGTGGTCATCAGCCACCAGCTCATGCTGCGTGCCGGCATGATCCGCAAGCTGGCCTCCGGCCTGTACACCTGGCTGCCGATGGGCCTGCGGGTAATGCGCAAGGTCGAAGCCGTGGTGCGCGAAGAAATGAACGCTGCTGGCGCCCTGGAAGTGCTGATGCCGAGCATCCAGCCTGCCGAACTGTGGCAGGAATCGGGCCGCTGGGAGCAATACGGCCCTGAGCTGCTGCGCCTCAAGGACCGTCACGGCCGTGAGTTCTGCGTCGGCCCGACCCACGAAGAGGTCATCACTGACCTGGCCCGCAACGAGCTGTCCAGCTATAAACAGCTGCCGCTGAACATGTACCAGATCCAGACCAAGTTCCGTGACGAAATCCGTCCACGCTTTGGCCTGATGCGCGGCCGCGAATTCATCATGAAGGACGCCTACTCGTTCCATGCCGACCAGGCTTCCCTGCAGGAAACCTACGACCGCATGCACCAGGCGTACTGCAACATCTTCACCCGCCTGGGCCTGGATTTCCGTCCGGTGCAGGCCGACACCGGCTCCATCGGTGGCAGCTACTCGCACGAATTCCACGTTCTGGCCTCCTCCGGCGAAGACGACGTGATCTTCAGCGACACCTCCGACTACGCCGCCAACATCGAGAAGGCCGAGGCCATCCCGCGTGAAACCGTGCGTCCAGCCCCTACCGAGGAGCTGCGCCTGGTCGACACCCCGGACGCCAAGACCATCGCCCAGTTGGTCGAGAACTACAACCTGGCGATCGAGAAGACCGTCAAGACCCTGATCGTGCGCGGCGCCGAAGAAGGCAAGCTGATCGCCTTGGTGGTACGTGGCGACCACGAGCTCAACGAAATCAAGGCCGCCAAGCTTGAGCAGGTCGCAGATCCGCTGGTCATGGCTACCGACGCCGAACTGCGTGACGCCATTGGCGCTGGCGCAGGCTCACTGGGCCCGCTGAACCTGCCGCTGGAATGCATCATCGACCGTTCGGTCGCCCTGATGAGCGACTTTGGCATCGGCGCCAACATCGACGACAAGCACTACTTCGGCGTCAACTGGGAGCGTGACCTGCCCGTTCCACAAGTGGCCGACCTGCGCAACGTGGTTGCCGGCGACCCAAGCCCAGATGGCCAGGGCACCCTGGTAATCAAGCGCGGCATCGAAGTGGGCCACATCTTCCAGCTTGGCACCAAGTACAGCGAGGCGCTGAAGTGCCAGGTACTGGGTGAAAACGGCAAGCCAGTCGTGTTGTCGATGGGCTGCTACGGCATTGGCGTGTCGCGCGTGGTCGCCGCTGCCATCGAGCAGAACTTCGATGATAAAGGCATCATCTGGAGCGACACCTTGGCGCCCTTCCAGATTGCCCTGGTACCGCTGCGCTACGAGACCGAGCAGGTTCGCGAGGCAACCGACAAGCTGTACGCCGAACTGACCGCTGCAGGTTTCGAAGTACTGCTCGACGACCGTGACAAGAAGACCAGCCCGGGCATCAAGTTCGCCGACATGGAATTGATCGGCATTCCACACCGGATCGTGGTCAGCGACCGCGGCCTGGCCGAGGGCAACCTGGAGTACAAGCACCGCACTGAGCAAGAAGCCCAGCCTCTGCCGCTCAATGACGTGCTGACCTTCCTGCAAGCCCGCATCCGTCGCTGATAGCCCAATGCGCGAGTGATCATGTACAAGCGAAGTACCATTACCCTGGGGGGCGCCGCACTGTGCGGCGCCCTGTTCGTCAGCGGCTGCGCCAACCAGATGTCCCAGCGCAGCGAGCATGAGGAACGCGTCGAGCGCAAGCTGCTCGAACACAGTCTGCAGATCGACGTCGGCGAGCCCAAGGTGATGGAGCTGCCCCAGCGACGAGTGCGCGTCCACGAGCAGCAGCGCTTCGAAGTCACCGAGTTCGAAGTGACCCGCCGTTACGACCGCTATACCCCCTACCAGCCTTGGCGGGAGATCTACGAGATCCCGCTGGGTGCGGTGGCGGTAGTTGCAGGTGTAGGCGCCAACGTGGTCAATGTGTTCGCCCTGGGCAACCTGCCGGACAGCGTCACCCATGACTGGCTGAGCTACGGCGTGGCCGGGCTCAACCCGTTCATGAACGTGCAGTCCAATGGCCGTGCGCAACAGAACCTGGCGGGTATCAGCGAGGTGGAGAAAGCCAAGCGCGAAGAGTCCACCAGCCTGCCCTGGAGCGAACGCCTGGTCGAGGTCAAGGCTGGCAAAGCCAGCCATGAGCTGACGACCGACCGCAACGGCGTACTGCGCCTGAACCTGTTGGATTCGCCATTCTCCGAGCAGAATCTCAGCCGCGTTGGCACCTTGCACTTGCAAGTGGTCGATGAGGACAACGGGATTCGCGGCGACGCCAGCCTGCTGGTCAGCGGCAATCTGCGCAGCAAGCTGCTGGAGGCCCACCACCTGATCTTCGATGACCTTGAGGACGATGAAGTCGGCCAATGGGTGCACCGGGTCAAGCGTCTGTCTGAGCTGGGCCTGGAAGAGGAAGCCAGTGAACTGGAGCAGAGCTTGATCGAGCTGACGCGCAACGATCCGGAGCTGCAGCAGGAGTTTTTACAGGCGCTGACCAAGCAGACCGGCCGGCTTGTGGCGGACCCTGGGGTCCAGTAAAGATCCAAAATCCTGGGGCCGCTTTGCGGCCCCAGTGCTGCTGATTTCAACAGCCAGGGAAGAGCTCCAACTGCTCATGCGCCCCACGCAAATCCCTTAACCGAACCCCCACCCCCAGCAACCTCACCGGCTTGCCACCGCGAGCGAATGCCTGGCTGAGCAACTGCCGATAACTTTCCAGATCGCGCCCCGCCCCGGCCTGCTCCAGGGTCGTCTGGCTGAAATCGTGAAACTTGACCTTCACGAAGGGTTTGTCCGCCTTGTAGCTACTGTCCATGCGCGCCACCCGCTCATTGAGACTCTCCAGCAGCGCCGGCAGCTTCTCCAGGCAAGTGTTCAAGTCCGGAAGGTCGGTATCGTAGGTGTTCTCGACGCTGACCGACTGCCGGCGGCTGTCGTTGTGCACCACGCGCTCATCTATACCCCGCGCCAGCCCCCACAACCGCTCGCCAAAACTGCCAAATTCGCGCACCAGGGCCAGCTTTGACCAGTCGCGCATGTCCATGCAGGTATCGATGCCCAAGCGCGTCAGCTTATCGGCAGTGACCTTGCCCACCCCATGCAACCGTGCAACCGGCAAGGCCGCCACAAAAGCCTCTACTTCACCCGGGGTGATGACAAACAGGCCATTGGGTTTGCGCCAGTCACTGGCAATCTTGGCCAAGAACTTGTTCGGCGCAACGCCCGCCGAGACAGTGATGTGCAAGGTCTTGGCCACCCGTCGACGAATATCTTCGGCGATCCGCGTGGCACTGCCGGCAAACCATTGGCTATCACTGACATCCAGATAGGCCTCATCCAGCGACAGAGGTTCGATCAGCTCAGTGTAATCGCGGAAAATCGCATGAATTTCGCGTGAGGCCTCGCGGTAGGCCTCAAAGCGCGGCTTGACGATCAGCAGATCCGGGCACAGCTTGAGCGCATGACGCGACGACATGGCAGAGCGCACGCCATAGGCCCGCGCCTCGTAGTTGCAAGTGGCGATCACCCCGCGATGATCTGCCGAGCCACCCACCGCCATTGGCCGACCGGCCAGAGTGGGGTCGTCACGCATCTCGATGGCTGCGTAAAAGCAGTCGCAGTCGATGTGGATGATCTTGCGCAGGGACATGGATGACCGTTAGCACTGTAAATTCATACAGATATTACCGTAAGCGCCCCTCAGTGAAATAGTCACGCCGTGACACTCTCGACAATCGGCCTGCAAGCCCCGCCGTTACTGCCCCGCAGGGCCAATCGAGGCGCTAACAGATTGAACGGAAAAGAAATTTCCCCAGAAATAACTTGACTCTGCGGCGCAAAACCGTAGAATTCATCTCAACAGGCGCGGGATGGAGCAGCCTGGTAGCTCGTCGGGCTCATAACCCGAAGGTCGTCGGTTCAAATCCGGCTCCCGCAACCAGATTCAGAAAAAGGCCACTGTCTAGACAGTGGCCTTTTTCATTGTCCGTAAATAACTTTACCTGAAATAAATCTAGAGAAATCAAAGGTTAACGTTTGACTCTGCGGCAGATGTCCGTATAGTGCACCCCACTGACGCGGGATGGAGCAGCTTGGTAGCTCGTCGGGCTCATAACCCGAAGGTCGTTGGTTCAAATCCAGCTCCCGCAACCAGATTCAAGAAAAGGCCACTGTTGATACAGTGGCCTTTTTTATTGACTACGAAATGGCCTGACAGAAATTTACCGCAAATCAAAGATTAACCTTGACGCCGCGGTGGATATCCGTAGAATGCGCCCCACTGACGCGGGATGGAGCAGCCTGGTAGCTCGTCGGGCTCATAACCCGAAGGTCGTCGGTTCAAATCCGGCTCCCGCAACCATATTCGTCAGAACAAACCCCGCCTGCTTTCAGCAGTGCGGGGTTTGTTGTTTTCAGGGTTTGTATCCCCGCCGGTCAAGCCCCTCCTCCGCCCCTCCCCTCTGGCAGGCACCCCGCCTGGATGAACTATCTTTAACCGTGCCAAACGGCTGAAAGCGACTCCGTCAGGAGTAACATCTGGATACGTTTTCCAAAGGGACTTCCACTTGGCCGCACCTTCCCCCTACCTCGCGCTGTCCACCCGAGGTACTGCATGACCGCCCACAACTGCGAACCTCAAACGCCTCTGGCTGCGGCACTGCCGGTTGCTGCCCAACGCCTGCCCTGGGTTGAACGGCTGAGCCGCTACCGCCAACCGATTGGCCTGGCATTGACCCTGCTGTTGTTCGGCATGGCCTTGGTTGCTTGTCGCCATCTGCTCAGCGAGCTGGACATCTACGCGCTGCATGACGCCATGCTCAGCGTGCCTAGCCAATCGCTGTTCGGCGCCCTGCTGGCGACCGTGCTGGGCTTCGTCATTCTGCTCGGCTACGAATGGTCGGCCAGCCGCTATGCCGGCGTGCAGTTGCCTGCCCGCACCCTGGTGCTGGGTGGCTTCAGCGCTTTCGCCATCGGCAATGCGATTGGTCTGTCGATGCTTTCCGGGGGGTCGGTGCGCTATCGTCTGTATGCCCGCCAAGGCCTGGGGGCTGCTGAGGTTGCGCGGATGACGGTTTTCGCCAGCCTTTCGCTGGGCTGTGCACTGCCACCGCTGGCCGCATTAGCGACGTTGAGCAATCTACCCGCAGCCTCCACTGCCCTGCGCATGCCGGTAGGTTGGCTGGCCGGCATTGCAATTGCGGTGCTGACCCTGACCGCCTTGCTGGTAGCTGGCCTGTATCGCCGCCGCCTGGCCGAGCAACCCTTGCGCGACAGCCTGCTGGTGCAGCTCGGCCGACGCTCCTTGCGCCTGCCTAGTGGTCGCCTTGCGGCACTGCAATTGTTGATCACTGCGCTAGATGTCGCCGCCGCGGCCACGGTGTTGTACCTGCTGTTGCCCGAGGCACCGCCCTTCGCCGCTTTTGTGCTGGTCTACCTGCTGGCCTTGGCCGCTGGGGTACTCAGCCATGTGCCGGGGGGTGTCGGTGTGTTCGAGGCCATCCTGCTGGCGGCCTTCGCCGATCAACTGGGAGCTGCGCCACTGGCTGCTGCCCTGCTGCTGTATCGCTTGATCTATGTAGTGCTACCGCTGCTGCTGGCCTGCGTGCTGCTGCTGGCCAACGAGGCGCGACGCTTGCTACTGGCCCAGCAGGCGATCAAGGCCGCCTCAGGGCTGGCCGCGCCGGTATTGGCCATCCTGGTGTTCCTGTCTGGCGTGGTGCTGCTGTTCTCTGGTGCCACTCCAGAGATCGACACACGCCTGGAGCACTTGGGGTTCCTGGTGCCGCACCGGCTGATCGATGCCTCGCACTTTGGCGCCAGCCTGATTGGCGTACTGTGCCTGCTGCTGGCACAAGGACTGCGCCGACGCCTGTCCGCTGCCTGGCTGCTGACTACGGTTCTGCTGCTGGTCGGCGCGCTGCTGTCGCTGCTCAAGGGCTTTGACTGGGAAGAAGCCTGCGTGCTGACCTTTACCGCAGCGCTGCTGGCGTTGTTCCGGCGCTCGTTCTATCGACCCAGCCGCTTGCTGGAGCTGCCTTTCTCGCCAGTCTACCTGGTTGCCAGCGCCTGCGTCGTGGGCGCGTCGGTATGGCTGCTGCTGTTTGCCTATCAAGATGTTCCCTACAGCCATCAGTTATGGTGGCAATTCACCCTGGATGCCGACGCCCCACGCGGCCTGCGCGCAGCCATGGGCAGCGCGGTACTGCTGGTGTTCGTGGTCCTGACTTGGCTGCTACGTACTGCCAGGCCGGTGATCCACCTACCCAATGAACACGAGCTACAGCGCGCCAAGCAGATCCTGCTGAGCTCCGATCAGCCCGACGGTGGCCTGGCCCTGACCGGCGACAAGGCGCTGTTGTTCCACCCCAACGACAACGCTTTCATCATGTATGCCCGTCGTGGGCGCAGCTTGGTGGCCCTGTACGACCCGATCGGCCCGGCCCAGGAGCGTGCCGAGATGATCTGGCAGTTCCGCGACCTGTGCGACCTGCACCACGCCCGCCCGGTGTTCTACCAGGTGCGCGCAGAGAACCTGCCGTTCTACATGGACATCGGCCTGACCGCGCTCAAGCTCGGCGAAGAAGCGCGGGTCGACCTGCGCCGCTTCGACCTGGAGGCCAAGGGCAAGGAGATGAAAGACCTGCGCTACACCTGGAACCGCGGCGGCCGTGATGGCTTGACCCTTGAGCTACACGAACCCGGCCAAGCGCCACTTGAAGCACTCAAGCAGATCTCCGACGCCTGGCTGCAAGGCAAGAACGTACGCGAGAAAGGCTTCTCGCTCGGGCGCTTCAGCCCCGACTATCTGCAGCACTTTCGGATCGCCCTGATTCGCTTCCAAGGCCGCCCGGTAGCGTTTGCCAACCTGCTGGAAACGCACAGCAACGAGCTGGCCAGCCTCGATCTGATGCGGGCGCACCCGGAGGCGCCGAAGCTGACCATGGAATTCATGATGATCGGCCTGATCCTGCATTACAAAAGCCATGATTACGGGCGCTTCAGCCTCGGCATGGTGCCGCTTTCCGGTCTGCAGCCACGGCGTGGCGCCCCCTTGACCCAACGCCTGGGTTCGATGGTGTTCCAGCGCGGCGAGCAGCTTTACAACTTCCAGGGCCTGCGGCGCTTCAAGGACAAGTTCCAGCCGGACTGGGAACCTCGTTACATGGCTGTGCCAGCCGGGCTCGACCCGCTGGTGGCGCTGGCCGACACTGCCGCCCTGATCGCGGGCGGCCTGACTGGATTGGTGAAACGTTGATGATCCGACGCTATTGGCAGTACGTATTGATTGCCTTGCTGGTGGCCCTGGCGGCTGCGGCAGTAGGGTTCTGGCTGTGGACCCGCCCAGCGCCGGAGGCGCACATTGAGCACCTGGCGCTGAGCGATGGCAGCAGCCTGGTTCGTGCCACCCCCGGTGTGCACGCCAAAGCCCGCGTGGCCATCGGCGTACCTGAAGATCAAGTACTGAGCGATAAGCAGTTGCTCGACCTGAGCCAGGCCGGTGAGGCGCAACTGGTGCAAGTGATCCTGCCACCCAATGACTGCGCCAAGCAGCAACAGGCCCTGGACCAGGCCATCAGCCATTTGTCCGCTGCGCCCACCCTGGTGGCAGGCATCGGCCCTGGCGGTGCCCAGGCCTGGCGTTGGCTGGCCAGCCAACGCGACGACAAGGCGCGCGCCATCTCGGTTGACTTCAACCTCGAACAACCCGGCTGCCCGGCACTGCCCAAGGCTGCTGCCCACGGCCATTGGAACGTGGCCTGGAACGACAACCCGGACGACGCCAGCGCTGCCTTCGTGCGTGACCAGGCCAACGCCGAGACCAGCATCAGTGACTACGACATCCACCTGCCACAAGTGCTCAAGAGCCAGCTGACCCAAGCCCTGGTCGGCCATGACGGCAATGCCTTGAGTATCCCAGTGGTAGAAGTGCCGGCGGGCCAAACCACCGATACCGTGACCCTGTTCCTCTCCGGTGACGGCGGCTGGCGTGACCTCGATCGCGATGTCGCCGGCGAGATGGCCAAGCTCGGCTACCCCGTGGTGGGTATCGATACCCTGCGCTACTACTGGCAGCACAAGACGCCCGAGCAAAGCGCTGCCGACCTGTCCGAGTTGATGCAGCACTATCGGCAGAAATGGGGTACCAAGCGCTTCGTGCTCACCGGCTACTCGTTCGGCGCCGATGTGTTGCCAGCGATCTACAACCGCTTGCCAGCCGAAGACCAGCAACGGGTCGACGCGGTGATCCTGCTGGCCTTCGCCCGCAGTGGCAGTTTTGAGATCGAAGTCGAGGGCTGGTTGGGCAAGGAAGGCCAGGAAGCGCCGACCGGGCCGGAAATGGCCCGCATGCCGGCGGCCAAGGTGGTGTGCATCTATGGTGTCGAAGAAAGCGACGAGAGTGGCTGTACCGATCACACCGCCGTCGGCGAGCGCCTGAAGCTACCGGGCGGGCATCATTTCGATGAGAACTACCCGGCGCTGGCCAAGCGCTTGATCGGCGAGATCGAGACACGTCAGGGCAAATCGAGCGTCGCTGAGCAGAACTGATCGAAAGCAGAAAAAAACAGTGCTGCTGTGTCAGTTCAGGACTCTTCGCGGGCAAGCCCGCCCATACAGGGAATCTTGTGGGAGCTGGCTTGCCCGCGAAGAGGCCTGAACTGACACAACCCACGCAGCGTTCAAATCTCGACCTGGGTCCCCAGCTCGATCACCCGGTTCAACGGCAAATTGAAGAAGCGCAGATTACCGTTGGCATTCTTCAACAAGAAGGCGAACAACGTGCCGCGCCAGCGCGCCATCCCCTCCAACCGCGAGGCGATCACCGTCTCTCGGCTGAGGAAGTAGGTCGTGCGCATGGGGCTGAAGTCCAGCTCCTCCAGATGGCACAGCTTGAGTGCCTGGGGCACATCCGGCTCATCCATGAAACCAAAGTGCAGCAACACTCGGAAGAAGCCATCGCCGTAGGCCTCCACTTCGAAGCGCTCCTGTTCCGGCACCCGCGGGCGGTCCTCACTGACCACCGTCAGCAGCACCACCTGGCTATGCAGTACCTGGTTGTGCAGCATGTTGTGCAACAGCGCGTGGGGCACTGCATCCGGCCGCGCGGTCAGAAACACCGCAGTGCCTTCGACCCGATGCGGCGGCTGCACACGAATGCTGCTGATAAATACCGGCAACGGCAGCGCCGCTTCATCGATGCGCTCCACCAAAATTTGCTTGCCGCGCTTCCAAGTGGTCATCAGCAAGAACAGCACGCTGCCGGCGAGCACCGGGAAAGCGCCCCCCTGCACGACCTTGGGCAGGTTGGCGGTGAAAAACAGCGCGTCGACCAACAAGAACCCCAACAGGATCGGCACCGCCAGCAGCGGTGGCCACTTCCACAACAGCAGCATCACCGTCGAGACCAATAGCGTGGTCATCAGCATGGTGCCGGTGACTGCCACACCATAGGCTGCCGCCAGCGCGCCGGACGACTCGAAGCCGATCACCAGCAGCACGACCGCCACCATCAGTGCCCAGTTGACTGCGCCGATATAGATCTGCCCCTGCTCATCGCTGGAGGTGTGCTGGATCTGCATCCGCGGGATGTAGCCCAGCTGAATCGCCTGGCGGGTGAGCGAGAAGGCCCCGGAAATGACCGCTTGAGAAGCGATTACCGTGGACAGGGTGGCCAGCCCGATCAAAGGCAGCAGCGCCCAGGACGGCGCCAATAGGTAGAACGGGTTACGTGCTGCCTCAGGATCGTGCAGCAACAGCGCGCCCTGACCGAAGTAGTTCAGCACCAGTGCCGGCAGCACCAGGATGAACCAAGCCCGAGCAATCGGCTTGCGGCCAAAATGGCCCATATCGGCATACAGCGCCTCGGCACCGGTCAGCGCCAGCACCACCGCGCCAAGGATCGCCACGCCCATGCCCGGATGAACGATAAAGAAGCGCACCGCCCAGGCCGGATTGAAGGCTCTGAGCACTTCCGGGCTATGGGAAATCCCATGCAGGCCTAACGCCGCCAGGACCAGGAACCAGGTCACCATCACCGGGCCGAACAGAATGCCGATCTTCGCCGTCCCGTGCTTTTGCACCAGAAACAGCGCCACCAGCACCACCACGGCAATCGGCACCACCCAATGGTCAATGCCATCGAAGGCCAGCCCCATCCCCTCTACCGCCGACAACACCGACACCGCCGGGGTGATCATGCTGTCGCCATAGAACAATGAGGCGCCGATAAGGCCGCAGCCGACCATCAGCATGCGCAACTTCGGATACGGCGCCGAAGCCCGCCGGGCCAAGGCGGTCAGGGCCATGATGCCACCTTCGCCCTGGTTGTCGGCACGTAGGATGAAGGTCACGTACTTGACCGACACCACCCAGATCAACGACCAGAGGATCAACGACAGGATGCCTAGCACCCCATCATGGTTGACCGGCACCCCGTAACCGCCGGAGAAGACTTCCTTGAGGGTGTACAGCGGGCTGGTGCCGATATCGCCATAGACCACCCCAACAGCTGCCACCAGCAGGCTCAGCGGCCGTGCCGCGCCCTGCCCGCCTTCGGCGTGACTGCTTGCCTGAACCATCGACAACTCCCGCAGACGGCCTCGTCGGACCGATAGAATTGGCACGCCTGCCAAGGCATCGCAGATACGTCGCAGATACCGGCAGGCAATGGCGCCAAGCTTAGCGCAGCGTTCGTCGCTTTTCTGCTGGTCAAGCGACCTTGCGCTCGCTAGAATTGCGCACTTTTTGATCAGAGGCGCCGAAAGCGCCCGTCGGGATTGCCCTCGCCACCGCCAGGGCAACCGCTTTCAATGCCGAGGTTAGCTATGTCCACCACCCCCGCTCCTACCACGCCGAAGGTAGGGTTTGTCTCTCTCGGATGCCCGAAGGCATTGGTCGATTCCGAGCGCATCCTGACCCAGCTGCGCATGGAAGGCTATGAAGTCGTGCCGACCTACGAGGACGCCGACGTAGTGGTGGTCAACACCTGCGGCTTCATCGACAGCGCCAAGGCCGAGTCGCTGGAAGTGATCGGCGAAGCGATCAAGGAAAACGGCAAGGTCATCGTCACCGGCTGCATGGGTGTCGAGGAAGGCAGTATCCGTGACGTGCACCCAAGCGTGCTGTCGGTGACCGGCCCGCAGCAGTACGAGCAGGTAGTCAACGCCGTGCACGAAGTGGTGCCCCCGCGCCAGGACCACAACCCGCTGATCGACCTGGTGCCACCTCAAGGCGTCAAGCTGACCCCACGTCACTACGCCTACCTGAAGATTTCCGAAGGCTGCAACCACAGCTGCAGCTTCTGCATCATTCCATCGATGCGCGGCAAACTGGTCAGCCGTCCGGTAGGTGAAGTGCTGAGCGAGGCCGAGCGCCTGGTCAAGGCCGGCGTCAAGGAGATCCTGGTGATCTCCCAGGACACCAGCGCCTATGGCGTCGACGTCAAGTACAAGACCGACTTCTGGAACGGCCGCCCGGTCAAGACGCGCATGCTCGAGCTGTGCGAGGCCCTGAGCAGCCTGGGTGCCTGGGTGCGCCTGCACTACGTCTACCCCTACCCCAACGTCGACGACGTGATCCCGCTGATGGCGGCCGGCAAGATCCTGCCGTACCTGGACATCCCGTTCCAGCACGCCAGCCCGAAAGTGCTCAAGTCGATGAAGCGCCCAGCGTTCGAAGACCGCACCCTGGCGCGAATCAAGAACTGGCGCGAGCAGTGCCCTGAGCTGGTGATCCGTTCGACCTTCATCGTCGGCTTCCCAGGCGAAACCGAAGAAGACTTCCAATACCTGCTCGACTGGCTGACCGAAGCCCAGCTCGACCGCGTTGGTTGCTTCCAGTACTCCCCAGTCGAAGGCGCCCCGGCCAACGACCTGGGCTTGGACGAAGTGCCGGACGACATCAAGCAAGACCGCTGGGACCGTTTCATGGCCCATCAACAGGCGATCAGCGCCGCGCGCTTGCAGCTGCGCATCGGCAAAGAGATCGAAGTGCTGATCGATGAGGTCGAGGAACAAGGCTCGGTTGGCCGCAGCTTCTTCGATGCGCCCGAGATCGACGGCAGCGTGTTCATCGACGGCGACCATGGCTTCAAGCCCGGCGACAAGGTCCGTTGCCGCGTAGTCGATGCCGACGAATACGATATGTGGGCTGAGCCTGTCTGAGGCTTTTCCCCACCGCGAGCCCCGCCAACTGGCGTAATGCTGTTCACTTAAGGTTTTGGGACTGCTTTGCAGCCCCTCGCGGGCAAGCCCGCTCCCACAGGTAGAGCGCTTGATCAGAGAACAGCGCAATCACTGTAGGAGCGGGCTTGCCCGCGAAGGGCTGCAAAGCGGCCCCAAAGCAGACGACACATGTCTTGAGTGAGCAGCGTACGCCAACTGGCGGGGCTTTTTTTTGCATCTATGGTTCATGAGAGGGCCGCCAGGCCTGCCGCCTCCCGCAGAGGCGGCGATCGAGACAACGCACTCGGAGGATCACAGGGATGCGCTCGGCATTGACGCTGCAAACCCCGCATGTAAGCGACTACCCCGAGCTGGTTCGAGTCTGGGAAGCCTCGGTTCGCGCCACCCATGACTTCCTGCCCGATGCCTACATCCTGCTGCTGCGTGAGCATGTCCTGCGTCAGTACCTGGATGCAGTAATGCTGATCTGCTGCAAGGACAACGCCCGGCGCATCCTTGGTTTTGCCGGGGTGGCCAACGGCCGCGTCGATATGCTCTTCGTCGCCCCCGAGCAGCGTGGCAAAGGGGTCGGCAAGCGTCTGCTGCACTACGCCATCGATGAGCTGAACGCCGAACGGCTGGACGTCAATGAGCAGAACCCGCAAGCGCTGGGCTTCTACCTGCATGAAGGCTTCGAAATTGTCGGACGCTCGGCTACCGATGGTCTTGGCCAGCCCTACCCTCTGCTGCATCTGCAATTACAGCCGCGCAAACGCGAGCAACCCCGCTAGGAAACAGGGCAAATGGTACAGATTCCCAGCCCCAAGCACGTCTTGGCAGGTACAATGGCCGGTCTTTCCCTGCCTTTAGCGAATCGTCTCCATGTCTGAACCCGTGCGCCTGTCCAAACGCCTCATCGAGCAACTCGGCTGCTCCCGCCGCGAGGCCGAGCAGTACATCGAGGGCGGCTGGGTGACAGTCGATGGCGTAGTGGTCGAACAGCCCCAGTTCAAGATCGACGGCCAGCAGGTCGCCCTGCTCCCTGGCGCCCGCGCCGAGGCGCTGGAGCCGGTCACCCTGCTGATCAACCAGCCTGCCGGTATGGACGCTGAAAGCGCCCGCGCCAGCATTGGCATGGACAACCTCAGCCAAGCCCACAGCCAGGACGTGCGGCCGTTGCACGGCCACTTTGCCCGGCTGGCCTGTGTCGCACCGCTGGAGCGCGGGGCGACTGGCCTGCAGCTGTTCACCCAGGACTGGCGGGTAACCGGCAAGATCGAACGAGACCTGCGCAAGCTGGAGCAGGAATACATCATCGAGGTACGTGGCGAGGCCACCCCGCAAGCGCTAGAGCGCCTGGCCCGGGGCATCACCCGCAATGACCGCGAACTGCCCAAGGCCAAGGCCAGCTGGCAGAACGAGACCCACCTGCGACTGGCCTTGAAGAACCCCCAGCCCGGCCAGATCAGCGAACTGTGTGCCAGCCTGCGGCTGGAGATCGTCAGCATGCGTCGGATCCGCCTGGGCGGTGTGGCGATGGGCAAGTTGGCCCTGGGCCAATGGCGCTACGTCGCCGTTACCGAACGTTTCTAAGCGATACCGCCGCGCAGCCTGTGCGTGGCATTGAACAGGATTTGCCGCAATGAACCACAACGACGTCCTGCGCAGCGTGCGCTACATGCTCAAGCTCAATGACCCGAAGATCGCCAAGATCATCGAGTTGTCTGGCTTGGCAGTGTCCACCGAAGCAGTCGCCAGCTACATGAAGAAGGAAGAAGAACCCGGCTTCGTGCGCTGCCCAGATGAGGTCATGGCGCACTTTCTCGATGGCCTGGTGATTCATCGCCGTGGCCGCGATGACAGCCGCGCGCCGCAGCCACTGGAGCTGCCGGTGACCAACAACACCATCCTCAAGAAGCTGCGGGTGGCGTTCGAGCTCAAGGAAGAAGACCTGCACGCCATTCTCAAGTCGGTCAATTTCCCGGTGACCAAGCCTGAGCTCAGCGCACTGTTTCGCAAGGTCGGCCATGAGAACTATCGCCCCTGCGGCGATCAGCTGCTGCGCAACTTCCTCAAGGGCCTGACCTTGCGCGTGCGCGGCTGAGTGGTCATGCAGCATACGGTTTCGCCCGTCGGCATCGTGCGTTCCTGCTTCAAGGAAAAGTTCGCCATCCCGCGCCAGCCACAGCTGGCCCCGGCTGCGCGTGGCGTGCTCGAGCTGTTGCCGCCGTTCGACCAGGGCGATGCCGTGGCGGGCCTGGAACAAGTCAGCCACGTCTGGCTGTTGTTCCTGTTCCATCAGGCCCTGGAAGACAAACCGCGGTTGAAGGTGCGTCCGCCGCGCCTGGGCGGCAACAAGAGCATGGGTGTGTTCGCCACCCGCGCCACCCATCGCCCCAATGGCATCGGTCAGTCGGTGGTCCGCCTTGAGGGTGTTGAGCCGGGGCGTTTGCTGCTGTCGGGGATCGATCTACTTGACGGCACCCCGGTACTGGATATCAAGCCGTACGTGCCCTACGCCGACAGCGTCAGCGGCGCCAGCAACCTGATGGCCGACGGCGCCCCTGTGGCGATTGCCGTGGACTGGACCGACAGCGCCCTGCTTCAGGCAGGCGAGCACGCCCAGCGCCTTGGCGAGCCGCTGGTGGAGCTGATCGAGCAGTGCCTGGCGCAGGATCCGCGTCCGGCCTATCAAGTGCCGCCGGTTGAGCGGGTGTATGGGGTCAAGTTCTGGGATGTGCAGGTGCGCTGGCATTATCCGCAGACCGATCGGATTCGGGTGCTGGAAGTAGCGCTCGACTGCTGATCCGCTGCCTGTACTGGCCCTATCGCGGGACAAGCCCGCACCCACGAGCGCTGCAACCAACGTGGGAGCGGGCTTGTCCCGCGATGAGGCCAGTGCAGGCAGCACAATTAAGGCATAAAAAAACGCGAGCCAAAGCTCGCGTTTTCTTTTGCTGCTTTCGCCTTACTTCTCGACGAAAGCACGCTCGATCAGGTAGTCACCCGGCTCACGCATACGCGCCGAAATCTTCAGGCCGAAGCTGTCGAGCACTTCGCTGGTTTCGTCGAGCATGCTCGGGCTGCCGCAGATCATGGCGCGGTCGTCTTGCGGGTTGATCGGTGGCAGGCCGATGTCGCTGAACAGCTTGCCGCTGCGCATCAGGTCGGTCAGACGGCCTTGGTTCTCGAACGGCTCACGGGTCACGGTCGGGTAGTAGATCAGCTTGTCACGCACCGCCTCACCGAAGAACTCGTTTTGCGGCAGGTGCTCGGTGATGAACTCGCGGTACGCCACTTCGTTGACGTAGCGTACGCCGTGAACCAGGATCACCTTTTCGAAACGCTCGTAGGTTTCTGGGTCCTGGATGACGCTCATGAACGGCGCCAGGCCAGTGCCGGTGCTCAGCAGGTACAGGTGCTTGCCCGGGTTCAGGTCATCGAGAACCAGGGTGCCGGTTGGCTTCTTGCTGATGATGATCTCGTCGCCTTCCTTCAGGTGCTGCAGCTGGGAGGTCAGCGGACCGTCTGGCACCTTGATGCTGAAGAATTCCAGATGCTCTTCCCAGTTCGGCGAAGCGATGGAGTAGGCGCGCATGAGCGGACGACCGGTCTCCTGCTGCAGGCCGATCATCACGAACTGACCGTTCTCGAAGCGCAGGCCCGGATCACGGGTGCACTTGAAGCTGAACAGGGTGTCGTTCCAGTGGTGAACACTGAGGACACGTTCGTGGTTCATGTTGCTCATCTAAGGTGACTCCTGAAGAAATACGCAGCGCGGACCAAGCGCACAGTTGCGCGATAGTTTAGGGGCAGCGACAATATCTGTTAAATGGATTATCAAGATATGTCTTATCGGTTATATAGATATGCGATTCACCTTACGCCAGCTTCAAGTGTTCGTCGCCGTGGCTCAGCACCAAAGCGTGTCCAAAGCCGCCGGGGTGCTGGCGTTGTCGCAATCGGCCGCTAGTACCTCGATTACTGAACTGGAGCGCCAGTCCAGCTGCCAGCTGTTCGACCGCGCCGGTAAACGCCTGAGCCTCAACGCCCTGGGCCATCAGTTGCTGCCCCAGGCCGTTGCCCTGCTCGACCAGGCCAAGGAGATCGAAGACCTGCTCAATGGCAAGTCCGGCTTTGGCTCACTCTCGGTCGGCGCCACCCTGACCATCGGCAACTACCTCGCTACCCTGCTGATCGGCAGCTTCATGCAGGTGCACCCAGAAAGCCAGGTCAAGCTGCATGTGCAGAACACTGCGCACATTGTGCAACAGGTAGCCCACTACGAAATTGATTTGGGTCTGATCGAAGGCGATTGCAACCATCCCGATCTTGAAGTGCAACCCTGGGTTGAGGACGAGCTGGTGGTGTTCTGTGCGCCGCAGCATCCCTTGGCCAAGCTCGGCCGGGCGGACATCGAAACGCTGTCCCAGGAAGCGTGGATCCTGCGCGAGCAGGGCTCCGGCACTCGCCTGACATTCGACCAGGAAATGCGCCACCAGCGCGCCAACCTCAACATTCGCCTGGAGCTGGAGCACACCGAGGCGATCAAGCGCGCCGTTGAGTCAGGCCTGGGTATCGGTTGCATCTCGCGCCTGGCCCTACGCGATGCGTTTCGCCGCGGCAGCCTGGTGCCGGTGGAAACGCCCGAGTTAGACCTGTCGCGCCAGTTCTACTTCATCTGGCACAAGCAGAAGTACCAGACTTCCGCCATGCGCGAGTTCCTGGAACTGTGCCGCAGCTTCACCGCCGGGGTAAGGCGCAGTGACGAGATCGTATTGCCACCAATCGCCTAGAGCAGGATCACGCCCCAGACCAGCGCCACCATGACCAGTGACACCAGCTGCGCAGCGCTACCCATGTCTTTGGCGTTCTTCGACAGTGGGTGGCGCTCCAGCGAGATGCGGTCGATAGCAGCCTCAACCGCCGAGTTGAACAACTCGACGACCAAGCCGAGCATGCACACGGCGATCATGATGGCTCGCTCGGCGCGGCTGACCGGCAGCCAGAACGCGGTCGGGATCAGCAGCACATTGAGCAGGACCAACTGGCGGAAAGCGGCTTCGCCCTTGAAGGCAGCGCGCAGGCCGTCCAGCGAGTAGCCGGCGGCGTTGAAGATACGTTTGAGGCCGGTCTGGCCCTTGAATGGCGACATGTGCGTCACTTCACCGATGAAAGGCCAGCAGGCTATAGGAATACGGGTCAAAAAAGCGTGAAGTTCACGCGCTTTAGCTGCTGGCAACTGATTCAAGCTGTTGCAAGAGCAGCGCGGCCTGGGTTCGGGTACGTACGCCGAGTTTGCGGAAGATCGCCGTCACGTGGGCCTTGATGGTCGCCTCCGAGACGCTCAGCTCATAGGCGATCTGCTTGTTCAGCAAACCTTCGCAGACCATGGTCAGCACGCGGAACTGCTGCGGAGTCAGGCTGGCCAGGCCCTCGCTGGCGGCCTTGGCTTCAGGCGAGACATCGACCTTGTCAAAGGCCTGCGGCGGCCACCACACCTCGCCGTCGAGTACCTTCTGCACGGCGTCCTGGATCACCTCCAGCGGGCTCGACTTGGGAATGAAGCCGCTGGCGCCGAACTCGCGCGACTTGACCACCACCGCGGCCTCTTCCTGGGCCGACACCATCACCACCGGAATCTGCGGGTACTGCCCGCGCAGCAGGACCAGCCCGGAGAAGCCATAAGCCCCCGGCATGTTCAGGTCGAGCAGGACCAGGTCCCAGTCGGACTTTTCGGTCAGGCGGGTTTCCAGCTCGGCGATGCTCGCCACTTCTACCAGGCGTACATCCGGGCCAAGGCCGAGGGTAACGGCTTGGCGCAGGGCGCTGCGAAACAGCGGGTGGTCATCGGCAATCAGGATTTCGTAAGTGGCCATCGATCTGTTGATCCTGTTCTGTGCCAGGCGCGTGAGGGATAGGTGCGCCGCCTGACAGGCAACTCAAGGCGCGAACGGCAGGGCCGCCGGCCGGTAAGGCACGGCGAAGTCCGGGGTAACAGCAGCTTCGTCGTGCCCGAAACGGCGCCAAGAATGCCGAGCACGGTCCGGGTGGTCAAGCCCGCCGTACCCGCCCACCCTGGCTGCCAGCGTGGTCATTATGAACCAATATGCCATCCCTGCCCCTTGGACTATAGGAAGGTATGCAAACGTTGATGAGGGTCATCCTGCATGTCCAGCGGCAAATGGCGCTTGGCACTCAAGTAATGCAGGCTGAACACATCCAGGTAAGCATCCAGGGCTTGCGAGGCCTGGCCATCACCTGCCAGATCCAAGCACATCGCCGCTACTTCCGCGGTGCAGAAGTGGTCATCGCGCTTGGAGCGGCGCAGGCGGTAGCGCGACATCTGCTCGGCCTCAAGGCTGAGGACGGGGAAGCGATCCAGGTAGGGGCTTTTGCGAAACATCTTGCGCGCCTCGGTCCAGGTCGCGTCGAGCAAGATGAACAGCGGCCGCTTGCCCGGCGCCAAGCTGACTTCACTGACCACGCGCTCCTGGGCGACGAACTCGCCAGGGAAGACGATATAGGGCTGCCATTGCGGCTGATCGAGCAGCGCCAGCAAGCCTGGGTCGACCGCCGTGCGCTGCCAGCCGAACGCCGAGGTGTCTTCGACCAGATCGGCAATCAGCCAACCGGTGTTGGTCGGTTTCAGTGGCTCGGTGTCATGCATCAGCAGGCATACGCCAGCATTGGCATTGACCTTGGGCTTCAAGGCGCACAGGCAATGGCTGGCGATCACTCGGCAATCGTTGCAGCGTACCGCTCGCGAACCACGCGCAACGAAGGGTTTGATGCTGCGCGCCAGACGCTCGGCGCGCAGGCGCGCGACCGCGTGACTCATGACGGCAAGCCTGGGGACAGGGAAGGAATGGGCACTTCGACAACTCGGGGCGAATAAAGCGACAGTCTACCAGAGCGCAGGTCATTTGCCGTGCAGGTGTGCCAGCGGCTCCCTTATAATTGGCGCTTTGGCGGCCTGGATTAACCCCGCGCACGCGAGGTTTGATGGAACGCCGCCCGCCGGCGCAGGTCAAAGCGCCAGTCATCGAACCAGGAGAGATTCATGCTGCGTCTTATCGTCCCGACCCTGAGCCTTCTGCTCACCCTGCCCCTGGCGGCCCAGGCGGCTTCCAAGCAGGACTACGAGCTGAACCAGTTGCTGCAGAAGGTCGCCAAGGAAAGCAGCGTTGGCACCCCGCGTGCGATCAACGAAGACATCCTCGATCAGGGCTACACCGTTGAAGGCAAGGCGCTGATCAATCACCTGAGCGTGCGTCAGGAACATGCCGAGCGTATGCAGTCCAACCCGCAACAGGTGCGCAGCCAGCTCGGCGACAGCGTGTGCAGGAACAACGGCTATCGCAACCTGCTGTCCAGAGGCGCGGTGCTGGTCTATCGCTTTACCGTGTACAAGAGCAATAGCCCGGTCATGGATCAAGCGTTCGATGCCGCCAGCTGCGCGGCTGGCAGTAAAAAGAACAAGTAATTCAGGCCATCTGATCGGCTTCACTTGGCGCGCCGCTGCTCTTCCTCGGCGCGCAACTCAGCCAACAAGGCCTGGAGATAGCGCGAATGTACTTCGCCGCTACCCAACCTGCGCCGGCATTCTGCTTCAAGGCTCAGGTGATGAGCCCGGGCCGCGTTCTCCAGCAGCTTGTACAACTGCTGATCCACTTCGATGACCAAACGATGCATGGGGCCACCTCCCGCATCGAGCCCTCTGTCCCCAGTTAACCAAAGCCGCACAGCGGTTGGAGGCCATCCGACCAGCGGCGATCATCCAGCCATTCGGCACGATCATGCGCCAGCGTCTAGATTGATAACCAACACCTGCGAATTTCCGGCGAGCATGGCCGGGCACGCGGCGTTGCGTTACTCAGTACAACAACGAGATGGACTTATCAGCACTGCATCATGGCCTTGAAGGCCTACTGCAACGCTCGGGGAGCACACTCGAGCCACAGCAGCCAGCGACACACGCAGTGTCGCGGCCGGGCATCACCATCGGCCCGGTCAGAGGTTTTGCTGCAGAAGGAGACGTTGAATGCCTTACCAACCCAATGAGCTTCTGTTCAAACATTTCAGGGACAACGGGATCGACCTGAGCAAGATCGACGAGCAACTGCAACTGGTTGCCCCTACCAGCGCCAACCTGCCGCTGTACCGCGACATGATGCTGACCATCCTGCGCATGGCCCATGACGACAGCAATCGCTGGAACGCCAAGATCACCCTGCAGGCCCTGCGCGAGCTGGATCATTCTTTCCGCATCCTCGAACGCTACCGCAGGCGACGCAAAGTCACCGTGTTCGGCTCTGCCCGTACCCCGATTGAACATCCGATGTACGCCTTGGCACGCGAGCTGGGGGCAACCTTGGCCCGTTCGGATTTGATGGTGATCACAGGTGCCGGCGGCGGCATCATGGCCGCCGCCCACGAGGGGGCGGGCAGCGAGCACAGTCTGGGGTTCAACATCACCCTGCCCTTCGAGCAACACGCCAACCCGACGGTGGATGGCACCGACAAGCTGCTGCCGTTCCACTTCTTCTTTATCCGCAAGTTGTTCTTCGTCAAAGAGGCCGATGGCTTGGTACTGTGTCCGGGCGGCTTCGGTACGCTCGATGAGGCGCTGGAAGTATTGACCCTGATCCAGACCGGCAAAAGCCCGCTGGTGCCGGTGGTATTGCTCGATTGCCCTGGTGGCAGCTTCTGGCAAGACTGTTTGAACTTCATCAGCCGACAGCTGGAGGAGAACCGCTACATCCTTCCCACCGACCTCAAGCTGGTGCGCCTGGTGCACAGCGCCGATGAGGCAGTGGAAGAGATCAACCAGTTCTACAGCAACTATCACTCAAGCCGCTGGCTGAAAAATCAGTTCGTGGTCCGCATGCACCATCCGCTCAGCGAAGCTGCGCTGTACGACATTCAGGAGGGATTCGCTGACCTGCGCCTGAGTGGCAAATACCACCAACTGCCAGATACTAACGTGGAACATGAAGTAGGCAACTACAGCCATTTGACTCGCCTCACGTTCGCCTTCAACGGCCGTGATCAAGGTCGCCTACGGGAGCTGGTGGACTTCATCAACCTGCCAGAGAACTGGGCCAAACCGCAGCCGATGCATACCACCCAGAGGGCACGGGAAGCGCTTAAGGTCAGCCAAGCAGCAAACTAGTAGTCATCCAAATCTCGGCCGCTCAAGAGGCGGCCGATCATCTCCATGGAAAACCCACGGTAGGCGAGAAAGCGTGTCTGCTGGGCACGACTGCGCGGATCGACCGGACGCTGCCCGGCAAACTTGCGCTGCCAGACATCCTGCAAGCGGGCCGCCCAGTCCACTCCGCTTTCGCGCAAGGCCTGTTCAACATCGCCTCGATCCAGACCACGCTGGCCAAGCTCCTCACGAATACGTGCTGGGCCATAACCGGCGTTGGAGCGATAGGAAATGAAACTCTCGAGATAACGGGCTTCACTGAGCAGCCCTTCTTCGGCGAGCCGATCGAGCGCGGGCTCGATCAACTCATCCGAAGCGCCGCGCTGACGCAGTTTGCGCGTCAGTTCGACCCGCCCATGCTCGCGACGTGCGAGCAGGTCCATGGCTGTCCGTCGAACGGCGACGGGGGTGTCGAGTACGACGGACATAACGGTAGATCAATAACCCGCTTCGGCGTCAGCCAAGTCATCCGCACCGGCATCAGCAGCAGCAGCCTTGCCTGCAGCGGCAACGGCACCGACGTTGAGCAGCTTGTCGCGAATCTGCTTCTCGAGTTCGGCACCGATGGCCGGGTTCTCTTGCAGATACTTGGCCGCGTTCGCCTTGCCTTGGCCAATCTTGTTGCCTTGGTAGCTGTACCAGGCGCCAGATTTCTCCACGAAGCCGTGAGCAACACCCAGGTCGATGATCTCGCCGTTGCGGTAGATGCCCTTGCCGTAGAGGATCTGGAATTCAGCTTGGCGGAATGGCGGCGAGACCTTGTTCTTGACGATCTTCACGCGGGTTTCGCTACCCACGACTTCATCGCCTTCCTTGACGGCGCCGGTACGACGGATGTCCAGGCGCACCGAGGCGTAGAACTTCAGGGCGTTACCACCGGTGGTGGTTTCCGGGCTGCCGAACATCACGCCGATCTTCATACGGATCTGGTTGATGAAGATGACCAGGCAGTTGGCGTTCTTGATGTTACCGGTGATTTTACGCAGCGCCTGGGACATCAGACGGGCCTGCAGGCCCACGTGCATGTCACCCATTTCGCCTTCAATCTCGGCCTTGGGTACCAGGGCTGCCACGGAGTCGACGATGATCACGTCAACCGCGTTGGAGCGCACCAGCATGTCGGTGATTTCCAGGGCTTGCTCGCCGGTGTCCGGCTGCGAGACCAGCAGGTCGTCGACATTGACGCCCAGCTTGCCGGCGTATTCAGGATCGAGGGCATGCTCGGCGTCGACGAAGGCACAAGTAGCGCCATTTTTCTGGGCTTCGGCGATGACCGACAAGGTCAGCGTGGTTTTACCCGAAGACTCCGGGCCGTAGATCTCGACGATACGGCCTTTTGGCAGACCACCAATGCCCAGGGCGATGTCCAGCCCCAGCGAGCCAGTGGAGATAGCCGGGATACCGGTACGCTCCTGATCGCCCATGCGCATGACTGCGCCTTTGCCGAATTGGCGTTCGATCTGACCCAGGGCCGCAGCCAAGGCGCGCTTCTTGTTGTCGTCCATTGAAATCCTCACGTGATCGACTGGCCCTGTATGGCCGGAATAACTGTATAAGTAGCCAGTATTATTCCACAGGGATGCATTTCCGCAAACCCCTGTTGTCGAATTACTCGGCACCAAGCTGTAACAAGCCGTCTAACGCGGCGATCACCGTTTGTCGGCGCACCGCTTCGCGGTCGCCGTCGAAGTGGCGGCGCTCGCTGCATACACGGCTACCGTCGGCCCAGGCCAGCCATACGGTGCCTACCGGTTTGGCCGGTGAGCCGCCGTCGGGCCCGGCCACACCGCTGACCGCCACGGCAAAGCGTGCCCCGCTTGCGGCCTGGGCGCCACGCACCATGGCCTCGACCACTTCCTGGCTGACCGCCCCAACCTGGCCGAACAACACCTCGGGCACGCCCAGCTGGCGGGTTTTCTGTCGATTGGAATAGGTCACATAACCTGCTTCGAACCAGGCCGAACTGCCGGAGACACGCGTGATGGCCTCGGCGATGCCACCGCCCGTGCACGACTCAGCCGTGCTCACCTGGGCATTGAAGCGGCGCATGTGCTCGCCAAGACGGGCGGAAAGAACAGTGATCGGGTCCATGACGAGCTCCTGGGAAGATTGGCCACTACCCTAGCAGAGAGTTTCCGGGCTGGTTACTGCCAGATCTTGCCCACACGCTGCGCCAGCCAGCGGGGCCGGAAAATGAATGAAACGCAGGTAACTGATTAACCCCGCGCAGCCAGGCGAACAGTCACTAGGGCGCGCCATGGTATCGCCCGCCGAGGCCTTGTCAATTGACGCGCAAGGATCAAGCCCCCAGGCGCGTAATAATGCTCGACGCGCAAGACTGATCAGTGCTGCAAGCCCCGAATGTAGTCCTGACAGGCGCGCAGGGCGATCAGTCCGCGATCGCCGTCGTCGCTGATGGCGATAATTCGTCGAGCATGCGCCGGGTCAAGTCGGGCGCGTACGGGGCCATGATCCATGCCGCCGGGGGCGGCGGTGGCAGGCACGCCGGCACAGGCGGCGTCGCGCTCGACCAGGACCGACAAGCGCAGATCGGCAGTAGCAAGGCGATCACGCAGGCGTGCTTGAGTCTGTTGCACATCGGCAAGCTCCTGGAAATGTCTCGATTCACTGTCATGCAGGCGTTGTTCAAGCCCCAGGCGCTGGTCACGCTCGGCCAGCAACTGGCGATTGATCAGCAGCGCCTGCTCGCGCAGCTGCTGCTCATGCCGCTGGGCCTGCTGCGCCAGTTGCCCGCCATAACGCCAGGCCTGGACTTGCCAGGCCAGCGTCACACAGAGCACAACCAGCAGCGCGTACAGCCCGAACTGCACACGGTTCAACACAGCACCTCGCGGGCACGCGCCCACCGCTTGAGGCGGTCATCCAGGCCATTGAGGCCGCCGTTGATGTGGCGGGTAATGCGGTTGAACTCACCGCGATCGGCCAGCGCATTGAGCCCGCGTGAATGCCAGAACCAGGCCGCCGACTCACAGGCCCAGCGTGGCTGCTCGAGCATCTGCGGTTGTGCCAGCAAGCGCTCGTCACCGAACAGGGCTCGGCTGCAGGCTTGGTAATTGTTGCGCCCGGTGACCTGGATCAGGCCACGGCCGCAATACAGCTGGCCATCGCCATCGGCCTGGGGCGTATTGCCCAGGCGCAGGGCCAGGCTGCCGGTGTCATAGCGTGCCAGATAGCGATCGCTCCCCAGCTCTTTTACGTAACGCAGCTGGCCGGACTCATGGCCAACCTGGGCGAGAAACGCGGCAATTCGCTTGGGATGATTGATCTCCCAACGGGCCATGGCCTCGTTGAGTGGTGCGAGAAACGCGCCGGCTCGTTGGCCGGCGAGAGGATAAATCTGCTTGAGTTGGCTCTCCGTGAGCATGGGGTACCTCCTGGTTTAGTTCGAACTCCAGTTGAAGCCTAGAGCCTTCATGTGACCCTAAGTGCTCGACAATAGAGAGCAGTGGCTTCTTCGGGCACAGGGAAACCCGTACTGGGGATAAATGATGAGAACCACTTAACCTAAAACGAAAAAGCCCAGACGAGGCCTGGGCAAAAGTTGCGACTTTAACTTTCAGCCGCCTTAACTGCATTATCCGATGTAAGAACCTGAACTTAGCACGCATTATTCCTACATCACGCGCAGAAATCACCTACAAACAACAACTCAACACCAAAAATATGCAAGCCGCAACTCATTAACTATCGGCCTCTAGAGCGCCATGCGACCAGGGCAGCAAAAACAAAGCAGGGTATTGCCACGACAATACAGAAAATCGCTAATCGTGTAGACTGCTCATTGTACAAGGTAACGATTTGACGATTCATTCGATCATCGAACAAGATTCGCCCTTGCTGGGTAGCCATTTGGCGAATTGTAACACCCTGCTCTTTGTCTTCTACGGTCAGCCTTACTTTGTAACCTATTCGCAGCCCCAATTGATCGAAGGCGTCTTTGTACGCAAACATGGCCTTACCGTACAGCACACCTTGCAGCCTGTAGGACACGCCAAACTGCAACAGCGACTTATCAACTCTCCATTCATCAGCGTATCCACTAACCCATCCATCCAAAGTAATCTGACTAAGGGGATCTGGCGCTATGTAAGTTTTTTTGTCGTAGCAATAAAATGTAGCAAAGACCATCATCGTCACACCTACACATAGCAGGTAGACTATCTGCATTCGTGTCGTCTTCGGCGGGGGATTTTCGCAGGAATACTCCATTGGCTTACTTTAAGCTTCCGTAAAATTAATGTGTCCTTAGCATGAAGAAATCAGTGATAGCGATCAATACCCCCGAAGCTCCATTGCAAGCCAGGATGTTCGAAGGGTCCGATATCTATGTTCCAGCCACGAGAAATGGGGAGAGGAAAAATCATCGGAAGCGAATCAACCTCGACATAACCTGCGCCGCCACTACTAGCACGCGTGTCTACGTAGTGAACAACCTCATCGCTGGCAAGCACTACAGCCTTGCTAACAGGGTTCCAACGAGTGACTGCGATACGGCTCTTGTATTTGGCTTTAATCTGCGCCAACGAGACGAGCTTCAGGTCAGGCGCGATCCAATACTGCGGGTAGACCGCATTTGAATTGGCCCTCAGGTGCTTCTCCCAAACCGGCTTCACCAAGGACTGATACACATTACGTGCAACGTCAGATGTAATAATTCCCGCAACCCCAGCGCCTACACCTATAGCGGTTAAGGGCACAGACAAGCTCGAAGCTCCGGCGAGAATGGTTACACTGCCCAACACCCCAGCTACATTTCCTACCAAGCTGATAACATCCCCCACTTGGAAAGTGCCATGATTACGGTACTCTGCGGTAATTTTCAGAAAGACCGTAGTGCCCGCCAGCAGATTGGTTTTAATGTTGAGAAAGGGCGTGAATCCTGCGGTCAATTTGACGATCGAAGTCACTCCCGCCACTGCGGCGCCAGCCTGTGCAGCCTGATTGACCAAAGCAAAGCCACGTTTATCACTATTGTACTGGTCAACCAGCGACGTCCCCGCGACGCCAACACCAATGGGTTTATCGACATACCCAAGGATGATTTCCACTTTCTTTCCCATGCCCTATCGCTCCTTGATAATGGTCTTGAACGCCACACTCATGCGCAGCCGGTTACAGCTTGCCGCTGGCGCCCTAGCAGCGTGCGGTACTTCACCATTCATGACGACAACGCGCCTTGGCTTGGGCTGAACCGTCATGACGATGCTGTCCTTGTCATCGTCGTAGAACACTAGCTCGCCACCCCAGCAGCTTGCCCAGTGGTCATTACAAAATACGATGACGCTTTGTCCCGGCTCCTCGGGAGTGTTGTCCCGGTGAATTGGTCCGTCCTGCGCACTGGTCTGACCATTGGCATAGACACCTAAAAGAGTAGCGTTGGGCATATGCGCCGCTTTGATACGCGCCCAGAAGTCGGCAAGAAAACCCCAGCCGGGCCGCTCGCGTAACTCCTGCTCACAATCCTCCAGTTCGTTTCGCCGTGAGCCTGCAATGAAACTGTGCCAGGAGGGCCGCTCAAGTGGTCCATACGGATAGGGCCAGCCATATCGCCAGATAGACTCACTCAGTTTTTGATGGAGCTGGGCGTGATCTTCTGCACTAATACCTTCATCGATCACGCAGATATCCCTATAAGCAATTACACCACTCATTCTTCGACTCTCCTTTGTCGTCAGATTCCTGGTACGGGATCTGACAATAGAGAGCATTGCTTTCAAGGGGCATAGGGAAACCTCACCAGAAGTTGGGTGTTCCTTCCCTATGCCTGGATAAAATCAGCATGCTCAGGTGCCCTACCCTTGGCCTGCGCCTTGCCCGCCTTGCCACCATTGCACTGCACCGTGGTGCGCCAGCCGGAGCTGGTGAACACCTGCTCCACCGACTCGATCAGGTACAGGCCATCGAGCCCGGCGATAAAGCCCGTGGCCTCGATGCTGCGCTCGGCAAACAAGTCGGTGCGCCCGGGCATGTCCAGGCGCACGCTGGCAGTGGCGCGATTGAAGCTGGCCAGACGTGCCTTGGCGGCCTGCTCGGCAGCGTTGCGGTTGGGGTAGACATGGCGATCGGTGTGCACCGGCTGATCACCCGGCGGCACCTCGCTGTTGTTCAGCTCGACCACTTGCAGGGCGCCGCTGGCACTGTCCTGGTGACGCGTACGCACCGCTTTGTGGGCGTGTTTGTTATCCAGCCTGAACTGCCACTGGCTCACCGCGCTGCGCTCAAGGGTAACCACCCCCAGTGGCTTGCCACTGGCGCTCTGCCCGGCTTGGCGGGGAAGCACCAGCAGTTGGCCGTTGGCAAGCTTGGCGGTGCAGTCGTACAGCCGTGCCAGGCGGGTGATGAAATTGAGATCCGACTCGCTGTATTGATCGACCCGGTCGACGTGGCTGAGCACCGGACACACTGCCTGCCAGCCGTTGCGCGCGGCGATCTGGGCGACGATCTGTTGCACTGAGACGAACTCCCAGCTGCCGCTGCGAATGGTCTTGCCGCTGCCGCACAGGTCACTGGCCTTGCCACGGATCACCAGGCTGTCGGGCGGGCCGGACAGCTCTACCTCGTCGACCGTATAGCGGCCCAGGCGAGTCAGTGGCTGTCCGGCGTACCCCAACTGCACCTCGATCGAGGCTCCCCGCGCAGGCAGGGCCACGGCGCCATCACGGGCATCGATGCGCAACTCGAAATCATCCGACTCCATGCCCGGTTTATCCGTGGTGCGCAGCAGGAGCAGGCGGTCGTTGATCAGTGCGGTGATGTCGTGACCGTCGGCGACGATGCGAAAGATCGGTTGCATGACAAGACTCCTCTATCAGTCCCACAGCAGCAGCGTGCCGCTGGTTTGCACCGCCAGGGCTGGCAGCAGGATGAGCACACCGGCCCGAAACGGTTGGGCCTCGTCCGCCAGGCCCTGATTGGCGGCCAGCACGGCCTCCAGCGTGCCATTGAGATGGCCGTAGTAGTGGTGGCAGAGGCTATCGAGCAGATCGCCCTCAGACGTCATGCAGGTCTTGGCCATAGCTGACGAACTCCAGTGAGAATCCTTGTTTGCGTGGAATACCGCCGGCCAGCAAGCTGGCCTGTTCTTCCTCGATACTGGTCAAGCACCAGGTGCCAAGCACCTCACCGTAGCCAGTGATCAAAGACAGCGGCAGCAACTGGCGGCCAATGCCGCGCAAGGTCTGCAGCTGGCCCAGGCCACCTTTGAAACCAGGGAAGATCGCACCACGAATGCTGATGGTCTCCTCGCCGCGGCTGACCGCCTGCTGCGCGTTGTCGCGGCTCAGGCGCTCCTGGCCGGCCCAGCGAAAACGCGTCTGCCGGCGTAGTTGATCGAACGCGGCGGTATCGAGGTTGAAGTAGTACGGTGCAGCGCCAGGCTTGAGTGGTTGCAGCACCAGCAGGTGGGGAAACGGTTTGATCGCCTGCGCCGCGGGTGTGGTGTCAGGCGCAAAGCCCAAGGTCGACAGCGCGTCACTGACCGTCGTACGCACCTCGCCCACCACCCGACGAATCGCCGCTCCCGCCTTGCCCGCATGTTCGGCAAAGCTATCGATGCGCTCGCGCACCTGGCGTACCACGGCGAGCGTCTGGTCATATTTGCCAATCGCCTTGTCGACCCTGGCCTGGGCTGCGGAGATCGCACGCAAGGTGCGCTGCAGCCGCAGTCCAATCGCCGGCCCGACCACCGGCAGGCCTTCAAGATCGGAGGCCGCACTCTGCACGTGATCGATTGCCTGGTTGAGCGGGTCAAGCATGGCATCGGCACGCTGGCGCCCGGCCTCCCCGGCCTTGACCAAGGCATGCAGCCCGGCTTGTAGCTGTTGCAGGTAAGTCATGAAGCGTCCTCAGGCAACGTGGGGGGTGTCGGCCAACTGCACCGACTGCGCCCGCTCCATCAACTCGCTCAGGGTGCGCCGGGCAATTGCCTCCATTTGCTGCAGCACCGAGGGGTCATCGAGGGTGGTGTTCAACGTCAGGGGCATGTTGGCAGTGAAGGTGAACTGCTGATTGATCGGCGGGCGGGGGCTGGTTGCTGGAGTCGGCACTGTCGTAGCGGGTATCGATGGCTGCTCAGTGGCGGTATCCAGCCTGCGCGCCGCCTCACCCACGGAGGTAGGTGCCTTGCGCTGCTCGCTGACAGGGGCTGGTGGATTTTGGCTGGAACCCATGGACAGGGTTCTGGCCAGCCAGCCGCCGACGCTTTCTCCGCCCATGCTGCCCAGCGCCCCACCGATCAGGCCTCCGATCGCCGTACCAATGACGGGCACTACCGAGCCGATGGCGGCGCCGGCTGCGGCGCCGGCCAGGGTGCCGCCCAGCCCACCCACGGCAGCGCCGTAACCTTCGAGCTTTTCTTGCGAGCTGCCTTCACTGCTGAAGGTTTGGGCAATCTGCAGACCGGCATCCACCAGGGCGCCACCTGGGACACGCTTGAGCAATCCTTTTGCCAAGGGGCGCGCGCCACTGACCGCCTTGAACATCGATGGCTGGCCTGGCACAGGAGACATCTTGGGAACATTGGTTTGCTTCGTAGATTGCGCGGAGCGGATGGCGCCACCGGCAGTATCGCTGCCCATCTGCGCAAGCCGGTTTGGCGCCGCAAAACCAAGCCGTGGGGTGCTTGAAGCGTTGTTTCGTCTAGATTCATCAGCAAGTGGAGCGTCTGCGAAGACGCTAGTTACCGTTTGAGCAAGCGCGGTGACCGAAGTGGGGTTCTGCGCCCGTTCCTGCTCTTGGCCGTCCTCCTGGTCTTCGATTTCCTCCTCTTCCTCCTCTTCTTCTATTACCGGTCCGGGTCCACCCGTTTGCTGACCTTCAGCAACCTGGGAAAGTGTTGTCGGCACTTTTCCTGGACCTTGTGCTGCCTCAGGGGAATCCTCGCCTGCGAAATACTTGTAGATAAATTCACCGGCTACGCCACCGAACTTCTCCCCGACATAGCCGCCGACCAGCTCGCCGATGTCATCAGCGTTTTTCTTGCCAATTACGCCACCCAGTGCGGCACCTATCAGGCTGCCGCCCAACTCACCCAGTGCGCCGCCAACCGCCTTGGCTTTCTCTTCACCGGGATTGCCAAGGACCAACGAGTCAACAACCTTCAGACCCGCTGAGGCCCCGGCCATATTGCGCCTGCTTTTTACCGCTTCTGTCGCTCGCTGCTTTTGCTCAGGTGAAAGCTTCTGCTTCGCTTGGTACCCAGCCCAAGCGGTGGCAAACACAGCGCTCCTGACAGCGAACAATCTCGATTCGGCCTTAAAGGCCTCAAAACTCACTTCCACCTGGGGCAGCTCCGGGCGCTTGGCAGGCTTCGCAGTGCCCTCGTTCGGTGCAGCGTCGGATACATCCGTTGCAGCATGTGCTGCCTTGGCTTGGGTCGCTACAGGTAGCGGCATGGGGATCTGCCACGGGCCAGGCGCAATCAGCGCCTGGCGTGCCAAGATCTGGTAGCGGCGCTGCAAGCGCTCGACGGCAGCGGCCTCACGCTCGAGCCTGTCGATCTGCGCCTCGTGCGTTTGTGCCTGGTCAATCGCCAGCGCACCCTCCACTTGACCGGTCTTGTCCAGTTCAAGCCCCAGGCGAAACACCTCTGAGCTGATCCGCCCTAGGCGGATGCTATCCGCTTGCTTGCGCAGCGGCGCCAGCCGTTGGCGCAGCAAGTCAAAGGTGATGCCCAACGTCTGAGCAAGCGTGACGGCGGTGCCGAGCGCGGATACTTGTGTATCGGCCATCCGTTCCTCCTTTTACTCCGAAAGCCACCAGACCATGTCGCTGTGCGACATGGTCATGATTTCGCTCGCGGAAAAGTTCAACTCCTTGGCCAGCCGCTTGGCAGCGGCTTTCTGCCGAGCCGGGTCAAAGCTCGTCGTCCTGCACCAGGCGAAAGTAGCCGCTCTGCAAGCGGCTGTAGTCTTTCAGGGCCAGGCCTTCGAGGTCCTTGACACCGACCTCGGCCAGCGAGGCGAACAGGTTCAGTTCACGCTGCTCGTCATCGCCCGCGCCACCCGCTTGGGCATTGCGGATGTCACGCACAGTCGGCGCACGTAGCGACAGGCTGTCGACCTGTACGCCGTTGGCTTCGCTGGCACGAGACAAGCGCACCGTCACCCGCTCAGCGTTCAGGGTCAGCCATTGCGGAAGCTTTTTCGCTTGAGCCATGTCGGTTCTCCTTACAGGCCAAGGGCTGCACGTTGCGCGGCCAGTTGGTCGACACCGTCGATCACGCGCTTCATGCCCAGGGCATCGATCTCGTAGACCAGGCGGCCATCGACTTCGAGCTTGTAGTAGGTGACGGCGACGCTGTGCTTGATCTCGGCTTTGTCGCCGGATTTCCAGTCGCCCATGTCGACTTCCTTGAGCGAGCCACGCAGGGTGACCACCACTGGATTGATCTTGCCCTTGAGGCCCTTGAAGGCGCCGCGGAAGGTGCCGTTGAAGGCACTGGCATCGGCCAGGCCGAAGAACTTCAGGGCTTCACGGCGCACACCGGTCGTGGTGAACGCAGCTTCCTGTTTCTCCATGCCCTGGTCCATCTCGACCGGCATATCCATGCCGCCGGGGCGGTGCTCTTCCATCTTCAGGGTGAGTTTGGGCAGGGTCAGGCTGGGTACATCGCCCTGGAAGCTGACGCCGTCGACGAACAGGTTCAGGTTGGCCAGGGTTTCGGGAATCATTGCCATGTAGATGCGCTCCTTAAGCGGCGGAATCGAGGACTTCGGTCAGCCACTGGTTGGTGACTTCGACGCGGAAATTGGGGTTTTCGGCAGGCGGGACATCGGTGAAGCGGATGTTCCAGTACACCTTGCCCTGCTCCAGTTGGCTGGCGGTGTTCAGTTCAGGGTCGGCGTAGACCTCGAAATTGATGATCGCGCCCTGGTTCTTCAGGTCGCGCATGAAGGCCTGCAGGCCCTCGGTGACGTCCTTGACGTAGGTGGCGGTGATCGCCCGGTCGACTGCCCATTTGTGGCCGTAGAGAATCGCGTCCATGACGATGTCCATGGTTCGCACACGAGTGACGAAGGCCCATTTCGGGTCGCTGGACAGGGTGCGGTTACCCCACAGGCGGAAACCGTCGTCGCGAATGATGGTGGCGATGTTGGCGTTGTTCAGCAGGTTGGCGCGGCAGCTGTCGTCGCCATCGAGGAACTCCACCGGACGGCGGGTACCCGTGATACCGACGAACTCCTTGTTCGACGGCGAGGCCCAGAAGCCGTATTCGCTGTCAGTCCAGGCGAACAGGCCGGCGACCCAGGCCGAACCTGGTGCATCGACGGTGGCCTCGGCGTCGTTGTCCCAGTAACGCACGCCTGGGTCGACCAAGAAGGCTCGCTTGGCGCCAAAGTTGCCAGCGTAGGCGATGGCCGCCTCGTCGGTGGTGTTCGGCCCATCGATGATGGCGATGGCGCGCAGTTTGTCGGCCAGCGCGACCAGCGCGGTGCCAACGGCCTCGACGGCACTGTGCTGGGGCGCCACCAGCAGGCGTGGCTGGGCGTTGAAGCGGCTCTTGCCGTCGAGTAGCGCTTGCAGGCCGGTGCGTTTGCCGTCCGCTTGAACCGCGCCGATGATGGCTGCGGTCTGCTCGGCGGCGTCTTCGACCTTGGCTACGCCACAGGCGACGATGACGGCCTTAGCGCGGCTGTAGATTGCCCGGCAGGCCTTGGTGATGGCCGCGCTAGCGCCGAACGCGGCCACCGCTTCGCGCTCGCTGGTGATCATCACCAGGTCATTCGGCTTCGCGGTGGTGTCCGCGCCAGGGGTGAAGGTGTCGACCAGGCCAATGATCGAGGAAGACGGCAAGGCGATAGTGCGCGCGCCGGTGTCAATGTTCGTTACGGTAACGCCGTGAAAGAAGCCAGACATAGACTCTCCAGATACGAAAAGGCCCCGCGTCAGCGAGGCCAGAAGGGATACAGCAGAAAGGAAAACGCCCCGTTAGTGCGGGGCGTCATTGGGTGTGGTCGTTGATCCAGGGCGGCGCTAAAGGGCGAAAGTCGCTGTAGGGGAAACGGCTGTCTTGCGGCCAGTCGCGCAGGGCCTGGCGATACATTAACAAGGTAGTGAATTGGTCAGCGGGAAGCGTGGTAGGGAGAAACATATCCTGCTCGTCGCGGTGACGGGTTACCAGCCACTCGCTGGCAGACACTTGGCCGTCCCGCCAATTTCGCTCGACCATTTCAAGGTCAGCTATGGTCGGCTTATACACCGGAGGCTCGATAAGGATCGGCAAGCCGTCTGCATCATGGCTTCTGACCTTACCCCGTTCAGGATTGGCGATCGTACTCTGATAGAGCTCCTCGCTGATTTCCTTGGCATCATCCGGAATATCGTTGTGAATACCTGGCAAGTAACAACAGCCAGTAATTGCGCTATACAAACGCATAAATCCTCCAGTTATTTACCAATAGCGAGCCAGTACAACGTTCCCGCCACCACAGTGACAGCGGCATCACGCGCGGCGATGGTCACGCCGACATTGGTACGGTTGAAACCGTTCAAGTCAGGGGTGGTTGTACCGGCATCCGAAATGCACTGCACGTTGTAGCAGGCGCTGGGGAACGCAATATTGAACGGGACATTGGCTGCCACATAGTTGACTGCCTCACCGTGGGCGTAGCCTCCCCACTGTATGACCAATCCTCCTAGCCAAGACGGAAATACGATATAGCCATTGGGTGCCAAGCTTGCTGTAAAGCCGAAACGCATTTTCTTAGGTGTGATCACCACATCATCAGCAATGCCTGCATCGACCTGGGCTTGGGTAGCGATTTGATCGGTAGTGAACGCGGACGACCAGAACATGCTGGACACGCCGCCTACCACGTTGTATTGCCCGAACCAGAAACGCCGACGATCCGCGAGGCTGCCGTTTTCAAATGCCAGGTAATACGTAGCATCAGCCCTGGGTGAAATTGCCAACACGGAGAGCAGATTATTACCAGTTGAAGGCGGGCCGCCGGGCGTGGGGCTGGTCGGATGGCCCCCGGTATACGCCAAATACAAGCCACCCGAAACTACAGCCTCAAATGTAGCTAGCAGTGGCGCGGTTGAAGTAGCCAAGCCCACCCCGTTCAAGCGCTTGAGTACAGACTGGGCAACCGCCAGCGCTGTCATCCATTTGGTATTGTCAGCGCCCGTTTCGGCGATTGACTGGGTAGCCTTGTCCGCCAGATTAACCTTTCCTGCCAACGCATTGGTCATGGTGGCAGCAAAATTGGGATCATTGCCCAAGGCAGCTGCCAGCTCATTCAAAGTGTCCAACGCAGCCGGCGAGGATGCCACCAAGGCCGCAAGAGCATTTTGCACAAAGGCCGTATTCGCCAACTGATTAGTATTGGTTCCAGCTGCGGGCGTCGGTGCGGTTGGCACTCCTGTAAAAGTCGGGCTGGCTAATGACGCCTTGAGCGCCAGCGCCTGGTCCACCTGGGTCTTGGTGTAAACATCAGTCAGTCCGTAACCGGCAGCCGTGGTCGGATTGGTCGCAGCCACCACGCGCCCGTAAATATCAACGGTTACGCTACGGTACGTCCCGGCTACAATTCCCGTGCGACCAAAAGCCAAGCCAAAGGTAAGGCCCGTAACGCCGAGGGCAATGGTCGCATCAGTCAACAGTTGCCACGCTGTATCGCTGTTGACCGTGCCGCGCTCGACCATCACCAGCAGACCAGGAGTGACCTTGGCGCTGGTGTCCGCATCCGCGCAACGCGTCCAGGGGCCGCCCGCAACGACCTGGTACAGGCCATTATCTTTGGCAGCGGCTTGGTTCTTCACCAGTACACGCGAACCGGCCGGCAGTGCCACCCCGTCAATGGTTTGCAGCCCGCTGAGGGTAATGGCATCCGTCGTAGCAGCGAGCACCGAATGCTTGAAATCCTGCTTGGCCAGCTCCTCAGTCACCCATTCACGAGTGGCCAGCACCACGCTTGGATCGATCTTGAGTTGCACATTGCTAGAGCTGCTGACGATCAGGTTCAACCGTACCACCTGGGTACGACCCGACCCCTGACTAAGCAACGGCTTGAAGGTCGGCGCGCAGTTGGCCACCGCCACCATGTCACCGTCCGCGTCATAAAGGGCAATTTCGCGAATCCAGCGGCCGCCGACGTCGGCGGGAATGACCTGCTCGGCCACGATCACCGCATTGTTCTTCTCATCGACCTTGAGCTGATTGAGCGGCGCGCGGCGCCACTCGTTGAGCAGCGAGGTCCACGCCGCCGTCGGCATCGGCAAGACGGGGTTATCCACGCCTGATGGATTGCCATCACCAACGGCCATTTGCGTGATGGTCCAGGGAATGCCCAGGGCATCGGCATTAGCCTGCTTGGCCGCGCCGACGTTGGTCAGGATCGCGTAAAACTGTGAGGTCTGGTCAACCATAATGAACGTCCAGATAGTCAATTGTGTGATCGCGGCCACCACGCCCAATCTCGCCTGTGACCTCCAGGTCAACGGCTTGCGGCGGGTAGACGTCGAGTTCGTCGCCGTCGTAGATCGACGGGGCTAGGTACAGGCGACCGGTCGCTTCCAGGCTGATCGCCAGGCCAGTCATGTGCCGGCTGACCGGTCGGGCGTCATCGATCAGCCAGGTCAGTTCCCGATAGGTTTCTTCGCTGATCCCTTGGTCAGTCACGCCGACCTTGAGCGCGAACGTACCCGGCACGCCCTTGGGTTCTGTCTGCCACCACTCGACCACCTCGATCAGGTAGCCGAACGGCTCGACCACCCGGCGCAGCGCGCCGATGGTTCCTTTGTGGGCATGGATGAAGAACGCCGAGCGGATCACTGAGCGCTTGATCGCTTCCGGCCAATTGTCATCCCAGCGATCCACCGACCAAGCCCAAGCGAGCTGGTACAGCAAATGCGCCGGGCAGGTGTCGGGGTTGTACAAATCGCGCAGGGGAACATCTGTACTTTGCGTGGCAGCGACCTCTAGGGCGCGCTCCAGAGGGGTACGGTTGAGCGGCAGGAGGCTGGTCATCAGTCACCCCGCACAACGGTATAGCCCTCGCACCACGCCGCCTGAGCCTTACTTGGCTTGATGTCGACCCAGCCGGGTATTTCCACACGTGATACGCCGCTGATGTGCAACTGGGCATCCACAGCCGAGCGCGCTACCTCTACTCCCAAGCGACGACGTGGGTTTATCCACGCCTCAAGGCGCGCCTTGCACAGCGCCATTACCGCTTCATTTTCCGGTCCGGTTCCGGCCAGGTAGACCTTGGCATCGATTCGATAGGGCAGGATCTCGGCGCTCTGCACCACAACGCGATCAGACACCGGTCGAACGTCGTCATCATTGAGGTAGGCACTCACAATGCTCTGCAATGGCGCCCCTGCCGAGCCGTCGCCTTCAAGCGAAAGTACGGTCACCACCACCTGCGCCGGTAGCGGACTCTCCGCAGTAGCGTCGGCCACCAGTGCAGAGGCATTGCGTGCATGCAGGATGTAACTGTTGCGAGGCCCGGCTGTAGTCAGTCCCTCATAGACCAGCTGTACACGTTCGCGTAATGCATCATCCTCCTCCATGATCGCCTCTACAGGCGGCACCGCGCCCATATCCCCAGCCTGGATCACCAGGCGCTGAAGGTGGACGTTCGCGGCTAACTGGTCCAGATCCGAACCCGTTGCATAGGCCAGCAACAACGCCTTGGCCGCATCGTTGATACGCGCCCGGTTGAGCAGCTTGCGATAAGCCCCGACCTCCAGCAGCTTGGTGACCGGATCGCTTTCGAGCTGCGCCGTCCAGTCATCCCCCAGGTGGGCGCGGAAGGTCTCTAGGTCGGCTTGGTAAAGGTCTTCATAGTTAAGGTCTTCGAGTAGCTGCGGTGCGGGCAAGCGGGAGAGGTCTACCTGGCTCATACGCTCACCTCCAGCAGGGCTTCGTCGCCCAGATAGCGGCCACTCAGGAGCAGGCTGACCTGGCCATCGAGTACCGCGACCACCTTGACCCGCTCAAGCTTCAGGCGCGGTTCCCAGCGGCCCAGGGCACGAGCGACCTCGGCTTGCACGGCACTCTTCCAGCCTTCGTTGACCGGCATGTCGACATAGCGACGCAGCTGACTGCCGTATTCGGGGCGCATGCGGCGGCTGCCAAGCGGGGTGGAGAGAATGTCGTCGATCGATTGGCGAAGGTGAGCGATGCCGGCCAAGGGCTGGCCGCTGCGGCGGTCCATGCCGATCATGGGGCACCTCCTGCCGCGGACCAGCCTGCACAGGCAGGCGCATGCTGATGGAGTTTCATAGTTGCCTCCTGATATGAAAAAGCCCGCAGCAGCGGGCTTTGTTCAATGTTTGTGATTGGCCGTATTCCCGGCCGTATCGATGATCCGGCCGCTGCCGTGGATATCGCCGCTAACCTGCAGCGGGCCGTTGATCGCGACGCTGCCGGTGAGGGTGATGGCTGCACCATCGAGCGTGATGGCGCCATCGCTGACCTGTACGGTGCTGGCGCCGACTGTGACCGTGGCGTTACCGCTGGGCAGGTGGATGTCGTAGCGACGCGCTTGCCAGTCATAGGCCAGCGAGCCGCCATCGTCGAAATACCACGCCGCCACGTGATCGCGGTTATCCGGCGGGCTACCCGCATTGCCATACAGGCCTGGCACGAAGGTGCCCTGGGCCGGCTCCCCGCTGGGGCTGACCAGTACGCCCTGCTCGCCCAGGCTCGGCGCCCGCCAATGCCGAGCCTTGCCGGCAGCGAGGGAATGCCAGCGCAGCCAAGCACTGGTCCAACCACTGCCGTCGGCAACCCGCACTCGCGCGGCCGCAAGGTCAACCGCTACCACCCGGCATGGGATCAGCAAGCTGGCAAGCATGCGATCGTGCATGGCACTGGCGTAACTCATGCCAGGTCCTCCGGGGCGAAATAGCGGCTCTGATTACCAGGCCCGGTATCTGGATCGATGCCCAGCAGCAAGCTACCTGCGGGCTGATCCGGCCAGGGCCATTGAGGCTCGCCGAGCAGCACCGGCTGATCCCAGCGCACTTTCCAATCGCCCGCTTCGAACTGCGCCTGCACATTGCGGCTGGCTTCGACGAAATCCAGCCCCCAGAACTGTTGGCGCAACAGGTCCATCAATTGCGCCGCCAGCAGGCTGCCTTGCAGGCGAGCCTCAGGGTTGAGGGCATCGGCGGTAATATCAGCCTCGAAACTGGCGATCAGCACCGAGCGTCCATCGCGCGGCGCAGCGTCAGCTGTCATGCGCACGATGCCATGGCGCAGCGCCGGCAAAGCGGGGGTATTGCCTAGGGTTGAATGTGCATCGACTGACGCCAGCTCGGGCATCGCCTCACGGATCGTCGCGGTCAATGCCGCATATAAAGTGGTCAATTCGCTCATGCCATGCGCTCCTACCGCTCGTCCGTGGGGGATGCGTCGCGCAGCCCAAGTCGCTTCGCTGCCCAGCGCTCGTAAAGGCCGATGGCGACATCGGCGCCGGCCATGGCGGTCAAGCAGCCAAAGGCGCTAGCCGTCCAGATCGACATACCAGTGGCATACAGCAGCATCACGGTGGATACCCCACATACCATGCATGCCCCAGAGCGCAGCGCCAGCCGTCGCACCAGCGACCAGCCGCGGGCGCCAGCTTTGTCGGCGCGCCACATTTCGCCAGAAATACCCCCCAGCAATGCCAGGACGATTACCAGCCAGAGCGGCATCTCCAGCAACGCTTGTTGCTCGTTCGTCACTGTCCTGTCTCCTGTGTGATGCCCGCCGGCAACTGCCGGCGGATCGATTACCGTTGATCGCGGCATTCCAAAAAGCCCGGCCCGCCAGGCTTTTCAGTAATGCGTTGGCAAACCGCCGGCCACGACTGGTGACGCCGCACGGTTACGCTTCAAATTGGTGACTCCGACCGCGGCCGCCTGCCCGCCGGATAACTGTTCGTGGTGCTTTACGCTGCACACCCGGGCCAGTTGCCAACCCTCTGAACAGTTGAGGCCTGTTCATCGCTGCCTGTGTAACAACCGGTTGCTGACCGGCTTGAGACACAGGTTATGCATTGATGCATATGCAGTCAATGCATTTCTTCAAATTTCTATGCGTAGGAATTTGCAGATATGCATCCAAGCTATGCGCCATGCAGGCTGTAGGAGTTTTCACAAGGCAAAAAAAAACCCGCCGAGGCGGGTTTTCTGTCGAGCAGGTTATTTAGCGGGCGTACATGCCCCACCAGAACACATGGCCGAGCAGGCTGATCTGCTCCTCCTGCATTTGCTGGAAGCTGTAGTCTTCGTCGGGATGCTCATCGCGGTTGAAGCTGCGCAGCCGAATCCCGGTGGGCAGGCGGTAGACCTGCTTTACCCGCAATTGGCCGTTATGGTTGATGGCATAAAGGTCGCCGTCGACGATGTCACCGATCGAGCACTTGCCAGTATTGACCCCCACTGTGGCGCCATCGCGAAGCACTGGCAGCATGCTGTTGCCGCGCACTGTCACGCACTTGGCATTATCGAACTGCACACCGTTGTGGCGTAGGCTGCGCTTGCCGAAACGCAGGCGCGCGCGCTCGCTTTCCTCGATGACGAATCTTCCTGATCCTGCTGCCAATTCGACCTCACGAAGAAAAGGTACCGACACCTCGTCATCCTCGACGGGGGTTTCATCGTCCCACAGGCTGATGTCACTGAGCTCGGCGTGCCCATGGGCCGGTTGCGCCGCTTCACGCGACTCGCCCAGCTCGACACGGCCACGCAACTGATCGGTGCTCACGCCAAAATACTCGGCGATCCTCGACACGTGCTTGTCCGAAGGATCGACGATCTTCTCGCTGAGGATCCGCGACAGGGTGGATTGGGGAACGCCCGTGCGCCGGTACAGCTCCGTCGGGGACAGGCCGTGGCGGTCGAGCAAGGTTCTGAGTACGGAGGCTACGTTGCGTTTTTGCATAAGATGCATAATGCAGGCAGAGCAATGGAAATGCAATCGATGCATTAACGCGAGAATACCGGGGCTGCGCAGATTTGCCCCACCCTCCCGCACCTGCAACACCCACAAAAAGCCTGTACCATTGCCGGTTTGAAAATCGCCAACCGAATCACCCGCTGTAAGGCCCCGAATGTCTGATCTCTCCGCACACACACCGATGATGCAGCAGTACTGGAAGCTGAAGAATCAGCATCCGGACCAGCTGATGTTCTACCGCATGGGCGATTTCTACGAGATCTTCTACGAAGACGCGAAGAAAGCCGCCAAACTGCTGGACATCACCCTGACCGCACGCGGTCAGTCGGCCGGCCAGTCGATCCCGATGTGCGGGATTCCATTCCATTCGGCGGAAGGTTACCTGGCCAAACTGGTCAAGCTCGGCGAGTCGGTGGTGATCTGCGAGCAGATCGGCGATCCGGCTACCAGCAAGGGCCCAGTCGAGCGTCAGGTAGTGCGCATCATCACCCCGGGTACGGTGAGTGACGAAGCACTGCTCGACGAGCGCCGCGACAACCTGATCGCTGCCTTGCTCGGTGACGAGCGGCTGTTCGGCCTGGCGGTGCTGGACATCACCAGCGGCAACTTCACTGTGCAGGAGATCAAAGGCTGGGAAAACCTGCTGGCCGAACTTGAGCGGATCAACCCGGTCGAGCTGCTGATTCCTGACGATTGGCCACGTGATCTGCCGGCCGAGAAGCGCCCAGGCTGCCGCCGTCGTGCACCGTGGGACTTCGACCGTGATTCGGCACGTAAAAGCCTCTGCCAGCAGTTCGCGACCAAGGACCTCAAAGGCTTTGGCTGCGACAAGCTGACCCTGGCCATTGGCGCGGCTGGCTGCCTGCTGAGCTACGCCAAGGAAACCCAGCGCACCACCCTGCCCCATCTGCGCAGCCTGCGCCACGAGCGCATGGACGACACGGTCGTGCTCGACGGTGCCAGCCGGCGCAACCTGGAACTGGACATCAACCTGGCCGGTGGTCGCGACAACACCCTACAGTCGGTCATCGACCGCTGCCAGACCGCCATGGCCAGCCGTTTGCTGAGCCGCTGGCTGAACCGTCCGCTACGCGACCTGAAGGTGCTGCAGGCGCGTCAGGATTCGATCCGCTGCCTGCTCGATGGCTACCGCTACGAGAAACTGCAGCCGCAGCTCAAGGAAATCGGTGACCTGGAACGGATCCTCGCCCGGATTGGCCTGCGCAACGCCCGTCCTCGTGACCTTGCCCGCCTGCGCGATGCCCTTGGCGCCCTGCCCGAGCTGCAAAACGCCATGGCAGAGTTGGAGGCGCCGCACCTGGCCCGCCTGGCCGCGATCACTGGCACCTACCCGGAACTTGCCAGCCTGCTGGAACGAGCGATCGTCGATAACCCACCCGCGGTGATCCGTGACGGTGGCGTGCTCAAGACCGGCTACGACAGCGAGCTTGATGAGCTGTTGGCCATGAGCGAGAACGCCGGCCAGTTCTTGATCGACCTGGAAGCACGCGAGAAAGCACGCACTGGCCTGGCCAACCTCAAGGTCGGCTACAACCGCGTGCACGGCTACTTCATCGAACTGCCGACCAAGCAGGCCGAGCAAGCCCCCGGGGACTACATTCGCCGCCAGACCCTCAAGGGCGCCGAGCGCTTCATCACCCCAGAGCTCAAAGCCTTTGAAGACAAGGCACTGTCAGCCAAGAGCCGTGCCCTGGCGCGCGAGAAGATGCTCTACGACGCGCTGATGGAAACCCTGATCGGCCACCTGGCGCCGTTGCAGGACAGCGCCGCGGCACTGGCCGAGCTGGACGTCTTGAGCAACCTGGCCGAGCGCGCCCTGACCCTGGACCTGAACTGCCCAAGCTTCGTCGACGAGCCATGCCTGCGCATCGAGCAAGGCCGCCACCCGGTGGTCGAGCAGGTCTTGACCACCCCGTTCGTGGCCAACGACCTGGGCCTGGACAACGGCACGCGGATGCTGATCATCACCGGTCCGAACATGGGCGGTAAATCGACCTACATGCGTCAGACCGCGCTGATCGTGCTGATGGCGCACATCGGTAGCTTCGTCCCGGCGGCGCACTGCGAGCTGTCGCTGGTCGATCGCATCTTCACCCGTATTGGCTCCAGCGACGACCTGGCCGGCGGGCGCTCGACGTTCATGGTCGAAATGAGCGAAACCGCCAACATTCTGCATAACGCCACCGACCGCAGCCTGGTGCTGATGGATGAAGTCGGTCGCGGCACCAGTACCTTCGATGGCCTATCGCTGGCCTGGGCCGCTGCCGAGCGCCTGGCGCAGCTGCGTGCCTATACGCTGTTCGCCACGCACTACTTCGAGCTGACCGTACTGCCGGAGAATGAGCCGCTGGTGGCCAACGTGCACCTGAACGCCACTGAGCACAATGAGCGCATCGTGTTCCTGCACCATGTGCTGCCTGGCCCTGCCAGCCAGAGCTACGGCCTGGCCGTGGCGCAGCTGGCCGGTGTACCGGCGCCAGTGATCCAGCGTGCCCGCGAGCACCTGGGCCGCCTGGAAACGACCAGCCTGCCGCATGAGGCGCCGGTGACCAAGGCTGCCAAGGGCGAACCGCAAGCGCCGCACCAGAGCGATCTGTTCGCCAGCCTGCCTCACCCAGCCATCGAGAAGCTGGGCAAGCTAGACCTGGACGACATGACGCCGCGCCAAGCTATCGAAATGCTATATCAACTGAAGAACCTGTTATAACGGCCGCCTGCGCAAGCTGGTAGAATCCCGCGCGGTTTGCTGGTGCTGCAGGTTATTAGCCTGGCCTGCAGCCACATACCTGTGAACCGCGCTGCCCTGCAAGGAAGGGCACGCTGCCGTTGCCTGAGGAGAAAATTAGAAATGACCTTCGTCGTCACCGACAACTGCATCAAGTGCAAGTACACCGACTGTGTTGAAGTCTGTCCGGTGGACTGCTTCTATGAAGGCCCGAACTTCCTGGTCATCCACCCGGACGAGTGCATCGACTGTGCACTGTGCGAGCCAGAGTGCCCGGCTCAAGCCATTTTCTCGGAAGACGAAGTGCCTGCGGGCATGGAGAACTTCATCGAGATCAACGCCGAGCTGGCGGAGATCTGGCCAAACATCACCGAGAAGAAAGACGCGCTGCCGGATGCTGAAGAGTGGGATGGCAAGACCGGTAAGATTGCTGATCTGGAACGCTGATACGCTTAGCGTTTCGGTTCAAGGAAGGTGGCCTTAGGGCCGCCTTTTTTATTGCCTGGGATTTGATCAGCAACGAAAACGCCCAAGGCTGAGCTTGGGCGTTTTCTGGAAGCTGGGTGAGGATTGCTCTGGCACTGAACGGCGGGCAAAAAAAAGGGGCGGTTTGACCCGCCCACATTTTTTCCGTAGTCCCTGTTTGTCCCAAACATCGTCCTGATGAATCGCTCCTGCGATGTCCTTGGCCTTCTTCCTGAGGGCCTGTGCCTGTCCGTCGGCACAGTTCGAATACTAGCGATTTCATTTTGCGAGACAAGCGCTGCGGCTTTCAAAACATTACTACGGAAACACTTCTTCATATTTAATAAATCGTTAATTTTCAATTGGTTAAGAAACGGATAGGTTTGAAAACGACAATGATTTACTAATCTGTAGGTCGATGACTTACAGCATGTGTGAGCAATTTCTTACACGGGATGCAACTGGGGTAGCAGTCGACACATTCCTTCACTTGCAAAATGGGGATGCTTTGGGGGCTTTGGACTTTGGACTTTGGTATTGCAGGCTTATCCATTCTTTGTGGCGACGCCACTGGCCCCTTCCGCCTTTACGGCGGCTTACTTTTCTCTTGGGAAAAGTAAGCAAAACCGCTCGCTCCTGCATACGGCCCTACGCTGCGCTTCGGGTTCCCTCGCTGCGGGCTTGCTCCCGTGAGGACCGCGCTGTACGGCCCCTCCTGGGCCGCAGCGCTTGACGGCCATCCATGGCCGTCACCTCACTCCGCAAGCCCTCCGCTCGGCCTCCTGACGTCGCGAATCTGTAGCGTCTGAACCTGCGCGCACTAAGATCAAAAGCAGGCGAATCGCTACGCTCTCGCAGAAACCAAAGCCAAAGCCAAAGCCAAAGCCAAAGCCAAGTATCGAATTTTTATTTTGTGTTGTTTGTTCAGGCCTCTTCGCGGGCAAGCCCGCTCCCACAGGTACCGCACTGTTCTCCCGGCTGGCGGTGAGCCTGTGGGAACGGGCTTGCCCGCGAAGAGGCCGGAGTATCCAGCGCAGATGCCACTATCGCCAGATAACGCCAGCCCAGGCGCCGCCACTAACTTCGCGACGTCAGGAGGCCGAGCGGAGGGTTTGCGAAGGGAGGTGACGGCCATGGATGGCCGTCAAGCGCTGCGGCCCAGGAGGGGCCGTACAGCGCGGTCCTCCCGGGAGCAAGCCCGCAGCGAGGGAACCCGAAGCGCAGCGTAGGGCCGGATGCAGGAGCGGGCGGTTTTGCTTACTTTTCCCAAGAGAAAAGTAAGCCGCCGTAAAGGCGGAAGGGGCCGGTGGCGTCACCACAAAGAATGGATAAGCTCCCGATTCAAGAACTCAAGAAACTCAAACTCCCCGCAAAACAAAACGCCCCGAGATTATCGGGGCGCTTAGCGAACAAACGGTAAAACAAAAAACACTACTTACTGAAACAACGACTCACTAGACAGCCCATTCTTCTCAAGAATCTCCCGCAGCCGCTTCAGGCCTTCAACCTGAATCTGCCGCACTCGCTCCCGAGTCAGGCCAATCTCCAACCCCACATCCTCCAGCGTACTGCTCTCATGCCCCCGCAACCCAAACCGACGTACCACAACCTCACGCTGCTTGTCGGTCAACTCTCCCAGCCACTGGTCAATGCTCTGCGACAGGTCATCATCCTGCAGCAACTCACACGGGTCGGTAGGTCGATCATCCGTCAGGGTATCGAGCAGCGTCTTATCCGAATCCGGCCCCAGTGAAACGTCTACCGACGACACCCGCTCGTTAAGCCCAAGCATACGCTTGACCTCAGCGACCGGCTTCTCCAGCAGGGTGGCGATTTCTTCCGGGGACGGCTCGTGATCGAGCTTTTGCGTCAGCTCCCGCGCAGCACGCAGGTAAACGTTGAGCTCCTTGACCACGTGGATCGGCAGGCGAATGGTGCGGGTCTGGTTCATGATCGCCCGTTCGATGGTCTGGCGGATCCACCAGGTCGCGTAGGTGGAGAAACGGAAACCACGTTCCGGATCGAATTTCTCCACGGCGCGAATCAAGCCCAGGTTGCCTTCCTCGATCAGGTCTAGCAACGACAAGCCACGATTCACATAACGGCGGGCGATTTTCACGACCAAGCGCAGGTTGCTCTCGATCATGCGTTTGCGACCGGCAGGGTCGCCTTTTTGCGAGAGGCGTGCGAAGTGCACTTCCTCTTCGGGGGAGAGCAGCGGCGAGAAGCCGATCTCGTTCAGGTACAGCTGGGTAGCATCAAGCGCCCGGCTGTAATCGATGTACTTGTGTTGCTTGAGCGACGAGGCCTGTTTGGCCTTGGTCCGAACCGAAGGTACAGCAGGTTCGTCTGACACCACATCCGTTTCCAAAACGATGCCCGTCTCCATCAGGAGGAGGTCATCGTCGATGTCAAACTCCGGCACTTCTTTACTGAGAGCCATTGTTATAGTCCTTTGCTGAGTTCGAACTCAGACTCTAGCGACACCTGATTCCCTGGCAGCGCTGGAGCCTGTCCCCTCTACATCCAAGGAACAGGCCGGGTACAACGATCAACGACGTGGCAAGAACTGGAGCGGATCGACGGGTTTGCCCTGGCGGCGAATTTCAAAATGCAGCTTAACCCGATCGGTGCCCGTAGACCCCATTTCAGCGATAGCCTGCCCTGCCTTGACCTGCTGCCCCTCCCGAACCAAAAGCCTGCGGTTATGACCGTAGGCACTGACGTAGGTATCGCTGTGCTTGATGATGATCAGTTCGCCGTAGCCCCTCAAGCCACTCCCGGCGTAGACCACTGCACCACCAGACGCAGCAAAAACAGGCTGTCCCAAATCACCGGCGATATCAATGCCTTTATTCAAACTACCGTTTGAAGCGAATTTTCCAATCAGCACGCCGTTGGCCGGCCAGGTCCAACCACCGGCTGTACGCTCTGCGGCAGGCACTGTGGTGACCACTGGTGTGGTGGTTGCCGGGGTTGTTACAACGGGTTTACCACTGCTCGCGGGTGGCGTCGTGGTGGTCCCAACCGGGCGCCGGATGACCGTGGTCTTGCTCGACGAAGAAGGGCTGGAGACCACTGTGGTACTACCGGTCGAACCACTGCTGAAACGAATCGGTTGCCCCGGGCGGATGGTATACGGCGCACTGATATTGTTGCGTGCGGCCAGCTCCTTGTAGTCCCAACCGTAACGGAAGGCGATCGAGAACAGCGTGTCGCCCGGCTTGACGATGTACTGCCCCGACGTCACGGTCGGACGCTTGGGCGCCGCGTTGTTGCGGTCGACCACCCGCGCGCCGCTCGAGCCGGTGCTGGAACAGCCCGCCAGCAGGGTGCCCATGGCCAGTGCAACCAGCAGGAGCTTGAAACCCGACCGATCCTTGCGCTGCAGACTGATTGTGTGACCCACCCGCGCTCCCCTCATGGTGCCGAAAACCGATATGACGAAACGAAATGCAATATTGTTGCAATTATAACCGAGCCCACGGCCATTGGGTGGGCTGGAGAAAGATCCGACGCCGCTTCAGGACTTACGGACACCCCGCCAGATAGACACAGCCACGCGGCAAGAATTCGTCAGCGCGGTAAATATTCCGTGTGGCTCAAGCCAGCGGGCCATTGAGCAGGGGCACGAAGCGCACCGCGCCGAGCACCCGCCTGGAGAAGCCATGCTCCTCGCGCACGATCAGCATCAGTTGCTGGGTCTCCCCTGCCGGCCCTACCGGGATCACCAGGCGTCCACCGGGCGCCAACTGATCGAGCAACGCCTGGGGTACCTCAGGTGCAACCGCGGTGACGATGATGCCGTTATACGGCGCCAGCGCCTGCCAGCCGTCGCACCCGTCGCCCCAGCGGAACACCACGTTGCGCAGGTTGAGCTCGAGCAGGCGCTCCTTGGCCCGGTCTTGCAGAACCTTGATCCGCTCCACCGAGAACACGCGCTCCACCAGTTGCGCCAGGATCGCGGTCTGGTAGCCCGAGCCAGTTCCAATCTCCAGCACCTTGTCCAGTGGCCCCGCCTCCAGCAGCAGCTCACTCATGTGCGCAACCATGAAGGGTTGGGAGATGGTCTGGTTATGCCCGATCGGCAGCGCGGTGTCCTCGTAGGCCCGATGGGCGAGCGCTTCATCGACGAACAAGTGACGCGGCGTACGGCGAATGGCCTCGAGCACCTTGGGGTTCGAGACGCCCTCCTCGCACAAGCGCTGGATCAACCGCTCCCGGGTACGCTGGGAGGTCATGCCGATACCGCGGCGCAGCAGATCGTCTTGTTCGCGCATCAGAGCACGCCCTCCAGCCAGCCATCGAGCTGCTCGAAGGCATCGTTGAAGGTGCGGTCGAGCTGCAAGGGGGTGATCGACACGTAGCCTTGCATCACCGCATGGAAGTCTGTCCCCGGCCCGCCGTCTTCGGCGTCACCGGCCACGGCTATCCAGTAGCCTTCCTTGCCGCGCGGATTGACCACCTTGGTCGGTGCCGCCGCCCGCGCTCGATGCCCGAGGCGGGTGAGCTGGATGCCACGGATGTGCTCCAGCGGCAAATTCGGGATATTGATATTGAGAACAATGCGCGCTGGCAGTTGCAGACGCGCCTGCGCCTCGACCAGGCGCCGGGCGATGTAGGCCGCAGTCGGCAGGTTGTCTGGCGCGCGCGACAGCAGCGAGAACGCCAGCGAGGTGCCCCCCAGGAAGCGCCCCTCAAGGGCCGCAGCGACTGTACCGGAGTACAACACGTCATCGCCCAGGTTCGCCCCCAGGTTGATACCCGAGACGACCATGTCTGGCGTCTGCGGCAACAGGCCGTTGAGCCCCAGGTGCACACAATCGGTCGGCGTGCCATTGAGGCTGATAAAACCATTGGCCAGCACCTGCGGGTGCAGCGGGCGGTCCAGCGTCAGCGAACTGCTGGCGCCGCTTTTGTCTTGATCCGGGGCGATCACCACGCACTCGGCATAATCGGCCAGCGCAGCATGCAGCGCGGCAAGGCCGGGTGCGGTAACACCATCATCATTGGAAATCAGAATACGCATGGGCTGTCCGTCTGCCCTACCGGCACCAGATCGACAAGCTCGCGCACCACCACGGTGGCGAAGCATCCGGCCGGCAGGACGAATTCCAGTTGCAGGATATCAGGCTCGGGATAATGCCACGTCAGGCCGCCAATAGGGAGCCGCAGGATGCGTCGTTCGTGACTCATGCCCGCTCGTGCCAGCCAATTGCACAGATCGGCATGCCGTTCAGCGATGCTCGACTCCAGCTCGGCGGTCGCGCCGCCGGCGGGCGAGGCCCCTTCGCCCCACATCGGGCCGGTCGGATGCAGGTCGAGAATGGCCAAGCGCGGATCGGAACATTCAGCCTCACCCGCAGGAAAGAAGCTACGACTGTCGGTGAAAGCCAGCAGATCGCCAACCTGTGCCCGCTGCCAGCTGCCATCGGCGACCCGCGCTGCCAGCACTTGGTTGAACAGGTAGCTACGCCCAGCCGAAAGCAGACGTGAGCGGACATTGCGCTGTTCCGGCAGGGCAGCACGCGCAGCCCACTGCTGCGCATCATGCACGTTGCCGCCCGCATGGCCGAAGCGTTGGCTGCCGAAGTAGTTGGGCACGCCTTGAGCCTTGAGCTGCTGCAAACGCACATCCAGCGCCACGTGATCAGCTGCCAGGGCAGTCAGGCGCAGGGTAAAACCGTTGGCCGAGTGGGCGCCGCGTTGCAGTTTGCGCTGGTGGCGCACCTGTTTGAGGATACGCAGGGTGTCGTCTTCGGCGCGCGCCAGGTCGGGGTCGGCCTTGCCCGGCAGATGCAGGCTGAACCACTGGCGGGTCAGGGCCTGGCGATCCTTGAGACCGGCATAACTGATCGAACGAACTGGCACACCAGCCGCGCGCGCCAGACGGCGAGCGGCTTCCTCGGTGTTCAGGTCGCGCTTCTCGACCCACAGCCACAGGTGCTCACCCTGGCCAGACAACGGAATGTCGAGCACTTCGTCGACCTGGAAGTCTTCGGCCACAGCCTTGAGCACTGCGCTACCCAGCGCCGCACCCGAGGCCCGTGGGCCGAGCAGTTCGAGTTCGGTCATGCTGGCAGCAACAGGGCGACCGCGTGCACAGCGATACCCTCCTCGCGGCCGGTGAATCCGAGCTTCTCGGTGGTCGTGGCCTTGACGTTGACCTGGTCGAGTTCAACCTGCAGGTCTTGGGCAATGAGTTGGCGCATGGTCTCGATATGCGGGGCCATCTTCGGCGCCTGGGCGACGATGGTGGCATCGATGTTGCCGACCATCCAACCCTTGGCCTGGACGATGCCAACGACATGGCGCAGCAGCACCCGGCTGTCGGCGCCCTTGAACTGCGGATCGGTATCGGGGAAGTGCTTGCCGATGTCGCCCAACGCGGCTGCACCGAGCAGTGCATCGCTCAAGGCGTGCAACACCACGTCGCCGTCGGAATGGGCCAGCAGGCCGTATTTGTGAGGGATATGCACCCCACCCAAGGTAATGAAATCACCGTCGGTGAAACGGTGCACATCGTAGCCATGGCCAATACGCATAGAAAAACGCCCTGATTAAGTCAGGGCGGGATTCTACCTGCTTTGGCCGGCATTGGGCGCATGGTTTTGGGCCCGCAGCGCCCCGTCACAAGCTCCGCGCACTCCCTGTAGGAGCTGGCTTGCCTGCGAGGGGCTGCGCAGCTGCCCCAACAACGCCTACAGCCGCCCCAACGCTACCGCATGATGGCGCAGATGCTCATCGATGAAGCTGGCGATGAAGTAGTAGCTATGGTCATACCCCGGCTGCAAGCGCAACACCAGCTCATGACCAGCCTTGCGCGCCGCCTGCTCCAACGCCTCAGGCTTGAGCTGCTTCTCAAGAAAATCGTCGCGATCGCCTTGGTCCACCAACAGTGGCGGACACTGTCCGGCCGGCGTTTCGGCCAGCAGCACACTGGCATCCCATTCACGCCAGCGCGCACGGTCTTCACCCAGATAACGCGAGAACGCCTTCTCGCCCCACGGGCAATCCATCGGATTGCTGATCGGCGAAAACGCCGATACCGAACGGTACCGCCCAGGGTTACGCAAGGCGCACACCAATGCACCATGACCGCCCATCGAGTGACCACTGATACTGCGCTGATCGGACGCCGGGAAATGCGCCTCGACCAGGGCCGGCAGTTCCTCTACCACGTAGTCATGCATGCGGTAGTGCTGGGCCCAGGGCTGCTGGGTAGCATTGAGGTAGAAACCTGCCCCCAGACCGAAGTCCCAGGCGCCGTCCGGGTCGCCCGGCACCTGATCGCCACGCGGGCTGGTATCGGGTGCGACGATGATCAAGCCCAGCTCAGCGGCCAGGCGCTGGGCGCCGGCCTTTTGCATGAAGTTCTCATCGGTGCAGGTCAAGCCGCTGAGCCAGTACAGCACCGGCAGCTTGGCACCCTGCTCTGCCTGCGGCGGCAGGTAGACGGCGAACACCATGTCGCAACCGAGGACCTTGGAGTGATGCCGGTAACGCTTGTGCCAGCCGCCGAAGCTCTTCTGGCAAGAGATGTTTTCCAGGCTCATGGCTGACCTCAGAAGTGGATCACGCTACGGATGCTCTTACCTTCATGCATCAGGTCGAAGGCTTTGTTGATGTCCTCCAGGCCCATGGTGTGGGTGATGAAAGTATCCAGCGGGATCTCGCCCTTCTCGGACATTTCCACGTAGCTGGGCAGCTCGCTGCGTCCGCGCACGCCGCCGAACGCCGAACCACGCCAGACGCGACCAGTCACCAACTGGAACGGACGGGTAGCGATTTCCTGGCCGGCACCGGCGACACCAATGATCACCGATTCGCCCCAGCCCTTGTGGCAGCATTCAAGCGCCGCACGCATCAGTTGGACATTGCCCACGCACTCGAACGAATAATCGACGCCGCCGTCGGTAAGGTCGACGATGACTTCCTGGATCGGGCGGTCGTAGTCCTTGGGGTTGACGCAGTCGGTGGCGCCGAGCTGGCGGGCGATCTCGAACTTGCTCGGGTTGATGTCGACGGCAATGATCCGCGAGGCCTTGGCCTTTACGGCACCGATGATCGCCGACAGGCCGATACCGCCCAGGCCGAACACCGCCACCGTGTCACCTGGCTGGACCTTGGCGGTATTGAGCACGGCGCCAATGCCGGTGGTGACGCCACAGCCGAGTAGGCAGACCTTCTCCAGGGGTGCTTCTTTCTGGATCTTGGCCACGGAAATTTCCGGCAGCACGGTGTACTCGGAGAAGGTCGAGGTGCCCATGTAATGGAACAACTGCTGGCCTTTGTAGGAGAAACGGGTAGTACCGTCCGGCATCAGGCCCTTGCCTTGGGTAGCGCGGATGGCCTGACACAGGTTGGTCTTGCCGGAAAGGCAGAATTTGCACTTGCCGCACTCGGGGGTGTACAGCGGGATGACATGATCGCCGACTGCCAGCGAGGTGACGCCCTCGCCCACTGCCTCGACGATTGCCCCGCCCTCGTGGCCGAGAATCGACGGGAAGATGCCTTCCGGGTCGGCGCCAGACAAGGTGTAGGCATCGGTATGGCAGACACCGCTGGCGACCACGCGCAGCAGCACTTCACCGGCCTTGGGCATGGCGACGTCGACTTCGACGATTTCCAGGGGTTTCTTGGCCTCGAAGGCTACGGCAGCACGGGACTTGATCATCAGGGTCTCCAGACAGTGGGTCGATTCGATCCATCCAGTGTAATTCACCGCTGTTTGATGAATAATCAGGGCAAAGACAAAACATTATTGCCATACAGGGATAATCGATGAGTAATCGCTGGGAAGGCATCGACGAATTCGTCGCGGTGGCCGAGTTGGGCCAGTTCACCGCAGCCGCCGAGCGCCTGGGGGTTTCCTCCTCTCATATCAGCCGGCAGATCGCCCGCCTGGAAGAACGCTTGCAGACCCGCCTGCTGTATCGCAGCACCCGCCGGGTCACCCTGAGCGAGGCGGGACAGACGTTCCTGCAACATTGCCAGCGCTTGCAAGATGGCCGCGAAGAAGCGCTGCGGGCCATGGGCGACCTGGCCAGCGAGCCCAAGGGCCTGCTGCGCATGACCTGCGCGGTGGCCTATGGCGAACGCTTCATCGTGCCACTGGTGACGCGCTTCATGGCGCTGTATCCGCAGCTACGGGTGGAAGTGGAACTGAGCAATCGCACCTTGGACTTGCTGCATGAGGGCATGGACCTGGCGATCCGCCTGGGCCGCTTGCAGGACTCAAGGTTGGTCGCCACCCGCTTGGCGCCACGGCGGATGTTCCTGTGCGCCTCGCCGGCCTACCTGGAGCGGTATGGCCGCCCGCACAGTTTGTCTGAATTGGCGCGGCACAATTGCCTGATCGGCAGTTCGGATATCTGGGCGTTGAAGCAGGACGGGCGCGAATTCAGCCAGCGGGTGCAAGGCAACTGGCGTTGCAACAGCGGCCAGGCGGTGCTGGATGCGGCGTTACAGGGGATGGGGCTGTGTCAGCTGCCCGATTACTACGTGCTCGAACACTTGAACAGTGGTGCGCTGGTGTCGTTGCTCGAGGCGCATCAGCCGCCCAACACGGCAGTGTGGGCGCTGTATCCGCAGCAGCGGCATCTGTCGCCGAAAGTGCGGCGGTTGGTGGATTATCTGAAGCAAGGGTTGGGGCAGTTGCCGGAGTACGCCAGCCATCAAGCAAGCAGATGAACCTCCCACGCTGCCAGACTGATGTCTCGCTCTGGGTGCAATCAGCGGCGAGCAGCCCAACGCTGGCGCAACCACTCCAGATCTTCCGGGCGGGTAACCTTGATGTTGTCACTGCGCCCCTCGATCAGGCGCGGTGCCAGCCCCGCCCATTCCATGGCCGAGGCCTCGTCAGTCACCGCCACATCAGACACCAGGCACTCGGCCAATGCCCGATGCAACGCGCCGAGCCGAAACATCTGCGGGGTAAATGCCTGCCAGATGGTGCTGCGATCAACCGTAGCGCTGACCCGACCATTGCCATCGGCTCGCTTGAGCGTGTCACGCGCCGGCACTGCCAGCAAGCCACCCACCGGATCATCCGCCAGCTCCGCCAGCAGCCGGTCCAGATCGCTACGGGCCAGGTTCGGCCGCGCAGCATCATGCACCAACACCCAGTCACCGTCCGCCGCCCCTTGGGCATGCAACAGCAACAAGGCATTGAGCACCGAGTCAGCCCTTTCGCGTCCGCCGGCAGCGCGCTGGATACGCGCATCGCTGGCGCAAGGCAGGCCGGGCCAGTAAGGATCATCGTCAGCAATACTGACCACCACGCCCTTGAGCGCAGGATGGCCGAGGAAACAGTCGAGACTATGCTCGAGAATGGTCTGCCCACCCAATTGCAGATACTGCTTGGGCCGATCGGCAGCCATGCGGGCACCGACGCCCGCCGCGGGAATCACGGCCCAGAAAGCCGGTAGTAGTGGGGTCATTTTTGCGGCAGCTGGTAGAGGGTTTCGCCCTCCTTGACCATCCCCAATTCATGACGAGCCCGTTCCTCCACGGTCTCCATACCTTTCTTCAACTCCAGGACCTCTGCATCGAGCACGCGATTACGCTCCAGCAGCCGCTCGTTCTCGGCATGCTGTTCGTCAATCTGCTGCTTGAGCTCGGTCACTTGCGCAAGGCTGCCGCTGCCGACCCAAAGGCGGTACTGCAGGCCACCGAGCAACAGGAGCAAGATGAGAAACAACCAATAAGGACTGCGCATCAAAGTATCCAGGGTTAAAAGGCCGCAGCCACGAGGCTCCCGATAGCACGAAGCCTGGCCAAGGCCAGGCTTCGTCGACAGAAACCCCGTAGGAGGTGTCTGAGGGTTCAGTACGAACGTTCAGACATCCTCGGCTGCTGCCTTTTTACCATCTCTTGCTTAGCCGCGAAACTCGGCACGACCACGGTACACCGCCTTGGCGCCCAGTTGCTCTTCGATGCGCAGCAGCTGGTTGTACTTGGAGACGCGGTCGGAACGGCACAGCGAACCGGTCTTGATCTGGCCAGCAGCGGTACCCACGGCCAGGTCAGCGATGGTCGAATCTTCGGTTTCGCCCGAACGGTGCGAGATGACCGCGGTGTAGCCAGCGGCCTTGGCCATCTGGATAGCTTCCAGGGTCTCGGTCAGCGAGCCGATCTGGTTGAACTTGATCAGGATCGAGTTACCGATGCCCTTCTCGATACCTTCCTTGAGGATCTTGGTGTTGGTCACGAACAGATCGTCACCGACCAGCTGCACCTTCTCGCCGATCTTGTCGGTGAGGATCTTCCAGCCAGCCCAGTCGGACTCGTCCAGGCCATCTTCGATCGAGATGATCGGGAAACGCTCGGTCAGGCCTTTGAGGTAGTCAGCGAAACCTTCGGCATCGAACGACTTGCCTTCGCCGGACAGGTTGTACTTGCCGTCTTCATAGAACTCAGAAGCGGCGCAGTCCAGGGCCAGGGTCACGTCGGTACCCAGCTTGTAGCCAGCGTTGGCGACAGCTTCGGCGATAGCGGCCAGGGCATCTTCGTTGGAGGTCAGGTTCGGCGCGAAACCGCCTTCGTCACCGACGGCAGTATTCAGGCCACGGGCCTTGAGCACAGCTTTGAGGTGGTGGAAGATTTCGGTGCCCATGCGCAGGCCATCGGAGAAGGTCTTGGCGCCAACCGGCTGAACCATGAACTCCTGGATGTCGACGTTGTTATCGGCGTGCTCACCACCGTTGATGATGTTCATCATCGGAACAGGCATGGAGTACTGGCCAGGGGTGCCATTGAGGTTGGCAATGTGCGCGTACAGCGGCAGGTCCTGGTCCTGGGCGGCGGCTTTGGCGGCAGCCAGAGACACAGCCAGGATAGCGTTGGCGCCCAGCTTGGCCTTGTTCTCGGTACCGTCCAGCTCGATCATGGCGCGGTCGAGGGCTTTCTGATCGAGTGGATCCTTGCCCAGCAGCAGGTCGCGGATCGGGCCGTTGATGTTGGCAACGGCTTTCAGCACGCCCTTGCCCATGTAACGGCTCTTGTCGCCATCACGCAGCTCCAGCGCTTCGCGCGAGCCGGTGGAAGCACCGGACGGCGCGCAAGCGCTGCCGATGATGCCGTTGTCGAGCAGTACATCGGCTTCCACGGTGGGGTTGCCACGCGAATCGAGAACTTCACGACCTTTGATGTCGACGATCTTTGCCATTGTTGTAAGCACTCCAGAATTGACGAAAACAACGCAGCTTAGGGAATTCGAGCCTTTCACCAGGCGAATATGCAGAGGGCAGGCCTGGCGAAGGGGGAGCCCCTGACCGGAAGGTCAGGGGTAGAACGGGCGGTACTTTACCCGAGAAATGAGCTTTACGCGGTTTCTACCGTCGGAAAACTTTTCACCAGGTCGTCCAGCTGCTTGAGCTGAGCCAGGAACGGCTCCAGCTTGTCCAGACGCAGGGCACACGGGCCATCGCACTTGGCGTTGTCCGGATCCGGATGGGCTTCCAGGAACAAGCCCGCCAGGCCTTGGCTCATACCCGCCTTGGCCAGGTCGGTAACCTGCGCACGGCGACCACCGGCGGAGTCGGCGCGACCACCCGGGGTTTGCAGGGCGTGAGTCACGTCGAAGAACACCGGGTACTCGAATTGCTTCATGATGCCGAAGCCGAGCATGTCGACCACCAGGTTGTTGTAGCCGAAGCTCGAACCACGCTCGCAGAGGATCAGCTGGTCGTTACCCGCTTCGACGCACTTGTTGAGAATGTGCTTCATCTCTTGCGGGGCGAGGAACTGGGCCTTCTTGATGTTGATCACCGCGCCGGTCTTGGCCATGGCCACGACCAGATCGGTCTGCCGCGAGAGGAAGGCAGGCAGCTGGATGATGTCGCACACCTTGGCTACCGGCTCGCACTGGTAGGGTTCGTGGACATCGGTGATCACCGGCACATTGAAGGTTTGCTTGATCTCTTCGAAGATCTTCAGCCCTTCTTCCATGCCAGGACCACGGTACGAGGTGACCGAGGAACGGTTAGCCTTGTCGAAGCTCGCCTTGAACACGTAGGGGATACCGAGCTTCTCGGTAACCCGCACGTACTCTTCGCAGACCTTCATGGCCAGGTCACGCGATTCCAGCACGTTCATGCCGCCGAACAGGACGAACGGCTTGTCGTTGGCGATCTCGATGTTACCGACGCGAATGATCTTCTGGGTCATGGATCAGGCCTTGTTCTTCTGCGCCAGGGCCGCCTTGACGAAACCACTGAACAGCGGGTGGCCGTCACGCGGGGTCGAAGTGAACTCTGGGTGGAACTGGCAAGCGACGAACCATGGATGATCCTTGGACTCGACCACTTCGACCAGCGCGCCGTCGCCGGAACGACCGGAAATCACCAGGCCAGCATCGACCAGCTGTGGCAGCAGGTTGTTGTTGACTTCGTAGCGGTGGCGGTGACGCTCGACGATCACGTCCTTGCCGTAGCAGTCGTGGACTTTCGAGTTGCCGCTGAGCTGGCATTCCTGTGCACCCAGACGCATGGTGCCGCCCAGGTCGGAGGCCTCGGTACGGGTTTCGACGGTACCGGTGTTGTCGGCCCACTCGGTGATCAGGCCAACCACCGGATGACCGCTGTTGCGATCGAACTCGGTGGAGTTGGCGTCGGTCCAGCCCATGACGTTACGGGCGAACTCGATCACGGCGACCTGCATGCCCAGGCAGATGCCCAGGTATGGCACCTTGTTCTCACGGGCGAACTGCACCGCCTTGATCTTGCCTTCGACACCGCGCAGACCGAAACCACCCGGAACCAGGATGGCGTCAGCGCCTTCGAGCAGGCTGGTGCCTTGGTTCTCGATGTCTTCGGAGTCGATGTAGCGCAGGTTGACCTTGGTACGGTTCTGGATACCGGCGTGGCTCATCGCTTCGATCAGCGACTTGTAGGCATCGAGCAGTTCCATGTACTTGCCGACCATGGCGATGGTGACTTCCTGCTCTGGGTTGAGCTTGGCGTCTACCACCTTGTCCCACTCGGACAGGTCGGCACCGTTGCACTGCAGGCCGAAGCGCTCGACGACGAAGTCATCCAGGCCCTGGGCATGCAGTACGCCTGGGATCTTGTAGATGGTGTCGACGTCTTCCAGGGAGATCACCGCGCGCTCTTCAACGTTGGTGAACAGTGCAATCTTGCGGCGCGAGGAAGCGTCGACCGGGTGGTCGGAGCGGCAGATCAGCACGTCAGGCTGCAGGCCGATGGAGCGCAGCTCCTTGACCGAGTGCTGGGTCGGCTTGGTCTTGGTTTCGCCTGCGGTGGCGATGTACGGGACCAGGGTCAGGTGCATCAGCATGGCGCGCTTGGAGCCCACTTCGACGCGCAGCTGGCGGATGGCCTCGAGGAACGGCTGCGACTCGATGTCACCCACGGTACCGCCGATTTCCACCAGGGCTACGTCGGCATCGCCGGCGCCCTTGATGATGCGACGCTTGATCTCGTCGGTGATGTGCGGGATGACCTGGATGGTTGCGCCCAGGTAATCACCACGGCGCTCTTTGCGCAGCACGTGCTCGTAGATACGGCCGGTGGTGAAGTTGTTGTTCTGGGTCATCGTGGTGCGGATGAACCGCTCGTAGTGGCCCAGGTCAAGGTCGGTCTCGGCGCCGTCGTGGGTGACGAACACCTCACCGTGCTGGAACGGGCTCATGGTGCCCGGATCGACGTTGATGTACGGATCCAGCTTGAGCATGGTGACCTTCAGGCCCCGCGCTTCCAGGATGGCCGCCAGGGAAGCCGAGGCAATGCCTTTCCCCAATGAAGAAACAACACCGCCCGTGACGAATATGTAGCGCGTCATGAAAAACCCTAGAAGTCTGCGTTAAAGCGGCCAGCGCCGCCGGAGAAAGCGAAGGAAGGCCGAAGCCCCCGATCACCTGCGTCAATCACAGTGCATCTCGAAAAACTGCCGCGTCTGTACAGACCAGGGGTTTCCCCGGCATGGAGCTCGCTCGTCATTTTAAGAAATCAGCCCAGCAAAAAACTGCTTGGTAATCGGCAACTGCTGTGTTTTCGATGAACCCACAGAAGTTGTATCAAGAAGGGAGGGTAGTCTACCGGAATGTACCCTTCAGCTCAAACCTTGCGCGTTCGTCGGCATCTGCCAATGCAACTGGCAGTCGCCCTGCCCCAGTGCGGGCAAATTGGCCACTGCCAGCAAACGCTCGCCCTGGTACAGCAAAGGCAAGCGCGAACGCAGGAAATGCGGGACCTGCTGCTCGTTGAGCAGGCGCTTGAGATCGCGCCGGCCTCGCCCGGCCAGTTCCAGCACTTCACCGCCCTGGCGATAGGCTATGTGCAGGTTTTGCCGGAACGACGGGCCGCTAAGATGCACGCTGCCATTGTATGGAAGGTGCAGCGGCTTGCTGGGATCAGCCCACGGCTGGGGACCCTCAGGGGTTTTGAGCCAGTCGCCGCTCAGCCACCAGATGCGGCCATGGCTGCGCTGCAGCACACCGTCGGTCAGACGCCACACCGGCTGGGCATCGACAGCGGCATCACGCAGGGCCTCCCAGCCTACCCAGTGCCGTGCGTCGGGTAACCGCGTGCGCGCACTGAGCCAATACTGCAAGGCGTTGCGCTGACGAGTGACTGACAACGCCCGCAAGGCATCCAGGGCCAGTGAATCCAAGCCCTGCCATGGCGCCGATGCACTTTGCCCTGCGCCGGCAAGGTCATCTCGAGCGAGCTCGTCGAGCAAGCCTAACGCTTCGCTCAGGTGTTCGGCACTGCGCGCCAGGTTCTGCTCCGCCTGCGGCCAACGCTCACGTAGCAGTGGCAATACTTCCCTGCGCAGGTAGTTGCGCGCGAACGTGGTATCGCCATTACTGGGATCTTCGATCCAGGCCAGCCGGGCGTGTTCGGCATACGCTTGCAACTGCCTGCGCGACAGGTTCAGCAGCGGCCTGACCAGCCGACCCTGCCCTACCGGCCGGGATGAGGGCATGCCGGCCATACCGCGCAGCCCTGCCCCGCGCAACAAGCGAAACAGCAGGGTTTCAGCCTGGTCGTCGCGGTGCTGCCCGGTGAACAGCACATCGCCTGGGCCGAGGATATCGATAAAGGCCTTGTAGCGCGCATCACGGGCTGCCTGTTCAAGGCTGGCGCCGGGTGCGACCTGGACGTGGATAACCTGCAGCTCGATAGCCAGGCTGTCGCAGATGGATTGGCAATGGGCAGGCCAGCCGTCGGCAGCAGGCTGCAGGCCGTGGTGGACATGGAGGGCGCGCAAGGGCGGTGTAGCGTGGGTGCTGGCGTAGTCAGCCAGAACATGCAGGAGGGCGGTGGAGTCCAGGCCGCCGGAGAAGGCGACGTACCAGTTTGCGCTGTTCAGCCATGGAGACAGAGCTAACTTGATCATCGGTTTCCCGCCTGGTAGCGCACTGGGGCCGCTTTGCGGCCCTTCGCGGGCAAGCCCGCTCCCACAGGGATAACGCCGAACTTGAGAGCGCGCTGTACCTGTAGGCCCACAGAGTTAGCGCTTGCCTCGAGCACCTCGCTAACCTTGTGGGAGCGGGCTCGCCCGCGAAGGGCCGCAAAGCGGCCCCCAGCAGATCAGAGGCCGTAGCTCATCAGGCGATCATAACGGCGCTTGAGCAGGGATTCGTTATCGAGCTTGCCGAGCATATCCAGCTGCTCGACCAGGTCGGCACGGATGCTTTCGGACATTTTCGCAGGGTCACGGTGGGCGCCGCCCAGCGGCTCCTGGATAACCTTGTCGACGATGTTCAGGCTCTTCAAGCGCTCAGCCGTGATACCCATCGCTTCCGCGGCATCGGCAGCCTTGTCGGCGGTCTTCCACAGGATCGAAGCGCAACCTTCCGGCGAGATCACCGAGTAGGTGGAGTACTGCAGCATGTTCAGCTGGTCGCACACGCCAATGGCCAGTGCGCCGCCTGAACCACCTTCACCGATCACGGTAGCGATGATCGGGGTCTTCAGGCGGGCCATGACGCGCAGGTTCCAGGCAATCGCCTCGCTCTGGTTGCGCTCTTCGGCGTCGATACCTGGGTAGGCACCCGGAGTATCGATGAAGGTCAAGATCGGCATCTTGAAGCGTTCGGCCATTTCCATCAGGCGGCAGGCCTTGCGGTAGCCTTCCGGACGCGGCATGCCGAAGTTGCGGCGCACCTTTTCACGGACTTCACGGCCCTTCTGGTGACCGATGACCATCACCGGCTTGCCATCCAGACGCGCAGTACCACCTACGATGGCGGCGTCATCGGAGAAGTGCCGATCACCGTGCAGTTCTTCGAACTCGGTGAAGATGTGCTGCAGGTAGTCCAGGGTATAAGGACGACGCGGGTGACGTGCCAGGCGGGCGATCTGCCAGCTGGTCAGATTGCCGAAAATGCTTTCGGTGAGGGTGCTGCTCTTGTCTTGCAGACGGGCAATCTCATCGCTGATGTTCAGCGAGTTGTCGTTACCGACCAGGCGCAGCTCTTCGATCTTGGCTTGCAGGTCGGCAATCGGCTGTTCGAAATCGAGGAAATTCGGGTTCATAGGCATCCGTCTTGGGTCTACGGCCAGGCGGCCGGCCGGTTGATCCGTTTGGCGCCCTACCTTAAGGGATCAGGCGCGTTCAGGTCGAGATTAAAATTCGTCGCTTTAGCGGTATTGCAGGAAGACGTTCTCACGCCCGAACTGGTCACGCAGGGCCTGAATCAGGCCATCGGCGGGGTCAATTGACCATTCGTCGCCAAAGCGCAACATAGCTTTGGCATCACTGCCGGTGTATTCCAGGGTGATCGGGCACCCCCCGCGATGGCGGGTGATCAATTCGCCCAGCCAGCTCAGGCGATCGCCCTTGAGCGCGTCGTGCGCCACTTTAAGGCGCAGGCTTTCGGCCAGCCGCGTGCGCGCATCTTCCATGGTCATCACTTGCTTGACCCGCAGGCGCAGGCCGCCGGAGAAGTCGTCGTTACTGACCTCGCCCTCGATCACCACCATCGCATCGGTCTGCAACAGCGCTTGCGCGGCCATGAAGGCATCGGCGAACAGCGAGGCCTCGATCCGCCCTGAGCGGTCGTCGAGGGTAACGAAGCCCATCTTGTCGCCCTTCTTGTTCTTCATTACCCGCAGAGCAATGATCATGCCGGCCACCGTCTGTACTTCCCGAGACGGTTTGAGGTCGATGATGCGCTGGCGGGCGAAGCGGCGGATCTCGCTTTCGTATTCGTCGATCGGGTGACCGGTGAGGTACAGGCCCAGGGTGTCTTTCTCGCCCTTCAAGCGCTCCTTGAGGGTCAGCTCACGGACCTTGTGGTGGTTGGCGTAGACGTCGAGATCTTCTTCGACGAACAGCCCGCCAAACAGGTCGACGTGACCACTGTCGGCCGTACGCGCGGTCTGTTCGGCGGATTTCACCGCTTCTTCCAGTGCCGACAACAGCACGGCACGGTTGCGGTCGATGTTGGCCTGGTACGCCTTGATCTCGTCATGGAAGTGCGGGCCGAGACGGTCCAGCGCACCACTGCGGATCAACGCATCGAGGGTACGCTTGTTGACGCGCTTGAGGTCGATGCGCTCACAGAAATCGAACAAGTCCTTGAACGGGCCGCCCTTGGCCCGCGCCTCGACGATCGCTTCCACCGGCCCCTCACCGACGCCCTTGATCGCGCCCAGGCCATAGATGATGCGGCCATCGTCGTTGACCGTGAACTTGAACTCGGACATATTCACATCCGGCGCATCGAGGCGCAGCTTCATGCTGCGCACTTCCTCGATCAGCACCACCACCTTGTCGGTGTTGTGCATATCCGCCGACAGCACCGCGGCCATGAACGGTGCCGGATGGTGGGTCTTGAGCCAGGCGGTTTGATAAGAAACCAGGCCATACGCTGCCGAGTGCGACTTGTTGAAGCCGTAGCCGGCGAATTTTTCTACCAGGTCGAAAATGTTGCCTGCCAGATCAGCATCGATGCCGTTGTTGGCACAACCTTCGATGAAGCCCCCGCGCTGCTTGGCCATCTCTTCGGGCTTTTTCTTACCCATCGCACGCCGCAGCATGTCGGCGCCACCGAGGGTATAGCCGGCCATGACCTGGGCGATCTGCATCACCTGTTCCTGATACAGGATGATGCCGTAGGTCGGTGCCAGCACCGGTTGCAGGCCTTCGTACTGGTAGTCCGGATGCGGATAGGCCAGCTCGGCGCGACCATGCTTACGGTTGATGAAGTCATCCACCATGCCCGACTGCAGCGGCCCTGGGCGGAACAGCGCCACCAGTGCGATGAGGTCTTCCAGGCAGTCGGGCTTGAGCTTTTTGATCAGCTCTTTCATGCCGCGCGATTCGAGCTGGAACACCGCCGTGGTTTCGGCCTTTTGCAGCAGCTCGTAGGTTTTCTTGTCGTCGAGTGGGATGAAGTCGATATTCAGGTCGGGCAGTCCGCTCTTGGCCTGCTCACGGTTGATCGTCTCCATCGCCCACTTGATGATGGTCAAGGTCCGCAGACCAAGGAAGTCGAACTTCACCAGGCCAGCAGCCTCGACGTCATCCTTGTCGAACTGGGTTACCAGGCCGCCGCCTTCCTCGTCACAGGCAATGGGCGAGAAATCAGTGAGCTTGGTCGGTGCGATAACCACACCCCCGGCGTGCTTGCCGGTACCGCGGGTAACCCCCTCGAGCTTGAGGGCCATTTCCCAGATCTCGCGCGCATCCTCATCGCCCTTGAGGAAGTCACGCAGGATCTCTTCCTGCTCGTAGGCCTTCTCCAGGGTCATGCCGACTTCGAACGGAATCATCTTCGACAGACGGTCGGCCAGGCCATAGGACTTGCCCTGCACCCGCGCCACGTCGCGCACCACTGCCTTGGCCGCCATGGTGCCAAAGGTGATGATCTGGCTGACCGCGTTACGCCCGTAGGCATCGGCCACATACTCGATCACCCGGTCCCGACCGTCCATGCAGAAGTCAACGTCGAAGTCGGGCATCGATACCCGTTCCGGGTTGAGGAAACGCTCGAACAGCAGGTCGTAGGCCAGTGGGTCGAGGTCGGTAATCTTCAGTACATACGCAACCAGCGAGCCTGCACCCGAACCCCGGCCTGGGCCTACCGGCACGCCGTTGTTCTTGGCCCACTTGATGAAGTCCATAACGATCAGGAAGTAACCGGGGAAGCCCATCTGGATGATGATATCCAGCTCGAACTTCAAGCGGTCGAGGTAGACCTGGCGCTTGGCCTCATAATCTTCAGTGGTGTCCTTGGGCAGGATGACCGCCAGGCGTTCTTCCAGGCCTTCATGGGAAACATGGCGCAGATAATCATCAATGCCCATGCCGTTGGGCGTGGGGAAGTCAGGCAGGAAGTGCTTGCCCAGTTGTACCTGGATGTTGCAGCGCTTGGCGATTTCGACGGTGTTGGCGATGGCATCCGGCAAGTCGCTGAACAGCTCGGCCATTTCTTCCGGGCTTTTCAGGTACTGCTGGTCGCTGTACATGCGTGGACGACGTGGGTCGTCCAGGGTCCAGCCCTCGCCGATGCAAACGCGCGTCTCGTGGGCATCGAAGTCGGTTTGCTTGATGAAGCGCACGTCGTTGGTTGCCACCAGCGGCGCCCCCAGCCGGTCGGCCAGGGCCACGGCAGCGTGCAGGTACTCTTCGTCGCCAGCGCGATTGGTGCGCTGTACCTCGACATAGAAGCGCTCAGGGAACAACGCCATCCAGTCGCGCAGCAACGCCTCGGCGTCATCGGTGCGACCACCAAGCAAGGCCATGCCGATATCACCCTCGCGGGCCGCAGACAGGGCAATCAGCCCCTCGCTGGCCGGCGCGATCCAGTCACGCTGGATGACCACCAGGCCATTGCGCTGACCATCGACCCAACCGCGCGAGATCAGCTCGGTGAGGTTGCGATAGCCCTTGGGGTTCATGGCCAAAAAGCAGATGCGCGACAGCGGTGCTTCCGGGTCTGCACCGGCCAGCCAAAGGTCGGCGCCGCAGATCGGCTTGATCCCGGCGCCCATGGCGTTCTTGTAGAACTTCACCAGCGAGCACATGTTGCTCTGGTCGGTAATCGCCACCGCCGGCATGTTCATCCCGGCCAAGGCCTTGGCCAGCGGCTTGATCCGCACCAGGCCATCGACCAGGGAGAATTCGGAGTGCACGCGAAGGTGAACGAAGGAAACCGACATGGAAGGTCCTATAGCAGAGCAAGACAACAAGCGCGGGATTGTACCGCAACAGGCAAAGATTGAGTGGCGCGGTGAAACAATTGGGGCCGCTGCGCGGCCCCAATAAGCGGATCAGATCAGCGAGGTAGAGACGCCCTCACGCGCCTCCCAGGCCGCACGCACCGGCGCGAACGAGCGCCGGTGAATCGGCGTTGGCCCCAACCGTGCCAGCGCTTCCAGATGCACCGGAGTCGGATACCCCTTGTGCCCGCCCATCCCATAACCCGGATAGATCAGCTCGAACGCGCTCATCTCCCGATCACGGGTGACCTTGGCCAAAATCGATGCCGCAGCGATCGCCGGCACCTGGGCATCGCCCTGCACCACCGGCGCCGCCGGTACGGCCAGCTTGGGGCAACGATTGCCGTCGATCAGCGCCAGTTTCGGCATGATGCTCAAACCCTCGACCGCGCGCTGCATGGCCAGCATGGTCGCCTGGAGGATGTTCAGACGGTCGATCTCTTCGACCTCGGCGCGAGCAATGCAAAAGGCCAGGGCCTTTTCACAGATTTCGTCGAACAGCGCCTCGCGCTTGGCCTCGGTGAGCTTCTTCGAGTCGTTCAGGCCCAGGATCGGCCGATTGGGGTCAAGAATCACCGCAGCGGTGACCACCGCGCCGCACAGCGGACCGCGACCGACTTCATCGACACCGGCGACCAGCTCTTCGACCAGGTTGAAATCCAGTCCCATCTGCATCTAGCGTTGCTCCAGCAAGGCAAGCACCGCCTCTGCCGCCTGGTTCGAGGCGTCACGACGCAAGGTGCGGTGAATCTGATCAAAGCTCTCGGTTTGCTGGCTGCCATCGGCCACCAGTGGGGCCAGGGTCTGCGCCAGGGCCTCGCTGGTCGCAGCGTCCTGCAGCAGCTCGGGCACCAATAGGCGTTGAGCCAGCAGGTTGGGCAACGACACGTACGGGCTCTTCACCAGGCGCTTGAGGATCCAGTAGGTCAACGGTGCCAGGCGATAGGCGACGACCATCGGCCGTTTGTACAGCATCGCCTCCAGCGTCGCCGTGCCCGAAGCGATCAACACCGCGTCGCAGGCTGCCAGCGCTTGGTGCGACTGACCGTCAAGCAAGGTCAAGGGTAGGTCGCGGCCTTCGAGCATCTGTTCAACCTGGGCGCGACGCGCCTGATTGGCACATGGCAGCACGAAGCGCACCCCCGGCACCAACGCTCGCAGGCGCTCGGCGGCATCCATGAACAATGCGCCCAAACGGCCGACTTCACCGCCGCGGCTGCCCGGCATCAGCGCGACCAGAGGCCCCGCGCTCAAACCCAGTTCAGCGCGCGCGGCCTGTCGATCAGCGTCCAGCGGGATGGTATCGGCCAGCGGATGCCCGACAAAGCGCACCGGTACGCCCTGCTCTTCGTAGAACCGCGCCTCGAATGGCAGCAGCGTCAGCATCAGGTCGCAACCTTCACGGATCTTCAGCACCCGCTTCTGCCGCCACGCCCACACCGAAGGGCTAACGTAGTGCACGGTCTTGATCCCGGCCTGACGCAGCTTGAGTTCGATATTGAGGGTGAAATCCGGCGCATCGATGCCGATGAACACATCCGGCTTCTCGGCGATCAGGGTCTGGATCAAGGCCTTGCGGCGCTTGAGCAGCTCGCGCAGGCGCCCCAGCACTTCCACCAGGCCCATCACCGCCAGGCGCTCCATGGGGAAGTACGACTGCATGCCTTCGGCTTCCATCAACGGACCGCCGACACCGATGAACCGCACCTGGGGGTGACGCGCCTTGAGCGCACGCATCAAGCCCGAGCCAAGAATGTCGCCGCTGGCCTCGCCCGCGACCAACGCTACGCAGAGCTGGCCCATGTCAGCGAGTGATGCCGCGAGCGGAATTCACGATCGACTCACGGAACAGCGCAACCTCAGGGTGTTGGCTGGCGAGCTCTTCGAGCTCTTTGAGCGCGTCTTCAACCGTCAGGCCTTGGCGATAGACAGTCTTGTAGGCGCGTCGCAACGCATGGATCACTTCATCGCTGAAGCCACGACGGCGCATACCCTCGAAGTTCATGCTGCGCGCTTCGGCAGGGCTGCCGAACACGGTGACGAAGGCTGGTACGTCTTTGCCGATCGCGGTGCCCATGCCAGAAAACGCATGCGCGCCGATATGGCAGTACTGATGCACCAGGGTGTAACCGGACAGGATCGCCCAGTCGCCAACGTGCACATGGCCCGCCAGTGCAGTGTTATTGACCAGGATGCAATGATTGCCGATCACGCTGTCGTGGCCGATGTGGGCATAAGCCATGATCAGGTTGTGATCGCCCAGGGTGGTTTCCGCGCGGTCCTGGATGGTGCCACGGTGGATGGTCACGCCTTCGCGAATGACATTGTGGTCGCCAATCACCAGGCGCGTGGCCTCACCCTTGTACTTGAGGTCAGGGGTGTCTTCACCAATCGAGGAAAACTGGTAGATGCGGTTGTGCTTGCCGATCCGGGTCGGCCCTTTGAGCACAACGTGCGGGCCGATGACGGTGCCCTCCCCGACTTCGACATCGGGCCCTACGATCGACCAAGGGCCCACCTCGACGCCTTCGGCCAGCTTGGCCGAAGGATCGATGATCGCCCGCGGATCAATCGAATTCATAGGGAACGTTCCGCGCAGGTAATTTCAGCCGAGCAGACTGGCTTGCCATCGACCAGGGCGCGGCACTCGAACTTCCAGATCATGCTCTTGCGGCTGAGGAACTTGGCTTCCAGCACCAGTTGATCGCCCGGCAGTACCGGCTGACGGAAACGCAGCTTGTCGGAGCCGACGAAATAGTAGAGCGTGCCATCGGCAGGCTTGGCGTCAAGCATCTTGAATCCGAGAATCCCGGCCGCCTGGGCCATCGCCTCGATGATCAGCACGCCCGGCATGATTGGATGCGCGGGGAAATGGCCATTGAAGAACGGCTCATTGATGCTGACATTCTTGTAGGCACGAATGCTCTGGGCCTCGAAGTCCAGCTCCGTCACACGGTCCACCAACAGGAACGGGTAACGGTGAGGCAGGTATTCGCGAATCTCGTTGATGTCCATCATTTCGGGGGGAAGCCTGTAATAAGAATAGGGAGCGCAGGTGCTGACCACACGCTCCTTTTGCAATCCAAAGAGGAGCCAGCTAGCGACGGTTCACTCTTGCTCAGGAAATGGTATCAGCCTTCTGATGTCGGCTGGCCACCTGAGGTCACGGTATCGACACGTTTTTCCAGTTGCTGGAGACGCTTGGCCATCTCGTCCAGCTGACGAATGCGCGCCGCGCTTTTGCGCCAATCGCCCAAGGTCTGCATGGCCGTACCCGAAGAATAGCCACCCGGCTCGGTGATCGAACGGGTAACCATGGTCATGCCGGAGACGAATACGTTGTCGCACACATCGATATGACCGACCATGCCAACGCCGCCGGCGATGGTGCAATGCTTGCCGATGCGGGTGCTACCAGAAATGCCGACACAGGCCGCCATCGCGGTGTGGTCGCCAATCTGCACGTTGTGGGCGATCTGGATCTGGTTATCCAGCTTGACCCCGTCACCAATGCGCGTGTCCGACAGCGCGCCGCGGTCGACCGCAGTGTTCACACCGATCTCGACGTCGTCGCCAATGGTCACGCCGCCGATCTGGGCGATCTTGCGCCAAACGCCCTTCTCGTTGGCAAAACCGAAGCCTTCACCGCCGATCACGGCGCCGGACTGAATGGTCACGCGCTGGCCGATGGTCACGTCGTGATACAACGTGACCCGCGGCGCCAACCAGCCACCTTCGCCAATCACGCAGCGAGCACCGATGAAGCAGTGCGCGCCGACGGTTACGTTGGCCGCAATCTGCGCACCGCTCTCGATCACCGCGAACGGTCCGATGCTGGCGCTGGCGTCCACCTGGGCATCTTCGGCAACCACGGCGCTGGGATGAATACCCGCCACAGCCTTGGGCTTGGGATCGAACAGATGGGAGATGCGTGCATAGGCAAGGTAAGGATCAGCAACGATCAGCGCATTGCCTGCGTAACCTTCGGCATCCGCAGCCTTGAGCAGTACCGCCGCAGCCTGAGCGTTATCCAGGTACTTGCGGTACTGCGGATTGGCCAGGAAGCTCAACTGCCCGGGACCGGCCTCCTGCAAGGTGGCCAAGCCGGTGATTTGCAGCGACTCGGGCCCCTTGAGGGTGGCGCCGAGCGCCTCGGCCAGTTGGCCGAGCGTCATGGTCAGGGTCATATCAACGGGCTTGGTTCATGCGCTCGATGACTTGGCGAGTGATGTCGTACTGCGGTTTGACATCGATCACTGCGCCGCGCTCGAGCACCAGGTCAAAGCCACCCTTCTTGATCACTTCTTCCACAGCGCCGTCCAGCTTAGGCTTGAGCTGCTTGAGCATGTCACGGTCGGCAACGGCCTTGGCTTCGTTGAGTTCCTTGGACTGGAACTGGAAGTCACGGGCTTTTTGCTTGAATTCGAGCTCCAGGCGCTCACGCTCTTGCTGCTGCATCTTATCGCCGCCCTTGATCAGACGGTCCTGGATGCCCTTGGCGCTGCTTTCCAGGCTCTTGAGCTTGGTCAGCTGTGGGCCGAACTTCTTCTCCGCATCCACTGCGTACTTTTTCGCAGCGTCCGACTCGAGCAGTGCCATCTGGTAGTTCAGCACGGCAACTTTCATTTCGGCGAAAGCCGGGGTGGCGACCAGCGCCGCGGCCATAACGGCCATTTGAGTCAACTTACGCACGATGCACTCCTGAATAAACCGTTGTCGTTAAGCGAGGGCCGACCTTAGAAGGTCTGGCCCAGAGAGAATTGGAACACCTGGGTATCGGCTTCGTCCGGCTTCTTGATCGGCATCGCCAGGCTGAAGCTCAGCGGGCCCAAGGCTGTAATCCAGGTCACGCCCAGGCCGACCGAGCTGGCCAGGCCAGACAGGCCGACTTTCTCGCAATCAGGCTTGGAGCCGCAATTGGTGTCGAACACGTTACCCACATCCCAGAACACGGAAGTACGCAGCGAGCGCTGGTCCTTGACGAACGGCAGCGGGAACAGCAACTCGACACCACCTTGAACCAGCACGTTACCACCGAATGGCAGCGGATCCTGATCCGGGTCGGCGACAGTGCCTTGGTTGCCGGTAACACCCGCACCACGGCTTGGCGTACTACGTGGACCCAAGCTGCTGTCCTTGAAGCCACGCACCGAGTTGAAACCACCCGCGTAGTAGTTCTCGTAGAACGGCAGGCCGGAAGTGCCGCCGAAGCCGTCGCCGTAACCCAACTCAGTGTGCAGACGCAGGGTGTAGTCGTTGTTGATTGGCTTGAACAGCTGGCCGCGGTAGTCGAGCTTGTAGAACGACAGGTCGCTGCCCGGCACTGTGGTTTCCAGGGTCAGGCTTTGCGAATGACCACGGGTTGCCAGCACGCCTTTGTTCAGGGTCGACTCGGACCAACCGACCGACGCCTTGAAGTTGAGGAAGTTATCGCCTTCCTTCTCGACGAAGTCGAAGATCTCGTCAACGGTGTAACGGCCAGTCTTGAGTTTGTCCTGCTGTACGGTCAGGCCGTAGGTCAGACGCGACGTTTCGCTGATCGGGTAACCGATGCTGACACCGGCGCCCAGGCTGTCTACCGCGTAGCTGGCTACGTCGACGTCGAGGTCGTCGTAGTCGGTGCTGCGGTAGAAGGCGTTGTAACCCAGGCTGACGCCATCGGCAGTCCAGTAGGGGTCAACGAAGCCGAAGTTGTAGCGGGTCTGGTATTCGCTTCGGGTCAGGCCGATCGACACCTTGTTACCGGTACCCAGGAAGTTGGTCTGGCTGATCGAGCCACCGAGGATCAGGCCCGCGCTCTGGGCGAAACCGACGCTGGCGGTGATCGAGCCGGAAGCCTGCTCTTCAACGCTGTAGTTGACGTCGACCTGGTCGTCGGTGCCTGGCACTGGCGGGGTCTCGACGTTGACTTCCTTGAAGAAGCCCAGGCGCTCCAGACGGGTCTTGGACTGGTCGATCAGGTAGGTTGACGCCCAGCCGCCTTCCATCTGGCGCATTTCGCGACGCAGCACTTCGTCTTCGGTCTTGGTGTTCCCGCGGTAGTTGATGCGGTTGACGTAGGCACGCTTACCCGGGTCGACCACGAACATGATGTCGACGGTGTGGTCTTCATCGTTCGGTTGCGGCACGCCGTTGACGTTGGCGAAGGTATAGCCTTCGTTACCCAGGCGACGGGTGATCAGGTCGGACGTGGTGGTCATCACCTTGCGCGAGAACACCTGGCCAGGCTGCACCAGCAGCAGCGACTTGACCTGGTCTTCCGGCACCTTGAGGTCGCCGGACAGCTTCACGTCACGAACGGTGTACTTCTCACCTTCGTTGATGTTGACGGTGATGTACACGTGCTTCTTGTCCGGGGTAATCGATACCTGGGTCGAAGCGATGTCCATGTTGATGTAGCCGCGGTCCAGGTAGTAGGAACGCAGGCGCTCCAGATCACCGGAGAGTTTTTCGCGGGCATACTTGTCGTCGTTCTTGAAGAACGACAGCCAGTTGGTGGTCTTGAGCTCGAACAGTTGACCAAGCTCTTCATCATCGAAAACGGTGTTGCCCACCACGTTGATGTGCTGGATGGCAGCGACCGTGCCTTCGTTGATCTTGATCTTCAGGCCAACGCGGTTGCGCGGCTGCGGCACCACCTCGGCGTCGACTTCAGCCGAGTAGCGCCCCTGGGCCACGTACTGACGCTGCAGCTCGTTACGCACACCTTCAAGGGTGGCGCGCTGGAAGATTTCGCCTTCGGCCAGGCCCGACTGCTTCAGACCTTTCATCAGGTCTTCGGTGCTGATCGCCTTGTTGCCTTCGATCTCGATGCTCGACACCGACGGGCGCTCGACCACGTTGATGATCAGGACATTGCCGTCGCGGCTCAGCTGGATGTCCTGGAAGAAGCCGGTCTTGAACAGCGAACGGGTGGAGTCCACCAGGCGACGGTCGTCGACCTGATCGCCCACGTTCAGGGGCAAGGCGCCGAACACGCTGCCGGCGGAAACCCGCTGCAGGCCGTTGACACGAATATCGGAGATGGTGAAGGACTCGGCGTGAACTTCAGCGATCATCAGTGCGGAGAGGACCGCAGTTAGCAGCAGACGTTTCATGAAGTCCTTTTATTCCAACTGGCAATAAACAACCTGCCGCGAAAGGGCGGCAGGTTCGCAATGCGAAGCTTTTATAGTCGACCCAGATCGTTGATCAGGGCGAGCAACATCACCCCTATGACCAAACTGATACCGATCTGGACCCCCCAACCTTGCACCCGATCCGACAGCGGACGACCGCGCGCCAACTCGATCAGGTAGAACAGCAAATGCCCCCCATCCAGTACTGGAATGGGCAGCAGGTTAAGAACCCCCAGGCTTATGCTCAGGTAGGCCAGGAAATTCAGGAAATCCCCAACGCCCGACTGGGCTGAAGCGCCCGCCACTTTAGCAATGGTTATCGGTCCGCTCAAGTTTTTTACCGAGAGCTCCCCGAACAGCATTTTCTTCAGCGATTCAAGGGTCAGTATGCTCATGTTCCAGGTACGCGAGAGGCCCTCGCCCACCGCTTCGAGCGGCCCATAGCTGACTTCGCGGAGCATCTTGGCGGGCCATTCGCCACCTTTGACGCCAGCCCCGAGGTAGCCACCGGAGGCTTGACCTTCGCCTTTACGGGCCAAGGTCACCGGGATATCCAGCACCGCGCCGTCACGCTCGACGCGCAATTGCACCTTGGCCTCGGGACGAGCACGGACACTGTCGACCACTTGTTGCCAGTCGTTCAGGGCAGCGCCATCCAGGCTCAGCAGCTTGTCACCGGTCTTGAGCCCGGCAGCCGCAGCCGGCCCCTTCGGATCGATCTCGGCCAGCACCGGGCTGATTACTGGACGCCAGGGGCGCAAGCCCAGCGACTGGATCGGGTCAGGCTCATCCGCGCCTTTGAGCCATTGATCGAGCTTGATCTCGTGCTGACGCTCGGCTGTGGCGCCTTCATCGAGAACGCCAACACGCAGAACACCGCTTTCGCCAAGACGCCGTACCAACTGCAGATTGACCGCTGACCAACCATTGGTCGCCTTACCGTCAACCGAAACGATTTCTTGACCTGCGACCAAGCCAGCAGAAGCGGCCAGGCTCGCCGGCTCAACGGCACCAATCACCGGGCGCACCTGCTGAGTGCCGAGCATGGCCAGGGCCCAGAAGAACACGATGGCCAGGAGGAAGTTGGCTATAGGCCCGGCAGCAACGATGGCGATACGCTGCCCTACCGGCTTGCGATTGAACGATTGATCGACCAGCGCAGGCGGCACGTCGCCCTCGCGCTCGTCGAGCATCTTGACGTAGCCACCCAGCGGAATCGCCGCGACGACGAACTCGGTGCCATGGCGGTCGTGCCAGCGCAGCAGCGGCGTGCCGAAGCCGACCGAGAAACGCAGCACCTTGACCCCACAACGGCGGGCCACCCAGAAGTGGCCGAACTCATGGAAAGTGACAAGTACACCCAGCGCCACCAGGGTGCCGATAATCATGTAGAGCGCAGTCATATCCATCTCCGAATGACGTTCAGCACAACTCTGGAGCCACTACGCATCAGCGAGCGTGACGCCGCAACCATTCACGGGACAGCTCCCGGGCACGCTGGTCGGCAGCAAACACCGCATCCAGCGAGGGCAATGACACCACCGACTCCTGGTCGAGCACCTGTTCGATCATACCCGCGATCTCCGGGAAGCGGATACGCCGCTGGAGAAATGCCTCGACCGCCACTTCATTGGCCGCATTGAGTACCGCCGGGGCGCTATTACCCGCCTCGGCCGCCTGGCGCGCCAGGCGCAGGCAAGGGAAGCGCTGCTCGTCGGGGGCCTGGAAGTCCAGGCGAGCTACCGCGAACAGATCCAGCGGGGCAACCCCGGAGTCGATCCTTTGCGGCCAGGCCAGGGCGTTGGCGATGGGGGTGCGCATGTCCGGGTTACCCAACTGGGCCAGCACCGAGCCATCGACATAATCCACCAGCGAGTGGATCACGCTCTGGGGATGCACCACCACTTCCACCTGCGCCGGCGCCGCATCGAACAGCCAGCAGGCTTCGATCAGCTCCAGGCCTTTATTCATCATGCTCGCCGAATCGACGGAAATCTTGCGCCCCATCGACCAGTTGGGGTGCGCGCACGCTTGTTCTGGAGTGACATCCTCAAGCTCGGCTGCCGACGTTTCGCGGAACGGCCCACCAGAGGCAGTCAGCAGGATGCGGCGCACCCCCACAGCACTCAAGCCCTGGGCATAATTGCCCGGCAGGCACTGGAAGATGGCGTTGTGCTCGCTGTCGATGGGCAGCAGTACCGCGCCACTGCGCCGCACGGCGTCCATGAACAGCGCGCCGGACATCACCAGGGCTTCTTTATTGGCCAGCAAGACCTTCTTGCCCGCCTCGACTGCCGCCAGGGTTGGCCGCAGGCCGGCAGCGCCGACAATCGCCGCCATCACCGCATCCACGTCGCTGGCAGCGGCCACTTGGCAAAGCCCCGCCTCGCCTTCCAGTACTTCGGTGACGCTACCCGCGGCACTCAGACCAGCACGCAAACGGCTAGCGGCCTCGGCGCTCGGCACCACGGCGTAGACCGGACGATGACGCAGGCACAGGGCCAGCAACTCATCCACCTGCGAGTAACCGCTCAGGGCGAACACCTGGTAACGCTCAGGATGACGGGCGATCACATCCAGCGTGCTAAGGCCGATCGAGCCGGTGGCACCCAGCACCGTAATGCGTTGCACTCGGCTCACATGACACCCCATTCAGCAGCCCAGAGCAGCACGGCGAACATCGGAATCGCGGCGGTCAGGCTGTCGATGCGATCGAGCACGCCGCCATGCCCAGGCAGCAGATTGCTGCTGTCCTTGATCCCTTCGCGGCGCTTGAACATGCTTTCGGTGAGGTCGCCGACCACCGAGGCCATGACTACCACCACGGCGCCCAGCAAGCCCAGCAGCAGCTGGCCGATGCTCCACTCGCGCACCAGACCGACACCCAGCGCAATCAGCAGGCTGACGGTGAGGCCACCATAGACGCCCTCCCAGCTCTTGCCTGGACTGACGTGCGGGGCCAGCTTGCGCTTGCCAAAGGCACGACCGGAGAAATACGCGCCGATATCGGCGGCCCAGACCAGCACCATGACCGACAGGATCAGGCCGTTTCCCAGCGGCCAATGCTTGAGCAGCACCAACCCCTGCCAAGCCGGCAGCAACACCAGCAGACCAATCAACAGACGGCAAGCGGCGCTGCTCCACAGCTCGCTGCTACGCGGATACGTCAGTACCAGCCAGGTGGCCAACCCCCACCAGATCACCGAAGCGCCGAGCACCCAGGGCGCCAGGTCCGGCATCAGGTACAGCAGCATCAGCGCCCCGGCAACCACCGCGGCGTAGGCAATGCGCAGCGGCTGGGCCATCAGCCCAGCCAAGCGTGCCCATTCCCAGGCGCCAAGCGTTACTACGAAGCCGATGAAGAGGGCGAAATCCCCGCCATTGAGCAGGAAGAAGCCACCCAGCGCGATCGGCAGCAGGATCAGCGCGGTAATGATGCGTTGTTTAAGCATTAAGCACGAGCTCCAGCCTCGACCTGCTCGCTGGTCTTACCAAAGCGGCGCTGGCGCGAAGCGAAATCGGCCAGGGCGGTACGCATGGCCTCGTGTTTGAAGTCCGGCCAGAACAGGTCGGAGAAATACAGCTCGGCATAGGCCAGCTGCCACAGCAGGAAATTGCTGATGCGGTGCTCGCCACCGGTCCGGATACACAAGTCAGGCAACGGCAGATCGCCCGTCGACAGGCAGGTCTGCAACAAGCCAGGGGTGATGTCGTCCGGGCGCAGATGACCGGCCTGGACCTCACGGGCCAACCGCTGGGCGGCCTGGGCGATGTCCCACTGACCACCGTAGTTGGCGGCGACCTGGAGAATGAAGCGATTACCCCCCGCAGTCGCAGCCTCGGCCTCGCGCATGGCTGCTTGCAGCTCCGGATGGAAGCGCGAGCGATCACCAATGATGCGCAGGCTGATGTTGTTCTCGTTGAGGCGCCGAGCTTCGCGGCGCAAGGCCGTGAAGAACAGCTCCATCAACGCGCCGACTTCTTCCGCCGGACGCTGCCAGTTTTCACTGGAGAAGGCGAACAGGGTCAGCACCTCGACCCCAGCCTCGGCACAGACCTCAATCACCGCACGCACGGCATCGACGCCTGCTTTGTGACCGGCAACGCCGGGCAGCAGACGCTTCTTCGCCCAGCGATTGTTGCCGTCCATGATGATCGCAACGTGGCGCGGCACCGAGGACGGTGCCGCTTGCTTGGTCTTATCCATGAAGAAAACCCTGGCCTCAGACGGCCATCAGGTCCTTCTCCTTGGCTTTCACGGCGACTTCGATCTCGGCCACGAACTTGTCGGTCAGCTTCTGGATGTCATCAGCGGCGCGACGCTCTTCGTCTTCGCTGATTTCCTTTTCCTTGACCAGGTCCTTGAGCTGGCTCAGGGCGTCACGACGGATGTTACGCACAGCGATACGACCGTCTTCTGCCGCATCACGCGCCTGCTTGGTGAAGCCCTTACGGGTTTCTTCGGTCAGCGGCGGCATGTTGATCAGCAGCAGTTCACCAAGGTTGGTCGGGTTCAGGTTCAGACCTGCACTGGCAATCGCCTTGTCGACCGCGCCGAGCATGTTGCGCTCGAAAGCGACGACCTGCAGGGTGCGCGAATCCTTGACGGTGATGTTGGCCACTTGCTTGATAGGGGTGTCGGCGCCGTAGTAAGGCACCATCACACCCTCCAGAATGCTCGGGTGGGCGACACCGGTGCGGATACGGCTGAACGCGTGCTGGAGCGACTCCAGCGACTTGGTCATGCGTTCCTGAGCATCTTTCTTGATTTCGTTGATCATGCTTGGCCTTCCTCGATCAAAGTACCTTCAGCGCCACCCACCACGATGTTCAGCAGGGCACCAGGTTTGTTCATGTTGAATACCCGCAATGGCATCTTGTGGTCGCGGCACAGGCAGATTGCGGTCAGGTCCATCACGCCAAGCTTGCGATCCAAGACCTCATCATAGGTGAGGTGATCGAACTTCTCGGCATGCGGATCCTTGAATGGATCGGCAGTGTACACACCGTCGACCTTGGTCGCCTTCAGCACCACATCAGCATCGATTTCGATGGCACGCAGGCAGGCTGCGGAGTCGGTGGTGAAGAACGGGTTGCCGGTACCGGCGGAGAAAATTACCACATCCCCGGAGTTGAGGTGGCGAATAGCTTTGCGACGATCGTAATGATCGGTGACGCCAACCATGGAAATGGCCGACATGACCAGGGCCGGGATGTTCGAACGCTCGAGGGCGTCGCGCATGGCCAGGGCGTTCATCACGGTGGCAAGCATGCCCATGTGGTCGCCAGTAACGCGATCCATGCCGGCTGCGCTAAGCGCTGCGCCGCGGAACAGGTTGCCGCCACCGATGACCAGGCCTACCTGGACACCGATACCGACCAACTGGCCCACTTCCAGGGCCATACGATCCAATACTTTCGGGTCGATCCCGAACTCTTCCGAGCCCATCAGGGCCTCGCCGCTAAGTTTGAGCAAAATGCGTTTATAGCGAGGTTGGCGACCACTCACCTGCTGAGCCATTGCGAGTCTCTCCTGCGGCGTCTTTAAGAAAATTCTGCGCGGGCTGGATACAGCCTGCTAACTGTAGCGTGGCGCTGCTTCAGCGCCAGCGGAGCCAGGTCGGATAAACCCGGCACCGGTTTGACAAAGAGGCTGCGCGCGTGAGCGGGCAGCCTCTTTGGGGCGACAGACGGAGTCTGTCTTACTGCTTGGCAGCAGCCAGCTGAGCGGCAACTTCTTCAGCGAAGTTGTCAACTGGCTTCTCGATGCCTTCGCCGACTTTGAAGTAGGTGAAGGAAACGATTTCAGCACCGGCTTTCTTGGCCAGTTCGCCGACCTTGATCTCCGGGTTCATGACGAAGGCTTGCTCTTTCAGCGAGGCTTCGGCTTTGAACTTGGTGATACGACCGTTGATCATGTTCTCAACGATGTTCTCAGGCTTGCCAGCGATTTTGTCGGCGTTCAGCTGCAGGAAGACAGCCTTCTCGCGCTCGATGGCTTCGGCGGAGATTTCCGACGAATCCAGGAACTCTGGGTTCGACGCAGCAACGTGCATAGCGATTTCTTTGGCCAGCTGGACGTCGCCGCCCTTCAGGACCACAGCCACACCGATCTTGTTGCCGTGCAGGTAGGTACCGACCACGTCGCCTTCGACGCGCACCAGGCGGCGAATGTTGACGTTCTCGCCGCACTTGGCAACCAGGGCTTCGCGAGCGGCTTCACGGGAAGCGATCAGCGGAGCTGCGTCGGTCAGCTTCTCGGCGAAGGCTTGCTCAACGCTTTCAGCGACGAAGTTCTTGAAGTCGTCTTGCAGGGCCAGGAAGTCGGTCTGCGAGTTGACTTCCAGCAGAACGGCTACCTTGTCGTCGGCCTTGATGGCGATAGCGCCTTCAGCGGCAACGTTGCCAGCCTTCTTGGCGGCCTTGATGGCGCCCGAGGCACGCATATCGTCAATGGCTTTCTCGATGTCGCCGCCAGCCTTTTCCAAGGCCTTTTTGCAATCCATCATGCCTTCGCCGGTACGCTCGCGCAGTTCTTTTACCAGCGCTGCAGTAATTGCTGCCATTTCAAAATCCTCTTGGAAAGTTTTTCAACCATTCCACCCGCTCGTCACGGGCGTTCAATTCTGTAAATCCACTGTCTTCTCGCCTGCGAAAAACATGATGCGGCGCTAATGCTGACAGGAGGATTTCAGGTGGCAAAAAGGGGGCCAAGCCCCCTTTTCGCGTGCTAAGTAGACGCCAGGCGTCAATTACTCAGCAGCTGGTGCCGCCGCTTCTTCAGCGTAGACTTCGGTGCCGCCAGCAACGTTGTTGCGGCCGCGGATGACAGCGTCAGCCATCGAAGTCATGTACAGCTCGATGGCGCGGATGGCGTCGTCGTTGCCTGGGATGATGTAATCAACACCTTCCGGGCTGCTGTTGGTATCGACAACGCCGATAACCGGGATGCCCAGCTTGTTAGCTTCGGTGATCGCGATGCGCTCGTGATCAACGTCGATAACGAACAGAGCGTCAGGCAGACCGCCCATATCCTTGATACCACCCAGGCTGCGGTCCAGCTTCTCCAGATCGCGCGAACGCATCAGAGCTTCTTTCTTGGTCAGCTTGGTGAAGGTACCATCTTCGGCCTGGGTTTCCAGGTCACGCAGACGCTTGATCGAAGCGCGGATGGTTTTGTAGTTGGTCAGCATGCCGCCCAACCAGCGGTGATCAACGTATGGCGAACCGCAACGAGCTGCTTGCTCGGCGACCAGTTTGCCGGCGGAACGCTTGGTGCCGACGAACAGGATCTTGTTCTTGCCCTGGGCCAGGCGCTCTACGAACGACAGAGCGTCGTTGAACATTGGCAGGGTTTTTTCCAGGTTGATGATGTGGATCTTGTTACGCGCGCCGAAAATGTATTTACCCATTTTCGGGTTCCAGTAACGGGTCTGGTGACCGAAGTGCACACCGGCCTTCAGCATATCGCGCATGTTGACTTGGGACATGATAGTTCCTTGATAAGTCGGGTTGGGCCTCCACGTATCCCAATGACCAACCCGCGAAGCCGAAGCGTTCGGGGCACCCAGGCCATCGTGTCGACACGTGTGTGGGTTTAAGCTTGCCGGGACCTCCCGGAAAGCGGCGCATTTTATACCACAGACCGCGCACGAACGGAACCCGAATACTGCCTCGTCCGTCAGCGGCTTTTGCAGCCAGCGGCCAATCGCGCCAAAATGCCTCCAATAGACCGCAGCAACAGCGTCTTTATCCCGACAGATCGACGCCCTGCTCTGCTAGAATCCGGCCTTTCCCGTTTGTTCGCGCCCCATGTGGCGCCGTAGAGAGCCTGTAATGACCGTTACCATCAAGACCGCAGAAGACATCGAGAAGATGCGCATCGCCGGCCGCCTGGCCGCTGAAGTGCTGGAAATGATCGAAGAGCACGTCAAGCCCGGTGTCACCACCGAAGAGCTCGACCGCCTGTGCCATGACTATATCGTCAACGTCCAACAGGCCATCCCGGCGCCGCTCAACTACAAGGGCTACCCCAAGTCGATCTGCACCTCGATCAACCACGTGGTCTGCCATGGCATTCCCAATGACAAGCCCTTGAAGAACGGCGACACGCTGAACATCGACGTCACCGTGATCAAGGACGGCTACCACGGCGACACCAGCCGCATGTTCCATGTCGGCACGGTCCCGGTATGGGCCGAGCGCCTGTCGCAAGTCACCCAGGAATGCATGTACAAGGCCATCGAGCTGGTCAAGCCAGGCTGCCGCCTGGGTGACATCGGCGAAGTGATCCAGAAACACGCCGAGAAGAACGGTTTCTCGGTGGTGCGCGAGTTCTGCGGCCACGGCATCGGCAAGGTGTTCCATGAAGAGCCGCAGATCCTGCACTACGGCCGCGCGGGTACCGGCATGGAGCTCAAGGAAGGCATGACCTTCACCATCGAGCCGATGATCAACCAGGGCAAGGCTGACACCAAGGTGCTGGGCGATGGCTGGACCGCCATCACCAAGGACCGCAAGCTCTCGGCGCAGTGGGAACACACCCTGGTGGTGACGGCTACCGGTTACGAAATCTTCACCCTGCGCAAAGACGACACCATCCCCCGTACGTCGGCCTAATACCTTCAGGAAAGCGACTCGATGCCCCAGGTGGATCCCGAGCTGTTCGACCGCGGCCAGTTCCAGGCGGAACTGGCGCTCAAGGCAAGCCCCATCGCTGCCTTCAAGAAAGCCATCCGCCTGGCCCGCGAGGTGCTCGACAAGCGCTTTCGCGAAGGCCGCGAGATCCGCCGGCTGATCGAGGACCGCGCCTGGTTCGTCGACAACATCCTGCAGCAGGCCTGGAACCAGTTCCAATGGCAGGACCCTAGCGGCATCGCCCTGATCGCCGTGGGCGGTTACGGACGCGGCGAACTGCACCCGTTCTCCGACATCGACCTGCTGATCCTGCTCGATGGCGCCGAACACGAGCAGTACCGCGAAGCCATCGAAGGTTTTCTGACCCTGCTCTGGGACATCGGCCTGGAAGTCGGCCAGAGCGTACGCAGCGTCGAGGAATGCGCCGAGCAGGCCCGCGCCGACCTGACGGTGATCACCAACCTGATGGAAAGCCGCACCATTGCCGGCCCCGAGCCCCTGCGCCAGCGCATGCTCGAGGTGACCAGCACCGCCACCATGTGGCCGAGCAAGGAGTTTTTCCTGGCCAAGCGCGCCGAGCTCAAGGCCCGCCACCACAAGTACAACGACACCGAGTACAACCTGGAGCCCAACGTCAAAGGCTCACCCGGCGGCCTGCGCGACATCCAGACCGTGCTCTGGGTCGCCCGTCGCCAGTACGGCACACTCAACCTGCACGCCCTGGCTGGCGAAGGTTTCCTGCTGGAGAGCGAAAACGAACTGCTCGCCTCCTCCCAGGCCTTCCTCTGGCGGGTGCGCTACGCCCTGCACATGCTTGCCGGACGCGCCGAAGACCGCCTGCTGTTCGACCACCAGCGCAGCATCGCCGCGTTGCTTGGTTTCAGCGATGACAACCCCAAGCGCGCCATCGAGCAGTTCATGCAGCAGTACTACCGGGTGGTGATGAGCATCAGCCAGCTGTGCGACCTGATCATCCAGCACTTCGAGGAAGTCATCCTCGCTGACGACGACAGTGGCACCACCCAACCGCTCAACGCTCGCTTTCGCCTGCACGATGGTTATATAGAAGCGGTCAGCCCCAACGTGTTCAAACGCACGCCGTTCGCCATGCTGGAGATCTTCGTGCTGATGGCCCAGCACCCGGAGATCAAGGGTGTGCGCGCCGACACCGTGCGTCTGTTGCGCGAGCATCGCCATCTGATCGATGACAACTTCCGCAACGATATCCGCAATACCAGCTTGTTCATCGAGCTGTTCAAGTGCGAGATCGGCATCCACCGCAACCTGCGCCGGATGAACCGCTACGGCATTCTCGGCCGCTACTTGCCGGAGTTCGGCCTGATCGTCGGGCAGATGCAGCATGACCTGTTCCACATCTATACGGTCGATGCGCACACCCTCAACCTGATCAAGCACCTGCGCAAGCTGCAGTACACCCCGGTTTCGGAGAAATTCCCGCTGGCCAGCAAGCTCATGGGCCGCCTGCCCAAACCCGAGCTGATCTACCTGGCCGGGCTCTACCATGACATCGGCAAGGGTCGCCAGGGCGATCATTCCGAACTCGGCGCGGTCGACGCCCAGGCCTTTGGCGAGCGCCACCAGCTGCCAACCTGGGATACCCGGCTGATCGTCTGGCTGGTACAGAACCACCTGGTGATGTCCACCACTGCCCAGCGCAAGGACCTGTCCGACCCGCAAGTGATCAACGACTTTGCCCTGCACGTGGGCGACGAGACGCGCCTGGACTACCTGTATGTGCTGACCGTGGCCGACATCAACGCCACCAACCCCAGTCTGTGGAACTCCTGGCGCGCCAGCCTGCTGCGCCAGCTCTATACCGAGACCAAGCGCGCACTGCGTCGGGGCCTGGAGAACCCGCTGGACCGCGAAGAGCAGATCCGCCAGACACAGAGCGCCGCGCTCGACATCCTGATCCGCGAAGGCACCGATCCGGACGACGTCGAGCAACTGTGGTCGCAACTGGGCGATGATTACTTCCTCAAGCACACCGCCGCCGACGTGGCCTGGCACAGCGATGCGATTCTGCAGCAGCCGGCCGATGGCGGCCCATTGGTGCTGATCAAGGAAACCACCCAGCGTGAATTCGAGGGTGGCACGCAGATCTTCATCTATGCCCCCGACCAGCACGACTTCTTCGCCGTGACCGTGGCGGCGATGTCCCAGCTCAACCTGAACATCCATGATGCGCGGATCATCACCTCGAGCAGCCAGTTCACCCTCGACACCTACATTGTCCTGGACAACGATGGCGGCTCGATCGGCGATAACCCCCAGCGGGTCAAGCAGATCCGCGAGGGCCTGACCGAGGCCCTGCGCAACCCCGAGGACTACCCGACCATCATCCAGCGCCGGGTGCCGCGCCAGCTCAAGCACTTCACCTTTGCCCCGCAGGTGACCATTCACAACGATGCCCAGCGTCCGGTGACCATCCTCGAGATCATCGCCCCTGATCGCCCAGGCCTGCTGGCGCGGATCGGGCGGATCTTCCTGGAGTTCGACCTGTCGCTGCAGAACGCCAAGATCGCCACCCTCGGCGAGCGCGTGGAAGACGTGTTTTTCATTACCGACGCCGACAACCAGCCGCTGTCCGATCCACAGCTATGCAGCCGCCTGCAGGAAGCGATCATTCAGCAGTTGCAAAAAGGCCAGGCCAGCGATGCCAGCCCTACCCGCGTGACCTTCTAACGATTGACGAGACCTTGCGCCGATGAACCATGCCTTGACCCAGCTTCAGCCCTACCCGTTCGAGAAACTCCGCGCCCTGCTGGGCAGCGTGCAGCCGGCGGCGGACAAACGTGCCATCGCCCTGTCGATCGGCGAGCCGAAGCACGAATCGCCGGCGTTCGTCGCCAAGGCCCTGGCCGACAACCTCGACAAGCTGGCGGTGTACCCCAGCACCCTCGGCCTGCCGGCGCTGCGCCAGGCGATTGGCCAGTGGTGCGAACAGCGCTTCGGCGTGCCAACCGGCTGGCTGGATGCCGACCGCCATATCCTGCCGGTCAACGGCACCCGGGAGGCGCTGTTCGCCTTCACCCAGGCAGTGGTCAACCGCGCCGATGACGGCCTGGTGATCAGCCCCAATCCGTTCTACCAGATCTACGAAGGCGCAGCCCTGCTTGCCGGTGCCACCCCGCACTACCTGCCGTGCCTGGAAGACAACGGCTTCAATCCGGACTTCGACGCAGTGCCGGCAGAGGTGTGGCAGCGCTGCCAGATCCTGTTCCTGTGCTCCCCAGGCAACCCCACTGGCGCCCTGGTGCCGATGGACACCCTGAAAAAGCTGATCGCCCTGGCCGATGAGCACGACTTCGTGATTGCCGCCGACGAGTGCTACAGCGAGCTGTACTTCGACGAAGACGCGCCACCACCAGGCCTGCTGAGCGCCTGCGCCGAGCTTGGTCGTAGCGATTTCAAACGCTGCGTGGTGTTCCACAGCCTGTCCAAGCGCTCCAACCTGCCAGGCCTGCGCTCGGGCTTCGTCGCCGGTGACGCCGAGATCATCAAGCCATTCCTGCTGTACCGCACCTACCACGGCTGCGCCATGCCAGTGCAAACCCAGCTGGCCAGCGTCGCCGCCTGGCAGGATGAAGCCCACGTACGCGCCAACCGCGACCAATACCGGGCCAAGTACGATGCGGTGCTGGATATCCTTCAACCGGTAATGGATGTTCAGCGTCCGGACGGCAGCTTCTACCTGTGGGCCAAGGTGCCGGGCTGCGATGCAGAATTCACCCGCGACCTGTTCCAAGCACAGCACGTGACCGTGGTGCCGGGCTCCTACCTGTCGCGAGAGGTGGATGGGGTCAACCCAGGAGCAGGCCGGGTGCGCATGGCGCTGGTTGCGCCGTTGGCTGAGTGCATCGAGGCGGCTGAACGGATTCGGGACTTCCTGAGCAACCGCTGATTCCAGCAGCGAGCAAGCTGGCAAATTGACGATCAGGGGCCGCTTTGCGGCCCCCTTCGTCTTATTTGACCTGCCCCAAGTTCGCCTCACTCATATCCAGCTCACCCAGCACCTGGCGCACCACCTCATCGCCTACCAGATGCTGACGGTGCAGGTTGTACAATTCCAGACGCTGCGCCCGCAGTGCTTTCACCCGCAGGCGACGCTCCAGCAGGTCCATCTGCTCAGCCAGGGTGCGCGCTTCGGCAGTGTCGTTGTAACTGTCCAGCTCATCCCGATACTCAGCCATCAAACGTGCCTTGAGCTCGGTAGCCAAAGTCGCCTGCGCGGCGTCCTGCGGCGCATTGGCGTCGATCACCTCCTCTGCTTCCAAGGCATGAATGGCTGCCTCGGCCGTGCGCCGCCAGGCTTCTTGTACTTCTTGCTGCAAACGCTCGTCCGGGCTTTTGGTCACACCGCGCAACAGGATCGGCAACGCAATACAGGCGCCGATCAACGACAGCAGGATTACCCCCGCCGCGATGAAGATGAGCAGGTCTCGCTCAGGAAACGCCTGGCCTGCCCCCATCAGCAGCGGTACCGACATCACGCCCGCCAAGGTCACCGCGCCGCGCACGCCACCGAGCGTCAGCAGCCAACACGAACGGGCGGTGGGCATCAGTACCAGCTCGGGCTTGCCGCGCCAGCGGCGCACCACGCCAATCGCCCGCCAGATGCTCTGTACCCAGATGAAGCGCAACAGGATCAGCGCGGCGAAAATCGCCAGTACGTCCAGGCAGCGATAGGCCAGGGTCGGCCAGATGGTCGCCTCATGACTGACCACAGCCTTGATGATGTCCGGCAACTGCAGGCCCAGCAGCAGGAAGATCAGCCCATTGAAGGCGAACTCCAGCAGCGACCAGACGCTACGGTTGAGCAGACGTGTGCTGGTCTGGCGTGGCAGCAGATCGAGCCAGCTTTGCATCATCCCCGCCGCCACCGCCGAAAGAATGCCCGAAACACCGAGGCGCTCGGCCAGTACATAGGCAGCGAAAGGCAGCAAAAGCATGAACACCACGTGGGTGGCAGGGTCATCCCAGCCACGGGCGATCATCCAGGCACGCAGGCGACCGATCAGCCAGCTCAGCGCAACCCCCACCGCCAGGCCTCCCAGCGCCACCAGCACGAATGTGAAACTGGCCTCGGCCAACGAGAAGGCACCGGTAATCGCCGCCACCAGGGCGAACTTGAAGGTCACCAGGCCCGTGGCATCGTTCATCAGCGCCTCACCCTGAAGCATGTGCATCAACGGCGTAGGCAAACGGTCCTGGGTAATCGCCGAGACTGCCACGGCATCGGTAGGCGACAACACGGCAGCCAAGGCGAAGGCCACTGGTAGCGGGATGCTCGGCAGCAACCAGTGGATGAAGTAGCCGGCCCCGACCACCGTGAACAACACCAACCCCACCGCTAACGCAACCACCGGGCCACGTATACGCCACAGCTCACGCTTGGGGATGCGCCAGCCATCGGCGAACAGCAACGGCGGCAAGAACAGGAACAGGAACAACTCCGGCTCCAGCGCCACATGCAGGCCCAGGCTCGGCCAGGCCAGCAGTGCCCCGGCCGCGATCTGCACCAGCGGCAGAGGTAGCGGGATCATCCGCCCCACCAGTTTTGACACGCTTACCAGCGTCAGCAGGATGAGGACGGTATAGGCTGACTGCATCAGCAAGCTTCCTGTGTAATTCGAAAAACCCTGGCGGGGCAAAACATCGCCATTGAAACAATATGTTAGCGGCGTGCAGCAATAATGCACCGCTGCACCATAGTCGCAGGCGAGCGGAGAATATGTAACACAATGCTACCCGACATCAGGTGACACGCTTCGCCCTTGCGCGCTCGGCAGCCAGCCGTGGCGCCAGGCTCGTCGATGTCGCATAATCGCCCTCACCTTTTCTTCACGGAGTATCGGGACGCCTACCCCAAGGCGCCCCAGGCATTCAATGGCTTACACTCTCTACGGCATCAAAGCCTGCGACACCATGAAAAAAGCCCGTACCTGGCTCGAAGAAAAAGCCATCGGCTATCAATTTCACGACTACAAGACTCAAGGCATCGACCGCGACAGCCTGAATCGCTGGTGCGACGAGCACGGCTGGGAAGTCATCCTCAACCGTGCCGGCACCACCTTCCGCAAGCTCGACGATGCCAGCAAAGCCAACCTCGATCAGGCCAAGGCCGTCGAATTGATGCTGGCCCAGCCGTCGATGATCAAGCGCCCGGTGCTTGACCTCGGCGAGCGTACCCTGGTCGGCTTCAAGCCTGACCTGTACGCCGCAGCGCTGGCCTGAGTCCGCTCCGCTTCCACCCTATTTCGCAAGAGGTAATCGCATGTCCACTACTCTGTTCAGCCTGGCCTTCGGTGTCGGCACCCAGAACCGCCAGGGCACCTGGCTGGAAGTCTTCTACGCGCAACCACTGATCAACCCGAGTGCCGAGCTGGTCGCTGCGGTCGCGCCGATTCTCGGCTATGAAGGCGGCAACCAAGCCATCGCCTTCAGCAACGCCCAGGCTGGCCAGCTGGCCGATGCGCTCAAGGCCGTCGATGCCACCCAATACGCCCTGCTGACCCGCCTGGCTGAAAGCCACAAGCCGCTGGTCGCGACCTTGCTGGCCGAAGACAGCGCGCTGACTTCGACCCCAGAGGCCTATCTCAAGCTGCACCTGCTCTCGCACCGCCTGGTCAAGCCGCACGGCCTGAGCCTGGCTGGCGTGTTCCCGCTGCTGCCAAACGTTGCCTGGACCAACCAGGGCGCCGTCGACTTGGCCGAGCTTGCCGAACTGCAACTCGAAGCACGCCTGAAGGGCGAGCTGCTGGAAGTGTTCTCGGTCGACAAGTTCCCGAAAATGACCGACTACGTGGTCCCGGCCGGCGTACGTATCGCCGATACCGCCCGCGTGCGCCTGGGCGCCTACATCGGCGAAGGCACCACCATCATGCACGAAGGCTTCGTCAACTTTAACGCCGGCACCGAAGGCCCAGGCATGATCGAAGGCCGCGTGTCCGCTGGCGTATTCGTCGGCAAGGGCTCGGACCTGGGCGGCGGTTGCTCGACCATGGGCACCCTCTCCGGTGGTGGCAACATCGTGATCAAGGTCGGCGAAGGCTGCCTGATCGGCGCCAACGCGGGTATCGGCATTCCGCTGGGCGATCGCAACACCGTTGAAGCTGGCCTGTACATCACTGCTGGCACCAAGGTGAACCTGCTCGACGAGAACAACCAACTGGTCAAAGTGGTCAAGGCCCGCGAGCTGGCCGGCCAGACTGACCTGCTGTTCCGACGCAACTCGCTGAACGGCGCAGTGGAGTGCAAGACCCACAAGTCGGCCATCGAGCTGAACGAGGCGCTGCACGCGCACAACTGAGAACCTCGCGGGGTTTGAAGTGATAAGATCGGGTCTGGCGTTAGCGCCAGGCCCGTTTTTATTTCCAGGTCCCTCGATCATGTTTCAGCCCTCCCCGTGGCGTGCCGACTTTCCCGCCATCGCCGCTCTAGAACGCCAGCACCAGACCTATCTGGACAGCGCCGCCACCACGCAAAAGCCCCAGGCCCTGCTCGATGCCCTGAGCCATTACTACGGCCATGGCGCGGCCAACGTTCATCGTGCCCAGCACCTGCCCGGTGCGCTGGCCACCCAAGCCTTCGAGACCAGCCGCGACAAGGTCGCCGCCTGGCTCAATGCCGCCGATTCGCGGCAGATCATCTTCACCCATGGCGCCACTTCCGCGCTGAACCTGCTGGCCTATGGCCTGGAACATGGCTTCAACGAAGGCGACGAGATCGCCATCAGTGCCCTGGAGCACCACGCCAACCTGCTGCCGTGGCAGCAATTGGCGCGGCGGCGCAATTTGCGCCTGGTCATCCTGCCGCTGGATGAGCAGGGGCACATCGACCTCAATCAGGCGCTGCAACTGATTGGCCCGCGCACCCGCCTGCTGGCAGTCAGTCAACTGTCCAACGTGCTCGGCACCTGGCAAGCACTGCCCGCCCTGCTCGCCCACGCCCGCGCCCAAGGCGCATTGACCGTGGTCGACGGCGCGCAAGGCGTGGTGCATGGCCGCCACGATGTGCAGCAGCTCGAATGCGACTTCTACGTGTTCTCCAGCCACAAACTGTACGGACCTGAAGGCGTAGGCGTCCTGTATGGGCGCCCGCAGGCCTTGGAACAGCTGCTTCATTGGCAGTTTGGCGGCGAGATGGTGCAACTGGCCGACTATCACGGCGCCAGTTTTCGCCCTGCGCCGCTGGGCTTCGAGGCGGGAACGCCGCCCATTGCCGGGGTCATTGGCCTGGGTGCGACCCTCGACTACCTGGCCAGCCTCGACCCACACGCCGTCCAGGCCCATGAAACCAGCCTGCATCAGCACTTGCTGCGCGGCCTGGCCGATCGTGACGGCGTGCGTATCCTCGGCATGCCGCAAAGCGCCCTGGTGAGCTTCGTCGTCGACGGTGTGCACAACGCCGATATCGCTCACCTGCTGACCGAGCAGGGCATTGCCGTACGCGCCGGGCATCATTGCGCGATGCCGCTGCTCAAGGGGCTGGGGCTGGAAGGGGCAATTCGGGTATCGCTGGGCCTGTACAACGACAGTGACGACTTGCAGCGCTTCTTCGACGCGCTGGATCAGGGCCTGGAGTTGTTACGATGAGCCTGTCGAGCGAGGCCAGCCAAGCGCTGCAGGCATTCCAGCAGGCTCGGGGGTGGGAACAACGAGCGCGCCTGCTGATGCAATGGGGCGACCGACTGGCGCCGCTCAACGAGCGCGAAAAGACCGAGGACAACCGTGTCCATGGCTGTGAGAGCCTGGTGTGGCTGGTCGCCAACCAGCAAGGCGGACAATGGCAATTCAAGGCCGCTAGCGATGCACGCTTGCTGAGGGGGCTGCTGGCCTTGCTGTTGGTCCGGGTCCAGGGGCTCGATAGCGCCGAGCTGTCGCAGCTTGAGCTGGGAGCGTGGTTCACCGAGCTTGGCCTTGAGCGCCAACTGTCGCCCTCGCGCAGCAACGGCCTGCATGCAGTACTGCAACGCATGGCTCAGTTGGCATCCGCCGCCTGAACGTGGCTGGGAAACCGCCGCTAAGGGCTGCAAAGCAGCCCCGGTGCCGGAATCTGCAAACGCTGCGCTAAGCCTTCAAGGCCTTCTTCGGATAGATGTCATAGCGACTCGATTTGCCCTCAAGACTATGACTGGGCTTGGGCCCGTCGATAATCGGCGCCTTACGCGGCCGCTTGACCACGACCCGGTGCGAAGCCAACGCCAAGGCTGCCTCGAGCAACGCCGGCGCATCCAGGTCGTCACCGACCAACGGCCGGAACACGCGCATTTCCTTCTTCACCAAGGCACTCTTGTCGCGGTGCGGGAACATCGGATCCAGGTAGATCACCTGTGGCGCCTCGCCCTGCCAGGTGCGCATGCGCTCGATGGCGTTGCCCACCAGCAAACGCATCCGCTCAACGATTGGCCCGACCTCGACATCCCCACGGCCGCGCGCCAGGCCATCTTCGAGTAACGCGGCAATCAGCGGCTGGCGCTCGATCAAGGTCATCTGGCAGCCAAGGCTGGCTAGCACGAAAGCATCTTTCCCCAGCCCGGCAGTTGCATCCAGCACCTGCGGCCGCACGCCCTGAGCGATACCGACCGCCTTGGCGATCATCTGCCCATTGCCACCCCCGAACAAGCGCCGATGCGCCGCCTGGCCCTCGACGAAGTCGACGCGCACCGGACCCGGTGCCTGCGGCCCCAACTGCTGGATCTGCAAGCCGTCCACACCTACCTGCACGGCAAACTCCGCCGCCTCGTCAGCCAATGGCAACCCCAGCCGCTCAGCCCATACGGCCGCCTGCGCCTGGTACTCGGGCGCCAGCGCCTCGACCCTGATGCCTGTGCCCTGCTCTTGCTCTACCATCCGATCCCGCATCCAAAATAATTAATGAAACGCCGGCCACGGCCGATACACGCAGTATCCGCTATTCTGCCAGAGCACAACACGCGCGACTGCCATGTCAGATACCCTTCCCATCGGCTTGACCTACCTGTCGCCTGTCGGCAACTACGGTCGACAGAATACCCAGGCCCTCGGCGGCGTCAGCCACCTGTGGCAGGATTTCTTCGCCCAGGCGTTGGCCGACCAGCAAGGGCAAGAGGCCGACGCCGTCAGCCAAGCGCTGGTGCAGTACGACAACGAAAGCGGAGAACCGATCGGGGGCGCCCGTGCCCTGGCGTTGATCGATGCCCAACGTGCTTGCAGCGTGCAAGACACCGAGGTCAAGCCTCCCGAGCCGCTGTTCCTGCCCAAGGCCGAACTTGAAGCCAACCTGCTCGAGCCTGCCCCCGAACCGTTCAGCGCCGCCGAGTTGATCGAGCAACAACGCGATCTCGATCTGAGCAACAGCTGGCTGCGTCCGGTGGTCATGAGCCAGGGCCATGCGCAACCTGAACCTGGTGCCGCGCCTTCGCCGCGCCCACTGCACCTACCGATCGCCGAATTTGAAATGGACCTGCTGGACCCGGCGCCAGAACCGTTCGATGAGCCGACCCTGGCCCAGCAGCAGAATGCGCTGGAGTTCGACATTCACTGGGCACGCCCTGTCGTGCTGAACAACGTCCGCGCCCACGCTTGAGCTCAGCGGCAGATCTGCCAGAGCCCCATGTCGAGATGAAAGTGGTTGTGGTGCGCCGCGTTGTAGTCAGGCCCTAATACCGTATTGAAACTCTCGCAGGCCGCTTGCCGCACTTGCCTGAGAAACTGCGCGTTCTGCCCCCCGCCCTGCCAGTGCTGCGCCAACACGATGCGCTGACCGTCCTTGAGCCGAAAGGCGCTGATGTCCAAGGCATTGGCCGTGGCATGCTGGCTCAGCCGACCTTGCTTGCGGTTGTAGACGTTGCGACAGGCAAAGCTGCCAAGGTGCTCAACCTCCACCACCGGCTGGCCAAATACCCGCTGCGCCGCCGGTTGCAAGCCATGCGCCTCGAACAGGGCATAGGCCACCGCCAGCGGGCAGGTGGCGAGAAAACTACTGCTCAGCCGCGCCTCACCAGCCTCTACTCGCCACACGTTCTGCAGCGGACATTGCGCCGTCGCTGCGCTGTCGGCCTGGGCTCGGTAGCGCAAGACCGAGGTTTGCAGCGCCTGCTGGCACAAGGCCGGGTCCTTGCGCAGACGCGACAGCTTATAAGGTGTGAGCAAGTTCGGCGGCTGCCGCACATCCAGCGCCGCCCACGGATTCCACTGCGCGGGTGGACGCCAGCCCAGGTACCAGGCCTGGCCCGCTGCGAGCAGCAGCACCAACAGCAGCCAGCCAAGCCAGCGCATCTGGGCTCAGCGTCGGAACAAATCGTTGAGCTGGGCAAACGGCAGCGCCTGCTCGGCGTAGCTGAAGGTGCCCTGCTCGCGAATCTCCAGCGCCGCCCGCTGCAACGCGCCGAGTGCCGCCCGGGCCAGCGATGAGCCGACGCTGATACGTCGCACCCCCAGGTCTTGCAGTTGGTTGACGCTCAGCGGCACGCCCGCCAAGCCCATCAATACATTCACAGGTTTCGGTGCCAGCGCCTGGACCACCGCACGCACCTCATCGACACTGCGCAGCCCTGGGGCATACAGCACATCAGCGCCGGCTTCGGCATACGCCTGCAGGCGCAGGATGGTGTCATCCAGGTCCATGCGCCCATGCAGCAGGTTCTCGGCGCGGGCACACAGGGTGAACGCAAATGGCAGGCTACGCGCCGCCTGTACCGCTGCACGCACGCGTTCCACGGCCAGGCCGAGGTCATAAATGGGCGCTTCGCGGCGACCGCTGGCGTCCTCGATCGAACCGCCGACCAAGCCCACCTCAGCGGCGCGCAGAATGGTCTGGGCGCAATCGTCTGGCAGGTCGCCGAAACCATTCTCCAAGTCCGCAGCCACCGGCAATGGCGTGGCATCGACAATCGAGCGGGCATTGGCCAGGGTTTCGTCCAGGCTCAGCTCAGCCTCGGCATCCGGCCGCCCCAGGCTGAAGGCCAACCCCGCACTGGTCGTGGCCAGCGCCTCGAAGCCCAGACTGGCCAGCAGCCGAGCCGAGCCAGCATCCCAGGGGTTGGCAATGACAAAGGCGCCATCACGCTCATGCAGCGCCTTGAAGGCCTCCGCTCGCAGGGTTTGCACATCCATGGTTACAGCTCCGGCAGGTTGAGAAGTGGTCAGAGTAGCCCTAGTTGTTCGACCTCAGGGGCACGTGGCAATTCAGCTAAAGGCGCAAGGCCCGGCAAGCGCCCGCTCAGCCGTTGATGAAAACGCTGGGCCAAGGCCGCTGCCAGGCGGTTATCCGAGGTATGCAGGAAGATGTACGGGCTACGCCCCTGTTCGATCCACTCAGCGACCTTGCCCACCCACGGCGTGAGGAAGTGCTCATTCGCCTCAAGCTGCGGATGGCCAATGAAGCGCACCTGTGGGTGCTGACTGAAGGCCGCAGGTCGCGCTGGCACATTAGGTTTCTTCGACTGGGCATGCAGCACTGCCGGCTCGCGCGAGTTACAGCTGAACAGGGCCCGCGGATCCAGGCAGATGCGCTCCACCCCGCGTCCATGCAGCAGGCGGTTCAGCGCCCGCTCTTCATCGCCACGGGCAAAGAACCGCGGATTACGCACCTCGACCGCCACCGGTACGCCAATGTGTTCAAGGAAGTGCGCAAGCTCACCCAGCCGCGCCGGGCTGAACACCGCTGGCAGTTGCAGCCAATAGGGCGAAACCCGTGGACCAAGGGGTGCTAGCAGGCGAGTGAAGTCGATCGCCGATTGCAGCTGCTCACGCAGGTCACCGGCATGGCTGACATCTCGCGGAAATTTGGCGGTAAAGCGAAAGTGCGCTGGCATGACCTGAGCCCAGCGCTCTACCGTGGAAGGCGCTGGACGGGCATAAAAGGTGGTATTGCCCTCGACCGCGTTGAATACCTGGCTATACAGGCCTAGAAACTCAGTGGCGCGGGCGTCGGCGGGATACAGGTAATCGCGCCAGGCGTTTTCGCTCCAGGACGGACAACCGAGAAAATAAGGCAGAGGCGATGGATTCATCCATCAAATGTACAGATCCAGCCCCAGCACTTCCATATCCCAATCGGTGAAGCCGGCAGTGGCCAGGTAGCTGGCCAAAGCGGTCGCGGTGCGTCGATCGCGCGCACGCGGGAAGATCAGATCCTGCTGACGGGCTGGCAGACCAGCGCCACCACGGCGGGTCCTGGCCTCTTGTGGGACTTCGCTGTCTTCGATCAGCTCGGCATCTTCGACAGACTCATCACGCACCTGCGCCTTGCGCGGTGCGCGCTTGATCGGGTAGGACTGAGAAGAGAAGCCGTCGATACGCATGGAATGAACACTCAGGATCAATGATGGCAATTTAGCAGCATCAGAGATCCATCGCTAATGCCGTTGTGATAACTGGACCACAGTTCCCACGAAAGGTTTAGCGCGAATGTAAATAGCCGACGAACTGCGGTTAACGAGGCGCCTTGGGCGTGGCCACGTTATCGCGCAAATAGACGGGCTGAGCCTGGTCGGCGGCAATCGCCTCACCGCGTGCCCAAGCGTAGCCGGCCAAGCTGAGGATATCCAAGGCGGTGGGCAGCAGGCTGGCATCACTGTCGCTCACCTGCGCAGCCAGGCGCGGCGCGTAACCCCAGCCAGTCCCCGCACCGAACCAATCACCGCCTGCCTCAGGCAAGGCCACTCGCTCTGGCGGCAAGACGGCTTCGCGGCCGAGCAGGCGCATCTCACCCTCGCAGGCCTGGTAGCAGCCCCAGTAGACCTCATCCATCCGCGCATCGATGGCCGCCGCAACGTGCTGCGTGCCACGCTCGCGCAAGGCCCGTTGCGCCAAGGCGGCCAGGTTCGATACCGGCAGCACCGGGCGCTCCAAGGCGAAGGCCAGGCCCTGCACCACACCAATGGCGATGCGCACCCCGGTGAACGCACCTGGGCCACGACCAAAGGCGATGGCATCCAGATCACTCAGCGCCACGCCAGATTCCGCCAGGATCTGTTTGATCATCGGCAGCAGCTTCTGCGCGTGTTGGCGGGGGATCACCTCATGGTGGCTGGTCACCTTGCCGTCATGCAGCAGCGCAACGGAACAGGCTTCGGTGGCGGTATCCAGGGCCAGCAGGGTGGTCATCGAACGGGTTTCCAGGGGCAAAGAGAAAAGAGCGCCAGTATAAACGACAACGGCCCGCAAGCGGGCCGTTGTCGTGCATAGGCGTGGATCAGCTCAAGGCTGCCAGGACCTTGGCGGTGATCGCTTCAACCGAGCCGACACCTTCGATGTGGCTGTACTTCGGCTTGCCAGCGTTGGCGGCCGACAGCTTCTGGTAGAAGTCCACCAGCGGCTTGGTCTGGCTGTGGTAGACCGACAGGCGATGGCGCACGGTTTCTTCCTTGTCGTCATCACGCTGGATCAGTTCTTCACCCGTGACATCGTCCTTGCCTTCCACTTTCGGCGGGTTGTACTGAATGTGGTAGGTGCGGCCCGAGGCCAGGTGCACGCGGCGACCGGCCATACGGCCAACGATTTCTTCGTCGTCCACGGCGATCTCGACTACAGCATCGATATCGACACCGGCGGCAACCATGGCTTCAGCCTGAGGGATGGTCCGTGGGAAGCCGTCGAACAGGCAGCCCTTGGCGCAATCAGGCTGGGCGATACGCTCCTTGACCAGACTGATGATCAGGTCGTCGGAGACCAACTGACCGGCGTCCATGACTTTTTTCAGTTCCAGACCCAGTGGGGTGCCGGCTTTGACGGCAGCACGCAGCATGTCACCGGTGGAGATCTGTGGAATGCCGAACTTCTCGGTGATGAACTTTGCCTGAGTACCTTTACCGGCCCCGGGAGCTCCCAGCAGAATTACGCGCATCTTGTGCTCCTCATATTTTTTTATGCAAATCAATGGATTCGGCGTCAGGGCCAATTCCGGAAAATCGGGTATCGACCAGAAAATCGGTCAAAAGGCTGCTCAAGATACACAGCACCCGGCGACCAGACAAGCGTCCCAAAGTTGCAGCAAAGCGCCACTTGCGACCTGCCGCCGCAGGGGTTGCGCCCAGCGCAACCTCCCTTCTCGCCCCGGCCCTGCCCCGGCACTGGGCCAGACTCGCGGCTGGCCAGGCGCCGCTTAACCGGTGTTGCGCAGGCCGGCGGCAATCCCTGCCACAGTGACCAGCAAGGCCTGCTCTAACGGGCTGTCCAGAGCGGCTTGGCGGCTGCGCGAGCGCGCCAGCAGCTCGGCCTGGAGCCGATGCAGCGGGTCCAGGTAGGTGTTGCGCAGGCTGATGAATTCCAGCGTCTCAGGGCTGTGCGCCAGTAGCACCGGCTGCCCGGTCAGACTCAGCACCACCTGGCATGACTGCGACAATAGGTCGCGCAGCTGCGCCCCCAACGGGAGCAAGTCGGGTTGCACTAGACGTTGGTCGTAGGCCTCGGCGATTTGTGCATCGGCCTTGGCCAGGACCATTTCCAGCATGTCGATCCGGGTGCGGAAGAACGGCCACTGCTCACGCATCTGCGCCAACAGTTCGCCCTGGCCACGGGCCAAGGCATTGCTCAGCGCGGTTTCCCAGCCTAGCCAGGCTGGCAGCATCAGCCGGGTTTGCGTCCAGCCGAAGATCCACGGAATGGCCCGCAGGCTTTCAATGCCTCCGGCGCGGCGTTTGGCCGGGCGACTGCCCAATGGCAGGCGGCCCAGCTCCTGTTCAGGGGTCGACTGGCGGAAGTACTCGACGAAGTCGGGATTCTCCCGCACCACGTCGCGGTAGGCCTTGACCCCATCGGCGGCAAGCTGGTCCATCACCTCGCGCCAGGCAGGTTCCGGCAGCGGCGGCGGTAACAGGGTCGCTTCGAGCACAGCCGCTAGATAAAGGTTGAGGTTTTGTTCGGCGATGCCCGGCAGGCCGAACTTGAAGCGAATCATCTCGCCCTGTTCGGTCGTACGGAAACGGCCCGCCACCGAGCCCGGGGGTTGCGACAAGATGGCCGCGTGCGCCGGGCCGCCGCCACGGCCAACGGTGCCACCGCGGCCATGGAACAACAGCAGCTCGACCTGGTGCTCGCGACAGATGCGCACCAGGTTCTCCTGAGCGCGGTACTGGGCCCAGGCCGCCGCCGTGGTGCCAGCGTCCTTGGCCGAATCGGAGTAACCGATCATCACCTCCTGGGGCCCACGCAGACCGGCGCGGTAACCCGGCAAACCGAGCAGGCGCTGCATCACCGGCCCCGCGTTATCGAGGTCGGCCAGGGTCTCGAACAGCGGCACCACGCGCATCGGCCGGGTCAGCCCGGCTTCTTTGAGCAGCAACTGCACCGCCAGTACATCCGACGCCGCGCCCGCCATGGAGATGACGTAAGAGCCGAGTGAGGCGGCAGGCGCCGCGGCGATTTCCCGGCAGGTGTTGAGCACCTCGGCAGTGTCTGCCTGAGGCTTGAAGTGAGCAGGCAACAACGGCCGACGGTTGTTCAGCTCGGCCTGGAGAAACTCGATACGCTGCTCTTCGTTCCAGTCGGCGTAGCGGCCAAGACCTAGGTAGTCGGTGATTTCCGACAGGGCATCACGATGACGGGCAGCATCCTGGCGCACATCCAGGCGCACCAGGAACAGGCCAAACGTCACTGCCCGACGCAGGCAGTCAAGCAGCGGACCATCGGCGATCACGCCCATGCCGCACTCATGCAGCGAGTGGTAGCACAGCTGCAGTGGCTCGATCAGCTCACGTGTATCGACCAGCACCTCGGCACTGGCCGGCTGGCTGCTGGTCAGGGATGCATGCGCCCAGGCGCGCGTTGCACGCAGGCGATCACGCAGTTGCTTGAGCAGGCTGCGATACGGCTCGGCGCTGTCACCGACCCGCTCGCGCAATGCGCCGCTGGCTTGCTGCATCGACAACTCTGCGGCCAGGTAATCGATATCGCGCAGGAACAAATCGGCGGCCATCCAGCGCGCCAGCAACAACACTTCGCGGGTCACGCAAGCGGTGACGTTGGGGTTGCCGTCGCGATCGCCGCCCATCCACGAGGCAAAACGAATCGGCGCCGCCTCCAGCGGCAGGCGCAGGCCGGTGGCCTCGAACAGCGCCTTGTCGACCTTGCGCAAGTGGCTGGGGATCGCCTGCCACAGCGAGTGCTCGATCACTGCAAAACCCCACTTGGCCTCGTCCACTGGGGTGGGTCGAGTGCGACGGATTTCTTCGGTGTGCCAAGCTTCGGCGATCAAGCGGCGCAGGCGCTCGCGAATCTGCTGGCGCTCGGCAGGGGTCAAGTCGCGGTGATCCTGCGCAGCCAACTGAGCGGCGATGGCATCGTATTTCTGGATCAGGGTCCGCCGGGCAACTTCGGTGGGATGAGCGGTGAGCACCAACTGGATGTCCAGCTTGGCCAGCTGGCGGGCCAGGGCGTCATTGCTGTGTCCTGCTTGCTTGAGGCGCGCCAGCAACTCGGGCAGCACCCGCGCCTCGAAAGGCTCTGGCTGACCGGCTTCGCGGCGGTGGATCAGCTGATACTGCTCGGCGATGTTGGCCAGGTTGAGGAACTGGTTGAAGGCGCGCGCCACCGGCAGCAGCTCTTCGTCGGCCAAATCGTCCAGGGTCGAGCTCAACTGCTCGGCGCCGCCACGCCTATCAGCCTTGGCGCTGTGGCGGATGTCCTCGATCTTCTGCACAAACGCATCGCCGTGCTGCTGGCGAATGGTTTCGCCAAGCAACTCCCCCAACAGATGGACATCTTCACGCAAGCGAACATCGATATCGGTCATCAGGCCCTCTCTGTGGCGCGGCTGCTCCGCGCTCCGCTCAGGAAACTGCATGTAGCCAAGAGTGCCCATAGCGACCCGCTCAAGGCAAGCCTGCGGCGGGGTTAGCAACTAAAGTGAATGCAGGGCAGTCCACTCACTGCCCCTTTTGAGGCTTCACCATCGTAGGGGGCTGTTGCGCAGCCCATCGCCGGCAAGCCAGCTCCTACACACAGCGCAGACCTTGTAGGAGCTGGCTCGCTGGCGATAAGCCGCAGCCGCCCTGAAAACGACGTCCACACGAGGTCACCATGAAAATCCGCGAACTCGCCCAGCACTGGGAACAGAACGCCACCGGCAGCTTGAGCCCCACCAGCCATGTGTTGCATCTGGACCTTGAGTCCGAAGCGCGCCTGGCCGCGCTGATCGACATGTACCCCAAGCGCACCGCCGAAGAACTGCTCGGCGAACTGGTCGCCTGCGCCCTTGAAGAGCTGGAAGCCAGCTTCCCCTATGTCCAAGGCCGGCAGGTGATTGCCACCGATGAAGAAGGCGATCCGCTGTACGAAGACATCGGCCCTACCCCGCGCTTCCTAGCCCTGTCACGGCGCCACTTGCATGAGCTGAGCAACACCGCTGAAGAGCCCGGCAACTGACGCTTTGCTTGCGCACCACACGGCTGTGCGCTGCCGTGCGGGCGCAAGCTTGCCCGCCATTCGTGACCACCCCCCCCCGCCCAGCCCGCTGACTGATCAGTCAGAAAAATACTTGCCAAGCCTAGGTATTTTTTTCTGAACTATTGGAAAAACGCTCCGGTCCGACCAAATAGCCATCACGCTAAAACCCTGCACACAGTTGGCTGTGCACAGTTCAGCTGAAATGCGCGCACTGTCAGGGAATAGGCGATGGACTGCTACGGACATTGTTATCAGGAGTGATCCAATGGAGCTGACCAACATGAAGACCCGCACTTCGCCAACCTCATCCACTCACTTGCGCGGGCTCAAGCTGGCCGCGCTGGCCCTGGGCAGCAGCCTGGTACTGGCCGGTTGCGCGGGCAAGCCGCCAAGTGAGCAATATGCCGTGACTCAATCGGCGGTGAACTCCGCTGTCAGTGCCGGTGGCACCGAGTTCGCAGCCGTGGAAATGAAGGCCGCGCAGGACAAGTTCAAGCAAGCCGAAATCGCCATGCACGACAAGAAGTACGACGAAGCCAAGCTGCTCGCCGAACAGGCCGAGTGGGACGCGCGTGTCGCTGAGCGTAAGGCGCAAGCGGCCAAGGCCCAGAAGGCCGTGCAGGACTCCCGCCAGGGCGTCCAGGACTTGCGTGAGGAAGGTCTGCGCAGCGCCGAATGAGCCTGCCCAGCGTTCCCTGAGCCTTCGTAACTGATCAAAGGATGAACATTATGCGCAACTACGTCATGATCCCCGCCCTGCTGGCCCTGAGCGTTGGCCTTGCCGCCTGCTCGCATGACCCAAACCCTAACCTGGAATCGGCCCGCACCAACTTCTCGGCGCTGCAAAGCGACCCGCAGTCGAGCAAACTGGCCGCGCTGGAAACCAAGGACGCCCAGGATTGGCTGAACAAAGCCGACAAAGCCTACCTGGACCGCGAGAACGACAAGAAGGTCGACCAACTGGCCTACCTGACCAACCAACGGGTTGAAGTTGCCAAGCAGACGATTGCCCTGCGTGCCGCCGAAGGCGAGCTGAAAAACGCTTCTGCCCAGCGCGCCCAGGCTCGCCTGGATGCCCGCGATGCACAGATCAAAAAGCTGCAGGACAGCCTCAACGCCAAGCAGACCGACCGCGGCACCCTGGTGACCTTCGGCGACGTGCTGTTCGACTTCAACAAAGCCGAACTCAAGAGCAGCGCCCTGCCCAACGTGACCAAGCTGGCCCAGTTCCTTCAGGAGAACCCTGAGCGCAAGGTGATCGTCGAGGGCTACACCGACAGCGTCGGTTCGGCCAACTACAACCAGACCCTGTCCGAGCGCCGCGCCGCTGCCGTACGCATGGCCCTGGTACGTGCTGGCGTCGACCCAGCGCGCATCGTTGCCCAAGGGTATGGCAAGGAGTACCCGGTAGCGGAAAACTCCAGCAACTCGGGCCGCGCGCAGAACCGTCGGGTGGAGGTGACCATCTCCAACGACAACCAGCCAGTGGCACCGCGTACCGTGAGCCAAGCGCAGTAAGGCTTGGTGCACGAACGAAAACCACGGCGTAAAGCTGTTCACTGATGTTTTGGGCCGCTTTGCGGCCCTTCGCGGGCAAGCCCGCTCCTACAGGTACGGCGCCGACCGTTAGAGCGGCGCTATCCCTGTGGGAGCGGGCTTGCCCGCGAAGGGCTGCAAAGCGGCCCCAAAATCTTCAGTGGGTAGCTTTAGGCTTTAATGTCGCTTTTTGGGGTGGGCGCTGAGAGTTTAGGCATCCACTTGGACATGCCCAAGCGACTCACCAATCACTGAACCTGCTGCGGCGTCTCTTCGCCCATGCAGCGCACCGCGCGCTTGCGGTTGTCCACCAGCACGCCAGTCAGGCCTTTTTGCTGGGTATCGAACAACACCAGTACACCATCCACGCATTGCGCCACCTGCGGCGCTGCGTCCAACGACACCTTGTAATCCTCGCCGGGCACGGTCTTGAGCATGGTGTAGTCCTGCAACAGCAGGGCATCCTCAGGCTTGGCGAAATGCAGGTAGCCGTAATACCACAGAGCCCCAACCGTCACGATGATGCTGCCGACACCGGTCAGGATCAGCGGGATGGCGTTGCGTTCTTCACTCATTGCTGGTTCTTCTCGTCAGGGTAGTTGGGCACTTCGGCCAAGCGGCGCAGGCCGTTGAAATGGCTGGGGTCGTCCATGAAGCGCAGCATTACCTGGCGCCAGGTCGGGTCGGCGAAGGTCTGCACATGGCCGCCTCGGGTCAATTGCAGCACCCGCGGCGGCGGAGCGTGCTGATACAGGCGGATGCCGTTGTCCATCGGCACCAGGTTGTCATCGATGCTGTGGAAGAACAGTTTCGGCGGGCTACGCACGTGCTCGATGGAGCGAATCGCACTGTCACCGTCCGGTACCAGCCAGGACAGCGGCACCTGTAACGGCCAGGTCAGCCATGAGGTGCTCAAGGCGAAGCGGCCGACCGCGCGGTAGCTGGCCGGTACCCCATCGAACACCAAGGCGCTGAAGCGCTGTTGCTGCTCGGGATGCGCGGCCAGGTAATGAATGGCCATGGCGCCGCCCAGGCTCTGTCCCAGCAGCACCAGCGGCTTGCCACGCACTTCAGGGGCCTGATCCAACCAGGCCATGGCCGCCGCAATGTCCTGGTAGACGTCGGGCAGGCTCGGCGTGCCCTGGGACAGTCCATAGCCGCGGTAATCGATCATCAGCACCTGATAACCCTGCTCCGGCAGCCAGTAGCTGCCACCTAAATGCCCGGGCAGGTTGCCGCCATTGCCGTGCAGGTGCAGTACCGTTCCCTTGACCTCGACCCCCGCCTTGGCCGGCAACCACCAGCCATGCAGGCGCACGCCATCGGCAGTGGTAAGCGTCACGTCGCGATAGGCCAACTTGGCCCGCTCAGGGGTGAACGGCTGGCCGGGCTCTGGATAGAACAGCAGGCTGCTGCAACCGCTCAGGGCCAACAGCAGCCAGCCGAGGAGCAGGCCGCGCCTGGCCTCAGAGAATGTTCGCGTAGTCGGCTTCAATGCGATCCAGGCTCAGGTGGTTGAGGAAGTTGGAGAAGCACATCCAGGCCGACAGCGCGTTGAGGTCGCGGAACTGCTCAGGCAGGTACTTGGGCGGCTCGACCAGGCCTTCCTCGACCAGTTGGCGCAGGGTGCGCATGTCTTCCAAGGTGGTCTTGCCGCAGAACAGCAACGGAATCTGCTCGAGCTTGCCCTTCTTCACGGCCAACTGAATGTAGTTGTAAACCATGATGAAACCCTTGAGGTAGGACAAGTCCTTGGTGAATGGCAGGCCATTGGGCACCGAGCCGCGAAATACCCGGCTGGCATTGCTGTAGCTCTGGCCGATCTCGAAGCCCTGGCCGCGGAAGAACTCATAGACCTGCATGAAGTCTGCGCCCTCCTCGACCATGTGGATGGCGCGGGTGCGGTTGGTCAACTTGCGCAGGCGGCTGGGATAGGAGGCAAAGGCAATCACCTCCATGAGGATCGCCAGGCCTTCCTGGGTCACCGTCGACGAGGGCGGGCCCTTGGCCAGGAAGGTGCAAATCGGCTGGTTCAAGCCATTGAGCGTGGTGCCGACATGCACCAGCCCCTCGTGGACCTCCAGCGCGCGCACGTCGCGGCTGTTGAACATGGCGTCGGCGCGCACCTTGATGTAGTCGGCACCGGCCGCGGCGTCAGCGACGATGCCGTCGGACTCGAACACACGAATGGTGCTTTCAGCCTCACCGAACACCTTGTTCAGGCGGCGCTGGAGAATGTCCACCGCCTCCTTGGCAGTCAGGTTCTTCGGTTCGTCCTTCAGATCGCCCCGGCCATCGATGTTGTTCAGGTAGTCCGAGAGCATCAGGCCCAGGTCAGCCAGGGTCGGGTCGCCGGCATGGAAGGCATCGGAAGCGGCGCCATACAGCTCCTGGGAGATCAAGCCGAAGTCTTCGGTGCCGCGCGCTTCGAGCATGCGCACGACCATGCGGTACTCCTTGCACATGCGCCGCATGATCTGCCCGACCGGGTTGAACTGGCCGAGCTGGCGGGTGATATCCCGCTCGATGTTCTGGAACTCTGCTTTCAATGCAGCAGAATCGAACGACAGCGGCCGCGACTGGTAATAGGCTCGGTCCACCGCCGGCGGCTCCTTGCCTTTGGTCTTGAGAAAGCCCTGGCGGATGCTGTCATCCCACTTCACGGCATCGAGCACGCGAATCGGGGTTTGCGCGGCGACAATACGGTCGGACAACGCACGGATAGTCTGCTGGTACTCGTCCACACCGAATTCCTTGTATCGGCTATTACTTGCCAGCGCGCTGGAAGCGCGCCACTTCGACGAACAGATCGGAGTTGGCTGGATCGTCCAGGTAGGCCAGGACGCGCTCTGTGGGGCTGTCGATCAGCACACCGGGGCCATTGTCTTCTGGCACTTCGGTACTACGCCCGGTCAGTTCCTTTTTCTGTACAGCCTGCTGCACCTGATCGACATCGAGGTTGTAGATCACCAGGTCCTTGCCGTCCTGGCTGACCTCGAAACCGCCAATCAGGAAATTGCCCCCCAGCCGCTTGGGAACGCCGGCTGAGAGATACCAGCGGTTGCCGTGGCGGGCAACGGTGAAGGTGTACTCCTCAGCCGGCTTGCCTTGTGCGCGCGCCACCGCCTTGTAGGTGTTGCCCCCGGCGCGACTGATCGCCAGCTTCAGCGGCTGGCCCCAGGCATCCTTGCTGCTCCACTTGCCCAGCAGGGCCTTGGGCGCCGCCTGATTAGCGGGGAGTGGATCACCGAAGGTCACCAGACAACCGCCCAGCAGCAGGAATGACAACGTCAACAACACCACACGCCAGGCTTTCATCAGGTTCTCCTTGAAAAGTCGGTCGCTACCTAGGCCGAGGCCAGCACCAGGTGCAGGTACCGGGTAAGGATAGCGAGCATCTGCCCATCGGCTTGCGCATTCGCATCCATGAGCAGGCCCTGATATTCCATCTGCTCGATAATCGCCGTCAACATCTGGGCGTCCTGTTCCGGCTGACGCGAGCCGACTACCTGGAGCATCTGCCGCGCGCCGTGCAGAAGAATCTGCTCATGGGCGCGGACCAAGTCAGCCAAACGCGGGCACAACAGCGCCTCTTGGCGAAAAGCCTGCTCGGCCATGAGGAAGTCACGCCGGTTATGCAGTTGGCGGCTGACGTAATCGGCGGTCATGCGCGCCACTTCGTCGACCAGGCGCGCGCGTGATTGCGCGCTGCCATCACCCTGAGCCAGCAACTGGCGCAACACCACTTCGGTGTTGGACCAGAGCTTGGCCATGTACGCGGCGCTGCGCTCGACGTACTGGGCGAAGGTGTCGGTGAGCAGGTCTTCGATGTCCTTGAAGTAATAGGTAGTGGCCGACAGCGGCACCCCAGCCTCGGCTGCCACCGCGCGGTGACGCACGCCGCGCACGCCATCGCGCACGACGATGCGCATGGCCGCGTCGAGAATCAGCTGGCGGCGCTGCTCGCTGCCCTGGCGGCTGGTCTTGCGCCCTTGGTACTGCACGCTCTCGGCGACAGCGCTGGCCACGCCGGCCGCGCCTTGTTGGGCGTTTGCTGGTGTCACGGTGGGTACCTCATAAAGTTGAATGTTGTCTGTGCCGTCTCTGTCGGGGGGCAAGCCCGCTCCCACGTAATCAACATCAGCAGCGAACTACGTGGGAGCGGGCTTGCCCCGCGATAGAGACGGCACAGGCACGCTAAGACTCAAGGCAAGAAAAAGCCGCCCAATAAGGCGGCTTGTTCAGATCACTCAGGCCTGCGGACGCATGTGCGGGAACAGGATCACATCGCGAATCGACGGTGAGTTGGTCAGCAGCATCACCAGACGGTCGATGCCGATACCTTCACCCGCAGTCGGCGGCATGCCGTACTCCAGCGCGCGCACGAAGTCGGCGTCGTAGTGCATGGCTTCGTCGTCACCGGCGTCTTTCTCGGCCACCTGGGCCAGGAAGCGCTCGGCCTGGTCTTCGGCATCGTTGAGCTCGGAGTAGGCGTTGGCGATCTCGCGACCACCGATGAACAGCTCGAAGCGGTCGGTGACGGCGGGGTTTTCGTCGTTGCGACGGGCCAGCGGCGAGACTTCGAACGGGTACTCGGTGATGAAGTGCGGCTGTTCCAGCTTGTGCTCGACCAGCTCTTCGAAAATCATCACCTGCAGCTTGCCCAGGCCTTCGTGGCCGAGCACCTTGGCACCGGCTTTCTTGGCGATCGCACGGGCCTTGTCGACATCTTGCAGGTCGGCGGCGGTGAGCTCCGGGTTGTACTTGAGGATCGAGTCGAATACCGACAGGCGCACGAACGGCTCGCCGAAGTGGAACACTTTGTCGCCGTACGGCACGTCAGTGCTGCCCAGCACCAGCTGCGCCAGCTCGCGGAACAGCTCTTCGGTGAGGTCCATGTTGTCGTTGTAGTCGGCATAGGCCTGGTAGAACTCGAGCATGGTGAACTCGGGGTTGTGCCGGGTCGAAACGCCTTCGTTACGGAAGTTGCGGTTGATCTCGAAGACCTTCTCGAAGCCACCGACCACCAGGCGCTTGAGGTACAGCTCAGGCGCGATGCGCAGGAACATGGCCATGTCCAGCGCATTGTGATGGGTCTCGAACGGCTTGGCCGCAGCACCACCAGGGATAGTCTGCAGCATCGGCGTTTCGACTTCGAGGAAGTCGCGCTCGATGAGGAACTTGCGGATGTGCGAAATCACCTGCGAACGCACACGGAAGGTGTGGCGGGTTTCTTCGTTGACCATCAGGTCGACGTAGCGCTGGCGATAGCGCTGCTCGGTGTCGGTCAGGCCGTGGTGCTTGTCCGGCAGCGGGCGCAGCGACTTGGTCAACAGGCGCACGTTGGTCATTTCGACGTACAGGTCGCCCTTGCCGGAACGGGCCAGGGTGCCTTCGGCGGCGATGATGTCGCCCAGGTCCCAGGTTTTCACGGCAGCCAGGGTTTCTTCAGGCAGGGTCTTGCGGTTGACGTAGACCTGGATACGCCCGGTCATGTCCTGGATAACCATGAACGAGCCACGGTTGAGCATGATGCGACCGGCGACCTTGACCGGGATCGCTGCAGCTTCCAGCTCTTCCTTGGTCTTGTCGACGTATTGCTTCTGCAGGTCATTGCAGTAGCTGTCGCGGCGGAAGTCGTTGGGGAAGGCCTGACCCTTCGCACGTTCTGCGGCAAGTTTTTCCTTGCGCAGGGCGATCAGGGTGTTTTCTTCCTGTTGCAGGTCTTGCGCTTCGGTCTTCAGATCGCTCATGTCGTCATTCTTTCCATCAGGTATTCATTGCCCTTTTCGGGCAGGGCGCGCGATGCCGGCAGGCGGCCGGGCATCGCGGCGGTGGTGTGGCTTACAGCCCCTGCTTCAGGCTCGCTTCCAGGTACTGGTCGAGGTCGCCGTCGAGGACTTTCTGGCAGTCGCTGCGCTCGACGCCAGTACGCAGGTCCTTGATGCGCGAGTCATCGAGTACATAGGAGCGGATCTGGTGGCCCCAGCCGATGTCCGACTTGCTGTCTTCCAGCGCCTGCGAGGCGGCATTGCGCTTTTGCATCTCCAGCTCGTACAACTTGGCCCGCAGCATTTTCATGGCGGTGTCCTTGTTGGCGTGCTGGGAACGTTCGTTCTGACAGGCCACCACGGTGTTGGTCGGCACGTGGGTGATACGCACCGCCGAGTCGGTGGTGTTCACGTGCTGACCGCCGGCACCGGAGGAGCGGTAGGTGTCGATACGCAAGTCGGACGGGTTGATCTCGATCTCGACCTTGTCGTCGATCTCAGGCGAGACGAACACCGCCGAGAACGAGGTGTGCCGACGGGCGCCGGAGTCGAACGGGCTCTTGCGCACCAGACGGTGAACGCCGATTTCGGTGCGCAGCCAGCCGAAGGCGTACTCGCCCTTGATATGCACGGTGGCACCTTTGATGCCGGCGACTTCGCCTTCGGACAGCTCGATGATGGTGGCGTCGAAACCGCGCTTGTCGGCCCAGCGCAGGTACATGCGCAGGAGGATGTTGGCCCAGTCCTGCGCTTCGGTACCGCCGGAGCCAGCCTGGATGTCCAGGTAGGCGTTGTTCATGTCCATCTCACCGCTGAACATGCGACGGAACTCAAGCTGGGCCAGGCTTTCTTCCAGGCCTTGCAGCTCGGTCACGACGTCGCTCACGGCGCCTTCGTCATTTTCCTCGACGGCCATGTCGAGCAGGTCCTGGCAGTCGGCCAGGCCGTTGGACATCTTGTCCAGGGTCTCGACCACCTGCGCCAGCATGGCACGCTCGCGCCCCAGGGCCTGGGCGTACTCGGGTTTGTTCCAGACGGCCGGGTCTTCCAGCTCGCGGTTGACTTCGATCAGGCGATCAGCTTTGTGATCGTAGTCAAAGATACCCCCGAATGGACTGGGAACGCTCGGTGAGGTCCTTGATGGTGTTCAGGATCGGTTGGATTTCCATGGGCAGGCTACTCGCGCGAATTCGGTGAAAAGCCGGTGAGTATAAACGAGTCTGTCCCATGGCGGCAGACCCGCCGGGCGGTGGGTTTGGCTTGCGTGCCGGTTTTTTCCAGCCCAGGTTGCAAGTGCCGGCCCAATCCTGGGGCAATCAGGCGATGCCGACCTGATTGCGCCCACTGTTCTTGGCCTGATACAAGCCCTTGTCCGCCGCCGAGATCAACTGCCGGCAATGACTGCCAATGCTCGGGGTCAGGGTGGCCAGGCCGATGCTGACAGTCAGGTGCGCGTCAGTTTCAGGGGCGCAATGGGGAATATTCAGGCCACGCACGGTCTGACGCAGCTTCTCGGCGATCAGCCGCGCGCCGCCTGGGGAAGTATTGGGTAGCACCAGGGCGAACTCCTCGCCGCCATAGCGCGCCGGCAGGTCGGTCGGTCGCGAGCACGAGCCACGAATGGCCTCGGCCACCTGGCGTAGGGCTTCGTCTCCGGCCAAGTGGCCGAAACTGTCGTTGTAGAGCTTGAAGTAGTCGACGTCGATCATCAGCAGCGATATCTGCTGCTGCTCGCGCATCGCCCGGCGCCACTCAAGCTCCAGGTATTCGTCGAAATGGCGGCGGTTGGACAGCCCGGTCAGGCCATCGGAATTCATCAGCCGCTGCAGCATCAAATTGGTGTCGAGCAGTTGTTGCTGGCTGACGCGCAAGGCTCGATAGGCCTCGTCGCGCTGCAACAGGGTCAGGTAAGAGCGCGAGTGATAGCGAATCCGCGCCACCAACTCGATGGTATCGGGCAGCTTGACCAGGTAATCGTTGGCGCCGGCGGCGAATGCCGCGCTCTTGACCAGTGGATCTTCCTTGGTCGACAGGACGATGATTGGAATGTCCTGAGTGGCCGGGTTATTACGGTATTCGCGCACCAGGGTCAGGCCATCCAGGCCCGGCATGATCAGGTCCTGGAGAATCACCGTCGGCTTGATGCGCATCGCTTGGGCCACGGCCTGGTGCGGGTCGGCGCAGAAGTGAAAGTCGATGTTCTCTTCATGGGCCAGGCCACGGCGTACCGCTTCACCGATCATGGCCTGATCGTCGACCAGCAGGACCATCGCCGAATTCTCGTTGCTGGTCGTGAAACCTTCGATCGGTAGATCATTCATGCCTATTCACCAGGTCACTGCCGGCCAGGCGGCGTGGTTCAATACATATCGTCATTTCGAAAAAATTTCCATCAGTCGCCCGGCAATCCGCTCCAGAGGACGGATCTCCACCGCAGCGTCGATCGCCGCAGCCGCCTTGGGCATGCCGTACACCGCGCTGCTCTGCTGGTCCTGGGCGATGGTGAGAAAACCCTGCTGGCGCATCATCTTAAGCCCTTGGGCACCGTCGCGGCCCATGCCGGTCAGCAGCACGCCGACGGCATCGCCACTCCAGTAACGGGCCACGCTTTCAAAGAACACATCGATCGAAGGCCGGTAGATTTCGTCCACTGGGTCGGCAGTGTAGGCCAACTGGCCGCCCTTCATCAGGCGGATATGGTGATTGGTGCCGGCCAACAGCACCTGCCCAGGCTGTGGCGGTTCGCCTTCGCGAGCCAGGCGCACCACCAGCCCGCAGGCGCTGCTGAGCCATTCGGCCATGCCTGCGGCGAACACCTGATCGACATGCTGGACCAGCACGATCGCCGCGGGGAAGTTCTTCGGCAGGCCCTTGAGCAATATCTCCAGGGCAGCCGGGCCACCCGCCGACGAGCCGATCGCCACCAGCCCCAGCCGTTGGGACGCCTCGCGCAGCGGCGCGGCGACCGGCCGTGGCGTGCTGGCCCGTTGTTGGCCGATCAGCCAGCCAATATTGAGAATCTTGCGTAATAGCGGCGCGGCCGCCTCGCGGGCATCGCCTGCGCCCAAGGCCGGGGTGTCGACCACATCCAGGGCGCCGTGGCCCATGGCTTCGAACACCCGATGCACGTTCTGCTTGCGATCGACCGTGACGATGACAATGGCGCATGGCGTTTCGGCCATGATCCGCCGAGTCGCCTCGACCCCGTCCATCACCGGCATGATCAGGTCCATCAGAATCAGGTCTGGGGTCTGCTCGGCGCAGCGCTGCACGGCTTCGGCGCCATTGGCCGCGACCCAGATCACCTGATGCGCGGGCTCAAAGGCCAATGCCCGGCGCAAGGCCTCCACGGCCATGGGCATGTCGTTGACGATGGCGATCTTCATCCCTGTGCACCTCCGATCAACTCGACCACTGCGTCCAGCAGAGCATCGTCATGGAAACTGGCCTTTGCCAAATAGTAGTCGGCCCCGGCATCTAGTCCACGCCGGCGATCTTCTTCGCGGTCCTTGTAGGACACCACCATGACCGGCAGCGATTGTAGGCGCTGGTCGCGGCGTACCAGGGTCACCAGCTCGATGCCATCCATGCGCGGCATGTCGATGTCGGTGATCAACAGGTCGAAGTCCTCCCCGCGCAGCGCGTTCCAGCCATCCATGCCATCGACAGCGACGGCCACGTCATAGCCGCGATTACCCAGCAGCTTGCGTTGCAGCTCACGCACGGTCAGCGAGTCGTCGACCACCAGCACGCGCTTGCGTGCCGCCCCTTTGAGTGGCTGGCCGCCACGCTCGATACGTTCCAGACGGCCCGTGGTGAGCAGCTTTTCCACCGAGCGCAGCAGATCCTCGACATCCACAATTAGCACCACCGAGCCGTCGTCGAGCAAGGCGCCGGCGGAAATGTCCTGGATCTTGCCCAGGCGCGGGTCGAGCGGCATCACTACCAGCACCCGCTCACCGATCAGCCGCTCCACTGCCACGCCATACAGCTGGTCACGCTCGCGGATCACCACCACGCGGATGCTGTCCTGCTCCCCCTGCCCTGCCGGGCGGTTGAGCAACTGACTGGCCGCAACCAGGCCAATATGGCGCTGTTCGTGCCAGAAGTGCTGTCGGCCTTCGATCTGCACAATGGCTTCGCTAGGCACATCCAGGGTACGTTCGATATGCGCCAGCGGGAACGCATAGGCCTCGCCGCCGACCTCGACCACCAGGCTGCGCACCACCGACAGGGTCAGCGGCACTTCGAGGTGGAAACAGCAACCTTGCCCAGCGACCTGGGTCAGTTCGATCGAGCCACGCAGCTCGCGAACCATGTGCTGCACAGCGTCCAGGCCGACCCCGCGCCCGGAGACTTCGGTGACCTTGTCGCGCAGGCTGAAACCGGGCAGGAACAGGAAGGTCAGCAGTTCGGCCTCGCTCATCTGCGCCACCGTCTCGACCGGCGACAGGGCGCGCTCGACGATACTCTGGCGCAAGCGCTCCAGATCGATACCTGCGCCGTCGTCGCTGATTTCAACAATCAACAACCCGGCCTGGTGCGAGGCGCGCAAGCGAATCACACCGTCGCCCGGCTTGCCGGCCAGCAGGCGCCGTTCTGGCAACTCGATACCGTGGTCGACGGCGTTACGCAGCAGGTGGGTCAGCGGGGCTTCGAGTTTTTCCAGCACGTCGCGGTCGACCTGGGTCTTCTCGCCTTCGATCTGCAACTGCACCTGCTTGCCCAGCGAACGACCAAGGTCACGGACCATGCGGCTCTGCCCGGCCAGCACATCGGCGAAGGGGCGCATGCGGCACGCCAGCGCCGTGTCGTACAGGTTCTGCGCACGCTGGCTGGCCTGCCAGCCGAACTCATCCAGCTCGGCGGCCTGCTGCTGCAGGATCTGCTGGGTCTCACCCAGCAGGCGCTGGGTTTGTGCCAAGGCGTCGAGCACTTCCGGGCTTTGGCCACTGCCTTCGAGCTCGGCCTTCAAGCCATCGAGGGCGCGCATACCCTGGCCATGCATGCGCTTGAGGCGCTGCAGGCTGGCTAAATAAGGTTTCAGACGCTGAGTTTCCACCAGCGATTTGCTCGACAGGTCGAGCAGGCTGTTCAATCGATCGGCGGTGACCCGCAGTACCCGCTCGCTGCCTTCGCTAGCGCGCTTGCCGGCTCTGCGCACAGTGGCGTCATCGCCTAGCGGTTCGGCGGCGAGCACGGCTGGCTCGATGGGCGGCGACGGTGCAGCAACCGGCTCGGCAGGCGTAGGCGCAGGCGCAACGGGTGCACTGACGTGGGTAAGCGCCGCGTTTGGATCAAGCAACATCGCCATTTGCACCAGGAAACCCGGCACCGCTGCCTCACCGGCAGGATCGCCGGGCGTGGCGATGTGCAATAGCAGGTCGGTGCCTTTGAGCAGCGCGTCGATGTGCTCCGGGCGTAGGCGCAGGCGGCCTTCCTGGGCGGCCACCAGGCAATCTTCCATGACGTGGGCAACGCTGACTCCGGCATCGATCCCTACGATCCGCGCAGCGCCCTTGAGCGAATGGGCAGCGCGCATGCAGGCTTCGAGTTGATCGGCCTGGGTTGGATTACGCTCCAGCGCCATCAGGCCGGCACTGAGCACCTGAGTCTGGGCCTCGGCCTCCAGGGCGAACAGTTCGAGCAGCGAAGCGTCGCGCATTTGCTCTGGGGTCATGACAGGCTCCGCTTCACGGCAGACAGTAGATGTTGCGCATCCAGCACCCTGACACTGCGCCCGCGCCACTGCAGCACCGCAGCGGTGAAGTGAGCGGCATCCTGGCCGTCATTGAGGTGCTCGACATCCAGGCGATGGATGCCATCGATCTCGTCCACCGGCACCACCACCGAACCGCCTTCGGCAGCCAGGATCAGCATGCGTGGCATGACTCGCCCGCTGCGCTCCTGGGCCGGCAGCACTTCGATGCCGAGCAGATCGGCCAGCGACAGACACGGCACCAGCGCACCGCGCACGTTGGCCACGCCTTGCAAAACACGCGAGCGCTGGTGCGGCAGGGAGTGGACCGGCTGCAGTGGCGCGATTTCCGCCAGGCACGCCGTGGCCAGGGCCAGCCATTCTTCACCCAGGCGGAACAGCAGCAGTGAGCGGCCGAGGTTCTCCACTACTGGCGCGGCGCTATCAACCTGTTCGTCCTGCATCAAGGCATAGCGGTCGAGCAGACGGGTGGCGGCCGAGGCGTAGACCTCGCAGTTGCGGCAATGGATATGCCGCTCCAGCAGCGGGCATTGCTTGGTGCCGTGCACACCAATGCGGTTCCAGCAATCGTCGATCTGCTCGTCGTCCTGGCGGACCAGCGGCATGTGGCTGGCAAAACTCATCGTTCAGACTCCCGTCCGACCCGGGCGGCTCGTTCTTGCAGGCGGCGAGCGCCTGCGATATCCCCTTGCGAGGCCAGCAAGGCCGCCAGGTGGATCAACGCCTCAGGATGCTGCGGCTCAAGGTACAAGGCCTTGCGGTAATGGATCAGCGCATCCTGGCTGTTGCCCTCGGTGTCGCTGAGCAAACCCAGCCAGTAATAGACCTGCGCGGTCGGCGCAAATAGCTGCAAGTAGCGCGCACAGTTGGCGCGGGCCTGCTCGCTGTCGCCAGCGTTGGCCTGACGGGCGATGGCCGCCAGTAAATCATCCTTGTCTTGCGCAGGCTGCGCAGCGCTGGGCGCAGCTACCGAACGCAACGGCCATGGCGCAGGTGCAGGCGCTCGCGGGGCAGCCAACGGCGCCGGCTGCGCGCGGGCAACCGGCAGCGGTTTGCTCACCGCCAGCGCTGCACTTTCCTGCTGGCGAACATAGGCGAACGACTGGGCGATGCCCACGGGTCGCATGCCCAGCCGCGCCAGCAAACTGCCTTCAGCGGGGCCGATAAACAAGACGCCCTGGGCATGAGTCAATTGCTTGAGCACCTCGAACACCCGACGCTGGGTCGGCACATCGAAATAGATCAGCAAGTTGCGGCAAAACACGAAATCGTACTGCCCCTCGCGGCTCTTGAGCTGCGGATCGAGCACATTGCCCACCTGCAAGCGAACCTGCTGAGATACCCGCTCATCCAGCTGATGGCCCTCGTCACGCTCAGTGAAGTGCCGTTGGCGAAAAGCCAGGTCGCTGCCGCGGAACGAGTTTCGCCCGTAGACAGCCTGCTGCGCCTTGGCCACCGAGATGGGGCTGATATCGAGGCCATCGATGCCGAACGCCGACGGGCTCATACCGCTGTCGAGCAGCGCCATGGAAATCGAGTAAGGCTCTTCACCGGTCGAACACGGCAGGCTGAGGATGCGCAGCGGCCTGGCTCCGGCCAGTTCGGCCAGGCGCTTATGCGCCAGGCCGACCAACGCAGCGAACGACTCCGGATAGCGGAAGAACCAGGTTTCCGGAACGATCACCGCCTCGATAAGGGCTTGCTGCTCCTCTGCCGACTGCTGCAAGCGTACCCAGTAATCGTCCAGACCGTTTGCCGCCAAGGCCGCGCAGCGCTGGCGCAAGGCACGCTCGACCATCGGCGCGCCAACCGACTCGACATCCAGGCCAATGCGCTCCTGCAAGAACCGGAAAAACCGCTGCTCGATCATGCCGGCTCCTGCCCTGGCTGCTCAGGAAACAACAGCCGACGCACTTCATCGGACAACAGGTCATCGAGTTGGATGCGCTGCAACAGGCCTTGGGCGTCCTGGCGTACCGGGCCCAGGTAAGGCGCAGCAGCGTTGTCCAGGCCATAGGGGCGGAACTCGTCGGGCTGACAGCGCAAGGTATCGGTCGCCTGCTCCAGGATCAGGCCAAGGCGCAGGTCAGGGCGGCGGGCATCAGCCCGATAATGCACCACTACCAACCGCGTGCTGGTACGCAGCGGCGCAGGCATGACAAAGCTCAGGGCCGAGAGGTCGATCACCGGGATCAGCGCGCCTCTATGGGTGAGGATGCCCGCGACCCAAGCCGGCGCCTGGGCAATCGGCTTGAGCGGACGACGCGGCAGCACTTCGACCACCTCGCGCACATCGAGGGCAAAGCGCTGGTCCTGTATGCGAAACAACAGGTACAGGGCGCCCTTGGCGCTGGCGGCCTGTTCCTCGCGAGGGTGCAAGTCGTTCATGCTCGTCAGACTTTGAAGCGCGACACACCGCCACGCAGCCCGGCGGCCACCTGGCTCAACTCATCGATGGCAAAGCTAGCCTGGCGCAACGACTCAACCGTCTGCGTACTGGCATCGCTGAGCTGGGCCAGTGCCTGGTTGATCTGCTCGGCTCCCGTCGCCTGGGCCTGCATGCCGTCGTTGACCATCAGCACCCGCGGTGCCAGGGCCTGGACCTGGTGAATGATCTGGCTGAGCTGCTCACCGACCTGCTGCACCTCGAACATGCCGCGGCGCACTTCTTCGGAGAACTTGTCCATGCCCATGACCCCGGCCGAGACCGACGACTGGATCTCACGCACCATCTGCTCGATGTCATAGGTGGCTACAGCGGTTTGATCGGCCAGGCGGCGCACTTCGGTGGCGACCACGGCGAAACCACGGCCGTACTCACCGGCCTTTTCCGCCTCGATGGCGGCATTGAGCGACAGCAGGTTGGTCTGGTCGGCGACCTTGACGATGGTCACCACCACTTGGTTGATGTTGCTGGCTTTCTCGTTGAGGATTGCCAGTTTTGCATTGACCAGGTCGGCAGCGCCCATTACCTGGTGCATGGTTTCTTCCATCCGCGCCAGCCCTTGCTGGCCGGAGCCAGCCAAACTCGACGCCTGGTCGGCGGCCGAGGTGACTTCGGTCATGGTGCGTACCAGGTCACGCGAGGTCGCGGCGATTTCCCGGGACGTCGCGCCGATTTCAGTAGTGGTCGCGGCGGTCTCGGTGGCGGTAGCTTGCTGCTGCTTGGAGGTAGCCGCGATTTCAGTGACCGAAGTGGTCACCTGCACCGACGAACGCTGGGCCTGGGACACCAGGTTGGCCAGCGCTTCGGCCATTTCATTGAAGCCGCTCTCGATGGCGCCGAACTCGTCCTTGCGGTCCAGGCTCAGGCGCATGCTCAGGTCGCCTGAACGCAGCTTGTCGAGGGCGTGGACAATCCGCTGCACGGGCGCCGTAATGGCACGCATCAGCAACAGTCCGCAGATCCCGGCAGCAATGATTGCCAGCACCAGCGAAACGATCATGCTGCCCTTGGCGGTGGCCACGGCGCTGACGATTTCGTTGGTGGCGGCGTCGGCCGACTCGCGATTGCGCTCGATCACCCCGTTGAGGTGCTTGCGCCCGGCCACCCACGCTGGCGTCAGGACTTCAGCGATCAGGCGTTCGGCTTCGGCGTAGTTTTTCTGCCGATAGGCTTCCAGTACCTGATCGACGGACTTGATGTACTCCTGCTCCAGGCGCACGAACTCATTGAAGCTGGCCTGGTCATCATCTGTGCGAATGGTCGCCTGGTAACTGGCCATGTGTTGCTTGAGGCGATCATCGAAGCTCTTGAACAGCTCCAGATCCGCCGAGGTCACTTCGCGGTGATCGGAGAGGCCGACCAACTGCTGGCTGGTGACATAGCTGTCGACCCAGGCACTGCGGATCATCGAGCTGTAGTAGACCCCAGGAATGCTGTCGGACCCTACCGCTTCTTCGCTGGTCGAGATCGCCACCAAGCGTGAGTAGGCGGCCACGATCATCAGCAACATGATGGCGATGATCACGGCGAAACTTGCCAGGATCCGTTGGCGCAAGGTCCAGTTCTTCACATTCAGCCCTCAAGAATTCAGTGCGAGCGGGGAAAAATCGCCGAAGTATAGCCCAGGCGGGTTTGCCGTTCGCAGCTCAATTGCAGAGGATTGGGGCTGGCGTGCCCGCACCGATGGCCAAATGCCTAACTATTGACCAGCAGCAAGCCTGACCTGGTTTTCCAGTTCCTGGCGCAAAGCCGGATCCAGGCGCAGCTGACGAGCCAGTTCGTCCAGGTAGGCGCGCTCCATGAAGTTTTCCTGGTCGACCATCATCACGCTGGCCAAGTACATCTCGGCGGCCATTTCCGGGGTTTGCGCAGCGCGCGCCACTTCGGCCGGATCCAGCGGTTTGTTCAGTTCGGCATGCAGCCAGTGTTGCAGCTCACGATCGTTATCGAGACGGGTGAATTCGCCCTCGATCAGCTCACGCTCGCGCTCGTCGATATGGCCATCGGACTTGGCCGCTGCCACCAGTGCACGCAGCACCGCCTGGCTGTGTTGCTCGGCCTCGGCGGGCGGCAGCCGATCGAGCGTCTGTGGCTCGTGACGCTGGCCGGCGGCCTGGTTGGCCTGCCAGTTGCCATAGGCCTTGTAGGCCAACACGCCAAGCGCGGCCAGGCCACCGTAGGTGAGGACTTTGCCGCCATATTTGCGCGCGCTCTTGTTGCCCAGCAGCAGGCCCATGGCGCTGCCCGCCAGCGCGCCCCCACCGGCGCCAGACAGCAGACTGCCAAGGCCGCCAGCGCCCAAACCTGGCTTGTTGGAGGTGCCTTTGCCTGCTTGCTTGGCGAGCAGTTCCTGGCCGGACTTGAGCAGTTGATCGAGCAAACCCCGGGTGTTCATGCGCGAGTCTCCACGGTGCGAAAGGTAACGCCCAGAGTAAGGCTTGCCTGGCCGTTCGCCACGGGGGGATTTGCTTCCGGATGTTGCATACCCAGGCAAAAACACAACTAGACTCGACATCGCCGCTGCGCTGCACCGGCGATAACCGCACTACGCTTATAACGATCGCTTCACTGCTTTCTTGATGACTGCCCGCCCCTACATCCGAACAAGAGGGAACACCATGTCAGTGCACAAGACCGCATTGCTCAGCGCCCTGAGCAGCGCCCTGCTGGCCAGCGCCAGCCTGCAGGCGGCCGAGCCGCTCAAGGCTGTAGGTGCCGGTGAAGGACAACTCGATATCATTGCCTGGCCCGGCTACATCGAGCGTGGTGAAAGCGACAAAGCCTACGACTGGGTCACAGGTTTCGAGAAGGACACTGGCTGCAAGGTCAGCGTCAAGACGGCGGCCACCTCCGACGAGATGGTCAGCCTGATGACCAAAGGTGGCTACGATCTGGTCACCGCCTCCGGCGATGCTTCGCTGCGCCTGATCGCCGGCAAACGCGTGCAGCCGATCAATACCGCACTGATCCCTAACTGGAAGAATCTGGACCCACGCCTGCAGAATGGCGGCTGGTACGTGGTCGACAAGCAGGTCTATGGCACGCCCTACCAGTGGGGGCCGAACGTGCTGCTGTACAACACCAACGTGTTCAAGCAGCCGCCGACCAGCTGGGCCGTGGTGTTCGAGCCGCAAGCGTTGCCCGATGGCAAGCCGAACAAAGGCCGGGTACAGGCCTACGATGGGCCGATCTACATTGCCGACGCCGCCCTGTACCTGAAATCGACCCAGCCAGCGCTGGGCATCCAGGACCCCTACGAGCTGAACGAAAGCCAATACCAGGCGGTACTCGATGTGCTACGCAAGCAACAACCGCTGGTGCACCGCTATTGGCACGATGCAACGGTGCAGATGAGCGACGTGAAAAACGAAGGCGTGGCCGCATCCAGCTCCTGGGGCTACATGGTCAACAGCCTGAAAGCCGATAACCAGCCGGTGGCCTCGACCATTCCCAAGGAAGGCGCCACTGGTTGGGCCGACACCACCATGCTGCACAGCCAGGCCAAGCACCCCAACTGCGCCTACAAATGGATGGATTGGTCACTGCAACCCAAGGTGCAGGGCGACGTGGCGGCCTGGTTCGGCTCGCTGCCAGCAGTACCGGCTGCCTGTACCGGCAGTGAACTGCTCGGCGCCGAAGGCTGCAAGACCAATGGTTTCGACAACTTCGACAAGATTGCCTTCTGGAAGACCCCGCAGGCTGCCGGCGGCAAATTTGTCCCCTATAGCCGCTGGACCCAGGACTACATCGCGATCATGGGTGGCCGCTAGGGCGGCGCAGCGTTTTGCGTTATCGGCGATCCTTGTAGGCGCGGGCTTGCCAGCGCCGACAAGGATCGCCTGCTGATGACCTCAGGAGTCGCCATGCCACTAGCCGTCCAGTTCACCCAGGTCTCGCGAACCTTCGCTGAGGTCAAGGCCGTCGACCAGGTCAGCATCGACATCGAAGACGGCGAGTTTTTCTCCATGCTCGGCCCCTCAGGCTCGGGCAAGACCACTTGCCTGCGCCTGATCGCCGGCTTCGAGCAGCCCAGTAGCGGCTCGATCCGCATTCATGGCATCGAAGCCGCGGGCGTGCCGCCCTATCAGCGTGATGTCAACACCGTGTTCCAGGACTATGCGCTGTTTCCGCACATGAACGTGCGCGACAACGTCGCTTATGGCCTGAAGGTCAAAGGCGTCGGTAAACAGCAACGCCACGCTCGCGCCGACGAAGCCCTGGCGATGGTGGCCCTGGAGGGCTACGGCCAACGCAAGCCCGCGCAGTTGTCTGGCGGCCAGCGCCAGCGCGTTGCCCTCGCTCGCGCCCTGGTCAATCGCCCGCGGGTACTGCTGCTCGATGAACCGCTAGGCGCTCTGGATCTGAAGTTGCGCGAACAAATGCAGGGCGAGCTGAAGAAGCTACAGCGCCAACTGGGCATTACCTTCATATTCGTCACCCACGACCAGACCGAAGCGCTGTCGATGTCCGATCGGGTCGCGGTGTTCAACCTTGGGCGGATCGAGCAAGTGGATAGCCCACGCAACTTGTACATGAAGCCGGCAACCACCTTCGTTGCCGAGTTCGTCGGCACCTCCAACGTGTTGCGCGGCGCGCTGGCCGAGCAGCTAAACGGCAGCCCGACGCCCTTCTCCATCCGCCCTGAACACATTCGCCTGGATGAGCTGAGCCCCGCCAGCCATGAGGTGCAGGTCAGCGGACTGCTGCACGATATTCAGTACCAAGGCAGCGCCACCCGCTACGAAGTGCAACTGGACAACGGCCAACTTCTAGCGGTGAGCCAGGCCAATGACCAGTGGCAGCAGCACCCACAGATCTGGCAGCCCGGCCAGCGGGTACAAGCCCGCTGGCCACGGCAGGCGATGACGGCCCTCAAGGAAACCGTCCTCGTCGAGGGCCAGTAGCATGAACCTGGCGCTGGACAAGCAGCATCCACATGCCCTTCGGCGCTTGTCTGATCTGCTCTATCGACGGCCGAACCTGTATCTGTTGCTGCTGTTGACCCCGCCTCTGCTGTGGTTCGGCGCCGTCTACCTGGGCTCATTGCTCAACCTGCTCTGGCAGGGTTTCTACACCTTCGACGACTTCACCATGGCGGTGACGCCGGACCTGACCCTGGCCAACTTCGCCGCGCTGTTCAACCCGGCCAACCTCGACATCATCCTGCGCACCCTGGGCATGGCCGTGGCGGTGTCGCTGGCCAGCGCGGTGCTGGCCTTCCCCATCGCCTACTACATGGCGCGCTACACCAGCGGCAAGACCAAGGCGTTTTTCTACATCGCAGTGATGATGCCGATGTGGGCCAGCTACATCGTCAAGACCTATGCCTGGACCCTGTTGCTGGCCAAGGGCGGAGTGGCCCAATGGTTTGTCCAGCAGCTGCATCTGGATGGCCTGCTGCAGCTGGTGCTGAGCGTGCCTGGGGTGGGCGGCAGCACCCTGTCGACGTCACACCTGGGGCGCTTCATGGTGTTCGTGTACATCTGGCTGCCGTTCATGATCCTGCCGATCCAGGCCTCGCTCGAGCGCCTGCCGCCATCCTTGCTACAGGCCTCGGCGGATCTGGGCGCCAAGCCGCGACAGACCTTTACCCAAGTGATCCTGCCGCTGTCGGTACCCGGGATTGCCGCAGGCTCGATCTTTACCTTCTCGCTGACCCTGGGCGACTTCATCGTGCCGCAATTGATCGGTCCGCCGGGCTATTTCATTGGCAGCATGGTCTACGCCCAGCAAGGCGCCATCGGCAATATGCCGATGGCCGCCGCCTTCACCCTGGTGCCGATCGTGCTGATCGCGATCTACCTGGCGCTGGTCAAACGCCTGGGAGCCTTCGATGCACTCTGAAAAAGCCTCGCTGAGTCTACGCCTGGCGGCGTGGGGTGGATTGCTGTTCCTGCATTTTCCGATCCTGATCATTCTGCTCTACGCCTTCAATACCGAAGATTCAGCGTTCAGCTTCCCGCCACGCGGCTTCACCTTGAAGTGGTTCGCCGTGGCATTCTCGCGCCCGGATGTGCTCGAGGCGATCAAGCTGTCGGTGCAAGTGGCTTGCCTGGCGACAGTCATCGCGCTGGTGCTCGGCACCCTGGCCTCGGCGGCGCTGTACAAACGCAATTTCTTCGGCAAAGAAAGCATTTCGCTGCTGCTGATCCTGCCCATCGCCCTGCCCGGGATCATCACCGGTATCGCGCTGCTCTCGGCGTTCAAGAGCCTGGGCATCGAGCCGGGCATCTTCACCATCGTGGTGGGCCACGCGACCTTCTGCGTGGTGATCGTCTACAACAACGTCATCGCCCGCCTGCGGCGCACCTCGCAGAACCTGATCGAAGCGTCGATGGACCTGGGCGCCGACGGCTGGCAGACCTTTCGCTACATCATCCTGCCCAACCTGGGCTCGGCGCTGTTGGCCGGCGGCATGCTGGCGTTTGCCTTGTCATTCGACGAAATCATCGTCACCACCTTTACCGCCGGCCACGAACGCACCCTGCCGATCTGGCTGCTCAACCAACTCAGCCGCCCGCGTGATGTGCCGGTGACCAACGTGGTCGCCATGCTGGTGATGCTGGTGACCATGCTGCCGATCCTCGGCGCCTATTACCTGACCCGCGGCGGCGAAAGCGTTGCGGGCAGCGGCAAATGACCTTGGAGGACTCATCCATGCAAACCCACATGCTGATCAACGGCCGCCTGGTAGCGGGCCAAGGCCCGACCTGGACCGTGCTCGACCCGGCCACCGGCAGCGCACTGGCGCAGATCAACGAGGCCACCGAGGCCCAGGTCGACAGCGCCGTGCGCGCCGCTGACAAAGCCTTCAGCGACTGGTCGCAGACCAGCCCCAAGGACCGCTCCCTGGCGCTGCTGGCCCTGGCCGATAGCATCGAGCAGCATGGCGAGGAGCTTGCCGGTCTTGAATCGCAGAACTGTGGCAAGCCGCTTGCCGCCGCGCTGAATGACGAAATCCCGGCGATCGTCGACGTGTTCCGCTTCTTTGCTGGCGCCGCCCGCTGCCTGGGCGGCTCGGCGGCAGGCGAATACCTGCCCGGGCATACCTCGATGGTGCGCCGCGACCCACTCGGCGTGGTCGCCTCGATCGCGCCGTGGAACTACCCGCTGATGATGCTGGCCTGGAAGATCGCCCCGGCCTTGGCCGCCGGCAACAGCGTGGTGCTCAAACCCTCGGAGCTCACCCCATTGACCGCCCTGCGCCTTGGCGAGCTGGCCCAGGACATCCTGCCCGCAGGGGTGCTGAACATTCTTTTCGGCCGTGGCCAGACCGTGGGCACACCACTGGTCAGCCACCCCAGGGTGCGGATGGTTTCGCTGACCGGCTCCATTCCCACCGGCGCGCACATCATCAGCGCTACTGCCGATAGCGTAAAACGCATGCACATGGAGCTGGGCGGCAAGGCCCCAGTGATCGTCTTCGATGACGCCGACCTGGACGCTGCCATCGAAGGCATTCGCACCTTTGGCTTCTACAACGCCGGGCAAGATTGCACCGCCGCGTGCCGGCTGTATGTTCAGGAGGGCATTTATGAGCGCTTCGTCGAACAACTCGGCCAGGCGGTGGCGAGCATCAAGCCAGGCTTGCAGAACGATGCCGACACCGAACTTGGCCCACTGATCAGCGCACTGCACCGCGACAAAGTGGCCGGCATCGTCCAACGCGCCATTGCCCAGCCGCACATCCGCCTGGTCACCGGCGGCAAATCGCTGCCTGGCGATGGCTTCTTCTTCGAGCCCACGGTGCTGGCCGATGCCCAGCAGGATGACGAGATCGTGCGCCAGGAAGTGTTCGGCCCGGTGGTCTCGGTCACCCGCTTCAGCGATGAGGCCCAGGCGCTGGCGTGGGCAAACGACTCCGAGTATGGCCTGGCGTCTTCAGTCTGGACCCGCGACAGCGGCCGCGCCCACCGCCTTGCGGCGCGCTTGCAGTATGGCTGCACCTGGGTCAATACCCACTTCATGCTCGTCAGCGAAATGCCCCATGGCGGGCAGAAGCATTCTGGGTATGGCAAGGACATGTCGATGTATGGGCTGGAAGACTACACCTGCGTGCGGCATGTGATGTTCAAGCATTGATTCTGTAGGAGCGGGTTTACCCGCGAATGCGATGGGGAATTCACGATCGCACTCGCGGATAAACCCGTTCCTACAGAGGACGAGTTGAGCTTGATAGCTTCGTTCTCAATCCCTTAGATCGGACTCATGGATCGGATTCGCCCGACTGGTCGCACGCTGATATTGGGCAGGCCAAGTCGCCTTGTTGCCACCCAGATCGTCATCGGCATGCAGCGGCCAGTATGGATCGCGCAGCAGTTCACGGGCCAGGAAGATCACGTCAGCCTGGCCGGTGCGCAGGATGTGCTCGGCCTGGGCGGGTTCGGTGATCATGCCGACGGTACCCGTGGCGATTTCCGACTCTTTGCGCACGCGCTCGGCGAAGCGGGTCTGGTAGCCGGGGCCGGTAGGGATCTCGGCGTTGACTGAGGTACCGCCTGAAGAAACGTCGATCAGGTCTACCCCGATCACCCGCAGTCGGCGCGCAAGCTCCACGGTTTCGTCCGGATTCCAGCCGTCTTCCACCCAATCGGTGGCCGATACCCGGACGAACAGCGGCAGCTCTTGCGGCCAGACCTTGCGTACGGCTTCGGTGACTTGCAGGGTCAGGCGGATGCGGTTTTCAAAGCAACTGCCGTACTCATCACGGCGCTGATTACTCAGCGGTGAGAGGAATTGATGCAGCAGGTAGCCATGGGCGGCGTGGATCTCTACGACCTTGAAGCCTGCAGCCAGGGCGCGCTCAGCCGATTTGACGAAGGCAGCGACGACATCCTGGATCTCGTCCGTGCTCAACTCCCGTGGTGAGGTGTGTTCCGGGTCGAAGGCAATTTTTGACGGGCCAACAGGCTGCCAGCCGCCGTCTTCGGGTTTTACGCTGCCATGTTTGCCGAGCCAGGGTCGGTGGGTGCTGGCCTTGCGGCCGGCGTGGGCCAGCTGGATACCTGGGACCGAACCTTGGGCGGTGATAAACCGAGTGATCCGCTGTAGGGGCTGGATTTGGGCGTCATCCCAGAGGCCGAGGTCTTCAGCGGTGATGCGGCCATCGGCGGTGACCGCTACCGCTTCGGTGATCACCAGGCCGGCGCCGCCTACCGCGCGACTGCCCAAGTGGACCAGATGCCAGTCGTTGGCCAGGCCGTCAGTGGCGGAATACTGGCACATGGGCGAGACAGCGATGCGGTTGGGCAGCGTTAGCTGACGCAGGGTGTAAGGCTCAAGCAGCAGGCTCATGAGGGCACCTCCCAAGGACTCCAAATGGTTGACCGGCCCGGACACTCATGCGCGTCCTTGGCCCGATACCGGTTTCTTTGAGCCTAGACTAGATTCACTTGGGGTATGGGTTGGGAGGTTGGATTGTGGGCTTGGGCTTGGGCTTGGGCTTGGGCTTGGGCTTGGGCTTGGGCTTGGGCTTTTAGAGTTTTGAGCATATCCATTGGCGATGGCGACGCTGAGTCACCTTTCCGCCCTTACGGCGGGTCACTTTTGGTCGTGGCCAAAAGTAACCAAAAGCCGTGCGCTCCACCATCCGGCCCTACGCTGCGCTCCGGGTCCTCTCGCTTCGGTGCCTTCCGGGCCCGCGCGGCCTACGATTTGCTGCGCAAATCTACATCTCGCGCCTTCGGCTACGCCGAAGGGTGCTGCGCACCTGGCCCTACAGACACCTACGCTCGGCCTCCTGAAGTCGCGAAGTT